>CAYTKQ010000040.1:0-6404 GCA_964438705.1 uncultured Christensenella sp. | reverse complement strand
TGGCAAACTGGGGAGCGAACCACGGGGCGTCGGTGTACGGGCATGTGGGCGCGGATCTGATCACGCTGGCGAGCATGCTGCGCATTCCGGTGAGTATGCATAACGTAAGCGACGAGCGCCTGTTCCGCCCGGCCGCGTGGAACGCGTTCGGCACGCAAGACAGGGAAGGCGCGGATTACCGCGCGTGCGAGACCTATGGGCCGATGTATAAATAACAAGTTTCCTCCATTTTTATAGAACATATACACACACAAAGCTGTGGGCCCCGTCATTTGGCGGGGCTTACGGCTTTTTTTGACAAAGTGCCGTATTTGCGCAGCGGTTGTGATAAGATGATGATGAGAAGATATTGAGAATGGAGGAATCTATCATGACAGAAACCATTTTGATTGCGGGGATGGCGCTTGTGACCGTTCTGTGCGTTATCATACTGGCTCGTCAGGGGAAAAAGCGGGAGGATGGCGCGGCGCTTCGTACCGAGCTGCTCAGTCAATTCCAGATATTGTCCGGCATGACGCTGGATACGGTGGGGAAGGCCTCGGCCGCCAATACAAAGAGCGTTGAAATCTTGCGAAAAGCGGTGGAGGAGAAATTGAATGAAATACGTTTTTCGGTGGATCAAAAGCTTGACTCCACGCTCAAAAGCGGCCTTTCCTCCTCGTTTGCGCGGGTCAGTGAACAGCTCGAGCAGGTGTATAAAAGCATGGGAGAGGTGCGCGCCCTCACAAGCGGGGTGGGCGATCTGAAAAACATTCTCGCGGGCGTAAAGACGCGCGGCATTTGGGGAGAGGTGCAGCTTCACAGCCTGCTTTCCGATTTTCTGGCACCCTCCCAGTTTGTGAAAGAGGCGCGCATCGCTAAGGAGGGCATTGTGGAGTTTGCGGTGCGTATGCCGCGTGAGGTAGGAGGCGACGTACTGCTGCCCATTGACTCGAAATTCCCAATGGACCGTTATGCGCGTCTGCTTTCCATGCAGGAAAAGGGAGAGGCGCAGGCGCTTGGCGCGGCGCAGAAGGATTTCGTACAGGCCGTGCTGACAGAGGCGAAGAAGATCAGCGAAAAGTATATTAAACCGCCGCAGACAACCGATTTTGCGATCATGTTTTTGCCCTCCGAAGGGCTTTACGCGGAGATCATTCGCCTTGGCCTCGTGGACAGGCTGCAAAGCAAGTATCGGGTGATGGTGACGGGGCCGTCCACCCTGAGCGCGTTTCTGACGAGCCTGCAAACGGGCTTCCGTACGCTCTCCATCAAGCAGCATTCTGCGGCGATCATCGATATGCTTGCTGGCATCCGGGCCGAATTTGATACCTTTGGCGATATGCTCCAAAAAACCCAAAATTCGCTTGCGGCGGCGCAGAATCATCTGGAGTCCGTGCAAAAGCGTTCGATCCGCATTCAGACGAAGCTTTCTGATGTGGACGGACTGGAGATATAGGCGCAGGTTCGACGCTTTACGCCCCAACTCAAAAATAAGAATAGGATTGAAAAATAGCGGAAAGAGGTATACAATAAGATGTATTGGTAATAGAAGAAAGGCACAATATATGGAGCTAAAGATCGCCCCGCTGTTCAGCGGTTCCAAGGGCAACTGCATTTATGTCGGAACACAAACGTCCAAGGTGCTTGTAGACGCGGGCTATTCGTGTACGCGCATCGTTGCGGAGCTGAAGAAGGCGGACGAGCACATGGAGGATATCGACGGCATCCTCATTACGCATGAACACAGCGATCACGTTGCGGGTGTGGGCGCAATCTCCCGCAAATACGATATTCCCGTTTACGCAAACAGCGAGACGTGGGAACAGATGGAGCCAAAACTCGGCGCGATGGCATCAAAAAATATTCGCGTGATCGACGAACAGGATTTTTACGTCAAGGATTTGTGCATCCAGCCATACGAAATCTCGCACGACGCGGTGCGCCCCTTTGGGTATTCGCTGGCGGCGGGCGGAAAAAAAGTGAGCGTAATGACCGACCTCGGGCATGTGACGGAAAAAATACTCGAGCAGGTCAAGGGCTCGTCCATTGTGCTTTTGGAATCCAACCACGATGTGGAAATGCTCAAGTGCGGGCCATACCCATACTATTTGAAGCGCCGCATCCTTTCCACAAGCGGGCATCTTTCCAATGACGACGCGGCGCAGACGGCATATCGGCTGGTCGCGTCGGGCGTGCGCGGCATATTGCTCGGGCATCTTTCTGAAAAAAACAACTTCTATGAGCTGGCATACGAGACAGTATGCGGCTTTTTGCAGCAAAACGGGGTCGTGATCGGCAAGCACGTCGCGGTAGGCATGGCCAAGCGCGAGGGTGTGACGGGCGTTTACACGGCGGTCTGAACAAAGGAGCCATATCATCAAAATCAAGATTATTTGCGTGGGCAAACTGAAAGAAAATTTTTATCTGCAGGCACAGGCGGAATATGCAAAGATGCTGGGCCGTTTCTGTACCCTTACGGTGGAAGAGCTACCGGATGAGCCACTTCAAAATGTGAAGGGTGAAAATGCGGAGCGTACCGTCAAGGAGACGGAGGGCGAGCGCATCCTCAAAAAATGCGAAGGATATGTGGTCGCGTGCGATGTGCGCGGCAGGCAAATGTCGTCGGAAGCCTTTGCGCAGCGGATCGATGAACTCATGATAGGCGGGGCAAGCACCATGTGCTTTGTGATCGGCGGGTCTTTGGGGCTTGGCGAGCAGGTGCTCAAACGGGCCGATCTACGATTGTCTCTTTCTGAAATGACGCTGCCGCATCGGCTGTTTCGCGTCGTGCTGCTCGAACAGGTTTTTCGCGCGTTCAAGATCATGAACGGCGAAACGTATCATAAATAATTTTAAAACATACTTGAAATAATGAATAACGGCTGCGTGGTGTTTGTCAAAGCGAAATGTATACGTGTACATTTTGCGCAGCCGGAAAAGAGGAAACCATGGGAAAATATCTGCTGGCACATGATTTGGGTACGACAGGCGATAAGGCCGTGCTGTTTTCTGAGGACGGCACGCTGGTCCGTGCGTTGACTGCCGAATACAAAACGCATTATTTGAAGCAGGGCTTTGTGGAGCAAAATCCGGAGGACTGGTGGCGCGCGGTGTGCGAAACATCGGCGGAGCTGCTGCGCACGGTGGATAAAAAGGACGTTGCGGCGGTGTCCTTTTCCGGGCAAATGATGGGCTGTTTGTGTGTGGACAAGGAGGGAGCGGCGCTTCGGCCCTCTATCATCTGGGCGGATACGCGCAGCGTCGCGCAGGCGGAAGCTTTGGGCGAAACCTACGGAAAAGACGCATTCTATCGCACTTCCGGACACCGTATTAGTTCGTCTCACACAGTTACAAAACTGATGTGGATACGCGACAACGAGCCGGAAATTTATCGACAAACATACAAGACGCTGTGCGCAAAGGATTATATCGTGTTGAAGCTCACAGGGCGATTTGTGACGGATTATTCTGACGCGTCGGGGACACTTGCGTACAATATTTCAGAACGGAAATGGGCGGACGACATCATCGACGCGGCGGGGCTTGCACGTGATATGTTCCCGGAGATTCTGCCCGCGGTGACGGTGGTCGGCGAGGTGGGCGAGGGTGCCTCACGCGAAAGCGGATTGCCCCTCGGCCTTCCCGTCGTGCTCGGCGGCGGGGACGGGCCGTGCGGCCTTGTGGGTACGGGCTGCGTGAAGGATGGCACGGGCTATACCTACCTTGGCACTTCGGCATGGAGCAAATTTTGCCGCACACAGCCGGTGTGCGATCCGTTGCACCGTGTAGTGACGTGGAATCATGTGATGCCGGGATTTGTCGCGCCCACAGGCACGATGCAGGCGGCGGGCGCGTCCATCACGTGGATGAAGGAAAACCTGTGCGCACAGGAACGTGAAATTGCCGCGAAAACGGGGGAGAGTATCTACAAATACATCAACGAAAACGCGGCGCAGTCGAAGCGGGGCGCTGGCGGGCTGCTGTTCCTGCCGCATTTGCAGGGAGAGCGCGCACCCTTCTGGAATGTGGATGCAAAGGGAGCGTTCGCGGGGCTCACCATGCGCCATACGGCGAACGACATGAAGCGCGCGGTGTTTGAGGGCATCGCCATGAACATGGGTACGATCTTTCACATATTGCAAGAAAACAAGATTGGCATACAGGACAGCATGATGCTGATCGGCGGCGGGGCGAACAGCCCCATTTTGCGGCAGATGATGGCGGATATCTACGAAATGGAGATGCTCATCCCCGACAAGCTCGACGAGGCGACCTCCATGGGCGCGGCGATCGTTGCGGGCAAGGGCGTTGGGCTCTATGACAGCCTCGACGTGATCGACCGCTTTCTGGAGATAAAGGAAGTGCTTCGCCCGATCAAAGAAAACACGGAATTTTTCCGCGAGCTGATGAAGGTGTTTGAAGAATGTTATTTTGCGCTGGAACAGGTGAACGGCGCTCTTGATCGATTTCAATAAAGGAGAGAACAAATGGAGTTAAAGGAACGATGCTGTGAAATACGCAAGGATGTGATCCGCGCAATTGGCGGTGCGATCACAGGACATGTGGGGGGGAGCCTCTCCATTGTGGAGGTATTGACCTATCTGTATTTCAAGGAAATGAATGTGGACCCCAAGAATCCGCAGATGGCGGATCGCGACAGACTGGTGCTTTCGAAGGGACACGCCGGCCCCGCGCTTTATGCGGTATTGGCGGAAAAGGGATTTTTTGACAAGGACTGGCTGGATACGCTCAACGAGCCGGGTACGCGGCTGCCAAGCCATGCGGACATGCTCAAAACGCCGGGGGTGGATATGACGGCGGGGTCGCTCGGGCAGGGGTTTCCATGCGCGGTGGGTATGGCGAAGGCCGCAAAGGCGTGCGGTTCGCCCGCGCGGATATTTGCGATCCTCGGCGACGGCGAAAGTCAGGAGGGATCGATATGGGAGGCCGCGATGTTTGCGGGGCACCACAAGCTCGACAACCTCATTGCCTTCACGGACTACAACAACGCGCAGATTTCCGGTACGGTGGAGAAAATGCTGAGCATCGAGCCGCTCGAGGACAAGTGGCGCGCATTCAACTTTGCGGCGCGCACCGCCGACGGGCACGATCTTGAGGAGATCGCGCAGGCGGTGGAATGGGCAAAACAGCAGAGCAAGCCCGCGATGATCATTTTGAGAACCATCAAGGGCAAGGGCGTGTCCTTTGCGGAGGCGGCAGGGATTGGCAGCCACTCCATGACGCTCAGTCAGGACGACATCGACAGCGCGTACGAGGAACTGGAGGCACAGATATGACAGAGATGAGACAGGTGTTCGGAGGGGAACTGGAAAAGCTGATGCGCGAAAACGACAAAATTGCGGTGATCGACGCGGACCTCGGAAAATCGAACGGCACCTACTATCTGCGGGAACTGTTCCCCGAGCGCGCGTTTGACGCGGGCGTTGCCGAGCAGGATATGGCGTGCCTTGCGGCGGGCATGACATCGTTTGGATATATCCCGTTTATTTGCACGTTCACGCCCTTTGCCACGCGGCGCATCGCCGCTCAGGCGGCGATCTCCATTTCCTACGCGAAGCGCAATGTGAAGATCGTGGGTACAGACCCGGGCATCACCGCCGAAAACAATGGTGGTACGCACATGAGCGTGGAGGACATCGGCATCATGCGCGCCATTCCGGGCATCGTGGTGTTTGAGCCGGTGGACACGACGCAGCTAGGCCAGGCGGTGCGGCAGGTGGCGGACTATGAAGGGCCGGTCTATATGCGGCTGTGCCGGAAAACCACGCCGGATGTGTTTGGGCCGGATTACAAATTCGATCTGTTTCGCGCGGATGTGCTTGAAGAGGGAGCTGACGTGACCATCGTCGCCTCCGGCATCATGGTGAAAACCGCGCTCGACGCGGCGAAGGCGCTGCATGGGGCGGGCATCAGCGCGGAGGTCATCAATCTGCACACCATCAAGCCTGTGGACGTTGATACACTGCTAAATTCCGTGAAAAAGACGGGCGCCGTCGTCACGGCGGAAAACCACAGCATTGTGGGCGGGGTCTATGCCGCTGTGTGCGAAACGCTCGCGTGTGAATATCCGGTTCCTGTGGTGCCTGTGGGCATCCGCGACCGCTTCGGCGAGGTGGGTAAGATGGAGTATTTGCGCCTTGCGCTGCATCTCACGGAGGAGGATATCGTGCAGGCCGCGCAAAAGGCGGTATCACTGAAAAAATAATAAAATTTTACATGTGAGGAGAATAGAGCGACTATTCTCCTCTTTTTGTATCAAACTAGCATAAAAAATGAAAAAGCTTTACTACAAATCATTTATATGTAATATCAGTCATTATATAATGATTCTATAAAAAATGAAGTTGTGATATAATAGTATTGTTTTAATGAAAGGATAATATCTAATTATCCTTCCTTGG
>CAYTKQ010000039.1:0-6939 GCA_964438705.1 uncultured Christensenella sp. | reverse complement strand
GCAATTACCTGTCTGAGCACGGGCACATGACCATCGACGACCCCGCCGATCCGTCACTTCGATGCTTGCATCTCAGAGCGCGTAGGCTGAACTCCGTTGCGCCTGCACTGCTCTTTACTTCTATTTTTGCAGGCGGCGCTTGCAACTAGGCTTGGATTGGATAAAATCACATAGATAAAATTCTTTTCGTTTAATGAAAAGAATGCAAAAAAAGAAAAAGCGCTTTCAAAAAAAAATCGTTGTGTTATAATGTTAATTGGTGAGTTTTCAAAGGGAATATTCGCCTAAGAGCGATTCAGGAGGATAGGAATGAGCCTTACATTCGCGGGTGGGATTCACCCGCTTGAGCATCTGCATGAAGGAAAAAAGCTGACGGAAAAGTGCGCGATCGAAGAAATGCCCGCCGGGCATCTTGTCAAGATTCCGCTTTCCCAGCATGTCGGCGCGCCTGCCGTGCCCATCGTCAAGACGGGTGAGCGGGTCCTGATGGGGCAGAAAATCGGGGAGGCGCAGGGCTTTGTGAGTGTTCCGGTGCACGCGAGCGTTTCCGGTGTGGTCACCGCCATCGAAGAGATTCCCGGCTTGAATGGCCGCCCCGTGCTCGCCGTTTTCATTGAAAACGACGGCAAGGACGAAATGGTACAGGAGCCGGTGGAAAACATCGACGCGCTTTTAAAAGAAGAGATCGTCGCGCGCATCAAGGAGGCCGGCAACGTTGGCATGGGCGGGGCGACCTTCCCGACCCACGTAAAGCTTTCGCCGCCGGAGGATAAGCCTATCAGCTTACTGCTGATCAACGGCGCGGAATGCGAGCCTTTTTTGACGGCGGATTACCGCCTGATGGTGGAGTGCCCCAAACGTGTGCTGATGGGCGTGAAAATACTGATGCGCGCGCTGGACGTGAAAAAAGCGATCATCGGCATTGAGGACAACAAGCCCGATGCCATCAAAAAAATGTCGGAGGCGGTTGATTCCCACGCCATCCGTGTGGTGCCCGTGGAAACGAAATATCCGCAGGGCAGTGAAAAACAGCTGATCGACGCGATCACAGGCCGCGTGGTGCCCGCAGGCGGGTTGCCCATGGACGCGGGCGTGGTGGTCGTGAACATTGCATCAGCAAAGGCCATCGCCGATGCGTTTTATGCGGGTGAACCGCTTGTGCGCCGTGTGGTTACGGTGTCGGGCGCGGTCAAGGAGCCCAAAAATTTGCTGGTGCGGCTGGGGACAAGCGCGCAGGAGGTACTCGATTATGTGGGCGGGTTTTCTACAAAACCGCTCAAAATCGTTTCCGGAGGACCGATGATGGGTCTGCCCCTGCCGACGCTAGACTGCGTCATCACCAAGGGCTTTTCCGGCCTGCTGGTGCTCGACGATCAATACACCCAGAAGGAAAAGGAAACCAATTGCATCAAATGCGGGAAGTGCGCGGAGGTTTGCCCCATGCATCTTCTGCCCATGATGATCTCGGCGTCTGCCCTGTTTGAGGATTTTGAGCGCGCGGAAGCCAACCATGCGATGGACTGCATGAGCTGCGGCTGCTGCAGCTACATCTGCCCGGCGAAAAAGCCGATCGCGCAGAACATCAAATTCGCCAAGGATATGATCGCCGTGCGCCGTGCCAAGGAGAGGGCAAAGGCGGCGGAGGAAAAGCAAGCGCCCGAAGAACAGGCGAAAGAATAACAAGTAACGAAAGGAAACGCTATGCAACAAGAGTTGATTCTGTCGGGCTCGCCGCACATCAAATCATCCATCAGCACCTCGCGCATCATGCTGGATGTGGTCATTGCGCTCATCCCGGCGTGTATTGCGGCAGTGTATTTTTTTGGCGCGGGCTGCCTGATGACCATTGCGCTGTGCATCATCAGCGCGGTCGGCTGCGAAGCCGCCGTGCAGTATTTCACAAAAAAAGCGGTCACCATCAGCGATCTTTCGGCCGTGGTGACGGGGCTTTTATTGGCCCTCAACCTGCCGCCGAACGTTCCGTGGTATATTCCGGTGTGCGGAAGCGCGTTTGCCATCATCATCGTAAAACAATGCTTCGGCGGTTTGGGGCATAACTTCATGAACCCCGCGCTGGCGGCGCGGTGCTTCCTGCTCATTTCGTGGCCGGTCGCGATGACGACCTTTGTCGCACCCTTTGCAGGTGTGGACGCGGTCGCGAGTGCAACGCCCCTCGGCGTGCTGAGCGAAGGCAGCGGCACATTGCCGGGCATCTTCGATCTGTTCATCGGCAAGGTGGGCGGCAGCATGGGAGAGACGAGCGTGCTCGCGCTTCTCATCGGCGGCGCGTACCTGCTCATCCGAAAGGTTATTTCGTGGCGCATCCCGCTTGCCTATCTGGGGACGGTCGCGATATTCACACTTTGCACCGGGCAGCCGGGCATGATTTTGTTCAATCTGTTCGCGGGCGGGCTGATGCTTGGCGCGTTCTTTATGGCGACGGATTATGTGTCCTCGCCCTCTTCGCCGAATGCGCAGCTTGTATTCGGTGTGGGCTGCGGCGTCATAACGATGGTTATACGGCTGTGGGGCGGGTATCCGGAGGGTGTTTCCTTCTCGATCCTGTTCATGAACCTCTTAACGCCGCTGCTCGATAAGGCGCTTCGCCCCAAAGTGTTCGGGGAGGTGAAACAAGCCAATGAATAAGGCAAATATGGACAGTATTTTCACGCTGGTACTCCGGCTTGTCATCATCACGGTGTGCGCGGGGCTGATCCTCGGGCTGGTATATGCGGTCACCAAGGATCCCATCGCGCAGCAGGAATTGAAAAAAGCGACGGAGGCGCGGCAGGCTGTGCTTCCCTCGGCGCAGGAATTTAAAGAGATCGCGCTTGACGGCATTGATTACGATCACGATACTTACGCTGATGTGCAGGAGGTTTACGAGGGGACTGCCGGAGGGCAGACCGTCGGTTATACCTTCGCCATCACAACGAAGGGCTATAAAGCGGGCCTCAAACTGACGATCGGGCTTTCGAGCGACGGAAAGGTGGCGGGTGTGCAGATCACCGGGCACGATGAAACGCCGGGCCTTGGTGCAAACGCGACAGAGCCGGACTTCACAGATCAGTTCAAAGAAACGGACGGCCCTCTCGTGGTGGCGAAATCGCCCACGGGCGCGGTGAACGAGATTCAGGCGCTGACAGGCGCAACCATCACCAGCAAGGGCGTTGCGAACGCGGTCAACCTTGCGCGCGAATTTGCGGGGCAATATCTCGGATTTGGGGAGGGGGCGTCAAACAATGGATAAACAGATGATGAAGGGTGTTTTTGTAAACGGCATCCTCAATGAAAACCCGACCTTCCGGCTTGTGCTGGGTATGTGCCCGACGCTTGCGGTCACGACCTCCGTGACCAACGCGTTCGGTATGGGCGCGGCGGTCATCTTCGTGCTTGCGTGCTCGAACATGCTCATCTCCCTGCTGCGGAATTTCATTCCGGACAAGGTGCGGATACCGTGCTATGTCGTGGTCATCGCCATGTTCGTCACGGTGGTGCAGATGGTGCTGAAAGCATTTTTGCCCGCACTCGACGCGTCGCTCGGTATTTTCATCCCGCTGATCGTGGTGAACTGCATCATTTTGGCGCGTGCGGAGGCATTTGCGGCAAAGAACAGCGTGGTTCCGGCGCTTGTAGACGGGGTCGGCATGGGCGTGGGCTTCACGCTGGCGCTTGCCATGATCGCCGCAGTGCGTGAGCTTCTCGGAAACGGCTCGCTGTTCGGCATTTCGGTGTTTGGGGCGGATTACCCGCCGGCGCTGATGTTCATCCTTGCGCCGGGCGGCTTCCTCGTTCTGGGCCTGCTGCTTGCGCTCATCAACAACATCGTGCTCAAGCGGGAAAAGATAAAACCAAAACAAGAAACGAATGAAGCAGAAGCAGGGGAGGTGGCTGAATAATGGAAATGTTTATTCGTATCCTGACGATCCTCCTAAGCTCCATATTGGTCAACAACTTCGTGCTGTCGCGCTTCCTGGGCATTTGCCCCTTCCTCGGCGTTTCCAAAAAGGTGGAGACGGCGGTCGGCATGGGCATGGCGGTCACGTTTGTCATGGCGATGGCGTCGCTCATCACGTGGCTGGTGCAATACTTTGTGCTCGATCCGCTGGGCGTGGGATATATGCAGACCATCGCGTTTATTCTGGTGATCGCGGCGCTGGTGCAGCTCGTTGAAATGGTGCTGCAAAAGACGAGTCCCGGCCTTTATCAGAGCCTGGGCGTGTATCTGCCGCTCATCACCACAAACTGCGCGGTGCTGGGTGTGGCGATCCTGAATATCACGGAAAACTATAATCTTGTGGAATCCCTTGTGAACGGCGTGGGCGGCGCGCTCGGCTTTACGCTTGCCATCGTTTTGTTTGCGGGCATCCGCGAGAGGCTGGAGCTCTCGGCGATCCCGAAGCCATTCTTGGGCTTCCCGATCGCGCTCATCACGGCGTCGCTGATGTCGGTGGCGTTCATGGGCTTCTCCGGGTTGGTGTAGGAGCACACAGTACGGCAATCTACCACGCCGGACGCGCGTCCGCAGACCTTGATGAACGTTATGTTCTATCTCGCCCTGCACACGCTTGCCGTCGTGGAAGCTCATCCGACCTGTGCACTCCGGGAGCTGATTCCGTAGGAATTGAATCGTAAAATAAGCATTAAAGCAGAGGTATATCATGTTTGAACCGATCATTTGGTCTATCGTCGTGCTCGGAGGACTGGGCGCGGTATTCGGACTCATGCTGGGCGTGGCGTCCAAGAAATTTGCGGTAAAGAAGGACGAGCGGGTGGTTGCGGTGCGCGACAATCTGCCCGGCGCGAACTGCGGCGGCTGCGGATTCCCCGGCTGCGACGGTCTTGCGGACGCGCTCGTCGCGGGCAAGGCGGAAATCGCGGCGTGCGCCGTGCTTTCCCAGCCGAGCGCACAGAAAATTGCGGAGGTGCTGGGCGTTGCTGTGGGCGAACTCAAGCCCAAGGTGGCGCGCATCATGTGCCTTGGAAGCGAAGGACACTGCAAAAATAAATTTGAATACGACGGTGCGCTCGACTGCCGCGCGGCTTACGGCATCGCGGGCGGGTTCAAGGCATGCCAGTTCGCGTGCCTCGGCCTTGGCACGTGCGCCAAGGTGTGCAAATTCGGCGCCATCACTATGGGGCCGGACGGCATCGCTTTCATCGATGAGGACAAGTGTACGGGCTGCGGACGCTGCGTAGAGCAATGCCCGCAAAGCTCTATTGCCGTGCTCGAGCGTGATATCGACGTGTATACCGGCTGCACCAACACGGGACGCGGCCGCGAGGTGATGGAAAATTGCAGCGCGGGCTGCATCGGCTGCGCGAAATGCGCGAACCTGTGCCCGTTCGGTGCGATCAAGATGGAAAACAACCTTCCGGTGATCGATCCGGAAAAGTGCAGAAGCTGCTGGCTGTGCGTGGAGCAATGCCCGCGTAAGTGTATTCTGACCACTAAATCCGATTCCGTGGCGAAGATCAACCGCCAGAAGTGCGTAGGCTGCGGCCTGTGCAAAAAGGCGTGCCCGTTCGGGGCAATCGAGGGCGAGCTCAAGATGACGCATAAGGTGACGGATATTTGCCGCGGCTGCGGTCTGTGCGAAGAAGCATGCAAGCTTGACGCCATCACGATGGAGAAGAAATAAATGCTGATTCTCGCGTCCGCATCCCCGCGCAGGAAGGAACTTCTGTCTCTGATCACAAGGGACTTTAAGGTCGTTGTTTCGGGTGCGGATGAAAGCTGTTCCATTCAAGAGCCGGCCGCTCTTGTGCGCTTCCTTGCTGAAAAAAAAGCGGAAAGCGTGTTTGAAACACACCCTGCCGATACGGTCATCGGAGCGGACACTGTGGTGGAGGCAGACGGGGAGATTTTTGGAAAACCCGTGGATGAAGCGGACGCGCGACGCATGCTTAAAACGCTTTCAGGGAATACGCATTTTGTGCATACGGGTGTGTGCGTCATAAAAAGCGGCAAGAAAAAGTTGGAAACCTTCACGACGAAGGTCATGTTTCGCCCGCTGATCGAGGGCGAGATCGACGCATATCTCAAAGAAGAGACCGTGATGGACAAAGCGGGCTCCTACGCGATCCAGGGGCCTGCCGCCAAATTTGTGACGGGCATTGAAGGCTGTTTTTACAATGCGGTTGGCATGCCGGTTTCGGGCTTGTGGCGGTTGCTTTTTGAGATGGAGGCCCTTTAAGATTGAACAAAAAAAGCACGCGAACAGCGTGCTTTTTTTTACCGATTCAAATATTAAAATCAATGAAAACTTATGCAATTCAATAAGTAAAAGTGATATTCTGTGAGAAACGCAAACGAATGGAGGGCACAGCATGAATATTTACGGATATGCGAGAGTGTCAACGCGGGAGCAGAACGAGGACAGGCAGATGATCTCGCTGCTTGGATTTCCCGTTGAGAAAGAGAAAATATTTTTGGACAAGCTGAGCGGAAAAGATTTCAACCGTCCGCAGTACAGAAAGATGCTGCGCAAGTTAAAGCAGGATGATCTGTTGGTCATTCATTCCATAGACCGTCTCGGGCGAAACTACGAGGAGATCATCGAGCAATGGCGCATCATCACCAAGGAAAAAAGGGCGCAGGTGACGGTGCTCGATATGCCGCTTCTGGATACGCGGCAGGGGCGGGACCTCACGGGCACGCTTATTGCGGACATCGTTTTGCAGCTTTTGTCTTATGTTGCGCAAAAGGAGCGTGAAAACATTCGCCAGAGGCAGGCCGAGGGCATTGCGGCGGCAAAACTGCGCGGTGTACGCTTCGGCAGGCCGTGCAGGGATGTGCCCGAGGGATTTGACGAAGTTGTGGCACTGTGGAAGAAGAACCGCATCAGCGGACGCGAAGCGGCCCGGCGGCTGGAAGTTGCCCACAATACGTTTTTCAAGTGGGCAAAAGAGGTTTCTTGGGAAAAATAGTAGACATTT
>CAYTKQ010000038.1:0-8230 GCA_964438705.1 uncultured Christensenella sp. | reverse complement strand
CGATGTTCTTCTTTTCTCTGCGTCTTCTGGACACTTTTTTCTTAGGTGCAGCCATAATAATTCCTCCTTACTTCTTTTTACCCGCGACCGTTCTCTTCGGTCCTTTGCGCGTACGAGCGTTCTGCTTCGTACTCTGACCGCGAACAGGCAGGCCTTTTCTATGACGGACGCCGCGATAGCATCCGATTTCCATCAGGCGTTTGATGTTGAGCGAAACTGTCCGCCTCAAATCACCTTCGACCTGAAGGTTCTTATCAATATAGTCCCTGATCTTGGAAAGATCGTTCTCATCGAGGTCCTTGACCCTGATGTCGGGGTTTACGTTGGTTTCAGACAAAATCTGCTGAGACGTTTTCAGGCCAATACCGTAAATGTATGTGAGCCCGATCTCAACGCGTTTGTCTCTGGGCAAGTCTACGCCAGCAATACGTGCCATACTTTCTTAAACACCTCCGTGAATTTTAAGCGGGTTCTCCGCTGATCTTTTTGTGGTTTCCAAAAGATGATAACTGATATAGTATATCACATCATCCGCATTATATAAAGTCTATACGTAAAATTATCCGCGCGGGGATGCCCGCCATGGATCAGCCGCTCGTATAAACGTTATTGTTAGCCCTGTTTCTGTTTATGCTTCGTGTTTTGGCAAATCACCATCACTTTGCCTTTACGCTTGATGATCTTGCACTTTTCGCAAATAGGTTTTACCGACGGTCTTACTTTCATTTCAGAAGCCTCCTCTTAGTTCGTTTTACTAACGCGTCACGCTTTTCCGCGCCACGTGATCCTGCCTCGTGTGAGGTCGTAGGGCGAGAGTTCCACTGTCACCTTATCGCCGGGCAGAATGCGGATGTAGTGCATGCGCAGTTTGCCGGAAATATGGGCCAGTACTTTGTGTCCGTTTTCAAGCTCCACCTCAAATGAAGCGTTGGGGTATGTATCTGTCACAATACCTTCCACTTCGATTACGTCGCTTTTAGACAAATTTACTCCTCCTTTGCCTGTTGCGTGTTCTTCAGTGCGCTTCTCAGCTCTGCGTCGAACACCTTCGATCCCTGCTTCAGCTTTTCCCCGATGCTCTCCAATACGATGGACTGGAGCTCAAGGTGCCTCAGTTTCTTCCTTTTCGGCTTTTTGAGCCTTCTCAAAGCTCCGTCGGCAATCAGCACATAGGGTTCTTCGAGTATCTCGACGATCAGGAACGCACGTCCCTGATCCCGCCCTGACTTGCTGATGGCGACCCTGCCTATTTCAACGGGGTAGTTGCTCAAAGTCATTTCCTCCGTCGCTTTATTTTCTTACGGCGCGGTCAGTATCTCCGGGCCGTTCTCCGTGATTGCCACGGTGTTTTCATAATGCGCCGCCGTGCTGCCGTCCGCCGTTTTAACGAGCCAGCCGTCTTCCATCCAGCGCACTTCGTCTCTGCCAAGCGTCACCATCGGTTCGATCGCGAGCACCATGCCGATCTCCAAGCGCGGGTTTGGCCCGCGGAAGGTGAAATTCGGTATCTCGGGCGCCTCGTGCATGTCGCGGCCGATGCCGTGCCCCACGAGCTCCTTGACGATGCCCATGTCATTCTTGCGAATGACCGCTTCGATCGCCCGGCTGATGTCCCTGAGGCGGTTGCCCTTCTTTGCCTCACGCATGCCCGCGAAAAAGCTTTCGCGCGTCACGTCGATGAGCATTTGCTCCGTCTGTGTGATATCACCCACGCCCACGGTGCGCGCCATGTCCGACTGCCAGCCGTTCAAAATCGCGCCCATGTCCACACTCAGGATGTCCCCATCCTTGAGAATTTCACGTTCGGAGGGAATGCCGTGCACCACGCCCGCGTTTACGGAGGTACAGATGCTTCCCGGGAACCCGTTATATCCTTTGAACGACGGGGTCGCCCCCGCGTCCGCAAGATATTGCTCCACGATGCGATCAAGCTGCATCGTGCTCACGCCCGGTTTCACGTGCGCGAGGAGTTCCTGCATACAGTTTGCAAGCAGCCACCCGGATTCGCGCATCAGCGCGATCTCCTGCGGCGTTTTGATATTGATCATATTTTTTTCAGTATGTCGCAGATCAGTTCCGCTTCTTCGTCGATGGGCATCGTGCCATCCACGCTGTGCACCAGATCCCGCTGCGCGTAATAGTCGATGAGCGGGAAGGTCTGATCTTCATAGACGCTGAACCGATCGCGGATCGTCTGCTCGTTGTCGTCCGCGCGGGTAATGAGCTTGCCGCCGCATTTCTCGCACTCTTCCTTCGAGTAGCTCTTCGTGCTGTATACCTCGCCGCACTTCTCGCACACCTTTCGTGCGAGCACGCGGTCGACGATCACCTGCACGTCAACCTCTAAGTTGATGACAGCGTCAATGTTCATCAGGCCGTCGAGCGCCTGCGCCTGCGCAACCGTGCGCGGAAAGCCGTCCAGCAGAACGCCGCCCTTTGCATCGTCGCACTTCACACGTTCGCCCATCATGTCGATGATGACCTGATCGGGAACGAGCGCGCCCTGATCGATGTAGCTCTTCGCGCTCTTTCCTAGCGCGCTGCCCGCTTTGATTTCCGCGCGCAGCATATCGCCGGTGGAGATATGCGCCAGTCCGAGTTCTTTGCCGACCCGCACCGCCATCGTGCCTTTGCCCGATCCGGGAGGTCCTAGGAAAATTACATTCATACCTTACAACGCTCCTTTCAGTCGCTCCGGGACGGAGGCTGCGCCCCCTTCCCGACGATCCCCTGCTAGAGGTTATTTCGCTGCGCGCATAATGGCGCTTGCGAAATGAATTGATTCCTGACGATAGACGTCAGATAGAAGCCTGTGAATGTCCTCTATCCAGCAATCTGCGTGCATGGGATTGATGCAGTTCAAGGCAGGCCGAGCGCCATGAGGCAGGCGTACATTGACGTACGCCGACAATTGGCGTCGATGGCCTAACACCGAAATGCGCGATCCCGTGTGCGCGGTTAATTCAAGAACCCTTTATAGTGCCTCATCATCATCTGCGCCTCCAACTGCTTCGTCGTCTCAAGCGCCACACTGACCATAATCAGCAGGCTCGTCGCCCCAAACACGCCGGCAACACCGGTGAACTGAGTGAACAAGCTGGGCACCGCCGCGACGACTGCCAGAAAAATCGCTCCAAAGAGCGTGATCCTCGAAAGGATCTTCGCAAGATAATCCGACGTGGGCTTGCCGGGACGAATGCCCGGGATAAACCCGCCGTTCTGCTGCAAGTTTTTCGACACATCCACCGGATTGAACGCGATCTGTGAGTAGAAGTACGAGAAGAACAGGATCAAAAGCGCGTATACCACGCCGTAAAGGATCGTCCCGTTGCTCGCATACTGCTGATACCACAGCACAAAGCTGTTATCCGGCGGCAGGAACTGCGCGATCATCGTCGGCAACTGCAAAATCGTGATTGCGAAGATGATGGGCATAACGCCGCTCTGGTTGACCTTCATGGGAATGTGCGTGCTCTGTCCGCCGTACATCTTACGTCCCACAACGCGTTTTGCGTACTGCACCGGGATGCGCCGTTCGCCGAGATCGACGAAGGTGATGCCCAGCACGATGACAAATGCCAGCGCAGCGACCAGAATCACCGACCAGAAGCTTTGGGTTCCGTCCGCTACGCCATTGACCATGCCAATCAGCATGGTGGGTACGCGCGAAATGATCGAAATGAAGATCAACAGCGAGATGCCGTTTCCAATGCCGTTTTCCGTAATACGTTCGCCGATCCACATGATGAGCGCCGTACCCGCTGTGAGGCAGGCCACGATCGTCACATAGGTAAACCATGTCGCGTTTGGCTCAAGCGCCGAAGCACCCTTGGAAGCCGCTAAATTCACGAGGCTCAGCAGGATGCCGATCGCCTGCACGAGGCCGAGCACAACGCCCAGTACGCGCGTAATGGAAGCGATCTTCTTGCGTCCGTCGTCCCCTTCTTTTGCCAGGCGTTCCAGTTTTGGAATCGCAACCGTCAAAAGGTTCATGATGATGGATGCGTTGATGTATGGCACGATACCAAGCGCAAAGATCGTCATATTGCCAAGCGAACCGCCCGAGAACAGGTCCAGGAAGCCAAGGATATCATACTCCGCGACCGCCTTCGAAATGAAATCAACATTCACGCCCGGAACCGGGATATACGCGCCGATGCGGTAAATGAGCAGCATCAGCAGTGTGAACAGGATTTTTTTCCTGATGTCCGGCATTTTCCAGGCGTTCGCTAGGGTCTTAAACATCATACCACCTCAATACTGCCGCCAGCAGCCGTAATCTTCTGCTCCGCAGTCTTCGTAAATTTCGCCGCCTTTACCGTGACTTTCTTTTTCAGCTCCCCGTTTCCGAGAATCTTCAAGCCATCATACGCCTTTTTGATCATTCCCGCCTCGATCAATGCCTGCACGTCGACAACAGCGCCCTCGTCAAGCTTCTCCAGGTCGGAAACATTGACCGTTGCGTATTCCTTTGCAAATATATTGGTGAAGCCCCGCTTCGGCAAACGCCGCGCAAGCGGCATCTGGCCGCCCTCGAATCCGGGACGTACGCCGCCGCCCGAACGCGATTTTTGACCCTTCTGGCCTCTTGCGGAGGTTTTGCCCAATCCGGAACCGCATCCTCTGCCCACTCTCTTGGACGACTTTTTCGCGCCCTCGGCAGGACCAAGTTCATGAAGTTTCATAAGCTTTCTCCTTGTTTATTTCGTCTCTTCCACCGTCACGAGATGCTTTACCTTGAAAACCATCCCGCGGATCGGTCCGTTGTCCGGCCGTTCTACTACCTGACCGATCTTACGCAGACCGAGCGCCTTAACGGTGTCCTTTTGATCCTGCGCATAACCAATGGGGCTTTTCACAAGTTTAATCTTCAAATTCATTTTAAAAGCCTCCTTACTGCAGCTGGTCTACGCTGATGCCGCGAAGACGCGCGACCTGCTCTGCGCTCCGCAGTTCGCGAAGACCTTCGAGCGTCGCTTTCACGCAGTTGATCGGGTTGTTGGACCCCTGTGATTTCGTTCTGATGTCCTTGATGCCCGCAAGCTCAAGCACCGCACGCGCGGGGCCGCCCGCGATAACGCCGGTACCTTCGGATGCCGGAAGAAGCAGGACCCTGCCGCGACCGAACTTGCCGATGACCTCGTGCGGAATGGACGTACCCTTCATGGACACCGTTACCATATCGCGCTTCGCAGCCTGTACGGCCTTACGGATCGCTTCCGGAATTTCCGCCGCTTTGCCCATGCCGACGCCCACGTGTCCGTTTTCGTCGCCCACGACCACGAGTGCCGAAAAGCGCATATTACGTCCGCCCTTAACGGTTTTCGCAACACGGTTGATCGCAACCAGCTTTTCTTTTAAATCGAGCGCACCTGCATCCATTGCTCTATCGTTTGCCAATGTTTGTGTACCTCCTTATCAAAACTTGAGGCCGGCAGCTCTGGCGCCTTCTGCGACCTGTGCTACTCTGCCCGTATAGAGATAACCCCCGCGGTCAAAAACAACCTCGCTCACGCCCGCCTTTTGCGCACGCTGTGCCGCGAGCTCGCCCACCATTTTGGCGGCCTCGCTCTTCGTTGCCTTTTCGCATTTGCCTTTGAGCTCCGCGTCCATCGTGGAAGCGCTGCAAAGCGTGTGTCCCGCCACGTCATCAATAAACTGAACATAGATGTTGTTGAGGCTCCTGTAAACGTTCATTCTCGGACGGCTTGCCGTGCCGGAAATCTTGTTGCGGATCCTCTGATGACGCTTTATTCTGATTTCATTTCTATCTTTTTTGTTAATCATAGCGCTCCTATCCTCCGTTACATACCAGTCTTACCGACTTTGCGGCGGATATACTCACCCTGATACTTGATACCCTTGCCCTTATACGGCTCCGGCGGTCTCAAGGAACGAATATTCGCGGCGCACTGGCCGACCTTCTGTTTGTCGATCCCTTTGATGATGATGCTGTTCGGGCTCGGTACCTCAAAGCTGATGCCTTCCGGCGGCTCTACCTCCACCGGGTGGGAAAAGCCAAGACCAAACACAAGCTTTTGCCCCTGAAGCTGTACCCTGTAGCCGACGCCGACGATCTCAAGCGTCTTCTGGAACCCTTCGGAAACGCCTGTCACCATGTTCTGGAGCAGCGCGCGCGTAAGCCCGTGCAGGGCTCTGGATTCTTTTTGTTCACTGTCGCGCGTAAGGATCAGCTCTTCGCCTTCCTGCGTGATCGTGATCTTGTCGCTGAATTTATCCTTCAGCTCGCCGTTTTTACCCTTTACACTCACGACTCCGTCCGATAGCGTTACGGTGACGCCGGAGGGCAGAGCGATGGGTAATTTACCAATTCTTGACATCTCTTCTCTCCTCCAACTTACCAAATATAGGCGAGCACTTCGCCGCCGACAGCCTCGCGGCGCGCCTGCGCGTCCGTGATGATGCCTTTTGACGTGGAAATGATCGCGATCCCAAGACCATTGAGGACGCGGGGCAGCTTATCGTGCCGTGCGTAAACCCGCAGTCCCGGTTTGGAAATCTTCTTCAGTCCCGAAATGACCTTTTCGCCGTTCGGGCCGTATTTCAGTTTGATGCGCAGCGTGCCCTGCACGCCGTCATCTACAAATTCACAGCCTTTGATATAGCCTTCCTGAAGCAATATCTGACCAATTGCCTTTTTCATGTTTGATGCAGGTACTTCCACGACTTCGTGCTTGGCGGTAAGCCCGTTGCGAATGCGTGTGAGCATATCTGCGACAGAATCTGTAACCGGCATATTGTTTCCTCCTTAACTCAATTCGTTAGCGTAAATGAGGAGCGGTCTCCCCGTTTTGGGCCTTACCAGCTTGCTTTTCTGACGCCCGGAATCTGTCCGCGATATGCGAGCTCCCGGAAGCAAACGCGGCATACGCCGTATTTTCTCAGCACGGAGTGCGGCCTCCCGCAGATACGGCAACGCGTATAGTTGCGGGTGGAGAACTTCGAACCCCTTTGCTGCTTTAAAATCATGCTCTTTTTCGCCATTTTTTCCTCCTTAGTGAGCAAACGGCATACCCATCTGGGTAAGCAGCTCTCTTGCTTCTTCGTCAGTCTGCGCTGTGGTCACGACAATGATGTCCATGCCGCGGATCGCGTCGACCTTATCGTATTCGATTTCCGGGAACACAAGCTGTTCCTTGAAACCCATCGCAAAATTGCCTCTGCCGTCGAACGACTTCGGGGAAAGGCCTCTAAAGTCGCGCACGCGCGGGATCGCGATGGAGATGAGCTTATCGATGAACTCATACATCCGCTCGCCGCGCAGCGTTACCTTCGCGCCGATCTTCATGCCCTCGCGCAGCTTAAAGTTCGCGACGGATTTTTTCGCCGATGTCACGACCGGTTTCTGACCGGAAATAACCGTCAAATCCTCCACTGCGGAGTCAAGGGCCTTCGGGTTATCTTTCGCTTCTCCAAGGCCCATGTTGATGACGATCTTCTCGAGCCTCGGTACCTGATTAATGTTCTTGTATTCGAACTTCTGCATCATTGCGGGGATGATCTCCGCTTTGTATGTATCCTTTAATCTTGGCATATCAGATAATTACCTCCCTTCACTCACAGTTTCGCGCCGCATTTTTTGCACACGCGTTCTTTGTTTCCATCTTTTACTTCATGACCCACCCGCGTTGCTTTATCGCACTTGGGGCAAACCACCATGACATTGGACGCGTTGAGCGCGCCTTCCTGCTTGATGATGCCGCCCGGGGTCGTCTGGTTTTTCGGCTTTTTGTGCTTGGTGAGCATGTTCGTTCCCTCGAGAACCACTTTGCCCGCCTTCGGCTCCACCTTCAAAACCTTGGCTTTCTTGCCTTTTTCCTTACCGGAAATCACGACTGCCGTATCGCCTTTTTTGATTTTCATTGCCATATCCGTGACCTCCCTTACAGAACTTCCGGAGCCAGCGACACGATCTTCATGTAATCGCGGTCGCGGAGCTCTCTTGCAACAGGCCCGAAAATACGGGTGCCCTTCGGCTGCTTGTTGGCGTCTATAATCACTGCTGCGTTTTCGTCAAACCTTATGTGCGAACCGTCCTGCCTGCGCACTCCGGATACGGAGCGTACGACAACGGCTTTCACCACGTCTTTTTTCTTGACTACGCCGCCGGGGGTTGCTGTTTTTACGGATGCGATAATCACGTCGCCGATGTTCGCCGTCTTTTTGACGCTGCCGCCCATCACGCGAATGCACTGGATTATTTTAGCGC
>CAYTKQ010000037.1:0-12289 GCA_964438705.1 uncultured Christensenella sp. | reverse complement strand
CAAATTAAAATGCCATGCGTTAGCGTGGCATTTTTGTTTGGTGAAATATGAAGAAGGGATGAGAACCCCAATTGCGAAGCAATTTAGGGGGGCGTCTTTAGCCCGCGCTTGCGCGGGACTCCCCCTCATCTCCACCACACTTTGTCTAAAAATCCGCTTGAATAGCGGGTTTTTAGCATATTTGGAGAACTGTTTTCGGACAATTTTGAGCCGGAAATGAAAAGCGGAGATATTACCCCCGCATTGCTTGTATCAATTCCCTTGTTCCCACCATGTTGATCGCTCGTTTATGGTGAGCAGCACCTTCTTTTCTTTGTCCGCTGTGTCATTTGATGCAATAACCCCTTTTTCTCTTTATTATGCACTTTTTGAACGGCCTGGTCAGCGTAGAGGGCGTTCCGCCACACGGCGTTCGAGAAGCTGATCGTAAACAGGCTTTGCGCCGAGCAGCTTGGCGATGAGGCAGGCGGTCAGCGTGGTGACGATGAGGGGGAGGAACAGGCTGTATGTGCCCGTCATTTCACACACGAGCACGATGCCGGTGAGCGGCGCTCGCACGATTGCGCCAAACAGTGCCGCCATGGTACACAGCACAAAATTTTGCAGCAAAGCGGCGGGAAGCCCGAGGGTTTCGGAGGCAAACAGGCCGAACGCGCCGCCCATCAGCGCACCCATCACGAGCATGGGCATTAAAATTCCGCCGGGTACGCCTGAGGAAAAGCAGAATACCGAAAAAGTAAATTTTGCTGCCAGAAGCAGCAAGAGAACAAGCAAGGAAAAGCTGCCGGACGTGATATGCCCCACGAGAGAAGCCCCGCCGCCGAGGATGGCGGGAAGGAAAAAGGCCAGAACGCCGGACAGGAGAAAGGGCAGGAGCAGACGGTATTGCGAAGGGATTTTTTTCATCTTTGCGTAGCCGTTCTGCATCTTTTTGACCGCAAGATTATAAAGCGCACCAAACGCGCCCGAAACAACGCCGAGAAGCAGCAGGGACCAGTATGCGTCCAAGGGAAAGGCCTCGGTGATATGTACGTTAAAGATGGGCGCCGAGCCAAGCAGCAGCCAAGTGACGACACCCGAGGTGGTGCACGCGGCGGCAGCGGTGAACAGGATACGCACTGAAAAACTTTTGTGTACTTCCTCGAGCGCGAACAATATGCCCGCAAGCGGCGCGCCGAATGCGGCGGCAAGCCCCGCCGCGCCACCGCTTGTCATGAGGAGCGCTTTTTCCTCATCGTTTTTTTTGCGTGAAAAACCTTTGCCGATCATGGCTCCCATTTGAATACACGGGCCTTCACGGCCGAGCGACAGTCCTGCGCCAAGCGAAAGAAGGCCGCCAAAAAATTTTCCAATCAGTATTTTCAGCGGATGCTGCGAGAAAAGCCCCTTGAGTTCCCCTTCGAGTTGGGGAATGCCGCTGCCGGAGATATCGGGCTCCCATTTTAAGAGGCGGGCGACCACGAACGCCGCCAACAGAATGATGGCAAACCATAAGAGGATGAGCCAGCCGTTTTCTTGCGCCATAGGGATCAGGTTTTGCGCCGCAGAGAAAATCTGCGTTACACCAGCGCGGAATGCGACCGTTACCAGTCCCGCTACCGCGCCGATCAGCAAACTTTTGAGAACCACGCGAAACCAAAATTCATTTTTACCGTTACTTTTTTTCATCGAAATCCCTCAGACCGGCGATGTTCTATTATAAACAGCTTTGACTGACGCTAAAAGGCTTTGTTTCCCCTTGCAAAATAAAGTATAATGAACAAAAGGAGCGTGGATCATGAGCGGACTGGTACATATCTATTGCGGAGACGGAAAAGGGAAAACGACGGCGG
Source organism: uncultured Christensenella sp. (assembly GCA_964438705.1). GTDB lineage: Bacteria > Bacillota > Clostridia > Christensenellales > Christensenellaceae > Christensenella. Next base: position 10,457 of record CAYTKQ010000037.1, on the reverse strand, counting down.
CGGTGGGGCTTTGTGTGCGCGCTGCAGGCGGGGGACTGCGGGTGTTGTTTGTGCAGTTTATGAAGAATGGACGCACGGGTGAGCTGATCTCTTTTGAAAGGCTTGACAACATCACCGTGCTGCACGGGAAAAATACCGCAAAATTTGCGTGGAAAATGAGCGCGGAGGAAAAGGAAGCGGCGGCAAAAATTCAGCAGGAAAAGTTTGACGAGGCGGTCTTAGCGGCCCGCGAATATGACATGCTTGTGCTGGACGAGGCAATCGGCGCGTGCGGCGGCGGATTTTTGGACGAGGAAAAGCTGTGCGCCTTTTTGGACGCGAAGCCGGAAAGCCTCGAGGTGGTGTTGACGGGACGCAATCCTTCGGAGGCGCTTGTTGCGCGGGCGGATTATGTTTCGGAGATTGAAAAAATCAAACATCCCTACGACAATGGAGTGGGCGCGAGAGCGGGAATCGAGCAGTGAGTGCGCTAAGCGCGCTTGCAAAAGAACGGTGCACCAATCAAAAAGGAGGAAAACCCAATGGCGGAGGTTTTGTTGTTAGGAGAACCGATGACGATGTTTCACGCGAATGACGTGGGAGCGATCGAAGATGTGAGCGAATTTACACGGTCGCTTGCGGGGGCGGAGGTGAACGTGTGCATTGGATTGCGGCGGCTTGGACACGACGTGACGTATATCACCAAGCTGGGAACCGATCCGTTTGGGAAATATATTTACCGCGCGCTGGAGCGCGAAGGGATCGGCCGGGATTTTATTACCTTCGATCAGGAGCATTCGAGCGGGCTGGTGATGAAAAGCAGGGTGTCGCACGGCGATCCGGCAGTGGAGTATTACAGAAAAAACAGCGCCGCTTCACACATTACGCCCGCCGATGTGGAGCATGTGCATTTTGCGGGCGTGCGGCTCATTCATATCACGGGCATTATGCCTGCAATCTCTGAAAGCGCGTGCGCATCTACCTACCGGCTTGTGCAAAAGGCGAAACAGGAGGGGATTTATGTTTCCTTTGATCCCAACCTTCGTCCGCAGCTGTGGCATAACACCGACGTTATGGTGCGCACGATCAACGACCTTGCGTCGCATGCTGATCTGGTGCTTCCGGGCATAGGCGAAGGAAAAATTCTCACGGGGAGCGACGATCCGGATGACATCGCGGATTTTTATATGGACATGGGCGTTTGCACAGTGATCATCAAGCTTGGCGCGGCAGGGGCGTATTGCTGCGACGGGAAAAAACGGTTTACTGTGCCTGGATATCGCGTGGAGCATGTGGTGGACACAGTGGGCGCGGGCGACGGATTTGCGGTGGGTGTGCTCGACGGCATGCTCGCGGGCCTGCCGTGGGAGGAAGCGGCGAAGCGCGGCAATGCCATCGGCGCGATGCAGGTGATGGCGGAGGGCGACAATGAGGGGCTTCCCACGCGCGACGCGCTGGAAGGATTTCTGGCGCAAAACGCTTAGGAAGGGGCAAAACGGCCGGATCGGGGATGTGCCCATCGTATAGCCCGGTTGCAATCACATAGGAGGAACGCTTATGGCAGTGTTTCAGTTGAAGGCGGAGCGTGCGGCGCTGCACGGCGCGCTGAGTGCAGACATCCTGCCCGCGGTGACGATCGATTCTGGCGACAGCGTGGTATTTGAGACGCTGGAGGCGGACTGGCGCACGGAACGGTGTTTGGAAGCGGCGACGCAGAGCGGAAAATTTTTCCCGCGTACGCGCGAGACGGACTGCGGACAGTGCCTGACGGGACCCGTTTTTGTGCGGGGCGCGGAGCGGGGAATGACGCTTGCCGTCAAGATCGAGGAGCTTGTCCCGGGAGACTGGGGATGGAGCCGGGTGGGTCTTGGAAACGAGGATCATCTGCGTCGGATCGGCTGCGAGACGGGCGAATATTTTGCCGTATGGGACATTGACAGGCAAAGAGGCATGTGCATGAGCAATGAAGGGCATCGGGTACCGCTGCGGCCATTTATGGGTATTTATGCTGTGGTCCCTGCGGGCGGGCAGATGCACACGACCTACATTCCGGGTGCGCACGGCGGGAATCTGGACTGCAAGGAGCTTGTTGCGGGCAGCACGATCTATTTTCCGGTTTATCACGAGGGCGCTCTTTTTTCGGTGGGCGACGGCCACGCTTTGCAGGGAAACGGCGAGCTTGGATGCACGGCGATCGAGTGTCCGTTTGACAAGGTGCGGCTTACCTTTGAGCTGGTCAAAAAGCAGCGCGATTTTTTGCTTGCGGATACGCCCGCAGGCTGGGTGACCTTCGGATATGGTGAGGACCTAACTGACGCGGCGTATATGGCACTTTTGCATATGGTGGACTTTATGACAGAGAAATATGGGAAACGCCGCGAGGAGGCGCTTATGATGGCGAGCCTGCTTGTGGACATCGAGGTGACGCAGCTTGTGAACGGCGTGCGCGGGGCGCATGCGGTGCTGCCGCACGGAAGCATCGAACGGTAGGAGGACAAAATGGCACAATTTGGAATGGCGGGGCTTGCGGTCATGGGTTTAAATCTTGCGCGCAACGTGCAGAGCAAGGGATATTCCGTGGCGGTTTATGATATCGACAGGGACGCGGAGCAGCGTTTTATGGAGACCTACGGCGGGGAGGGGCAATTTGAGGCTGCGTGGTCTGCGGAGGAGCTGGTGAAACTGGTGGAGCGGCCCCGCAGGATCATGATGATGATCCGCGCGGGGAAACCGGTGGACAGCCTGATCGATACGTTGCTGCCTTATCTCGAGGAGGGGGACATCCTCATCGACGGGGGAAATTCGGATTTTCACGATACGCGGCGGCGATGCCAAATGCTTGAGACACGGGGAATAGGTTTTCTTGGAACGGGCGTTTCGGGCGGAGAGCAGGGCGCGCTTCACGGGCCGAGCCTTATGCCGGGCGGGAGTGAAAAAGCGTGGCAGGGCGCGAAGGAAATTCTGTTGGCGATCGCCGCCAAAGCGCCGGACACAAGTCCGTGCTGCGCCTATCTCGGGCCGGACGGCGCGGGGCATTTTACGAAAACGGTGCACAATGGCATTGAATATGGTGATATGCAGCTCATTTGCGAGGTCTATCAGTTGATGCGCGAGGGCATGACATTGACCTATGCGCAGATGAGCGGCGCCTTTTGCGCGTGGAACAAGGGCATGCTGGAGGGATATTTGATGAGCGTGACGGCGGACATCCTTTCCCATCAGGAAAATGGACGCGCGCTGGTGGACGATATCCTCGACGTGGCAGGGCAAAAGGGGACGGGGAAATGGACGCTGCTCGAGGCGATCCGCTGCGGCGTGCCTGCGACGGTGACAGGCGAGGCGCTGTTCGCGCGTTTTTTGACGGCGAAAAAAGAGGAGCGTGCGCGGGCGAACCTTTTGTTTGACGTACCCGCAGCGAAAAAGGAAGGAACGGACTTTTTGGAGCCGCTCGGGCAGGCGCTGCTTGCGGCGAAGATCATTTTATATGCGCAGGGCTGCTCGGTCCTTGCGGAGTGCGGACGGGAATATGGATGGGCGCCCGACCTTGCGGTGATCGTCGGATTGTGGCGGGGCGGGTGTATCATTCGTTCGAATATGCTGGAGGGCATAATGGCCGCGTTTGCGGAGGGGGCAACGGACAATTTGATGCTGGCACCGCAGTTTGTGCGCAAGCTCAATGAAACGGTGCCCGGTCTGCGCAGGGTGGTTGCCGCAGGCGCGGCACACGGCATCGCCCTGCCCGCGATGAGCGCGGCGCTCGCGTTTTTTGACGGATACCGCAGCGCGAAGCTCCCGGCCAATCTCTTGCAGGCACAGCGAGATTATTTCGGCGCGCACGGATACGCGCTGGAGCACGATCCGCACACGATACGCCACACCGATTGGACGGGGGAAGGCGGGGAGACGACGTCCGGCACATATAACGCATAAAAATAAGGCAGCATGCGCTGCCTTATTTTTTTTCATCTTTTAAGGCTTCCTTGTGCTGCCCGAAGGGCACGTGCGCGGTGCCGCGCCTGGATACGATGTCCGTTTTTAGCACAGAGCCGTAGGAGAGCGCGTCCTTGCCAAACATGCCGCGTATCTGATCCACGGCTTTTTCGAGGCTCTCATATTTTTCGCTGTGCGCGGGCGGTTCGTCGAAAAAGGTGACTTGCCCGCCGCTCTGACCTTCCGTCAGATTGGCGGCGGTGAGGGACAAAAGACGGATGGGTTTTTCCATATCCCATGCGCTTGAGATGATGTCCATGCCCGCGTCCGCCAGATCTCTGGTGAGATGAATGGGGCGGGGCAGCGTTTTTTGACGGGAGATCACGCGAAACGCAGGGTCTTTGATCTGCACCTGAACGGTGCCGCAAAAAAGCCCGGACGCGCGCAGGCGTGCGCCCACGCTGTCCGCAAGCATGAGGACACCGGCTTTGATATCTTCGTATCCGCACAGATTGCGGCGAAAGGTGATGCCGTTGCCGATGCTTTTGACCGGGTCTGCCTGCCCGAGCTCGCGTACGGGGTCTTCGTCAAGACCGTTTGCGTAATCCCACACGAGCTCGCCCGACTTACCGAGCAGCTTGGCAAGTGCGGGACGCTCGAGCGCGGCGAGCGCGCCGATCGTACGCACACCGATGCGGTTAAGTTGCTCGGCGGTGCGCTTTCCCACGAACAGCATATCCGTCACGGGAAGCGGGTGCAGGATGTCGCGGAAATTTTCCCGCGTGATGACGGTGGTCGCGTCCGGTTTTTTGTAGTCGCTGCCCAGCTTGGCAAACACTTTATTGAAAGAAACGCCCACGGAGATCGTGAGGCCGAGCTCTTCATGCACGCGCCTGCGCAGTTCGTCCGCAATTGTTTTTCCGGAGCCGAACAAATGCAGGCTGCCCGTGACATCCAGCCACGATTCGTCGATGCTGAACGCTTCCACTTTGCTGGTATATTGGGCGTAGATTTCATTGATTTGCTTGCAATATTTTTGATATTCCTCGCGGTGCGGGGGTACGAGAACGAGGCCGGGACACTTTCGCTGCGCCTGCCACACGGTTTCGGCGGTGACTACGCCGAAGCCTTTGGCCAGTTCGTTTTTTGCAAGGATGATGCCGCGGCGGCTTTCCGGGTCTCCGCACACCGCCATGGGCACGTCGCAAAGCTCGGGGCGGGCGATGCATTCCACAGAAGCAAAATATGCGTTGCAATCACAGTGCAGGATCGTTCGGTTCATCGGTTCCGCTCCTTTCTTTGGGATGATATCCTTATTATACTATGAAGGCTTCACAAATGGGCAGCAAAATGGGGATTAAAATATTATACAAATTTAAGTAATCCTTAAGGACTTTTTGCATATTAGCTGATATAATAAGCATATCAAAGCTTAAGGGGATGGAATGCTATGGTGGTCGGGTATACGATTTGCTGGTGGATCGTTTTGATATTATCCATTTTTTCCGCGCCAATCATGCTGTGGATGGGAATCAATCTTTTGATCGGTTTAAAAAAACCAAAAGAGCTAAAGCGGCAGGAGGAAAAGGAGCATCGTTTCGCGGTGCTGATTTGCGCGCGCAATGAAGAAAACGTGATCGGCAATCTGCTTTCGAGCCTCCATAAGCAAACCTATCAAAATTGCGAAATATTCGTGGTAGCGGACAATTGCACCGACGATACGGCTCGGGTGTGCGTGGCGCTGGGGGCGCACGTATACGAACGCTTCAACGAAAACGAAAAGGGAAAAGGATATGCGCTTCATTGGGGCATCAACCGGCTCTTGAAAGAGCATTCCGGGGAATTTGACGCGCTGTGCGTATTTGACGCGGACAACCTTGCCGCCCCCGAATTTCTCACGGAGATGAACGCCGCGCTGTGTTCGGGAGCGGATGTGGCGCTTGGGTATCGCGACACCAAAAATGTGCATGATTCCTGGGTGAGCGAGGTTTATTCGATCTATTGGCTGATGCTGCAGCGTTTTTATCACGCGCCGAGGCACACCATCGGGCTTTCGAGCATGGTGGGCGGCACGGGCTTTGCGTTTAAGCTCTCCGCGCTGGGTGAGGAGGGCTGGACGACCTATTCACTCACAGAGGATGTGGAGTTTTCAATTCAGCAGATTTTGAAGGGGAACAAGATCGTTCCGGCGCGTAAGGCGGTGTTTTACGACGAACAGCCTGAAACGTTCGGCGTATCCGTCAAGCAGCGGCTGCGGTGGATCATCGGGGGGATGCAGTGTATCCCGCTTTATTTTAAGCAGATCATGAAGAACGTATTTCGCGGCAATTTGAAGGCGCTTGATATGGCGTGGTATGTCCTCTTTATTCCGGCGACGGGACTTGCGCTGCCGCTCAATGTGGCGGCGGTGCTCATGTTTGCGTTCCAGCCTGCGCTTGCGCCCATCGTGCCGTGGATCATATTGGGTATCGTGGCATGGAACCTGTTGTTTGGCGTTTTTGCGGCAACGCTTACGCTTGGAATGGAAGGAAAAGAGATGCGCCCCATGCTGCGCGGCATCCTCTGTTATCCGCTGTTTTTGATCAGCATGATCTTCTTGTCGTTTGGAGCGATGTTCAAGCCGCACATGGAATGGGTGCCCATTGCACACAGCAGCAAATACACGATCGAAGATGTGGACGCTTAAAAAGAGGCGCGGGAATCCCGCGCTTTTGTTTTTGTAGTTGAAAATTGCTTTATCAATGATTCATGAAAGATTTTATGGAGGTTCATGATGCCGACGTTTGACGATATCTACAGAAAGCTTTTGAAACAAGAGGCAGGAGAGAGCGAGATCAAAGAGCTGGACGGGGATTTTGGAGAGCTCGATTGCCTGCTTCACCCGGAAAAGCACCCGCTCATATGGAAATTTGGGGCGTGCGACTGTCCGCCTAAACGGCAAAGGCAGTGCGCAGACGGGTGCGAATTCGACGCGATCCGTCCGAACGGCAAGGGCGGGATCGAAATCAGCGCGAGCGAATGCGTCGGCTGCTGTGTTTGCGTGGACGCGTGCGACAAGCAAAAGCTGCATGCGAGCAAGGACATCATTCCCGCGCTGCAGGCGGTGCGAAGTGGCCAAGGGCCGGCATACGCGCTGATTGCGCCCGCGTTTACCGGGCAGTTGGGGGAAGGCGTTACGCCGGGCAGGCTGCGGACTGCGTTCAAAAAAATCGGGTTTGCGGGCATGATCGAGGTGGCGCTGTTTGCGGACCTTCTGACGCTGAAGGAGGCGCTGGAATTTGATCAAAACATTGTGGAGGAGTCGGATTATCAGCTGACGAGCTGCTGCTGTCCGATGTGGATCGCGATGATCCGCAAGATATATCATGAACTGATGCCGCACGTGCCGGGGGCGGTGTCGCCTATGGTCGCGTGCGGGCGCACGGTCAAGAAGCTGTATCCCGAGGCGGTGACCGTGTTCATCGGGCCGTGTGTGGCGAAGAAGGCGGAGGCGCGTGAAAAAGACATTGCGGACGCGGTGGATTATGTGCTGACCTTTCAGGAGGTGCAGGATATTTTTGAGGCGATGGGCATCGCGCCAGAAGAGATGGGAGAGGACGACAAGGATCATTCCTCCCGCGCGGGCAGAATCTACGCACGCACAGGCGGCGTGAGTGAGGCGGTGAAGGCCACGGTGGAACGCTTAAGTCCGGAACGAAACATTACGGTGCGCACGCAGCAGGCGGACGGTGTGGCTGCGTGCAAGACCATGATCAACGCGCTGCGCGCGGGGGAGACGAATGCAAATTTTTTCGAGGGAATGGGCTGCGTGGGCGGCTGTGTGGGCGGCCCGAAGGCCGTCATCGACAAGGAGCGCGGCAAGGTCTATGTGGATGAATACGGCGACCGAGCAGGGTATCCGACCCCCATCGACAATCCGTATGTGATCGAGCTTTTGAAGCGGCTCGGCTTTGATACGGTGGAGAGCCTGCTTGCGCAGAGCGATATTTTTACCAGAAATTTTAAATAACAAAAAAACGGGCGTTCCGGGAATTTTGTTCCGGAAACGCCCATTGTGCGTCAATCCTCAAAAAAGATCATTTGCTGTTTGTTTACGTCGCCTGAGCCGAGCGTCATGACGATATCGCCCGGTTCCCAGTTCTTGAGCAAATAGTCCTTAATTTCCTCAAAGGTGGGAATGTACATGCACACGGCGGAATCCACGTTGATCGCCGCGACCACATCGCGCGCGTGGATGCCCTGCGTGTCCGTATCCCGCCCCGGGTAGATATCCGGCATCAGCACCTCGTCCGCATGGGTGAAGCACTTTGCATATTTATCCTTTAAGGTGCGTGCCCGCGTATAGGAATTGCACTGAAACACGACCCACAATTTTTTGTGGGGAACGAGGGATGCGGCCTCAAGACAGGCTTCGATCTCGCTTGGATGATGCGCGTAATCGTGGAACACCTTCACGCCATCGCGTTCGCCCATAAACTCGAACCGCCTGCCCGCGAGCTTGTATTCCTTCAAAGCGGCAACGGAGGTTGCGACGTCTACGCCGAACACCTCATACGCAAAGGCGGTCGCGGCAAGCGCGTTGCGCAGATTGTGCAGGCCGGGAACATTGAGCGCGAGTTCGCCGACCGGCTCGCCGTGATAGGTGACAATGCCGCTTCCGCAGCCAAATTCGTTGAAGGAGGGCTGGCTTAGATGCCAGTCGCTCTGGGGCCCGTTGTTGTACGTGACGATGCGGCAGGGCGAATGCTCCTTTAGGCGATACGCAAGCTCGTCGGACTGATTGAGCAACAGAACGCCTTTTCCGTCGAGTTTTTGTATGAATTCCACAAATGTGTTGAAAATATCGTCGATATCCCGGTAGCAATCCAGATGATCGTCGTCGATGTTATTGACGAGGACATGCGTGGGATGAAGCGTTAAAAAACTGCGCACATATTCGCACGCCTCCGTAATAAACGCGTCGTTTGTGCCGATCTTGACTCCGCCCGAGAGGAAATCGACCATGCCGCCCACATGCACCGTGCAATCTTCTTCGGAATGCTGCATGATGAGCGCAAGCATAGAGGTGATCGTCGTTTTTCCGTGGCAGCCCGCAATGCAAGCTACGCGTTTATAGTGGCTTGAAATGAGGCCGAGCAGCTTGGAGCGCTCAAGCATCGGGATTTCGTGCGCCGCGGCGTACGCAAACTCCGGATTGAAGGGCTTGATCGCCGCGGAATAGACCACGAGCCCCGCGCCGTGGACGTTTTTTTCGTCGTGCCCGAAGGTCACGGGAATGTTCTGCTTTTCAAGCTGTTTGGTGAAAGCGGATTCCTTCATATCAGAGCCCGTTACCGTATAGCCGTTCGCGTGCAGGATCTGCGCGAGGCCGCTCATCGAGCAGCCGCCGATCCCGATAAAGTGCACCGGCTTGTCGTTTGGAATTGTCAGATTTGTTTCCATTCAATACTCCCACGTTTTACTTATTCCGCGCGCTGCGGAAAATATATACATTATAGCATAGCACAAAATGCTTTTATAGTATACTGGAACCTAGAGAATTAATCAATATGACGCATGCTTTTTTGGAAAAAGTATGCTATAATAAACATATTATGAGCGATGCAAGCATGAAAATTGAATTATCCGACGGAAGCAGGATCGATGTGGAGATCACGCGCAAGGCGATGAAGAATATTCGCCTGCGGGTGGGACGCGACGGTACGGTGTGCGTGAGCGCGCCGCAAAACGTGAGCCCTGACAGAATTCAGGAATTTGTGGACTCCAAGCGCGGCTGGATCGAAAGCCATATCAGGAATTTTGCGCGTGTGGAGGATGACGGAGATTCGATTCTTTTCATGGGCAAGCGGTATGTGATCGAGGTCGTGAAGGACCGGCGGACGGGCGTGGCGCTCAACGAAGGGAATATGAATATTTTTTGCAGCAATCCCGAGGAATATGAAGGAGTACTGCAAAAATGGTGGGTACAGCAGGCGGCAATTTATTTGAATGAAGCGGTCAACCGCTGGTATCCGTTTGTGAACAGGAGCGGGGAGGGGAAGCCCGCGATCAAAATACGTAAAATGAAAACGCTGTGGGGGAGCTGCACGAGCACACAGCGTACGATCCGCTTTAATTTTTATTTGATGTGCGCCTCGCCGGAGTGTATTGAATATGTGGTGCTGCACGAGCTGACGCACCTGCTTTACCCAAACCATGGCGCGGAATTTAAGGCGTTCTTAACCAAGCACATGCCGGACTGGAAGGAACGTAAAAAGCACATGGAGGCGGAATGCGCGGGCATGAGGCTGTTTTAGGCTCTGAGAGCGCAAGCGCGAAAAACGATATTTTTTTGCAGATATTGTCTTGACAATTTTAAGGTTTCTCTATATAATAATTCTTGCGCGCAACGACGCGTAGTATACGCGGGCGTGGCGGAATTGGCAGACGCGCCAGATTTAGGTTCTGGTGCCACAGGCGTGAAGGTTCGAGTCCTTTCGCCCGCACCAATTTCATAAGCGGGAGTGGCTCAGTGGTAGAGCGTCGCCTTGCCAAGGCGAATGTCGCGA
>CAYTKQ010000036.1:0-12982 GCA_964438705.1 uncultured Christensenella sp. | reverse complement strand
TGCATAGTCCGCAGCCCTTGCACGTATCCTCATGAATTGTTAATTTTGCCATGTTCCTATCACCTTACTCTATAAATTTATTGGAATATTCCCATTGAAACGTCTAAAAATGCGTTCCTATCTAGGGTATCACTTTTCATGTGCATCGTCAACCAGCCATTCGGGGAAAGTATAGATCGTGAGCGGAATTTCCGGCAGCGCATATGCAGCGCGAAACGCCTCTAGCATCTCCGGCCTGCCCGCCGCATAAGCGATGGGAATGCCAGTACGCTTGCTCACCTCTTCGCATATCCTTTGCCCGTGCAAAAGGTCATCCGGTCTGGTCTCCCGCCCAAGGTTTGTGTTGTTGATGAGACCGTCCACCTTCAAACGGATGCGCCCGCTGATCTGTTCCATCATCTCAATGATCTCATCTGCGGTCTGCTGCAACGGACGGCGTGCGTTCACAACGTAATAGAGCATCGTCTCTTCGCGGAAGGTTTCAAACTTTTGAAACAGGCCGCCGAGCGCTGCCGCGCCCACCGGGTCGCCGCCCGCGTCAAACACAGCCGCCTCGCATTCAAATGCCGCCATGACCTCCGCAGACAGCACCGGAACGTCCACATTCGTATTCGCATAAGGCGGCGCAATCAGCCGGATACCGTTTTCCGCAAGCATCTCCGCGCTCTCCGCGCTGCGAAAATAAGGGTTCACAACGTCCATATCCACAAGCGCAGTCTGCTTCTCCTTTGCAAGCTCAAGCGCGGTGTTTAAGGATATTTCCGTTTTGCCGCTGCCATAGTTGCCCGCAAATATGTTAAACCGTTTCATCGTTTCCCTCCGTAAAGCAAGGGCACCTTGCGGCGCCCCTGTCATAAGCGTTTATTGCCTTAACTGATCGTCACCGTGACGGCCGCGACCGCAGGCACGGCCCGCACCCCCAGATCGGGTTCGTTCTCAAACTTGACGGGTATGCCCGTATGCACACCTCTTCCAAGACCGCTCAAATCGACGAACGGCTTGAGCATCGAGGACGTAAAGGAATCATATGCGCTCTGCGTTCCATATACGCTGATGTCGATGGCTGCCGGCTCGATCTGCACCGAAAGCCCCTCGCCAAGATTTTTATACGCGATCTTCTTGCCCGCGTACACCTTTTCAATCTCCGGCTGGGAGATGGTCAGCTTCACCTGCACCTTTGCGGGCACCGTCGCGACAACCCCTTCGGGCAGCGGGACCGCCGCCTCTGCCGTCACGTCCGCCGTCGCATTCTCGAGCGTGATCGGCTCGAGGGTCAGCGACGTGATCTTGTCGATGTCCTCCTGCTTGCCCGCAATCTTGACGGTCTGCGGCTCCAGCATGATATTCGTGATCTGATAGCCCGGCGCAAGCCCCTTGACCGCGCTTTTCACAGCTTCGGTATCGATGCTCACCTCTTTTACGGGATAAACGGGCAGCTCTACGATCACGGACGTGCTTCCCGAAAACAGGTTGCCCGGAAGTGACGTATCGTCCGCTTTCACATAGGTCACGCTGTAGCTGGCAGTCGTCGGCTCCGTCATTTTGCTGACGTCGATCGTACACACCGCCTTTGCTACCTGCTCCACATTGGAGCGCGACCCCGTCACCTTGACATTCTGCGGTTCAACAAGCGGCTCTCCGTAATAAAGCGTGTCGCTCTGGTCTCCGGTGATCTGCACGTCCACCGGCACCTCTTTGGTAATAATTTCCTCTACCGTGATGGTAACGGTCGCAGGTTCCACAGCGGAAATACTACCCTGCGTGAGCGTCGTCTTTCCCTTGACGGGCAGCGTGTATGTGCCCACGTCGTTGATAGACGAAAGATCCACCGTCAGCTGGATCATGTTCTCATTCAAAAACTGGAGCGCTGCTGCGGGCGCCTGCGTTGTGACGGAGGTCGCCGTGCTCAGCAGCTCGTTCAAAGGCACGGTGGATGTAAGCCCTTTTTGCTTCAGCTCGTCCGCCGCCGTAAAGGTGACCGGGATATCCTTGAACATCTTCGTTTTGGACGGATTGTTCTCGGCGATCACAAAGCTCCACAGCACGAACGCAAAGATGAACGCAATGAGCTTCATTTTCCAGTTTTCCACAAACAGGCGCTTTAAAAGCGCGACGACCTTACTCATTTTCGTCACCCACCTTGCGCTTAAATTTGAAGCCCGTCAGCTTTTTGGGTGTCTTGCCTTCGTTTGTGGGCATGTAAAGCTCCGATAAAATCTCTTTCAATGCTTTCGCGTCGATGTAGCGCCTGAGCACGCCGTCGTACGCAAAGGAGATGATCCCCTTTTCTTCGGATACCACGAGCACATACGCGTCAGATACCTCGGAAACGCCGAGCGACGCCCTGTGCCGCGTTCCAAGCTCCTGCGCGACCTGTTTGTTGTCCGATAAGGGCAGGAAGCAGCCCGCAGCCACGATCCTGTCGTCTCGCAGGATCATCGCGCCGTCGTGCAGCGGCGTATTGGGATAAAAAATATTTTCAATCAGCTCACTGGAAATATCCGCGTCAAGCACCGTGCCCGAATCGAGCACATCGGCAAGCCCCGTCTTTCGTTCAAATACGAGGATCGCGCCCACCTTTTGTTTAGACATGCTGAGTACGGCGCGCGATATCTCCTCGACGATCTTAGCGGCGTTTTGCAGCTCCACCTGAGATTTGCTCGCAAAATTGAATATCTTCCCGCGTCCAAGCGTTTCAAGTGCCCTGCGGAATTCGGGCTGAAACAATATAACGATCATCACCGCGCCGGCGGGAATGATGGCGTTCATCAGCCATTTTGCCGTCTCCAGCCCCATCGCCACAAAAACGCGCGCCAAAATGAGGATCACCCCCAGCCCGATCAGCACGCGGATCGCCCGCGTCTTTGCCAGCAGCTTGATCAGCCAGTATAAAATGACCGCAACGATGAGAATATCCACTACGTCCCGCCACCCGAACGCCATAATACTGTTTCTAAGCGGCTCCCAAAAATCTATCAAATCCGTCTCCTTATTCGCACATCACTTTTTCACACACAGCAGCATCGTAAGGTCGTCCTCCGGATTGCCGTGCAATTCTTCGCGCACTTCGTCAATAAACCTTCTGCCGCTGAATTCCTTGCTTCCCAGAAGCTCAAACAGCCGCTCCTTCACCTTTGGGTCGCTGTGGATGTCGTCCACGCCGTCGGTATAGATCAGCATGCGCATTCCCGGCTTGAATTCAAAGAACACATCCTCGTACGGTTTTTCAGAAAACCAGTCGCACAGCGGATGCGATGGCATATACAGCTCCTCGTAGTTGCCCGCGTGATACAAAACCGGCATCACCGAAAAGCCTGCGTTCGAATACGCGACACGGTTTGTCTTTAAATCGAGCACCGTAACAAACGCCGTGATATAAATGGAATCCGAAAGCCCCAGGTCGAGGTATTCGCGTTCCGCATAGTTTAATATTTCAGAAGGCAGAAAATGGCCTGTAAGGCATGCGGCGCGCACCACCCTCGAAAAAAACACCGACAGCATTGCCGGCATGACTCCATGGCCTGAAACATCCGCCACATACATCACCAGCTTGTCGTCATACACCGTGCAGTCGTAGATATCCCCGCCCACGGCCTCGCACGGAAAAAATCCTGCGGTCAGCTCGTAATCGCCGTTTCCGATCTTGGGTAACGCGCCCTTCACAAGCGATTCCTGCAGCTTTCGCGCAAGCTGCAGATCCTTTTGCATTTTTGCGTTTTGCATGAGCAGGTTTTGCTTGATGTTGTAATCGAGCGTGATGTCGCGAAACACCTCTACCGCCGCGATGGGCGTGCCCACACCGCCAAAGATCGGCGAAACCGTTACGGAATAAACCCGCCCCGAATATTTGCGCGTCAGCCGCTGCGGAAGCCCCGTCGTGATGACCTCGCGGGACAAACAGCGTTCGCATCGCTTCTCCTGCCGAAAAGCCTGATAGCATTCCATGCCCTGTTCGTGCTCGAAGCGTTCATTGAAGGCACGGTTTGTCATCAGCACCCTGCCGTCCTTGGAAATGACGCGCACCATGTCGCTCATCGCGTTGATGATCGATGTGATGTATTCGGTGTTATAAGTGGCCGCTGCGCTGTTCAAATCATTTCTCCTCGAGTTCACCAATAATATCCTGCAGCTTCATGATCGAAAGGCCGATCTCACCGCAGGTCTCGTTTTGTTTCAATATTTCACCATCCGTAAGCGGATGCCCAAGCGCAATGCGCTCCGAGCTCATTCGATTGAGCTTGTCCCGCTCCTTTGCAAATTCACGCATTCTGTCGTCAAGTTCCCGCAGGGCTTGCCGCCTTTTTTCTTCTTCGTTTTTTTCCCTCATCGCTTTTCCTTCACTCTTCCGCGAGGACCGCGGACAGGATTCCCGCTCTGTCGAAAACACGAATCGCTTTTTTATGCATGCAATATACTGTTATTTTGTTGTCTGCGATGTTCCGTACATAGACCCGTCGCTGCGAGATTCCCTTTTTTCCCTCGTAAACAACGATCACGGGCTTATCCTCGCGCCTCGCAAATTGAAGCGTCCGGTCGATTAAATCCATTTTTCCGTCCCCGGGCATCTTTTCGATACCTATATAATATATAAATAGTACCATAAACAATGATTTTTGTTAACAGGGATTCCGTAAATTTTTTATGTACAACCTTTCTTTCAGTATGTCAAACTGCTATAATGAATGCTGAAATGGATATGATATCACAGATCACCACGCAGGCGATCGGCACCGCCGCGTTTTTTGCAGGCGTCGTGCTGCTTCTCACAGAGCTTTTTCGGCGCGGGCTCAGCAGGCTCAGCGCGTTTTCTTATGCCTGCTTTGTGCTAAGCAGCGTCCTGTTGTCAAACAGCCTCCTGATGGGCGCCGTTGCAATCGGCGGTTTGAGCGTGTTGTTCGGCATCCTGCTGAAATGCTATCGCCGTGAGCGTCGCCGCACAGATAAAGAAAACGAGGATGGAACATGAAAATTTGTCCCCTGTGTCACACAAAATTTGAAGATTCGGCGGAATACTGCCCAAAATGCAAGGCACAGCTTGAGGATGTAGCGGAAGCGGAAAAGGACGACCAGAAAAAAATCCCCAAGTCCTTTTGGATCGCTCTTCTTGGTACGTTCGCCTTTATCGGGGGTATGATCTTGCTTTATAAGGTGATTTACGGCGCGCTGATATAGCCGCGTCTCATTTTCACCATAAAAATAACATTCGGAAGGATTCATATATTCATGTCTAAACTCTCAAATTTACGCAATGTTGCAAAACGTCTCGGAAAACAAAAATGGAAACGTGTATTTGCGATCATCAGCGACTATGGATTTCGTCATCTTTTGTTTAAGGTGCGCGAAAAAATGCGGCATGGCGGCGCAGTCATGAGCACCACGAATATCATCAT
Source organism: uncultured Christensenella sp. (assembly GCA_964438705.1). Lineage (GTDB taxonomy): Bacteria > Bacillota > Clostridia > Christensenellales > Christensenellaceae > Christensenella. The sequence continues at coordinate 7,592 of CAYTKQ010000036.1, read as the reverse complement.
AAACGAATCGTTTTTAAAAGATCCGTCCGATCTGCGTGCATACCATGTTGAAAAAAAGGTTCGGTTCATGACCCGGCCCCGTTTCCAAAATTTTTGGCAAATAGATATCCTGACGCAAGATCCGAGCGGAGACGGACGGATCACCCTCACTGTTACGAATGAAGAAGGCGCCGTATTGCTTGAAACCCGGGCGGAAACAGTTGCAGACAATAATTTTACGACATTTTGTTTTCTGCCCGTATTGAACGTACTTCAAACTCCCTGCTATTTTACGTTCACCTCAGAAACGGACGGCTGCGGGGTTCTCGTGAACCGCAAAAAAAGCAGACACAGTTTTGCAGTGGACGGCGGCGGGTGCGTTGCGTGCAAGATTTACACCAACCATTCCGCGCTCTATATGCACTGGATCGAAAACAATGACCCATCGGAGCAAGCCCTCAGCGCGCAGCGCGAAAAAGTTTTTCCCTTTGCGCCTAAAGTAAGCATCGTGGTCCCGCTGTATAATACACCCGAGCATTTTTTGCGCCAAATGATTGATTCTGTCATTGCGCAGACTTATCAAAACTGGGAGCTGTGCCTCGCGGATGGAAGTGCCTTGTCAGAAAATCTGGAAGCGATCATAAAATCATACGGAGACGACCGTATCGTGTACCGAAAGCTGGATGAAAACGAAGGGATCTCCGGCAATTCCAATCGGGCTTTGAAGCTCGCGACCGGAGACTATATTTCTCTTCTTGATCATGATGATATGCTTTCGCCGCATGCGCTTTATTCCAATGTGGCAATGCTCAATCACGACCGGGACTATGAATTCATCTATTCCGATGAAGATAAGGTCACCGAAGACGGAGCACATCGGTTCGATCCGTTTTTTAAGCCCGATTTTTCACCGGACACCTTTCACGCGTTCAACTACATCACGCACTTTGTCGTCATCAAAAAATCATTGCTGGATGAAGTCGGTGATTTTCGTGCCGCGTTCAACGGCGCGCAGGATTACGATTTGTTTTTGCGGCTGACTGAAAAAGCGAAAAAAATCGGCCATATCCCCGATATTCTTTACCATTGGCGTATTTCCGCAGGCTCGACCGCTCTTGATTCCGGTGCAAAAAGCTATACCGTCGAGGCAGGCAAAAAGGCGCTTGAGGCATCCTTTGCGCGCAGAGGGATCAAAAATGCACATGTCAGCTATGGCCGTCTGGATAACTACTACATCACCAGCTACGACCTACCCGATCCGCATCCGCTCATTTCCATCATCATCCCGAACAAAGATGAGAAAAAGACGCTCAAAAAATGTGTGGAGTCCATTCTAAAAACATCGACCTATGACAATTATGAGATTATCATTGTCGAAAACAACAGTACGGGGGACGAAATCTTTTCGTATTACAAAGCGCTTGCGCATGACCCCCGCATCCGAATCGTGGAGTGGAACCATCCCTTCAATTATTCATCGCTCAATAATTATGCCGCAAAGCAGGCAAAGGGGGAACTGCTGCTGTTCCTCAACAACGATATGTCCGTCATCTCACCCGACTGGTTGGAGCAAATGGCAATGCACGCAATGCGTCCTGAAATCGGCGAGGTAGGCGCAAAGCTTTATTATCCGAATGATCTCATCCAGCATGGCGGCATCGTTTTGAAGATCGGCCCCTTTGCCGGACATTCACATAAACATCTGGATCGCTATATCCCAGGATCATTTGGGCGCATGTTCATCCCGCACAACGTATCCGGCGTGACAGCCGCCTGCGCGATGCTGCGCGCGGAGGTGTTTTGGGAGGTGGGTGGTTTTGACGAACAATTTGTTGTTTCCTTAAACGATGTAGACCTTTCTCTCAAAATACGCGAAAAGGGATATTGGATCGTTTGGACGCCTTTTGCGGAATTGTATCACTATGAATCCCAAACACGGGGCTATGAAGATACGCCCGAGAAAAAGGCACGTTTTGAGGGCGAACAGAAAAAGTGGCTGGCAAAATGGGACGAAAAGTACCCCTATGATCCGTTCTACAACCCCAATCTGACAGACAACGCAGAGGACTATTCCGTCAATCCAAACAAGCGAAAATATGGAAATCTTTAAAAAACGGCCGCAACATTGCGGTCTTTTTTAAGATTGCGCGCACAAACATTCGGTGATAAAATAAATACGCTATGGAAAATCAAACGACGCTGATCCTGCTGTTCGGGCAGGATGAAAATTTAACGAACGGGCTGCGCGCTTCCGGTGCCATTGTCCGCGAACTGCCGCGCTGTGATTATTGCGACAGCCTGTGCGCCGCCCTTGCGGATACGGACGCATCATATTTTGTGACGGTCGACGCACAAGACGGCTTTTCCGCCGCCGATGTTCTTGCGGTCGACGCAGCGCTCAAAAGCGATGCTTCAAAGGTATATGCCGGTCAGCGTGTGCTGCCCGAAAAAAAATCTCCAGCACAACTGCTGTACGGCATGCTCTCCGGCCTCGTGCTCTCAGACGTTGCCGCCGGCCTCTATGGGCTGTCGCGGGAGCACGCGACGCTTGTGGCGCACGCAAAAAGCCGGGATAAGGCGTTTTTTCAGAATATCCCTTTGATTGCGCGTTCAAACGGCATTGGCGTCGAAGGCGTGCAGGCCACAGATGCCGCCGCGCAGGCCCCGGGCTTTGGCGTGCTTGCAAGCTCGATGCGGCTTTACGGCGTGTTTATCAAGTTCAGCATTGCCGCGCTCATCGCTTATCTGGTGGATATCGGCACCTTCTATTTGTTTCAAAAACTTTTTTTTGCGTTGGAAGACGAGTTCAAAGTCCTCGCTTCAACGGTGCTCTCGCGGATTTTGTGCTCAGTTGCGACCTATCTGCTCAACAAGGGCGCAGTGTTCAATTCACAGGCCAAATCAGCGGGCACAGCCGTACGTTTCGTGATCCTTGCGGTCGCACAGCTGATCGCTTCGTGGCTGCTTGTATGGAGTGTCGGTTCTCTGCTGGGGGGCGGCGACGAAATCAACACCATCCTCAAGGTCGTCGTCGATCTGGTTATTTTTCTCGCGAGCTTCACCATTCAGCGCGATTGGGTGTTCAAGGAAAGCAAAGGGCTTTTGAAGTAATTTGATGTTTGATAAACGGCGCGCCGGTTTATGAATGAAATAGAAATTTTAATGATGAGGAGCGGTTGAAAATGAGTACAATTAAACATATCAGCGAAGCACAATTTGACGCGGAGGTATTGCAGGACAAGGGGATCGTTCTGGTCGATTTTTACGCGGACTGGTGCGGCCCGTGCCAGATGCTCGGACCGATTCTGGAGGAGGTCGCGGATGCGCTTGAAAAAGTCAAGGTCGTAAAGGTCAATGTGGATGAGGCGCAGGGGCTTGCGCAGCAGTACGGCGTGATGTCCATTCCGACTGTCTACCTCTTCGACGGCGGCTCGAAAATGGAGAAATTTGTGGGTGTCAAATCAAAAGAAGAGATCATCGACTTCATCGAGCACGCGAAATAAGCAAACAAAAAAGCACTCCGCAATGGAGTGCTTTTTTTGATTCATGCTTCCTTATACGGGGCAAACGTTGACCGCTCTGATCTTGTTCGAGTCGCGCGTGTCCTGCTCTGTGTCATACGTTACTTTCTGTCCTTCGGAAAGAGACTTGTAGCCATCCGACTGAATCGCAGAGAAATGTACGAATACATCGTCACCGCCATTGTCATCCGAGATAAAACCAAATCCTTTTTCTGCATTGAACCATTTTACTGTACCGCTGTTCATCAACCGTACCTCCTATAATTATGAACCGCATGTGACGCGCTTTTGCGCGCCCGTGGGCCTTATTGCCGCCACATGGACGGCTATAAAATAAAAACACACATTTTGCAAATCATCTAAGCGTAATAAATGACTTGCAGAACATGTGCCACGTGAAATCATTAATACATCTGAATTGCGTTATTAATATATCATGAAAGAAACGCTTTTGTCAAGAAACTTCTTAAAAAAAACCTTTCATCTGGTCACTTTTGGCCCGGTTGTTCTTCCCCTGCCGCCTCGCGATAGATCCTCGCCTGCTTTTTTCCGCTCCGTTTCGCTTCATATAAAGCCGCGTCCGCTTTTTGAAAAAGCTCCTCGAAGGCAGTTCCGTCCGTTGGAAAAAACGCCCCTCCAATGCTGCAAAACGGCTGCGAGGCCACGCCGTTGCACACAAACTCTTTGCGCACCGCGCGGCAAAGCGCCTCCGCCCGTTCAAGCGCCCGCTGCCTGTTCCTAATATTGCCTACAAATAAAACGAACTCATCCCCGCCGATCCGCCCGACGATGTCGTCCGCGCGAAACATTTGCGTAATCCTCGTGCCGATCTCCACAAGGAACTTGTCGCCATAAAGGTGTCCGTTACAGTCGTTGATCTGCTTGAAATCATCGATGTCGATGACATAAAATGCGCCCGTCGACTTCCCCTGCATTTCCTTCATCAGCTTCCCGATGTAGCGTTCCGCTGCTCCTTTGTTGTAAAGCCCTGTCAGCGGGTCACGCTCCGAACTGCTGCGCAGCTTTTCCTCCCGTTGCTTTTGCGCGTCAATGTCTTCGAGCATGCCAACCGCGCGCACCGGCGTTCCCTGATCATCAAAAATATTCGTCATACTGATCCGCTGCCACAAAAACCGCCCGTCCACAAGGTGCGTTTTCACCTCGCACGAGGCAGTCGGGGAACCCTGCCTGATTCTGCGGTACATCTCCAAAAAAGCCTCTACCGTGTCCGGATGGATTACTCCGGTTTCCACAAGCGAATGCGGAACGTTTTCCGTTCGGTGCGCGATTCCGTATTTCTCTCCCGATTTATCGGCATGGATCATCACGCGCGTTTTGATGTCATAATCAAAAATCGTACTGTCGATCTGCGCAAACGCGATCCGAAACCGCTCCTCATTGATGCGCAGCTCTTCTTCCATCTTTTTGCGCTCCGTAATGTCGAGCACAACGCCTACGACCGCCCTGCCTGCCTTATTGCTTACAAAGGTGCCGCTCACAAGCGCCCAGAGCAGTGTCCCATCGCGGCGCATAATGCGGTGCTCCACCTCAAATCCTTTGCATCCCGCATCCTGCGCTTCACGCAGCACATCCTCAACCAAACTTACGTCCTCGCGAAAGATCATTCTCTTGATCTTATTTTCGGTCTCTTCATCCATCTGCTCGACCGTATAGCCAAACAACTCGTAAAAATGCTCATTGCCGCGCAAAAGCGTCAACTCATCATCAAGCAGAACCTCGCATACGCCCACGGGGATGTCGGAAATGATGTCATTCAGGTTGTTCGTTTCAGCTCTGTTTTGCGAAGATATCGCTTTATTTTTCATTGCTCGGTTGCCACTTTCGCGTCTATTTGCCACTATTATTTCATTTTATTTTTATTGTAGCAAATATGTGGCGTTTCGTCCACGGATATTTTTGCCCTGCGTTCCGCTGCAAATCAGCGGCGGTCGTTTCCTCACACAACGCAAGCACCTCGCGGCGGTCTTCAATATCCCGGTTGATCTCATCCACCTCTTTGTTGAATCTGCGGCCAAGATGCAGCCGCGCGTCACCAAGATGCAAGTCTCGCCTGTTTTTATCGTTTCGTCAGATGTTTTTGTAAGTTTCAACTCCATACATACCATATTTGACAATGTCCGCGGCACAACGTAATAAAATTGCCACAACATTCCACGCATACTTTGCCGCGGGTTGTTTATCAATATAAAAATATGGAAAGGTTCTTTGATATGAACGTAATCGACGAATATATCGCACAATATCCGGAAAATCTGCAAAAAAAGCTGCATGAAATCCGGCGGATCATACGCGCAAACGCGCCCGAAGCGACGGAAATAATCAGCTGGCGCATGCCTACCTTCTACCAACACGGCAATTTGGTGCACTTTGCCATGCACAAAACACACGTCGGTTTGTATCCCGGCGCGGATGGCGTTGCGTTTTTTGAAGAACGTCTGGGCGAATACAAGCATTCCAAAGGAGCCATACAGTTTCCGCTTGATCAGCCTCTGCCGGAAAAGCTGATCGCGGACATCGTGGCCTTCCGCGTCAAACAAAACAACAAAAAATAAATGGGATCATTCCGCCGCCAGTACATCAAAATCCAGCGTGCCCCGCTCAGCACCGTTCACAATGAGCGTTGCCGAATGAATGCCGGGGTAATGTTTTCTTGTGCTGTTATTTGCAAATGAATGCTTTTTTGTGTAGGCCTTTTTCCCGCATTTTGCGAAAGAAAGCTCAGATATCTGGAATATCTTGCGGCTTCTTTTGCCATTTGCCTTCACATAATCGATGCCATATTCCAGCCGCACTTTGGTGTTTTTTTGTGCCTCGATCCAAAAGGAAAAGGTCATATCCTGCCCAATGCAAACGGAAGGCGAACCCAGCGCGAAGCCCTCGACCTCTACACGATCTGCGTCCGCAAACCCAAAAATATCCAGTACTTCCCTATTCCCCTTTTTCAGAAGCGTCCTGCATCCGTGCTTTACAATCCAGTTGGTGTGTTCGTTTTCACCGTACCAGTCCCTTGCGATTGCTGCGATCAGCGCGGGATGTGTTTTGGAGATGTCGTTTAAGTTGTTGGCAACGCTTTTGCGCACATACAGCGACGGATCGGCTTTCAGCCGCTCCAAAACACGCAGCACCGGCGATGGATCCTTTTTAAAGCTTGAAAGCGCCTGCCCCCATGGCAACTGCGGGCGGCATCCCTCGCTCGTCAGCCGCCGGACATGCTCGTTGTTGTGCCCGGCCCATTCCTCCATCTGCCGCATCATGCGCGCTTCGTGGTTGATGATAAACGGCCTCACCGCAAACTCAGAGGACGAGGAAAGAGTATAGCGTTCCAGCGCGCTCATCGACAAATCCCAATGACGTACGTCCTGCCCGTAAACCTCCACAAAGTCCGGAAAATACATCAATGTGAAATCGTTGAACCCCTCCGGGTAACCCGCGACCACCAAATTGATCACCCCAAGCGCCGTTTCGTAATCGCCTGGCAAATATCTTCCCAAATTGACCGCGATTTGCCGCATGCGGGCCTTCAACTCGCGCCCTTCCCATGTCTCATCCATAATATCGTTCACAAACGCATCCGTCTGAAACGGCGGATATACAGCTTTGACGCGTAAAGCCAGTTCGCGAAGCGATCCATCGTGATATCTGTTTTTCATCAATTCCGGCATATGTTTCCCCTTTTCAATATGAAATTATCATAACATATAACAGCTGACAAGAAACGTCATATTTTCTCTATATTCACAATTCGTGCGTATGCTGATATAATTTTATAGGCAGGGTCTTTGCATCATCAAACAAAGACCGCAATCAAAAGGCATGTGATTTTGGCCAATTGGCGGGGAACTGTACATCAGCACGCCAGTCGGGAATTTGCATCCCGCTAACCCAACCCCGCTGCGCGGTGTTAAAGCGCGCGGGACGCAAACACCCAACCGACGCGCGGCGAACAGACAGCGCATAACCGTCACCGACCCTAATGTGCCGGGGTGCGTAGCCTGTTGCAAGATGCCTACGGAAGTATGAACAGGCGGGACGGAGCTTCAAGCCGTAGCGCGATTTCGATGCTTGCATCTC
>CAYTKQ010000035.1:0-15996 GCA_964438705.1 uncultured Christensenella sp. | reverse complement strand
TGGGCTTTTTTTTATGCCCTTTTTTGCGTTTTTTCGTACGGACAAAATTTTATACCTTTTATGTCAGATCATAACAAAAAGTGGCACACAAAAATATCGAATGATGTATTGAATACCGATTTCCGCAAAAGCGGAATTATTTGAAACCACAAGGAGGGAAATTGTATGAAAAAAAGAGGAATGAAGGTGTTGGCCCTGTTGGTTGCTATGATGTTTGTGTTTGCAGCCTTTGCGGGATGCGCCAATCAGCCCCCGGCAGAAACGTCGGCGAGCAAACCGGCGGCGCCCGCAACATCGGATGCGGGCGGTCAGGCTGCGGTGCCCGTTGCAGCAGGGCAGGGAATGAAAGGCTCGCCGGATGAAACGTATTACATGTTGGTGTTCAACTCCGGTGTAGAATATTGGTTCCCGGTATATGCCGCTTTTAAGCAAGCGGGAAACAATCTGGGCGTGAAGACGGAATACACGGGCACAACGGAATATGACGCCAATAAAGAGGTTGAAGTGTTCGATCAGATCCTTGCAAAAAGCCCCAAGGGAATCTTCTTGGCACCCATTACGGCAGAAGCTTTCAAAGAGCCCATCGACAGAGCGGTGCAGCAGGGCGTCGCGGTTGTGACGTTTGCACCGGATTCGCCGGATTCTGCCCGCCAAGGTTATGTGACGTCCGACAACGTGAAGGAAGGCCAGCATGCGGCCCGTGAATTTGGAAAAGCGCTGGATGGCAAGGGCAAGCTGATGACGCTGCGCAACCCGGGCGCGACCAACCATGACATCCGAATCGACACATTTATTTCGACCATCAAAGAGGAATTCCCGGGAATCGAGCTTGTGGCGGACGAACCCACGAACCAGGATCCTGACAAGGCCTATACGGCGGTGATGACGGTTGCGCAGAAACATCCCGATCTCGATGGCGTATTTATGCCGGAGGCAAGTTCCGCAATCGGCGCATCTCGTGCGGCGGTAGAACTGGGTGGCGGCGATACGAAGATCAAGGTGATGTGTTGTGACGTCAATGCGCAGATCCTCGACATGCTCAAAACGGGCGATGTCTGGGCGGCGATCAACCCCGATCAGGGCATGCAGGGATACTTTGGTATGCTGACGTTGTTTACGGCGGCGCATCCCGAACTCGTGACGTCGATGAACGGCAAGGCCGAACAGGGCTTGAACCCGACATACATTCCGCTGATTGACAATGGCCTTAACGTTGTTACGGCCGAAAATGCAGATTACTTCTATGTCGACAAATATGCAGCATCCCTTGGATACAAGGATGTGCAAGACATGCTTTCTCCCGGAAATCCGAACGCATAACAACGGAAACGATCCGGAGGCAGAACCTAAGTCAGCCCGCGGCGTTTGCCGCGGGCTGACTCAAGGTATGCAAAGTACAGGAAAGAAGGGAAAAGCAGTTGAGTCAATATTTAATGGAATTAAAAAACATATCGAAATCCTTTGGTGAAAATCAGGTTCTTTTTGACGTCAACTTCACGCTGAAAGCGGGAGAAATCCACGCGATCATCGGTGAAAACGGCGCGGGAAAATCGACGCTGATGAATATTGTCGACGGACTGCTGAAGCCGGAGGGGGGCGAAATTTATATCGACGGGCAGCTCGCCTCGATCCACAATACGTTTGACGCGCAAAAATACGGAATCTGTTTTGTACATCAAGAAATCGCATTGTGTCAAGATGTGAGTGTTGCACAGAATATTTTCATGTCCGAAATCAACGCAAAAAAGAAAATGAATATCAATTACCGCGATATTGAACGGCGGGCCAAGGAAATCCTTTCCACGATTGTCGGAGATGCGATCGATCCGCGCGAAACGGTTTCCAATCTTCCGATTTCAAGCCAGCAGGTGGTAGAGATCGCAAAGGCGTTGTCTACCAAATGTAAAATATTGATCCTCGATGAGCCGACAGCCGCGCTGGCGGAACGGGAAGTGGAGGCGCTTTACGATATTATGAAGAACCTTTCGTCGCGCGGCATTGGTTTTGTGTATATCAGTCACCGCATGTCGGAAATTTTCGATCAGTGCCACAGGGTGTCCGTACTGCGGGATGGACATATGGTCTCCGTCAACGATGTAAAGGACATTACGGCGCAGCAGCTGGTAAACGATATGGCAGGACGCGAGGTAAGCGCGATTTATCCGGAAAAGGCACAGAAAGTGACCTATCGTGAAGACAAGGTTTTGCTGGACGTGAAACACCTAACCGACGAGCAAGGAACGTTTTCAGATATCAGCTTTAAGCTGTATCAAGGAGAAATGCTTGGGTTTTCCGGGCTGATTGGTTCGGGGCGGAGCGAGATCATGCAAGCAATCACCGGATTGCGAAAGGCAAAAGGAGATGTAATTTTCCACGGAAAGAACATGTTGGGAAAATCTCCCAAAGAAATCTTCTTTGAGGGACTTGCGTATATGTCGGAAGACCGCAAAGGCTCAGGATTGTTTTTGGATATGAACATTAGACGGAATATTTCCGCGATGTATTTAAAGCAGATCACAAGCAGAGGGCTTGTCGACACGCAAAAAGAGACGAGACAGGCAAACGAAATGGCGCAGGAGCTTTGGATCAAGTGCACCAGCACAGATCAGTTGATCGGCGATTTGAGCGGCGGCAATCAGCAAAAGGCGCTGATCGGAAAGATTTTGACAGGGAAGCCGGATGTGGTTATTTTCGACGAGCCGACGCGTGGTATCGACGTCGCTGCCAAAACGGAAATCCACCGGCTACTGCGCAAGCTGATCAAAGAGGGTCTGGGGGTCATCATCATATCGTCTGAACTGAACGAAATTGTGGGCATGTGCGACCGTGCCATCATCATCCATGAAGGCAAGATTGCGGGAGAGGCAAGCGGCGAGGAGATCAGTTCGACCCATATTATGAATTATGCATCCGGAGCGTATCAGCTTTCGAAACAAAACTAGGAGGGATAGACAAAAATGACGGCAGGGATTAATCAAAATGCAGGAGAAAAGGTACTGAAGCCAAAAAGCAAGTTGCGGTCTTTAAGAGAGATGAACCTGCTCGTAATCATCGCAGCGTTTGTGATTTTGATGTGTATTGTATGTAGTCAGTATTTTCCGCACTGGGCAAACATCAAGGTTGTTTTAAGCTCTATCTCCATCGACGGGATCGTGGTCATCGGTATGGCGATTATTATGATTACGGGAGGCATCGATCTTTCGGTGGGCTCGGTGATGTGCCTTTCGATGGCGGTTTGCGCCGAATTGTTTTTGGCGGGTCTAAATCCGTGGATCGCCATGATAGGCGCGCTGGTCGTGTGCGGCGGGATTGGCGCGGCAATAGGCTTCTTGGTCACGAAGGTGCGGCTGTCGCACTTTATCGTTACGCTGTGCTTTATGGGTATCGCGCGCGGAATCGTGTATGCGATGACGACAGGCACACCCATTTCGCTGGTGGGGACGCTGGAGCTGCATCCAGAATTCCAATTTTTGGGACAGGGACAGATTGGCGGCTTGGTTCCCATGACGGTGATCATTTTTGCGGTCATCGCCATCATATCAGAATTTGTGGTGCGAAAATCGTATGCGGCGCGGCTGGCGTTTTATACGGGCAGCAACGAAAAAGCGGCCGCCTATTCCGGCATCAACGTGGATCGTGTCAAAATCGTTACGTGCGTATGTTGCTCCATGTTCGCGGGTATCGCGGGTATCATTTACATGAATAAGTTTTCGGGCGTACCTGTAAGTGCGGGGCAAGGGCTTGAAATGACGGCCATCGCCTCGGCGGTTATCGGCGGGGTGAGCATGAACGGCGGAAAGGGCTCGGTTTTGGGGGCAATCCTCGGGCTGACGCTCATGACGCTGGTGCAAAACGCGTTGACGCTGTTTACCGTGCCCGCGTTCTGGCAGGATTTGATCCGCTACCTGATCGTGCTGGCAGCCGTCATATTTGATAGCGTACAGCAGCATGGCCTGCTGAAAAAGAGGACGACAAAAAAGCCGACGGCAACCGCTGCCGTATCCAAATAGGAGGGAACGAATCATGATGTATGAGGACGACAGGAAGGCAGTGATTCATGCGGCGCTGGAGATCAAGCACTATGGGCTGATTCAGCTTTCGGGCGGAAACGTCAGTGTGAGAAAGCCAAACGGCGATATCGTGGTGACGCCGTCCGGTATGCCGTATGAACCCATGCAGCCGGAGGATGTGCTGGTTTTGGATAAGACGGGAAAGGTGATAGATGGGACGCTGCGCCCGTCGGTGGATACCATTGCATTGGTGTACATCTATGATCACATGCCCGAAGTAAACGCCATCATCCACACGCATCAGCCGTATGCAACTGCGGCGGGGCTCATCGGCGATACGCTGCCGGCATGCTGCACTACGCTGTGCAATGTGACGCTGGGGGAAGTGAACGTGGCGCCTTACAGCAATCCGGCCAGCCTTAATATGGGCATCCAGACAGTGAATTATTTGAACGAAAAGCGCGCGGTGATCTTAAAGCATCATGGCGTGGTGACGGTGGGCACGACCTTAAAAGAAGCGCTTTATGCGGCGATTTATATGGAGGATTCGGCAAAGTGCTATCTTGCGGCGAAAAGCGCGGGCGAGGTGGCGATGATGACGGACGACGAAGTTTTCCAGGCAGTGGAAGTCTTTAAGGATTACGGTCAAAAGTAATGCTCGCGAAGACGATGAAATAACAGACAGAGCGAAGGGGCAAAAGGGCACGCATACCTCCAAATGACATTGCGCTGCTCTTTATGCTCCTTGTGTCTATATGGACGAAAGGAACGAGGATGAGAAACATTTGGCATCGTGTTTTGGCCATGGGGCTACTGCTGGCTGCGGCGCTGATAGGCGGGTGTTCGGCACCGGAGGCGGTTGCGCTGAACACAGGGCAGTCGACATTTACGGATAAGCAAATTTTGAAGAAAGCACAATACTATTGCACCCTTTACGGAATGTCAGAAAGTGAATTGCGCGAAGATTCGGAGATGTGGAACAAGCTGCTTGACGACATCGTGTACGATTATGCTTTTGTGGACATGGCGCTTGACGAAGCAAAAACCTTGGACCTCGCGATTCCGGATGGCAATGCGGCGGAGGTGCAGCAGGTATATACGCGTCTTATGCAAGAGCTGGAAACGGTGGTGAGCGCAGAAGCGGGCAAGGAGCTTGCGGGCGAAGCGCTGACCAAAGCGACGGATGAATATCGCAAAGAGCTGGGATTTACCAAAGAGACGTTCCTTACCTATGCGCAAAAAAAGGTGGTTCAGGAACTTGTCAAACAGGAATGGTCACAGGGCGACGAGGTCAGCGAACGGAAAGTGCGCGATCAGTATGCGTATGCGCTGCAGTCGCAGAAAAAGTATATGGATATCGATCCGGCCTATGCGATCGACTTGATCCAAAAAGAGGCGCAGACGATCGTGTATTATCCGCAGGGGCTGCGGTATATTCGTACGGTAACAGTGCCGTTCGCAGCGGAGACGCGTGGCAAAGCGAGCATTTTATACAGCGAGGGTAAAATGCGCGAGTACAACGCCTTGATGGAGGAGGCGGAAGCGGCGATTTTGCCGCAGATCGAAGAGGTTCGCGCGCAGATTCAAGAGGGCGTGCCGTTTGCGGAGCTCGCAGCGCAAACGGAAATGGACACAGTGGAAAACGAAAACGGTCAGCTTGTCTGGGAAGGCGACGAGGAGATGCTCACAGCGTTTCAGACGGCGCTGAAGCAACTGAAAAACGTGGGAGACATCGCGGAATGCAATACTTATTTGGGGCATCAGTTCATCCAATATTCGGCCGTTGCGCCGATGGGAGAAGTCCCTTTTGAAGAAGTAAGCGAAGCGTTGAAAAAAGAGGTGCTTTCTACGAAGCGCGTGCTGGAATATGATGAAACGATGCGCAATCGTTTGAGAGAAAAGACCGAAAAAGGAGATTTTGTGCTTGACTTGAGCAGATTGCGCATAGAGGAGGGGAAAAATGGGTAAGCTCAGCATGCTGCCGCTGGGGTTGTATGAAAAGGCAATGTGTTTTTCATGGAGCTGGCGCGAGAAACTCGAGTTTGTCAGGGAAAGCGGCTACAATTATATGGAAATCAACATTGACGGTACGCCCGAACGGCTTGAAAGACTCGATGACCCCGCATGCGCGCTGGCGTTGCAGGCTGCGTGCCGTGAGACGGGGATACCCGTGTATACCTTTGCATTGACGGCAAATCGCGCCTACCCGCTGGGCAGTGAAGATACAAAAACGCGAGAGCAAGGCATTGCGCTTTTAAAAAAAGCCGTCGTTTTTGCGCAGCGTGCAGGTATCCGCGTGATTCATATTGCGGCGTATGACGAAGTGAATCAGGAATCGAACGACAATACGCGCGGTTTGTTTACCCGGGCCGTTATGGAAGGCGTGCAATATGCCGCGCGGCATGGAGTGGTACTGGCGTTTGAAACGATGGATATGCCGTTCATGAATTCGGTTTGTAAGGTGATGGAGTATGTGCGGTTGCTTGATTCCCCCTATCTGCAGGTGTACGCGGATGTGGCGAACATCACAGCGGCGGGATATGACCCGGCGTTTGAACTGTCTGCGGGTGGAAGGCATATTGTAGGAATACATCTAAAGGACAGCCGGGGCAGCGTGATTCGCGACGTGCCTTTTGGAGAGGGCGATGTCGACTTTGACGCGTGTTTTCGCGCGCTTGCACAAATACAGTACGGAGGCTTCTTTACGGCAGAAATGTGGTGTTATGAAGCCCCCGCGTTTTGTGAATATGTGAAGGAGGCAAACCGCTTTTTGCGTGAAAAGCTGGCTTGCTATTGATGCCAAAATGTCACGGAGGAGAGAATATGAAATACTTATTGGGAATTGACAGCGGCGGCACGGTTACAAAAGCCGCCATCTATGATGTGGAAGGAAAGGAAATCGCGCATGCGGAAGAGAAGCTAGAGATTATCTGCCCCAGCGTAGGCTATAACGAACGGGAATTTGATCAGTTTCGGCAAGGGAACATCAATGTGATCCGCAGCGTGCTTCAAAAATCGGGCGTTGCGGCAGAGGAAGTCGCGGGCATTGCGCTCACGGGCCAGGGAAATGGTCTTTATCTTTTTGACGAACAGGGGAATTGCATTCGCCGCCCGGTTTTGAGCGGCGATATGCGCGCCAAGGAATATTTGAAAAAGTGGAGCGCTGACGGCACCACGGCAAAGATCGGGGCAAAAACGCGGCAGTCGATTTGGGCAGGGCAGATCGCGCCGCTTATCGCATGGTTTGCGGACAATGAACCGGAAAGCCTTGCGCGCGCAGCATATGCCGTCGCGTGTAAAGACTATTTGCGTTTTTTTCTAACCGGGCGTTTTTGTATGGAAATGTCCGAAGCCTCAAGTATTACGGCGATGGATCTTGTGAAACGCAAGTTTGACCCGCAGATCTTTGAGTGGATGGGTATCCGGCAATATTTCGATATGCTTCCGCCGATTGTGGAGTCGACGGAGATCGCCGGAACGGTAACCAAGGAGGCCGCTTCGCTCACCGGTCTTGCGGAGGGCACGCCTGTCGTGGGCGGACTCTTTGACATTGTGGCCTGCGCCATTGCGGCGGGCGTCGCAGACAGCGAAAAACTGAGCATTGTGGTGGGAACATGGGGCATCAACGAATACCTCGACAAGCAGGCAAAGGGGAACGAAAATTTGTTCTTGTGCTGCCATTTTTGCCTGGACGATTATTATTTGCTGGTGGAATCCAGTTCGACCTCGGCGGTCAATCTGGAATGGTTCATCGACCAGTTTATGAACAACGAACCGCAAGCCGACAGACGCGCGGTTTATGAAAACGTCAATGAAATGGTGGACAGCGTATTACCGGAGGAATGCGGGATCGTATTTTTGCCATTTTTGTTTGGGACGAATGTTAATCCAGACGCGAAAGGGGCATTTGTGGGGCTGAGCGGCATTCACACCAGGGCACATATGCTGCGTGCCATCTATGAGGGTGTGGTGTTTTGCCATAAGCATCACATCGAGCGCCTGTCACGGTACAAACAGGGCTTTACACGCATTTGTATTTCGGGCGGCGGCTCTAAATCGCATGTGTGGGTGCAGATGTTTGCCGATGCAATGGGTATTCCCGTGGAGGTTTCCGGCAAGACTGAGTTGGGCACCATGGGCGCAGCGATGTGCGCGGGTGTGGGCATCGGGGAATATCAGGATATGCGGGAAGCCGCCGCGGTTTTTTCGGAGATCTCCAAAACAGTGTACCCCAACCCGGAAAAACACGCGATTTACGAGAAAAAATATCAGCTGTATCGACGTGTGATCGATGCGCTTGACGTTGTGTGGGACGGGTTTGAAGAATCGTCCAAAAATACGAGCGAATAAGTTGGTGAGAGCTTCTGGCGGCGCATTGCTTATTACATCTTTTGATTAGAAAGGCGCATTCGTATCGATTGGAAATTTATGCATTGAAATGAAAAGCGAAATTCATCTGAGGCGTAGGTTTTGATTTTGCAAAAATAGCCGATGTGGAGTGCTGATTTTTCCATGTAAAAATTTGATCAAATCAATATATTTTTTCTCGTTTTGTGGTAAAATAGTGAGCAGAAAAAATAATCATCAAAGTAGGTGCGCATATGAAGTCTCACAGATCGGAAAAAAGCAAATCACTCAAGGCCATGCTGACCGGCAAAATGATCCGCGCTTTTATGATCCCCATCACAATCGGCATGATCGTGGTTATCATCGCAACGTTCCTCAGCGTTTCGAGCGAAAAGCAAAATGAGCTTGGGAATCATAACCAGCTCATCAGCAACAACGTTGTGGAGCGCATAGATAAATTCAAACGGGAAGTGGAACTCAGCGCCACAAATCAGGCGGTCGTATCGTTGGACCCGAACCTTGCCGAGCCATATCTGCAATCCGTCATGGCGGACTCGGACGGGGCGTGGTCGCATTTTTTGATCACAGACGAAACGGGCAACAATGTCGCGCATACGGACGGAGAATCCGCGCGGGGCGTATCGATCGCGGACCGGTCCTACTTTACCGTGCCGTGGAACGAAGAAACAACGGAGATCGCCAAGCCCACAATTTCCAAAAGCACGGGCAGAAAAATTTTGGCGATCGGCGTGCCTATTTATGATCGTGATGTGAAGATCGGCGTACTGGTGGGCTTTGTTCGCCTCGAGTATATTTCAAATATTTTGAACGAATTCGAGTTGTCCAAGAACAGCTTTAGCTTCATGCTGAATCCGGACGGAACGGTTGCCGCGCACCCGAACGAGGAGCTGGTGCTCAGCCAAAATTGGCTGGATCCCGCCGGGGACGACGGACCTTCGCAAGAATATGTAAAATCCATGAACGAGGGCTTCAAAAATGTGGTGAAGGATATGACGTCCGGAAATTCAGGCATGGTCACCACGACGATAGACGGCTCGCTGTCTTTGGTGTGCTACAATCCGCTGGGGGTGGCCAACCTTTCGATGGCCACTGTTTCGCCCGTGGTGGAGATGTACAATATATTCATCGTCATGCTCATATTCCTTGCGCTGGCGGCGGGCATCACGATTCTGCTCAATGTTTTCGCTTCCTCAAAAATAGCGGCGGGCATCACACGACCGATCGTGGGCATTACGGACTGGGCAAAGCAGCTTGCCACGGGAGACAACTCCGGTGAAAAAGAACTGTTTGTGGATATGGCAAGCATAAAAGAGCGGGAAATCATTCAACTGGCGGATTCCTTTGAAAGCATGGCAAAAGGAATCAGAGACAATGTGAGCGTGGTTTCACAAATTGCGGAGGGCAATCTGGCGGTGGCCTCCAGCGTTCGTTCCGAGCGGGATGTGCTGGCGATCGCGCTCAACAAACTTACCGTACAGGTTTCCAATACATTGTCGAAAATCAGTCGTTCCATCATGCAGGTTTCTTCCGGCGCGCAAAATGTTTCCCGCAGTGCGGATGTGCTGGCACATGGCGCAAACGATCAGGCGCAAGCTGTGGAAACACTGTCTCGGGCGATATCCGATATGCAGGTCAAGCTGGCGGATAACAGTCAAAATATAAATAAGACCTCCGGTGAGGCGCAGGTAGTGCAAAACGCATTGTATCAGATCAATCAGCAAATGCAGACGCTTATGGAGGAGCTCAGAAAGGCGGATGCAAAATCTACAGAGGTCAGCAAGATCATAAAGACCATTGAAGACATTGCTTTTCAAACCAATATTTTGGCGCTGAACGCAGCGGTAGAGGCCGCGCGCGCGGGGGAAGCGGGCAAAGGCTTCGCGGTGGTTGCCGACGAAGTCAGAAATCTTGCCGGAAAATCTTCGGAGGCGGCAAAAAACACCGCTTCGCTGATCGAAAGCACGGTGGACTCCATATCGAATATGGCTGTAAACGCGGAAGGCATCGCGCAGACGATGGACGATATCAACGCTATGATAAAGGCGGTTTCAGACAATGTGCAGGAGGTATCGCACACATCGAAATCCGAGCTTGCGCTGATGGAGCAGCTTTCCGACGGGATGGAGCAGATTCTGCTCGTGGTCAAGGCAAACAACGGTGCCAGCGACGAGTCTGCGGCGGCCAGTCAGGAGCTTTCTGCACAGGTCGAGGTCGTAAAGGCGCTGATCAAAAAGTTCAAGCTCATTGAGAAGTAATGGAATAAACGCCTCGAACGACTCAAGCTTTGGCATATTTTTGACCTCCATCGGACTTCTGACTGCGAGGCCATACGCGAAGCGATCCTGCAAACGTTTTCCAAAACATGGGATAGTATCGTCAAGCTGTTTTCGGTCATTTTGGCTTTGCGCGTAGGATCGTTGTACGCGCAAAGCTTTTTTACTTACAAAACGCGTTAAATTGTGAAAAAATTGCGAACTTTCTGCACACAACGAGGCGTTGGTGTAGTATAATAAAGTAGAATATGTATATTATATTGCGGGAGGAACAGCGTGAGCGAGAAAATATCGCCGGCGGTCATACGCCGTCTGCCAAAATATTATCGTTATCTGGAAGAGCTTGAAGGCAAAGGCATGGATAAAATATCCTCCTCGCAGATGAGCCTTGAAATGGGCCTCAATGCGTCGCAGATCAGGCGGGATCTAAACTGCTTCGGCGGCTTCGGACAGCAGGGTTATGGCTATAGCGTGGAAAAACTCAAACGGGAGATCGCCCGCATTCTGGGGCTGGATCAGCGCTACAACGTCATCATCGTCGGCGCGGGGCGCATCGGTCAGGCGCTGATGGGCTATAAAAACTTCATGCTCGAGGGCTTCAACGTGGTGGATATTTTCGACAACGATCCCAAAAAGGTGGGAACGGATATCGAAGGCCGTGAGGTGCAGAGTATTTCTTCGCTGGACGAATATCTGAAAAAAACGGGGATCGACGTCGCGATCATCTGCACGCCCAAGGAGTATGCGCAGCAATCCGCCGATCTTTTGGTGAGTTTCGGCATCAAGGCCATCTGGAACTTTGCGCCCACAGATGTCGCCGTGCGGCGGGGTGTGGCGGTGGAAAATGTGCATCTTTCCGACAGCCTCTATGTGCTGTCCTATAAATTGAAGGAAAAAATAAAAGGGACGGGAATATGAAAACAATCGAGCTGGAAACGTATAAAAAAACTGCGTTCATCAACATCACGCACAGTGTGCGCGAAGCGGTTTTGCGCAGCGGCGTGAAGGAGGGCATCGCGGTCGTGCATTGCCCCCACACCACGGCGGGCATTACGATGACGGAAAACGCCGATCCGGATGTGTGCACAGATATGATCGCGGCGCTCGACGCACTTGTGCCGAAGCTGAACTATCGTCACGGCGAAGGAAATTCGCCCGCACATTTGAAATCCATTCTTGTCGGCAACAGCGTCAGTGTGCCGATCACACAGGGCGATATTGCGCTCGGCACGTGGCAGGGCATCTATTTTTGCGAGTTCGACGGGCCGCGGATGCGCCAGTACTATATCACGGTGGGCGCACGGTAAAATTTTTGCGAAGAAAACATGCTGGAAAAGTAAGGATAATGAAGGGGTAAGTAAGTTTATGTCCAAGGAAACGAATCATTTTGAAGACGAATACAGGGAACCCACCGCGCGCAAGATAGGCGAAGAGCCTTCCCCGCAGGAACAGGCGGAGACGCCGCCGGAGCACGAAGCGGCGGAAACGGCAGACGCACCGGAGAATGCGCCGGCAGAAGAAGCGTTGCCCAAGCAGGACGAACCCGTGGCACAGGAAGCGGAAGTCTTAGAAGAACCGTCCGAAGCGCAGGAACCGGCTGGGGAACAAGCGCAGAGCGTGCCGGATGCAGAGCCGGTTGCGCAGGATGATGAAGCAGGTGCGGCAATGGGCGCTGCCGTGGAAGGCGAAACGGCAGGCGGGAACAAGCTGCGCAGTGACATAAAAAAGGAACGTGAGCCGTGGGGCACCAAAAAGAAGGTGATCCTTGGCGTCGTGATCGCGGCAGTCGCCGCGGCGTGCGTATTTGGCTGGTTTTTCTTCTTTGGTTCGGATCAAGGGCTTGCGGGCGATAACCTCGAGCAGATCATGGACGACGGAACGTTTTATGCGGGCGTGTCCATTGCGGGCGTAGACCTCTCCGGCAAAAAGACGGATGAAGCGCGCGCGGAGGTAGAGCAGGCAGAGGATGCGTTTTTGAAGAGCATTGTCTTTGAATATACGGTGGATACGGATGCATATCAGCTCGATGCGCAGCAATTGGGCGCGGCGGTGGATATCGACGCGGCGCTCGTCGCGGCAATGCGCTACGGCAGGGAAGGTACGTTTGCGGAGCGCACGGCGGCCATCAACGAGGCAAAAACGAACGGCGTGCAGATCGATGTGCCTGTCACCTATGATAAAAACACGATCCTGACTTCCCTTCAGGCAAACGACGGCAAGATTAACGTGCCCGCGCAGGATGCAGCCGTTGATTTCAAAAAAAGCAGCGACGAAGGTAGTATGATGACCGGCTCGACGATTACGCTCATTGACGAGGTCGTGGGCAAGGAAGTGGACGACGCAGAGCTTGCGGATAAGATATACGCACAGCTCGAGCAAAACGATTTCACGCCCGTAACGGCGCAAACCAAGGTCACTCAGCCCAAATATACCAAGGCGCAGCTTGAAGAAAAATATACGATGCTCGGCACCTACAAAACCGTATACAAGAACTCTGCGGAAGGGCGGCGCTACAACATCTGGAAAATGGCGGACATCATCAACGGCGTGAAGATCATGCCGGGAGAGATATGGTCCATCAATGATGAGGCCGGGCCGCGCTCGTATGATCGCGGCTGGAAGGGCGCGCCCGGCATTTCGGACGGCGAATACCAGACCGAAGCGGGCGGCGGCATCTGCCAGGTTTCCTCTACGCTGTATAACGCGGTGCTGCGTGCGGAAGTGAAGATCGAGGACCGCAGGCATCACTCGTGGCCTTTGGATTATGTTCCCGGCGGGTTGGACGCAACGATCTCCACCGGCGCGCCGGATTTCAAAATTTCGAATAATTATGATATCCCGATCTACATCGTCGCCAACTGCGACGGGCAGAACAGGACCATCGAGGTATCCATCTATGGGCCGAAGTTTGAAGACGGCCTCACGCGCGATTTCACCTCCGAGCTTGTCTCCAGAAGCGCGAGCGGCGGCGAGAAGATCATAGAAGACCCGTCTATGCCCGCCGGTCAGCGCAGGGTGAAGCAAAGCGCACATGACGCCAAAACGTTTGTGGTCTATAAGATGTGGCTGGATGCGGACGGCAAGGAAGTGAAAAAGGAGAAATATTCCACAGAGACTTATTCCGCTTTCCCGGCCATCGTATATGTGGGCACCGCTCAGGCAGCGCCGCCTCCGTCGACACCCGCGCCTGAAACGCCCTCGACGCCCGCGCCGAATCCGCCGGCAACACCCGATCCGCCGGCAGCGCCCGATCCGCCGGCAGCGCCCGACCCAAATGCACCCGCAGCATAAGGCTGTGGCACAAAAAGCGCCAATAAAAAGCAGGCTTCCATCAAACGGAACCTGCTTTTTTATTGGCGAAAATCAACAATGCCGCCGCGCACATCAGCAAAACGCAAGGCAAAAGCGGTGCGAGATCGTCCGTACATTCATTCAACCCCTCCGCAGCAAATTATGAAAATTCTTTAAATTAAGTAAAGATCGGTTTACATTGCTATAGTGATGCGTTATATTTATTATATTGCGGAACACAGTGCGAATCAAGCAGTTTGGAGAGTTGGACAAATGCAGTATTACAGGCCCGCGCGCGGGCGGCGGGTAGTGAACAAAAAAAGGATGGTACTTTTCGGCGTGGTGATCGCCGCGGCAATTGCCGTGGTGATTTTTTGCGCTTACATGTTTTCGACGGTGACGCTTACACCGGAAAAAGAACGGGAGCTTTTTGCCGATGGAACATTTCAGGAGGGCGTCAGCGTTGGAGGGCAGGATGTAAGCGGCCTCACGTTTGCGGAGGGCGAAGCCAAGGTGGCACCCGTTGCGGACGGCATGCTCAGCGGAAATAAAATCGAATATAAAGTAAAGGATCAAACATATGCCTATACCCTGCAAGATTCCGGTGTGAGCGTGGACGCGCAAACGCCTCTAAAAGAAGCGATGCTCTATGGCAGGGAGGGCACAAGATGGGATCTCACGTTTGGCAGCACAGAGGCGAAGGATTTCCCCATCAATTACCAGTTTGACGAAACAAAGCTCAACGCCCTCGTCGATGCGGACAGTGCCGCGTGGGGCGAGGAAGCGGTGGACGCGTCCTATGGCGTGGAAAAGCAGAGCGACAAGGACGACCTTACAACGGGCGGAACGCTTGTAAAGACGGAACCAAAGGATGGCTGGAAGGTTGATCCGGCGGCCATCAAAGCAACGGCAAAGCAGCAAATCGAGACACAGAACTTTGCTCCGTTTGAAGCGCAGGTCGAGGTGATCGAAGGCTTGCAAACTGCGCCGCAGGGCGAGCTTACACTGATGGGCAAGGCAACGACGGATATCGGATCAAGCTCATCGAAGGGCAGGAAATTCAACATCTGGATGATCAGCGATAAATTGAACGGCGCGGTATTCAAGCCGGGCGAAACGTTCTCGGTCAACGATTACGTGGGTGATCGCACCGAAAAGCTCGGTTGGGCACTTGCGCCGGGCATCGAGAACGGAACCTACACCGATCAGGCGGGCGGCGGCATCTGTCAGGTGTCGTCCACCATGTATAACGCCGCGCTGAAAGCGGAAATGAAGATCGTTTCCCGCTTGCCGCACACCATCATGGCGAAGTATGTGCCTCCGGGCATGGATGCGACCATTTCCACGGGCGGCCCGGATTTCAAGGTCATGAACAAGCTGGAATCGGATATGGTCATGATCGTGAAGTGCGATATTCCGAACTTGAAGGTTACGGTGGAGATTTACGGGCCGGAAACGCGGGATTATTACTTGAAGTTTACGCAGGAATTGACGAGCGAGCAGCCGCTGCCCGCGACAGAGGTGAAAACGAATGCGGCGCTTGGCAAATATGCTGTAGAGCGCACAAAGGTTGGCCAGAAGGGTGAACAATATACGATTTATGCGCAAAAGTTTGATAAAAAAACCGATAAAGCAATGGGTGACAAGTATAAGGTGACAACCTCGACCTACAGCGCAAGCGCGCCCGTGGTGGAGGTGGGAAGCGGTGTTTTGAACGTGCCGGCAGACCTTACGTACGAACAGATTCAGGCATACGCCAAGCAGATTGAGGCGGAAGAGGAAGCGAAGAACAACCCGCAGCCCAGCCCGCCCCCGTCGCCTTCTCCGACGACGACGCCCGACCCTGTCACCGATCCGAACCTAAAGCCCGAGGAAGGGGCATAATTGCTTGACAAAATGCGGCGAAAACCTTAAAATAGTTTAGTATAGCTTATTAGATTAGCAGAAATCTAATTTGAGGGGAAAACCTTCATTCAACAAAAAGATTTTTCGGGAGGAAAAGCAAATGGCAAAGGGTAAGTTTGAAAGAACGAAACCGCATGTAAACATCGGAA
>CAYTKQ010000034.1:0-16773 GCA_964438705.1 uncultured Christensenella sp. | reverse complement strand
CCCGCGACCTCATCCTTACCAAGGATGTGCTCTACCCCTGAGCCACAACAGCATCTATGAAATTTTTTGGGCAAGACCTCATCCTTACCAAGGATGTGCTCTACCCCTGAGCCACAACAGCAAACAAGACAATAATCATTATAAGGTACTCCCAAGAATTTTTCAATCCTTTTCCGTGCGGAAAAGGATTTTTTCTTGTCGCGGCATTAACACTTCCCAAGCGATGTGATATAATAAAACGCGGTTGGATAAAACAGATAACGGAGTTTCTTACTATGAATATTGTTGTTTTGGCAGGCGGGATTTCCGCAGAGCGCGACGTATCCCTCTCATCGGGCACAATGGTCGCGAACGCGCTGCGGAGAGCTGGCCACAGTGCGATTCTTGTGGATTCCTTCATGGGGCTTGTGCTGTCGGAAAATTTGATGAAGATTTTTGAGGTGTCGGGCGAGCTTCCGACCGTACGTGTGAGCGAGCAGGAGCCGGACCTTGCCAAAGTGCGCGCGGCGCGCGGGCAAGGCGGCATGGGAGACATCGGTCAAAATGTGATCGAGGTGTGCCGCGCGGCGGATATCGTCTACATGGGCCTGCACGGCGAGGATGGGGAGAACGGACGGATACAGGCGTTTTTTGACGTGCTGGGCATCCAATATACGGGCACGGGGCACATGGGAAGCGCGCTTGCCATGCATAAGGGCGTCACGCGGCAGCTGGCGGAAAAAGGGTTCAAGCTTGCAAAGGGAAAGGTTTTTTGCAGGGGAGAGGGCCTCGATGGACTTGAGGACATCGGCTTTCCGTGCATTGCAAAGCCCTGCTGCGGCGGTTCGAGCATCGGAGTCGCGAAGGCGAACGACCGCGACGAGCTGACGGCCGCGCTCGACCTTGCGTTTCGCTATGAGGACGAGGTGCTCGTGGAAGAATTTATCACGGGCCGCGAATTTTCCGTGGGGATATTGGGCGATACGGTATTGCCTCCCATCGAGATCATTCCGCGCGAGGGCTTTTACGATTACGCGCACAAATACCAGCCGGGCTGGACAGAGGAGGTCTGCCCCGCCAATATAGACGAACAGACGGACAAACGGATGCGCGAACAGGCGATGGAGGCGTATAAGCTGCTGCGGCTTGAGGTCTACGCGCGGGGCGAGTTCATTCTCACGGAGGACGGCGCGCTATACTTCCTCGAGATGAACACACTGCCGGGCATGACGCCTACGAGCCTGCTTCCGCAGGAAGCGGCGGCGGCGGGCATTTCCTACGAGCAGCTGTGTGAACGTATCATTGAACTGTCGCTTGAAAAATACAGGGGAGTGAAATGAAGGGATTTTTGCTGAGCGAAGCCGTGCGCGCGGCGGGCGGCGTTTATCATGGCCCGACGGATGCGCTCAAACGGATTGTGCGCGGCGTTGTGATCGACAACCGCAAGGTGGAGCAGGATTTTTTGTTCGTGCCCATCAAAGGGGAACGCTTCGACGGACACGATTTTATTCCCGCAGCCTATGAGGCGGGGGTGCTTGCGTGTGTGACGCAAAAGGCACTTGAAACGGACAGGCCGTACATTCTCGTAAAGGATTCGCTTGCCGCGTTCCAGTCGCTCGCGGAATTTTATAAGAACCTGTTTGATCTGAAAACCATCGGCATCACGGGCAGCGTCGGAAAGACGACCACCAAGGAAATGATTGCGAGCGTGCTCGCGCAACGGTTCAGCGTGCTGAAATCTGAGGGGAATTTGAACAACCAGACGGGCGTGCCGCTGAGCGTACTGTGCATCGAAGACAGCCACGACGTCGCGGTCGTGGAAATGGGGACCAACCATTTCGGCGAGATTCGTAATTTGGCAAAGATCGCGCGGCCGGATTTTTGTTTTCTGACGAACATCGGCGAGGCGCACATCGAGCACCTTGGTTCAAAGGAAGGCATCTTAAAGGCGAAGGCCGAAATGCTTGAATATAAGCGGGCGGGCGGGCGGGTGTTCGTGAACGGAGACGATCCGTATCTTGCTGCGCTTCGCAAAGCGCGGGATGACGTGAGTGCGTTCGGCCTCGATCCGCAAAATGATATCTTTGCGAAGGACATTGTGCCGCGTGGACTTGAAGGCACGGATTTCATTGCCTGCTTTGACAGCAAAGAGCTGCCTCTGCACGTTCCGTCGCCCGGCGGGCATATGGTGTATAACGCGCTTGCGGCGGTTGCGGCGGGGCTTGCGCTCGGTATGGAGCCGGAGGCGATCGCAAAAGGCGTGCGTGAATACGCACCCATTTCGGGCCGCATGTGCATCGAACAGAAAAATGGGATCACGGTGCTAAACGACGTGTATAACGCAAACCCCGGCTCTGTGCGCGCGGCGCTCGACGTGCTTGCGTACGCGGAGGGCAGAAAGGTGTGCGTGCTGGGAGATATGCTCGAGCTGGGCGAAAACGCGGAGCGGTATCACCGTGAAACGGGCGCGTATGCCGCAAAAAAGGCGGACCTCGTGCTGTGCGTGGGAACCCTTGCGCAGCGGATGTGCGAGGGCGCGAAAGAGGCGGGCGCAAGCAGCATGTGGTTTCATACGCAGGAGGCGCTGCTCGAGCAGCGCGGCGAGATCGTGCAGCCGGGCGATACGGTGCTCGTGAAGGCGTCGCGCGGTATGCACCTCGAGCATACGGTGGAACGACTGTTGAAATAAGAGCGTTCGGAAGGCTCCGCTGCGGCGGGGCTTTTTTTATCCCGCCAACCCCTTGTTTTGCTTGCGGTACTGTGCGGGGGTCACGCCCTCCACCTGCTTGAAGCGCGTGATCATGTGGCTCACGTCGTAAAAGCCCAGGGTCTCAGCAATCTCCTCGAGGGTCAAACGCGTGGTGATCAACAAATAACACGCGCGGCTCACTTTGCGTCCGAGCATATATTGCGAGACGGGAAGGCCGGTCAGCTGGCGAAACTTGCGCGAAAAATATGCAGGGTTGTAGCCGAAACGCTCCGCGAGGGATTCAAGAGATAAGTTTTCCGCGTAGTGCTCGTCCACAAATTGTACGATGCCGCCGCGGTCGCCGCCCTGCGTATCGTCGCGGATGCTTTCACACAGGCGCGTGAGCATGCCGTAAAGGTCGAGGTTCACGTTCAGCCAGTCGTCATAGCCAAGGCGGGAGAATATGGACGTCGTGTAGGTGAGCGTGTCCGCAAAGGCCGGGCCGGAAAATACGGGGCCAGCGTGCGAAAGAATGTGCTGCGTGAGACGGGGTGTATCTCCGCCGTAAAATTCCACAAAGGAAACGCCGAGCGGGTCGTCGGGATCGCTTTTGTATTCATGGCGCTCGTAGGGCGGCAGCAAAAACAGCTGCCCCTCGTGCAGCGAATATTCCCTGCCGCGAAATGAGACACAGCCCTTTCCCGCAAACACGCAGTGTACCACGCCGAAGCAGTAGGTCTCGTTGCGGCGGATGTGGAAATCGCCCGTTGTTTTGCGCACGATGCCCGCGCGGTTCACGCGATAAAAGAGGCTGTCTCCCTCAAACGGACGAGGAGAAATGTAGATGACGTCAAGCCGCGGGTGGGCCTCCAATTGCGCAAATGCGGAAAGATAAGTGTTTTTCATGATGTAAAGATTATACAATTTATTGATAAATTTGTCCATAGGACTTCCCCGTATATTTCGTTATACTCATAAAAAAGCACATCGGACAATATTTTAAGGGGAGGATAAAATTATGATGACGTCAAAGGAACGGATCAGGGCGACGATCCAGCATCAAAAGACGGATCGCATCGCTTCCACCATGCAGTGCGTGGAGACGCAGTGGGACAAGCTCAAGCAGCATTTTGGTGTGGAGACCGAGGATGAGATCATGGACATCCTAGAGATCGACACGCGCATCATGGACATGCCGCCGTATATCGGGCCAGAGCATCCGGTGCGTATCAACGAGGACGGCGAAGAGGTCATTACGCACGAAATGGGCTTTGGGTATGTCAAGAAGTGGAACGGTGTGGAATTCAACCAGCACATCGTGGAGCTGCCCTACAATCACATCGAGACGTGGGAGGATTTTGAGGCGTTTGACGGCTGGCTGAATCCCGATCACTACGACTACAACGCGGTGAAGGAATTTTGCGACAAGCATGCAGACAAGGCGATCCGCATCGGCTGGCCGGGGCCGTATCAGGTGTTTACGCTGATGTACGACGCGGAAAAATTCTACATCAATATGTATGAAAAGCCGGAGCTCTTGAAGGCGATGCTCAACCGCTATTGCGACAGGAGCCTCGAACTTTACGAGCGCATGTTCGAAGCGGCAGACGACCGCATCGACATCCTGCGCTGCTGCGACGATTACGGCACGCAGATCAGCCTGCTGTTCAGCCCGGCGATGTGGGATGAATTTTTTGCGGAAAACACCAAGCGCTTTGTGGACCTTACGCACAAGCACAACGCGTTTTATCTTCAGCACTCGTGCGGAGCGATCCGCCCCATCATCCCCAACCTCATCAAGCTGGGGGTGGACATCATCGAGCCGATCCAAAAAGTAGAGGGGCTGGAGGTTGACGGGCTGAAGGCGGATTTTGGCAAAGACCTTTGCTTTCAGGGCGGCGTAGACACGCAGGGCGTGCTGCCGCTCGGCACGCCGGAAGAGGTGTACGAGGAAACGAAACGTATCATCACCGCGCTTTCGCCGGGCGGCGGTTATATCCTTGCGCCCAGCCAGGATTTCGAAGGGGACGTACCCGTGGAAAACGTGGTCGCGCTCTATGAGGCGAGAAAAGAGTTTGGCGGATTTTAAGTCAATCAAAAAGCGGGCCGCCTGTTCGTAGGAACGGGCGGCCCGCTTTGCTTTATATGCTCATGCCCACATACGCGCCCAGCGCATAGGGAATCAGCCAGATGATCCACACGATGATGCTGAATTTGTGAAAAGAGGAGCGCTGCTTTTCACTGCCCTTAACGAGCACATAGGTCGCCCATACGGCGTGAAACAGCATGAGCGCGATCGCCGCCACACCCGTGATGCTGTGCATCAGCCGCGTTGCCTCGGGCAGCTGCGTCGTGCCGGCGGACGCAATAAACGTCATGATGGTGGTGCCCGTCGTATCAAAGGCAAGTCCGCACCAGAAGGTGATGAGGTGTTTCTTTTGCAGCGTACCGCTTCTGCGTTCCCCAAAAACGCCGATGGTATAGAACACCAGCGCGAGCGTGATGGTGATGATTGCAAAAATTAGTTTGATATCCAAAATATTTGTTCCTCCTTGGTGTTAGCTGCCAGAATAGGCTTCGTCCACGATGGCAAAAATCTCGTCGATCCACAGGCCGGAATCCCGTGCTTCACGCGTCGCCTGTATAAACAGATCGCGGATCTCCTGCTTTTTCATTTCCTTGATGCGCACTGCGTTGTCCGCGACAAAACCGCCCTTGCCCGCGACGGAATAGAGGATGCCCTCCTTTTCCAAAAGCGCGTAGGCTTTTTGCACAGTGTTCGGATTGATGCCGAGCGTGCGCGCCGTGCTTCGCACGGAGGGGATCTGTTCGTGCGGACGCAGTTTTCCCGTCATCACGAGGGATTTCAGCCCCTGCACGATCTGCTCATAAATCGGTTTTTTGGAAGCGGGATCAAGCGAAACCACCATAAAACGATACCTCTTTTCCATCCATCTGTATGAACTGTAATAGTACGATTCCATTATATTGAGCAAAAATGCACATGTCAACCGTTCTTGTCAAAAATAGAAAAATTTGTGAGAATGGCTTTCAAAGTGACAAATAAAGTATTATAATGAAGGCGGTCAAGAATTCACTTTTTATCACCGGAAGACCGCCGGTTTTTATAGAATCCATAATCAAAAGCTTGGAGGGAATTTCAATGGACATTATGTTTTGGGCCCTCATCGGGGCAGTAATCGCGCTTGTATTTGCGGCAATCACCGCATCGGGTGTGATGAAAAAAGACGAAGGCAGCGATAAAATCAAGAAAATCGCCGCGGCCATCAGGCGGGGCGCAAACGCATACCTAAAGCGCCAATATAAAACGGTGGCGGTATTCTTTGTGATCGTGACGGCGGTGCTGGCGATCCTCGCGGCAACCGGTTTCATGACATTCTTTGTGCCCATCGCGTTTTTGGTGGGCGGCGTGTTTTCGGCGCTGGCGGGCTTCATCGGTATGAAGATCGCCACTGCGGCAAATTCCCGCACGGTCACAGGGGCGACAAAGAGCCTCAATTCGGCGCTGCGCGTTTCCTTTTCGTCGGGCGCTGTCATGGGTATGACGGTCGTGGGCCTCGGCCTTTTGTATCTTACGATCTGGTATTTTATTTTAAACGCGTATTATGCGGGCGATACAGCCCTCATTGCGAGCAACATGCTGATGTTTGGCATGGGCGCGTCGTGCATGGCGCTGTTTGCGCGTGTGGGCGGCGGCATCTTCACGAAGGCGGCGGACGTGGGCGCGGACCTCGTCGGCAAGGTGGAGGCGGGCATCCCGGAGGATGATCCGCGCAACCCGGCGACCATTGCGGACAACGTGGGCGATAACGTGGGCGACGTCGCGGGCATGGGCGCAGACCTCTATGAATCCTATGTCGGTTCCATCATCTCTGCGGGCGCGCTTGCCATTGCGGCGGGGCTGGGCGGCGGCGGGCTGGCGCTCCCCATGATCCTTGCGGCGGTGGGCATCGTCGCAAGCGTGATCGGCAGCTTTTTTGTCAAAACAAAGGAAAATGCCTCGCAGAAAAATTTGCTTTCCGCACTGCACAAGGGCGTATATGTCGCGGCGGCGATCGTCGCGGTGGCGGGCTATTTTGTGGTCACGGGCATTCTCGGCCCGGATCATGTCGGCGTGTATGTCGCCATCCTTTCCGGCCTTGTGGCGGGAATCCTCATCGGCTATTATACGGAATACGTCACCTCGGATCATTTCAAGCCCACGAAGGAGCTTGCGGATTCCACGGCGACAGGCCCGGCGACAACGATCATCAGCGGCATGGCGCTCGGCATGAAATCCACGGCGGTGCCGGTCATCGTTGTGGCGGCAAGCGTTCTCATCAGCTATTTTGCCTCGGGCGGCACACTTGACGGCGGTACCTTCGAGGTCGGCCTTTACGGCGTGGCGATCTCGGCGGTGGGTATGCTTTCCACGCTCGGCATCACCCTTGCGACGGATGCTTATGGTCCGGTCGCGGACAACGCGGGCGGTCTTGCGGAAATGAGCGGGCAGGACCCTGTCGTGCGGGAACGCACAGATGCGCTCGATTCCCTTGGAAACACCACGGCCGCCACGGGCAAGGGTTTTGCCATCGGCTCTGCGGCGCTTACGGCGCTTGCGCTCATCGCCGCATTTGCGGACCAGTGCCAGATACAGATGTCGGCGCTGAGTATTCTCGATCCTACAGTGCTGATGGGGCTTATCATCGGCGCAATGCTGCCCTTCCTGTTCTCGTCCATGACGATGAGCGCGGTCGGCAAGGCAGCGATGAAGATCGTCGTGGAGGTGCGCAGGCAGTTTAAGGAAATCAAGGGGATCATGACAGGAGAGGGAGAACCGGATTATGAATCGTGCGTAGATATCTGCACGAAGGGCGCACTGCACCTGATGCTCGCTCCGGCGATCCTTGGGTTTGTGGCACCCATCATCGTGGGGCTGATCCTCGGCGCGAACGGCGTAGTCGGCATGCTTGCGGGCGCGACGGCTTCGGGCTTTGTGCTTGCGGTCATGATGTCCAATTCCGGCGGCGCATGGGACAACGCGAAGAAATACATCGAGGGCGGCGCGCACGGCGGAAAGGGCAGCGAGGCCCATAAAGCGGCGGTCGTGGGCGATACGGTGGGCGATCCCTTTAAGGATACTTCCGGCCCGTCGCTCAATATCCTCATCAAGCTGATGTCCATGGTTGCGGTCGTGTTTGCGGCGGTCATCATGCAGTATGGGATTTTGCAATAACGAGTCAAACAAAAAACGCTGTGGCATTTCACTCTTGCCGCAGTGTTTTTTGTTGTTCACTATGTATTCGTGGCAGTCACAAGGTCAAAATATAATTGTTTTTTATTTTTTGCAAGCGTATAATAATACCAGATGATTATGACGGCATGAAAAAATATTTAAGCGGGAAGATAGAGATATAGATGAATATTTCCGGGGAAAAATTTGAATACCTGAAGGTCCTAACCGGAACGTTTGATGCTTTAGAGCCTTTCATTATCGGTAACAGGCCGTTTTCCGAGACGGTCGACTGTTTTGCGCGATTTGCGCAGGGGTTTCTTCCGCTCAAGGGGCTGGTGTTCGTGCGCCTTACGCCCGACGGAATGCTGAAGGAGTGTGCGCTTTGGCGCGATGGGCGCGTGCTCAGCGAAGAGGAGATCGCCGCCTTGAATCGTGTCGAGCTTCCGTTTTGGGACGAATCGTTTTCGTGGGAAGAAAACGGAGAAGCGATGCTCAAAGCGGTTGCGGCGGCAGCGGGAAGACCGGGGCAGGAAGCCTGTTTTTTTGTAAGGCCGCTTTATTCGGACGAAGAACTGTCCGGCGTGGTGATTGCAGAAAAGGCTGAGCCGTGGACAGAGCAGGAAGCAGAGATCGCCGGGCATTTGGTGCAAATGGCAAAAAGCGCTTTTCTCAACCGGAATTACAGCGAAAGTCAGATGGAGCAAACGTGGGTGTTCAACCGACTGATGGACAATCTGCGTACGAACATATATGTGACCGACATGGAAACGGATGAGATCCTATTCATGAACAAGACGATGCGGGAGGCCTATGGCATCAAGCATCCGGTGGGGCAGATCTGCTGGAAGGTATTGCAGAAGGATCTAACAGAACGCTGCATTGAGTGCCCCGTGAACAAATTGAAGCAGGCGGAGGAAGAAAACGCGTCGTGTGTGTGGGAAGAGCACAGCACGCTCACGGGCCGCTATTATGAAAACTACGACAGCACGATCAGGTGGATCGACGGACGGATCGTGCATTGTCAGCATTCGGTGGATATCACGGACAGTAAGGAAATCATGTCCGCCGCGTCCTATGACGAGTTGACGGGTCTTTTCAACCGCCGCGCGGGCAAGGAACGGCTTGAAAAAGTGCTGCGGCGCGCGCAAGATGAAGACGTACCTGTCACCGTGTGCCTCTACGACGTGAATTTACTGAAGATGGTCAACGACACCTACGGACATATCGAGGGCGATTTAATGCTCACGACGATTTCAAAGGCGGTCACACAAATGCTCGAAACGGATCAGTTTGCGTTCCGATTGAGCGGCGATGAATTTATGATCGTGTTTTACAACTGCACAGAGGCCGAAGCGGATGTTGCGGTGAAAAAGATACAGGACAGGATTTCCTGTGCGCGAAAACGGATGAAGAAGCAGTATGAAATTGGGTTCTGTTATGGCTTGAAAGAAGCGCCGCGCACATTCGCAGGCATCGCGAAGCTCATAGCGGAGGCGGATGAGTGTATGTATATGCGCAAACGTGCCTATCATTCAAGCCGCCTCAACCGAGAGCGGGCAGAGCGACAGGATGTGACGCATTTCACTTACGATAAAGAGCATCTTTATGAAGCGCTTGTCGCGAGTACGGACAATTACGTTTATCTTTGCAATATGAAAACAAACCTCTATCGGTTCCCGCCCAAAATGGTGGAGGAGTTCGGCCTTCCCGGAGAGGTCATCTATGATGCGGGGAATTTATGGGCGCAGCACATCGAGGATGAAAAACGGCATGAATTTCAGAAGCAGCTGGAGGATCTGGTGACGGGGAGATCGGATACGCACGATCTCACCTACCGCGCGTGCAACAAGGACGGCGCGTGGGTGAAGGTGCGCTGCCGCGGAACCGTATCACGCGATGAAAACGGGCAAGCGGAGTTGTTTGCCGGAATTATGACGAGATTATAAAAGCGCGGGTCAGAGCACTGCGCTTTTTTTATGCAATTTTTGATACGCCCCGATCCTGCGCTGTACGTTAAACTCGAGGTTCTTGTAAAAAAGCGCAATATCCAGCATGTGGAGCGAGCCGCGGTTCATCAATATCTTTTTAAAAAACCATCGGGCCTTGTAAAGCTCGTAGGCAGCGCTGTCATCGATCATCAGCACGCCTCGGCTTTCATCGATATACGCGCCGGTGTAGTGCGGCGCCTCAAAGTGCACGTGCTTTCCAAAGGAAAAGAGCACCGCGCCTTCGTTTAAAGATTTATCGGCATAAACGCCGTCATTTCGCCAGTTGAGCGGATTGACGCACACGGCGTCCGGCTTCAAAAAACGCATGAGCGGAAGCCCCCACGCGGTGGTGTTGTAGGTGACGATCGTTCCGGTGTCCTCCGCGTCCTGCGCCAGCTTCATGTGCGGGTTGCGGTTAAGATCGTCCTTTGTGAGGGAAAAGCCGATCAGATATGCGGCAACAAGCTTTTCGCTGAGTGCCGTTCCGGAAAATTCCCTGCGCATCAGCTCGAGCAGCATGGCGCTGCCTTGGCTGTGCCCGGCGAGAATAAAGGGGCGGCCTTCATTGTAATGCTTGAGATAATGAAAAAAGGCGGCACGCACGTCTTCATAGGGAACGCGTTCCGCGCGCTTCACTTCGTCGATGGGCATTTTAAAGCTCTCTGTACCAAGCTGGCGGTAATAGGGGGCGTAAAAGTTGCAGTGACGCGCAAAGAGCTGGCCCTGCCACGCGCACACGCCCTTGGCAAGCAGCCGATAGACCGGATTGTGCATCCCCATATGATGCCGCTTCTTTTGAAAGGGATGCTTATAGATCGTCGGATAGACGAAAAAAACATCCACGTCCTTTTTTGTGCCGTTTTCGTCGGGCAAAAACGCCCACAGTCTTTTTTGCGAATAGTTCATAGTGCCCCCACAACGATGTTATTCCTATATTACCACACCCCCAAAAAGAATACAAACAGAAGCAAAGATTACAACTATGATACAATTGATGTATATGATACAATTGAACAAAAATTGGAAGGAAGCATGAAATGAACGGGAAAACTAAGGTGGCGGCGGTGATCTTGTCGCTCGCCATGTGCACGGGTATCGCAGCGGGCTGCGGAACGGACAGTGTCGCAGACACATCGGCGCAGCCGACGAAAATAGCCTCTGCGCCGGATGCGCTCACAACGCCCGAGGCAAGCGCATCGCCCGAACCGACGCAAACAGAGCCTCCTGCGCCTGTGATGGATATTGAACAGCTGCGACCCAAAAATGAAACGTTTATGCAGCCGAAATCGCTCGAGGGGATCGACCCCATAAACGATAAGGTGATCGCCCTGACGTTTGACGACGGGCCGGGCCCTTATACGGAACAACTGATTCAAACGCTGAAGGAAAACGGAGCGGTGGCGACGTTTTTTGTTGTGGGAAACAGGATCGCGGAATATCCGGGAATGGTGAAGCAGGCGTATGAAAACGGAAATGAGATCGCCACACACAGCTATTCGCATCCGGGCGCATCGGAATGGAAGGGCCTCTCTGCACAGGGACAGCTCGAGCAATATCGGCAGGCCAACGACGCGATCGAGGCCGAAACAGGCCTGCGCACTCTCTTTGACCGCCCGCCGGGAGGCAACATGACGGAAGAAAACGCGGCGCAGATCGGCAGGGAACAGGTCAACTGGTCCGTCGACCCGCAGGACTGGGATAAGAAAAAAGGATATCGCGATGCGGACAAGATATACGATCATGTGATGAATGGCAGCAATGGCGGAGGCAAAGCCACGGACGGTGCGGTCGTTCTTTCGCACGACATCTATCAGAGCACGGTAGACGCATACGCGCGGATCATTCCCGCGCTCAGGGAGCAGGGATACAAATTTGTCACAATCTCACAAATGATGCAGATCGCGGAGCTTAGGGGGGAAAGCTTTGGATACATTTTCCACAAAGCGCCGGACGCACAGGAGGCGGAAGGCTGAAAACGGGATTTGCAACAAAAAGAAATTTATATTATAATGTATACAGCGGTACCCCAAGCCGTTGAAAGGATAGAAGATGAACAAGAAAACGAAACTGATTGGTATCATTTTGGCTGTCGTCATGTGCGCCGGCCTTGCAGCAGGCTGCGGAACGGGCAGCGCTGCGGAAACCGCAGCGCAGCCAACAATGATCACCTCCGCGCCGGAAGCGACATCCACGCCCGAGGCAACGCCAACGCCCGAACCAACGCCCGAGCCTACGCCCGAGCCGCCGGTCTTCACGAGCGATATCGCACAGCTCCAGCCGAAGGACGGGTATATGGAGCCGAAGTCTTTGGACGGGATCGACCCAATGAACGATAAGGTCATCGCGCTGACGTTTGACGACGGGCCGCACGGAACGCTTACGCCCAAGTTACTCGATATTTTAAAGAACAACGGAGTGGTCGCGACATTTTTCGTGTTGGGCGAAAATGTGGAACGCTACCCCGATGTTGTCAAGCGCATGTACGAGGAAGGAAACGAGATCGGCACGCACAGCTGGAATCATAAGGATTTGAAAAAGCTGTCCCTCGATGCCATCATGCAGGATCAGTATGGCAAGGCCAACGATGCGATCGAGGCCGCGACGGGTTTGCGCACCATGATCGACCGTCCGCCGTACGGCTCCATGAGCGAGGAGCTTGCAGAACAGATCGGCCGGGAACAGATCATGTGGTCGGTGGATCCGAACGACTGGAAGAAGGAAAACCGCGACCCGGATACCGTATACCGCAATGTGGTGGAAGGCACGTCGGACGGCGGACATGTACAGGACGGCGCGATCATTCTTTCACACGATATCCACGAAACGACGGTTGCGGCTTACGACAGGATCATCAAGGCTTTAAAGGATGAGGGCTACAAATTCGTCACCGTGACGCAGATGATGCAGATTGCGGAGATACGGGGCAAGGACATCCAATATCGCTTTGCAAACGTACCGACGGCAAAGGAGGCCGCTTCGGCGGGGGCCTCCGCAAGCGCGGAATAAATTCAAAGTGAAACGGCAGAAATGCCGTTTCTTTTTTGCGCGAAAATTTGATTTTGGAACCATTGATGATATAATGTGTAGGTATCAAATGAGACGGGCCGGGAGGGCGCAGTTTGCAAAAGCTGAAATTATACGGGTTCAACAACCTTACAAAAACGCTGAGCTTCAACCTGTACGACATCTGTTATGCCAACACGAAGGAGGACAGGCACAGCTATATCGAATACATCGACGAATGCTACAACGCCTCCCGCCTAAAGGAGATTCTGACGGATGTGGCGCAAAAGATCGGCGCGCACATCTTGAACATCGCAGAACAGGACTACGACCCGCAGGGCGCATCCGTTACGATGCTCATTGCGGAGCAGGAGGTGCCCGCAAGCCTTGTGGGGCATCTCGATAAAAGCCACCTGACGGTGCACACCTATCCGGAAAGCCATCCGCAGAACGGAATCTGCACCTTTCGCGCGGATATTGACGTATCCACCTGCGGAGAGATATCGCCGCTCAATACGCTCGAAAAGCTGATCAAAAGCTTTGATTCGGACATCATTACCATGGATTACCGTGTGCGCGGCTTCACACGAACACAAAACGGGGGCAAGGTGTTTCTGGATCATGACATCATGTCCATACAGGACTTCATCCCCGCGCATATATTGAAGCAATACGACACCTACGATGTGAACCTCTATGAGGAGCGCGTGTTCCACACCAGCATGATGCTCAGGGAATACGACCTCGACAACTATCTTTTCAATCTGGACGCGGCGGACCTCAAGGAAAAGACCAGAGAGCGCATCGAGCGCAATTTGAACCGCGAAATGAAGGAGATCTTTTATGGCAGGAATTACAGAAAATGACTGGTTCTATGAATATTTTACGGACAACGCGAAATTTGGCGTTAAAATCAAAGAGCACATCATAGACACGAAAAGCGCATTTCAAAAGATCGATTTTTATGATTCCTATGAATACGGGCGTTTTTTTACGCTCGACGGCTTCATCATGCTTACCGAGCGCGATGAATTCATCTATCACGAGATGCTCGTTCATGTTCCCATGGCGGTGAACCCCGGCGCAAAGGATGTGCTGATCATCGGCGGGGGCGACGGCGGCGCGGTCCGTGAGCTGACGAGGTATGCGGGCGTTGCGCATATCGATATGGTGGAGATCGACCAAATGGTCGTCGATCTGTGCCGGGCACATCTGCCGCTGACGGCATGCAAGCTCAGCGATCCGCGCGTTGCGCTGCATTTTTGCGACGGCATCGCGTTTGTGAAAAACGCGCAAAAAAAGTATGATCTGATCCTCGTGGATTCCACCGACCCTGTCGGCGTGGGCGAGGGGCTTTTCTCGCGTGATTTTTACCGCGACTGCGCGGGGCTCCTAAAGGCGGGCGGCGTGATGGTCAATCAGCACGAAAGCCCGTATTATGAAGGGGACGCACGTGAAATGGAGCGCGCGCATGAGAAAATATCGTCCGTGTTCCCTGTGTGTGAGGTCTATCAGTTCCACATGCCCACTTATGCGTCGGGGCACTGGCTGTTTGGGTTTGCGTCCATGGACCGTGCTCCGCTCGATTTCGACGCGGATGCGTGGAACGCGCTTGGCATCGAGACAAAGTACTATAACACAGACCTTCACAGGGGCTGCTTTGCCCTCCCGAATTATGTGCGGGGGCGTTTAATGAATGTACGAATAAAATAAAGACAGCAGGTAACAGAATTTTAACAATTTTAACCTTGCAATGCGTCCCGATATGGTATAAAATAAGAGCATATCTTAGGTAACTAAGATATGTCAATCCCCACCCTTTTATTATTTTGAAAAACCGGCCTGCAAGGGCTGGTTTTTCGCATTCTGAAAAATTTTTCACGTAGACGCAAGCGGGCGGTATATCTTATCCTTGTTGCGCAGCAGCACATACAAAACGGCGATGTAGACCGCGCAGCTGATATACGTCGCAGGCAGGCGCGAAACCAGAAATTCCCAGTAGGGCGCACCCATGAAAAGAGACAGCCAGAAGGTGTTGAGAAAGGTGGAAAATGCCGTCTGCATCAGGAAGACGGAAATAATCGTCCTTGCAAGCGATATTTTGGTTCTTCGATAGAACAGCAGACCGGCGACCACGCCGTAAAGCGCCATTGTGAGCGCAACGCCGGGGTTGAACGCCCCGCCCGGGTTGAACGGGTTCACGAAAAACGAGAGGAAGTTGGACAAAAATCCAACGATACCGCCCGCAACGGGGCCCAGTATGGCACCCGCGAACATCACGGCGATGGGCGCCAGAGAGAGCTTGATCTGCGGACCAAGATAGGGAGAAAAGATGGCGAGGACGACCGCAATGGCGGTCATCACGGCGCAATAAACGATGCGCAAGGTCTTTGGTGAAATTTTAGACATAAAAAATACCCTTCCTTTCGTAAAAATGGCACGCCTCTGCAAAAGAAAGAGTTCGATCTGCCCGCGCATACGCACGGAAAGATAATATAATGATTTCTTTTGTGAGCAGCGGACGCAGCTTTGCACCGCAAGGCAAGAAACCTTTTCGTCACCGGGCAACATCCCATCCCGGCACACTTGACGCGCAAAACCTACTCTGCACATTTTCAATTGTAGCTACAGTATAACATGTTATAGAGATCAAGACAACAAAAAAGCCGCGATAAAGCGGCATTTGCATGAGCATGGCATCGTTTGGCTATTTTCTGCCCCGCGCGGTGAATTTATGCTGCGTGATCGCTCCGGCGATGGCAAAGACGGCGATGGGCAGGATGAGCATCCATGTGGGCGTTTGGTTGAATACGCTCACGGAGCCAAACACGTTTCTGAAATTATCGAGGGTCACGACGGAAAGAACGGACGTGTTGAAGAAAACACCGATGATGTAGCCGATGGTGGTGACGATCATGTACGCGCCGTAAACGGCGGAAAACAAGATCACAAAGAAGCGCTTGGAAGCAAGCGTGATCGCGCCGAACACAATGAACAGCCCAAGGCCGATCAAGAACAGCACAAGCGTCTCCATGCCGGAGAAGGTGCCGGGAAACGCGCCGCGCAGAAGGTTATACACCATCAGGCCGATGAGGCCGCCTACCACAAACAGCGCAAATTTCACAAAGAAAAATGCGAGGAAGGCAAAGATCACGCCGATGATGATGCTCACGAGCCACAGCCAGTCCGCAACGTTCGGCACATACGTCCCCACAAGGGTGTAAGAATAGTACGCGCCGACAAAGAACGCGAAAATAAACATAAATACCTTGAGATATTTGTATCCATAGAAGCAATACATGATTCCCAAAAGAAGCATGGCGATCAGCAGGATGACGGGCAGGATGCCGTTCATAAGTTTCTCCTTCACATGTTTGTACATCAAATATTATAAACGTCCTAAAAATAAAATGCAAATTATGTGATTTTGAACAGACAGATCGGCGGGGCGTTGTACATCTGCACGCCAGGCGGGAATTTGCATCCCGCTAACCCAATCGATGCTGCGCGGTATTAAAACGTGCGGAACGCAAAACCCAAGCGAAAGCCTAGCTGCAAGTGCCGACCTCCCGGGGGCGCGGCGTTGGTTTCGCAAAAGCAAGGCCAAAGCATCAGAGCCGCCGCTCCGTGTTCCGGGCGCGTCAGCAAGAAATAAATCTCTAAGCGCCCTGC
Organism: uncultured Christensenella sp.; assembly: GCA_964438705.1. Classification (GTDB taxonomy): domain Bacteria; phylum Bacillota; class Clostridia; order Christensenellales; family Christensenellaceae; genus Christensenella. Next base: position 206 of record CAYTKQ010000034.1, on the reverse strand, counting down.
ACAAGGCCCCGTCCGTCGGCATCTTGCAACAGGCTACGCTCTACGGCATATTAGGGTCGGTGGTGTGTCGGTCATAGGAAGTTCTGTTTCCCTTTGGGAAAAGAACCGCTGAACGTTCACAATTCTCTTCGTGAATTGGATCGTTCATGCGCGCGCGCAGTTTAATTGCGAAGCAATTACCTGTCTGAGCACGGGCACATGACCAT
>CAYTKQ010000033.1:0-17754 GCA_964438705.1 uncultured Christensenella sp. | reverse complement strand
TTGATCTGATCGTCACAAAATCAATTTCTCGGTTTGCGCGCAACACGCTGGACACACTAAAGTATGTGCGCATGCTCAAAAACAAAGGCGTTGGTGTGTTTTTTGAAAACGAAAACATCAACACACTGACCATGGACGGGGAACTGCTTCTTGTGATTTTGAGCGCGGTTGCGCAGCAGGAGGTGGAAAACACCTCGGCGAATGTGAAGCGTGGGCTGAAAGCGAAAATGCAGCGCGGAGAATATGTCGGATATCCAAAATGCTATGGATACGATTATGATCCGCAGACCAAAAAGCTTACAGTCAACGCGGAGGAGGCAGAGATCGTAAAGTATATCTTCAAGCGGTATCTGGAAGGATACGGCACATTTCGCATTGCGAAGGAGCTAACCAACATGGGTGTAAAAACGCGCACTGGGCAGATGAAGTGGCATGACAGCTCGATCAAGAGGATTATCCAGAATGAAAAATATGTTGGTGATATGCTTTTGGGGAAAACAGTGACGCTTGATCCGATTGAGAAAAAGAGGATACGCAACGACGGCGAGTATGACCGCTACTATGTGAAAGATCACCATGAAGCAATCATCAGTAAGGAGGTGTTCAACTCCGCTCAAAAGCTATATGCAGGGCGTTCCAGCAAAAGTGGGATGACGGTGCAGGAGCGGCGGAGGCGGTACATCAAAACCTATCCATTCAGTAATATGGTTTTCTGCGGATTGTGCGGAAGCATCATCACGCGGAAGATCGCATTGTCAGGCTCAAAATATGAGCGGGTTTTCTGGAACTGCAAAACAGCATCCAAGGTAGGAAAGAAGCATTGCCCCCATAGTCATTCGCATGGCGAGGAATTGATTGAAAGCGCATTTGTAGACGCTTATAAAATGATTTGTTCGTATAAGACGGACGCGATCATGGAACTAACCAAGCGATTGGAGCAGGTAGCAAGTAGCGGGGATTATTCCTTGCAGAAAAAGAGGCTGAAAAAGCAAATTGAGGAGATTAAGGAAAAACGCCAAATCGTTTACGATTTGCGGATCGAAAAGCAGATTGCACACGAGGATTTTTTGAAAAAGTATAATAGTATGGGCGCAGAAATGGAAAAGCTCGTGGAAGCGTTGAAAATACTGGAGGAAAGAGAGGAAACAAACAACGGAATCAAATTCCGAATGAATAATCTGCGCGGCGCGTTGGAGCGTGAAACCATATTGGATGCGTTTGATGAAAAAGTATTCCGCAGTCTGGTATCCAAGGTGGTGATCGGTGAGCGAAACGAGAAAGGAATGTTTGACGCGCACAAGATCACGTTTTATTTCAAGACGGGCATCGCGGCGCGCACAAAATCAGGCAAAGAACACCTTGCAGAATTAAAAAAGCAGCTTCATATTCCGGTCAGGTTTGAAAATAATGATGCATGTGAGATTTTGCGTTTCAAGCACTTTTGCCGTTTCTTTGATTTTACAGATGACGGGGAGGGCAGTAAGAAAAAAAACCTCATTTCCGCCATCGATATTTCAGTCTGTTTTGACCTCGATTGGGTGGAAAAATGAGGGTAAAAATCCTTTTACCTCCGTGCACACTAAAACCGGAATTTTGCAAAAATCCAAAAAACTCACTTCAAAATTGCCCTTTTTTTGAGGGTTCAAAAATCGCAAAAAAGCTTTATACAGCGCTAAATTCGTTTTAGCACCGTTACGCACTCAACGTGCGTCGTTTGCGGGAACATATCGACCGGCTGGACGGGGCATGGCTGATAGCCAAGCTCGCAAAACAGGGCGAGGTCACGCGCAAGGGTGGAGGGATTGCACGAAACATAGCCGATCTTCGGCACATTGGAAGCGGCGAGCAGGCGCACGACGGCTTCATCGAGGCCTTTGCGCGGCGGATCGACGATCACGGCATTCACGTGTTCGCTTTGCAGGAGGCCGGGCAGCAATTTTGCCGTATCGCCCACATAAAATTCAACATTTTCGATGCCGTTGAGGCGCGCGTTGAACCGTGCGTCTTTTACCGCGTCCTCCACGATCTCCACGCCCACCACACGGCCCGCACAGCCTGCGGCAGCAAGGGTGATGGTGCCGGTGCCGCAATACAGATCAAGCACCGTCTCCTCCGGCGTAAGTTCAAGCATTTTGAAGAGCGTATGATAGAGCAGCTCTGTTTGTGCGGAATTCACCTGCAAAAAGCTCTGCGGCCCAATCCGAAATTCAAGCCCGCACAGCGTTTCGAAGAGATGGTCCTTGCCGTGGATGCAAATGGAACGATCCCCAAGGATGGTGTTCGAACGTTTCGTATTGACGCTGAGCATGATGGATTTTACCTGCGGAAGCACAAATTCGAGCAGCATGATCAGCTGCTTTTGTTTGGGGACGCTTCCCCCGTTGACGCACAGGATGAGCATAATGTCGCCCGCACGGTTTTCACGCAGAACGATATGGCGCAAAAGCCCTGTGTGCGTTTTTTCATCATAGACCGGGATGTTATATTTTGAAATCCACACCCGCAGCTGCGACATGACGAGCTTCAAATCCGACGGCTCGATCCGGCAGTCGTCCACATCCACGATGCGGTGCGAGTGCGTGGCAAAAAAGCCGATGTCCACATTCTCACCGCTTTGCTGCACGGGAAACGCCGCTTTGTTGCGATAGCGGTATTCATGCCGTGCGGGCAGCGGAAAATGGACGGGAACATCGAGCTTGCCGATGCGTTCCATGCAACTTTTGACATGCGCGTGCTTGAATTGCAACTGCCCCGCATAGGAAAGGTGCTGCAGGGTGCATCCGCCGCACTTTGAGAACACGTGGCAGGGCGGTTTGATGCGCATGGGCGACGGGAGGAGCACTTCTAAAAGCTTGCCCACTGCGTAATTTTTTTTGAGCGCGATCACCTTTGCGCGCACGGTTTCGCCGGGCAGCGCGCCATCGATGAACACCGCAAGCCCTTCATGCCTGCCAATGCCCTGACCGTCTGTCCCAAGATCGTGTATTTCCAGTTCAATGCTTTCATTTTTAACCATACAGCCATTATAACAGAGCATCGTAAAAAGCGGTATAGCAAAAGTAAAAATTGCTCCCTCAAAGAGGGGAAAATCCATTGACAAAGAGAAGCGGTATTTGTTACAATGAACACATAAAATGTTAAATTTTAACATGAATATGTACAAATTTGCTAAATGTGGATTTTTTGACACTCGAAATTAACATTTTTGGAGATTTTTAACAAATTTAATTGAACGCGGAGGGTAATTCGATGGCGACAGTGGTAATTATGCCAAGACAGGGACAATCGGTGGAAAGCTGCATCATCACCAAGTGGAACAAAAAAGTGGGTGACAGCGTGGCTGAGGGCGATCTCCTCTTTTCCTATGAGACGGATAAGGCGTCCTTTGAGGAGGAAGCAAAGGTAGCGGGAACTCTTATTGCGGTATTTGCGGAAGAGGGCGATGATGTTCCCTGCCTCGACAATGTGGCTGTGATCGGTAATCCGGGCGAGGATGTTTCCGAATTTGCGCCGGGCGGTTCTGCTCCGGCGGCATCGGCTGCGGAGGAAGCACCTGCGGCGGCTCCTGCGGCAGCGGCGGTACCGACTGCGCCTGCGGTAGCAACAGGCAGCGCGGCAGACGGCGACCGCATCAAGATTTCCCCGCGTGCCAAGGGCATTGCGGAGAACCAGAACCTCGATATCACAAAGGCGACCCCCACGGGCCCAGACGGACGCATCATCGAGCGCGACATTCTCGAACTCTCCAAGCTGGGCGACGCGGCAATCGCGGCTCCGGCAGCGGGTGTAGCGGCAATGGTACCGACGGCGAGCACTGCGGCATATGAGGACGTTGCGCTCCCGAATATCCGCAAGGTGATTGCGAAATCGATGCACGCATCCCTTTCCGAAATGGCGCAATTGACGCACTCCTTCTCCTTTGACGCAACACAGATCATGGCATATCGTAAAATCGTCAAGGAAAATGCGGAGAAGCTCGGCCTTGCAAACATTACCTTCAACGATATCATCCTGTACGCGGTATCGCGCGTGATCCTCAACCACAGGGATATGAACGCGCATTTCCTCGGCGACAAGATGCGCTATTTTACGGACGTGAACCTCGGCATGGCGGTGGACACCCCCAGAGGTCTGCTTGTTCCCACGATTTTCGGGGCGAACAAGATGTCACTCAACGAGATTTCCATCGCGGCGAAGGAGCTTGCGAAACAGGCGCAGGAGGGAACGATCTCTCCCGATCTGCTCTCGGGCGCATCCTTTACGATCTCCAATCTCGGGACCTTCGGCGTAGAACATTTCACGCCCGTCATCAATCCGCCGCAGACGGGTATCCTCGGCGTGAATAATATTCAGACCAAGCTTAAAATGGTGGATGGCGAGGCGGTGCCGTATCAGGCGATGGGCATTTCGCTGACATACGATCACAGGGCCCTCGACGGGGCGCCGGCATCGCGCTTTGCACAGGAGCTGTGCAAGACGCTCGAGAACTTTATGGCTTTACTTGCGAAATAAGTGTCAGGCCGTTCGAAGCCCCGCAATACGGCGTCAGCGAAAATTTACCGCTTGGTTACGTATTTTCAGATACGCGCCCTCGCATAAATTTTCTACTTCCTTGTCTTGCAAGGTTTCGCTCCAGCCTGACGTGGTGGTTTTGATAAACTTGGGAGGTAATTTATGAGTTATGATTTGGTAGTGCTGGGCGGAGGCCCGGCTGGTTATCTGGCCTGCGAGCGCGCGGCGCACGAGGGCATGAAGGTTGTTTTGATCGAGAAGCGGAACGTGGGCGGCGTGTGCCTGAACGAGGGTTGCATTCCCTCTAAGACGTTCCTCTACTCCGCAAAGATCAAGGACGGCGCGGAGCACGGCGACAAATACGGCGTGGTGTGCAAAGGCGTTGAGATCGATCACAAGGCGGTCGTCGCGCGTAAGAACAAGGTCGTAAAAACGCTGACGGGCGGTATCGCCGCTATGCTTAAAGGCTTGGGCGTGGAATGGGTGAAGGCTGCGGGCGTCATTAAGGGCAAGGGCGCGGACGGCTACGAGGTGGAAGCAGACGGCAAGGTATACGCGGGCAAGCGTCTGCTGATCGCGACAGGCAGCGAGGCGGCGATGCCGCCCATCGACGGCTTAAAGGATCAGTATGAAAAGGGCTTCGCGCTCACGAACCGCGAGATTCTCGATATCGAGAACGTGCCGAAAAAGCTCGTCGTCATCGGCGGCGGCGTGATCGGCCTTGAAATGGCAAGCTATTTCAATTCGGCGGGCAGCGAGGTGACGGTGATCGAGATGCTAGACCAGATTGGCGGGCCCATCGACGCGGACATCGCAAAGCTGCTCAAGAAAAATTATGAGGATAAGGGTATCGCCTTCAAAATGGGCTGCAAGGTCACGAAGATCGAAGCGGGCGCAGTGGTCTATGAGGAAGCGGGCAAGCAGCAAAAAGCGGCTTGCGACAAAACGCTGGTGTGCATCGGACGCAAGGCAAACACGCAGGGCATCGGGCTTGAGACGATCGGCGTTCTGATGGAGCGCGGCGCGGTGGTGACAGACGAGCAGATGAAGACGAACCTGCCCGAGGTATACGCGGCGGGGGACGTAAACGGCAAGTCTATGCTCGCGCACACGGCGTACCGCGAAGCGGAAGTCGCCATCAATAATATGCTTGGCAAGAAGGATGTCATGAAATACAACGCCATCCCCGGCGTGATCTACACGAACCCGGAAGTGGCGGGTGTGGGTGAAACTGAGCAGACCGCGAAGGAAAAGGGCCTCGATGTGACCGTGAAGAAGGTGCCGATGCAGTACGCGGGCCGCTATGTCGCGGAAAACGAGGGCGGAAACGGTTTCGTCAAGATCATCGTGGACAACAAGTGGAACAAGGTTTTGGGCGTACACATGATCACGAACTATGCTTCCGAAATCATCTGGGGCGCGGACGTGCTCGTTCAGAAGGAGCTGCCCGTCGAGCAGATCAAGAAGATCGTGTTCCCGCATCCGACCGTGTGCGAGATCATTCGCGAGGCCATCTGGCAAATCTGAGCGGCGCATCCTGAATTTTTCGGCGGCTCCCACAGACCGCAATGAACCACGGCGTTCGATTGCGTCCTGTACGCCCTTGAAAAATCCAGCCTGCATCCACTCATTGTTCACCAGATGCTCTGGCAAATCTGAGCGGCGCGCGTCGCAACACACCCTTTCGCTCGCTTCGTCCTAATGGACGAAGGCATCGCGGTTATGGGTGGTTGCTCCTTTGCCCCACGAAACTCACTTCGTTCGAGTTCCGCGGGGGCCCCGGAAAATCAACTGTAAATAATTAGCGTCATATATATAAAGGAGAAAAACAATGACAAAGAGTTTGGTAATCGATCCGAAGAAGCTGAGGAAAGCGGGTAAGATCACGTTCAAGGACATCCCGATGAACGTGTATCAGAAAAAAGTGAAGGACGAGGTGAAGAACTTCACGAAAGAGCAGTTTCTCAACATCTACCGCGATATGTGGGTGGTCCGTGAATTTGAGATGATGCTCAACTCCATCAAGACGACCAACCAGTATGAGGGTGTGGAATACAATCATCCGGGCCCGGCGCATTTGGGCATCGGTCAGGAGGCGGCATATGTCGGTCAGGCGTTCGAGCTTGGCATGGACGATTTCTCGTTCGGTTCGCACAGAAGCCACGGCGAAATTCTTGCGAAGGGCATGTCCTGCATCGAGAAGCTGTCTGATAAGAAGCTCAAGGAGATCATGGAATCCTTCTTCGACGGCGAGACCTTCAACGTTGTCAAGGAGCACACGCAGTACAAAAAGATCAAGGATATGGCGCGCGAATTCCTGCTTTACGGCATGATCGCGGAGACATGGGGACGTCAGACGGGCTTTAACAGAGGCCTCGGCGGTTCGATGCACGCATTCTTCATTCCGTTTGGCATTTTCCCGAACAACGCCATCGTGGGCGGCAGTGCGCCGATTTCCACAGGCGCGGCGCTTTATAAGCGCGTGAACAAGAAGCCGGGCATGGTCATCTGTAACATCGGCGACGGCTCCATCGGCTGCGGCCCGGTGTATGAATCCATGAACTTTGCTTCCATGGATCAGTACAACACCCTGTGGGACAAAGACCACAAGGGCGGCCTGCCCATCATCTACAACATCTGGAACAACAGCTACGGCATGGGCGGACAGACCAGCGGCGAGACGATGGGCTACGGCGAAGTGGCGCGTCTTGGCGCGGGCATCAACCCCGAAGAGATGCACGCGGAGCGCATCGACGGCATGAACCCGCTTGCCGTGATCGACGCGTACCGCCGCAAGAAAAAAATCATCGAAGACAGAAAAGGCCCGGTGCTTCTGGATGTCGTAACCTACAGAATATCCGGTCACAGTCCGTCCGATTCGTCTTCTTACCGCACGAAGGAAGAGATCGCGCTTTGGGAAGAGATCGACTCCATCAAGGTGTTCGGCAAGGAGCTCATTGATGCGAAGGTGGCGACGGAAGAAGAACTCAAGGAAATCGAGCTTTTGATCCGCAAAGATATGGTTTGGGCGGTGAAGCTTGGAAAAGACGAGAAGATTTCTCCTCGTATCGATCTTGCAGCCGACCCGAATGCGATTGCCGACATGATGTTTACGAACCTCGAGGTTCCGAGCATGGATACCACGCGCAAGCCCGACGTGCTCACCAAAAAGGAAGACAATTCGCGCGTACAGAAGCTGGCGAAGAAGGTCCGCAGCGCTTATGAAGCAGACGGCAAGCCGGTCTCCAAAAACAGAACCTACCAGAACCGCGACGCGATCTTTGAAGCGGCGATGGATAAATTCTATCAGGATCCGACGTTTATCGCTTACGGCGAAGACAACCGCGATTGGGGCGGCGCATTCGGCGGCTATACCGGTGTGACGGAGTCCATTCCGTATCACAGGTTCTTCAACTCCCCGATCTCTGAGGCGGCGATCGTGGGTACGTCCGTCGGTTACGCGATGGCGGGCGGACGCGTGATGTCGGAGCTGATGTACCTCGACTTCATCGGCCGCGCGGGCGACGAAGTGTTCAACCAGATGTCCAAATGGCAGGCGATGAGCGGCGACGTTATCAAAATGCCGTTCGTGCTCCGCTGCTCCGTTGGTTCCAAATACGGCGCGCAGCATTCGCAGGACTGGTCCGCGCTGTGCACGCATATTCCGGGGCTTAAAGTGGTATTCCCGGCAACGCCTTACGACACCAAGGGCCTCTTGAATGCGGCGCTCAACGGAACGGACCCGGTGATCTTCTTAGAAAGCCAGAGAACGTATGACCTTGGTGAGATGTTCCAGAAGGAAGTGCCGAGCGAATATTACGAAGTGAAGATCGGCGAACCGGACGTGAAGCGCGAAGGAAAGGATCTCACGATTCTCTCCGTAGGCGCGACGCTCTACCGCGTGACAAAGGCTGCCGACATTTTGCAGGAAAAATACGGCATCTCTGCGGAGATCATCGACGCGCGTTCTCTGGTGCCGTTTAACTATGAAAAGGTGCTGGAATCTGTGAAGAAGACAGGCAAGGTGATTGTGACGGGCGACGCGTGCGAACGCGGCTCGCACCTCAAGGACTTTGCGCAGTCCATCAGTGAAATGGCGTTCGATTATCTGGACGCTCCGCCGGTGGTCGTGGGCGCGAAAAACTGGATCACCCCGGCGCATGAGCTCGAGGAATACTTCTTCCCGCAGCCGGAATGGATCGTGGACGCGGTGCACGAGCGCATCATGCCGCTTGTTGGCCACACATGCACAACGAATCAGACGATCCTTCAGCAGATCGAAAACAACAAAAAAGGCGTCTGAGGTTTGTAAGACGCTTCAAACGGACGACCGGATCATCGGTCGTCCGTTTTTTAATGTTTGCACATCTGCCTATGCGGAGTATGTAAGGAGGCGAAATGCTAGGTGGATAGCCAAAATATGAAGCAAGCAAATAATGCTTGCATATTGCAAGCTTTATTTGCTTATATTTTATATTGCGGACTTTGGATAAACTATTCATAAGGCAGGAGGTGCGTCATGGAACGAGTGAAAGTATTTGAAATCAAAAAGTCGACTTCTTCCAATAAAACGATCCGTATGCCAGACGAGCTCATCAAAAAGCTGGAATGCCTGGCGAAGGAGAAAGACATTTCGTTCAACAAGCTGGTGGTCCAATGCTGTGAATTTGCGCTCGCGAATTTGAAGGAGGATCGGTGGGACGGTAAATAGGCACCGCTTCCGCTCCAATACATATGTACAGAATACTGATTGTTGACGATGAGGCGCTCGTGCGCAGAGGCATCAAAAAGAGCATCAACTGGAACGAACTTGATATTGAGATGGTCGCGGAAGCGGAAAACGGTGTGGAAGCGCTGGAACAGGTGCTGGAAAACGAGCCGAATATCATTCTGCTCGATATTTGTATGCCCAAAATGGACGGACTGGAGTTTGCGGGCATCATCAAACAGAAATATCCGCACATCAAAATCATCATCATCACAGGGTTTGATGATTTTGAATATGCGCGCAGCGCCTTGCGCGCTGGTGTCGACGATTATATACTCAAGCCCATCACCCGTGAAATGGTGGAGGATGTGGTACGCGCACAGCTTGAAAAACTGGAGGCGGAAAACAAAAAAAACCTGCCGACCGGGCCGGATGAAGAGAAGCGCGCGGCGGAGGTGTTGAATTCCGCATTGCGCGGCGAAGCGCGTGCTGCACAGGATTTTCCGTTTTTCCTTGAATATGCGCAGATCGCCGACGAGGACATCTGGTTCGTGCTCATCAAGGATTACCTTTCCGGCTGCAAGGCATGGGGAGACGGCGAGGCGGAAAGTCTCGCGGAATTTGCGATCCTCAACATCGCGGGCGAGTTGCTGCGCGACGCGCGAAGCGGCTTTGCATTTGAGGCGCATAAAAATGGCCTCGCGATGGTCATCTCTTGTGCGTCGCGGCGCTTGCTTGAAGAAAAGCTTACGGATATTTGCCATAACATCCTCGATTTCATCGAGATTCCCGTCGATTTTGCGGTTTCTTCCCGAGGCACACTTGAAAGCCTGCCCGTCCTTGCGGAGGAGGCGCGTGAGGCCATGCGTTCTACGTTTGTGCTTTCCAATCAAAATATCGTTTTTTATGACGATTTGAAAAAGCAGAGCAGGGAGGTCGAATATCCGGAAACGACAGAGCGGGAGCTTTTGCACAGTCTTTATATGAGTGATATGGGGCACAGCGGCGTGCTCATCGATCTCTTTTTCCGCCAGCTGCGCGAGGCCACGACGGATGAATCCAAATGCAAAAGCATGCTGCTGCGTCTGCTGCTGCGGATCGCGAACACGGTGGAATCCATGAATTCGCGCGTGCAGGATGTAAACGGACGCGCAATGGATTTTGACCCGGTGGGGGTGCTGGAAAAGTTTGAAACGCTCGATCAGGTAAACGAATGGCTCAAAAATTTTTATCAAGAGACGTTTGATTATGTTTCCTCCATGAAATCACGCAGCGGTCAGCTCTTTTTGAAGATTAGGCAGTATATCGAACAAAATTTTGCAGACAGCGATTTGAATCTTAAGAAATGCAGCGAGGACCTGTTTTTGTCCTCAGGCTACATCAGTATGATCCTCAAAAAGGAGTCGGGCAAGACATTTGTGGATTATCTGAACGAATATCGCATCCGCAGGGCGGCAGAGATGCTCTCTGAGCCGGAGAGCAAGGTGTATGAAGTGGCGACGGCGGCGGGCTTTACGCACCAGACTTATTTCAGTTCGGTATTCAAAAAGCTGATCGGGCTCACCCCGAAGCAGTTCAAGGAACAGAGATGATATGGTAAAAACAAGGATCCCACGGCGGATATCCACGATCATCATATTGTGCTTTTCTATTTTCATGGTGCTGATCCTTTTGATCATGAGCTTTATTTCCTATTATTATTCTTACGGCAGCATGCGGGAGAGGACGCTGGCGGATACTGAGGTCATTTTGTCGCAGGTCGGCAAAAATATTGGGCGCTATATCAGCAATATTGAAAGCATTTCGGGCATCATCAGCACAAACAAGGATGTAATGAATTACCTGGAAAATCCGGATGATCCGGACGCGGGGCTTGCACGGACCAATTTCAGTACGTTTCTCAACTACATGCCCCAGATCGATCAGAACATCGTCTCCGTATTTGTTTTTGACAAGGAGAACCAGCCTGCGTACGTGCCCTCAAACCTGCGCATGAAGCGGGATTATGACATCACGCAGGACGAGTGGTTTCGCCGGGTGGAGGACGGGAAGACGGATGAACCGTCGCTGACGGGCACGCAGGTGCGCACGATGACGCAGGGGGACAATCCGTGGGTCATTTCGCTTTCCCGCCGGATTTTTAACCGCACCACCGGAGAGGTGATCGGCACACAGCTTGTGGAACTCAATTACAGCGCGATCGACGAGATACTAAATGACATCAACCTCGGTACAAAGGGATATATTTTCATTGTGGAGTCGGACGGGCAGATGGTATATCATCCGCAGCTGCAGCTCATCTATTCCGGACTTAAAACGGAAAACGTCGCTGCTGCGCTGAATGCGCGCTCGACGGTTGTAGAGCTTCCCGACGAAAACAAGATTTATGACGTGACCAAGATACCCGGAACAGATTTCACGATGGTCGGCGTGACGTTTATGGACGAGATCGTCGCATCTTCGCAGGAAATGATCACGATTTATGTGATACTGACGCTGGTGATGGCGCTTGCCGCCTTCATCGGATCTGTGCAGATGGCGAAGTTTGTGACGCGCCCCCTGCAAAAGCTGGAGCTGGCGGTCGGAGAGGTGGAAAAAGGCGACCTCAACGCGAATTTTGACATCAGCGGCACGTTGGAAACGGAGAAATTTGCGGCATCCCTCGGTTCGATGATCAATACGGTCAAGCAGCTGATGGAACAGATTGTGGACGATCAGGAGCGCATACGCACGAGCGAATTAAAGGCGCTGCAATCCCAGATCAATCCGCATTTCTTATACAACACGCTTGATTCCATCGTGTGGATCGCGGAGGAAACGGGCAGCGAAAAAATCAAGGAGATCACGGTCGCGCTTGCGAACTACTTTCGTATCGTTCTTTCCTCAGGCAAGGATATCATCAGTGTGCACGAGGAGATCGAGCATGTACGAAGTTACTTGATCATCCAGCGGATGCGATATGAAACGCTCAAGTATAAGATCGACGTTGCGCGCGATGCGCTTCCGCTCAGGATGCCCAAGCTGCTGCTGCAGCCCATTGTGGAAAACGCCATTTATCATGGGATCAAAAACAACCCGGACGGGGGAACCATATGGGTACGCGGATTTGTGGAGCACGGCAAATTGATTTTTGAAATCGAGGACAACGGGCGCGGGATGCGCGCACACGAACTCGCGCGCGTGTTCGAGCAGAATCGCAGGCCGACGATCAAGCATGGCGGCGTGGCGATGCGCAATATTCGTGAACGGATCGAGCTGTATTATGGAAAGGAATACAGTGTAAAGGTGGAGAGCGTATACCGGCAGGGAACCAAGGTGACGGTAACGCTTCCCGCGCGGGAAGAGGAGGCGCAGGATGGCTAAAAAAACCTACTATATCATCATTGCGGCGATCCTTGCGGCGATATTTGTCACGCTGGGCGTGTTTGCCTATCAAAAAAACGTCACGTCGAGCAGCCTGCGCGTGACGCTTGTTGTAAAATCCCAGCAGAAGGGGTTTGAATTTTGGGAGCTTCTGAAAAAGGGAGCGCACGAAGCGGCAGGAGAATACAACGTCAGCCTCACAGTGGACGGCGGAATGTCGGAGGGCGATATTGAAGGGCAGATCATGGCCATGCAAAGGGCGATCGAAGAAAAACCAGAGGCAATCATTCTCGCGGCCACGGACAGTACGGCGATGCTGCCCTATGCCAAGGAAGCAAAAGAGAAGGGCATTAAGCTGGTGCTCGTCGATTCCGCGCTCGACGAGACGGTGGAGGACTGCTTTGTGGGCACGAACAATTACGAGGCGGCACGCAGTGTGGGAATGGAAATGGCAAAGCGGATGGATGGGAAGGGCAGAATCGCGGTGATTTCCCATGTGACACAGACCGCAACGGCGCAGGAGCGCTATGCGGGATTTGAACGCGCGATGCGCAATTATCCGGAAATCGAGCTGACGGGTCCGTATGACATTGGGGACAGTACGGAGAAAAGTTATCTCGTCACGATGAATTTGCTGGCGCAGGATCCGGAGATCACAGGTATATACGCGACCAACCAGATTTCGGCGGAGGGTGTCACCAAGGCGCTAAAGGATCTCGGCAGAACGGATATTGCATTCTATTCGTTTGACAGTTCCATTGTACAAAATGAGGCGCTGGAAAATGGGATCGTCGATGGATTTGCGATTCAGATGCCCTTCAATATGGGTTATCTGGCAGTCACCTCGGCGGTGGACGCCTGCTCCGGAAAGCTGCGGAAAACAAATGTGGATACCGGGTTTGCTCTCGCCACCAAAGACAATATGCGCAAAGAGAGTATTCAAAAATTGATTTATCCGTTTGTATAGCGAAACCATTACAAAACTGTCTCAAAAGTGTTGAAAAAGACCACGCAAGATGAAAAAGAGTATCGAATCTTTAACATTTTGTGTGGTTTTGTTTATTATTTTTTGGCGCAAAGGGAAGTATCCTATAAATAGAAATCATTTTATGGATATCTCTATTTTTAAAGGCACATGGAAAGCGAAGGGGTGAAACATTAGATGGCTGAAGTTGTGGTAAGCATGAAGAGCATTCAAAAAAGCTTCCCTGGCGTTCATGCGCTTGACGACGCGCAGATCGAGCTCAAAAAGGGCGAGGTGCACGGGCTCGTCGGCGAGAATGGCGCTGGAAAATCGACCCTGATGAAGGTGCTGACCGGCATTTACGAGCGCGATAGCGGAACGGTGGTTGTAAAGGGACGTGAAGTCAATTACAAAACGCCGGGTGATGCGCTTGACGACGGGATCAGCATGATCCATCAGGAACTCAACCTAATGCCGCACTTAACGGTTGCGGACAATATCTTTATCGGACGGGAACCCAAAAAGGGAATCACGCTGGACAAGAAAAAAACGAACAGGATGACAAAGGAGCTTCTCGATTCATTGAATTTGGACATCGATCCGCGGACGACGATCGGAACGCTCACCGTAGCAAAGCAGCAAATGATCGAAATTGCCAAGGCGATTTCCTTGAACGCGGACATCCTCATCATGGACGAGCCGACTGCGGCACTCACCACCTCGGAGATCGACGAGCTGTTTAAGTTCGTGCACGAGTTGAAGGCAAAAGGTGTGGGCATCGTGTATATCTCTCACCGGATGGAAGAATTGAAGATCATCACGGACGAGATCACCGTGATGCGGGACGGACAGTTTGTCAACACGGTAAGGACTGCGGACACGGAAATGGATCAGATCATCAGCATGATGGTCGGTCGTACGATTTATGAAGAACCAAAGACGCACAGCATGGTGCCGCCGGATGCGCCGACAGTCTTAAAGGTGGAAAATCTTACATCGCCCGACGTAAAAGGCGCGTCGTTCGAGCTCAAAAAGGGTGAGATTTTGGGTCTTGCGGGGCTGATGGGCGCGGGACGTACGGAAACGGCCCGTCTTCTTTTCGGGGCCGACCCCAAGACGGATGGAAAAATTTATATCAATGGACAAGAAGTGACGATCGAAAGTCCGGCAGACGCGGTGGCAAACGGCATCGGATATCTTTCTGAGGACCGTAAAGCGTTTGGGCTCGCGGTAGGCCTTTCCGTTGCGGACAACACCGTGATGGCGACGATGGATGAATTTATCTCGGGCGGTGTGGTCAATGAAGGCAAGATTGCGGCGGTGACAAAGGAATACGTCGAAAAGCTTGCGCTCAAGACGCCCTCCATCAAGCAGTTGGTGCGAAACCTCTCGGGCGGCAACCAGCAGAAGGTCGTTATTGCCAAATGGCTGGTGCGTGACTGCGACATCCTCATCTTCGACGAGCCGACGCGCGGCATTGACGTAGGTGCGAAGAGCGAGATATACAAGCTGATGAACCAGCTTGCGGCGGATGGGAAATCGATCATCATGATTTCTTCCGAAATGCCGGAGCTCCTGCGTATGAGCGATCGCGTGATCGTGATGTGCGAAGGCAAGATGACGGGCGAGATCGATATCAGCGAAGCGACACAGGAAGGCATCATGAAGTATGCCACCTTAAGAAGTTAAGCGAGGTAGTGGAAAATGAGTAATGAAGCAAAAGCATTGAAGCAGCAGGGGGGCAAAAAGCTCGACCTGCAAAAATTATTGGCACCCGCCGCGTTGGTGATACTATTCGTATTTTTCTTCTGCATGGGTGTATTTGGCAACAACGTTGACGGCGTTATATTCATCACAAATGTTTTGGAAGCGTCATACTTTGTGGGATTTTTGGCATTGGGCGTGACGTTTGTCATCATCACAGGCGGAATCGACCTCTCGATCGGCACGATCATGGTGTGCGGCGCGTTGGTCGGTGGTTATTTGTACAACACAGTAGGCGTACCGTTTATCGTAGCGATCATCATTACGATACTGATTCCCACAGGGTTTGGTCTTCTGAACGGTTTGATGATCGCGAAGCTGAAGCTCCCGGCATTTATCGCAACGCTGGGCACGATGATGATTTCTCAGGGCCTTGGCTCGATCATCACCTCTGTGCAGACGCAGCGCTGGCCCACAGCGGCGGAAGCGGACGGCTGGTTTAAAACAGTATTTTTGAAAGACTCGGCTACAGGGTTTCCCACAGGGATATTCTGGCTGGCAGGCTTCTTCCTTCTGGCAATGTTCCTGCTCAATAAAACGAAATTTGGGAAATATACGTTTGCGATCGGTTCTAATGAAGAGGCGGCGCGTCTCTCCGGTGTAAAGACCGCAAAATGGCTCACGCTGGTCTATGTTGTAAACGGCCTGTTCTGCGGATTCGCGGCACTTATGTATGGCGCGGCGTATACGACGATCCTTCCGGGAACGGGCAATGGCCTTGAATTGCAGGGCATCGCGGCAGTCGTGATCGGCGGTACGTCCCTCGCGGGCGGCGTCGGCTCCATGTCGGGTACACTGATCGGCGTATTCATCATGTCGGTACTCAAGCAAGGCCTTACGGCGATTGGCTTGCAGCCGCAGTGGCAGACGTTTTTTGTCGGTGTGGTCGTTATTCTGGCAGTGCTGATGGATATCTACCGTCAGAAGTCCGCAAATAAAGTAAAGGTTGCGGCATAACAAAGTGCTTATCGGGCATATGCCCGTGGCAATAGTAATGAGTATCTTTAAGGAGGAATTAAAATGAAGAAAAAACTCACAGCTATTCTTGTAGTAGTCCTTGCGTGCGCGTTTGTATTCGCGGCATGCGCTCCGGCGGCGACTCCGTCGGTAGCTCCGTCCGAGTCGGCGGCGGCTCCGTCCGAGTCCGCAGCGGCTCCGTCCGAGTCCGCGGCAGCTCCGGCAGGCGATCTCTCGATTGAGCTCGTAGCGAAGGGCTTCCAGCATCAGTTCTGGCAGGTTGTTAAAGAAGGTTCCGAAGCGGCAGGTAAAGAACTGGGCGCGAAGATCAACTTCCAGGGTCCGCCGTCTGAGTCCGACATTCAGGCGCAGGTCGACATGCTGAACTCCGCTCTTTCCAAGAAGCCTTCGGCGATCGCTCTGGCAGCTCTTTCCACGGATTCCGTGAAATCTCAGCTGACGGACGCTGCCAATGCCGGCATCCCGGTTATCGGCTTTGACTCCGGCGTTCCGGATGCCCCGGCTGGTCAGGTTGCTGCTACGGCTGCGACGGACAACAAGGCTGCTGCTGGTCTCGCCGCGACAGAGATGATGAAAGACACGGCGTTTGCTGACAAAGTGAAGAATGCTACGGCTGACGCGCCGGTAAGAGTTGCTGTCCTTTCGCAGGATGCGACCTCCACCTCCGTGACACAGCGTACGCAGGGCTTCATCGACACGTTCAAGGCTGCTGCGGAAGCAACCCATCCGAACGCGGTTTCGGTAGAAGGCCATGACCTCTACAAGATGGAATCCTCGGAAAAACCCGCGGTTATCATCTCCGTTCACATCGCTCCGACGACGGATGCGGCTGACCTGAAGAGCATCGGCAGTGCTGCTCTGCAGGAAACCGGACTGATCGGCGTGTTCTGCTCGAACGAAGGTTCCGTAACCGGATTCCTGAATGCGACGAACGACGGCGCAGACCTCGACAAGACGAATGGCAAGTACAAAGACCTGACGGTTGCCGGCTTTGACGCTGGTAAGACGCAGAAAGCTGCTGTAAAGAACGGCTGGTTCCTCGGTTCCGTAACACAGGACCCCTACCAGATCGGCTATCAGGCAGTGAAACTGGCAGTTGACGCTGCGCAGGGCAAGACGGTTGCTGACGTTGATACCGGAGCAAAATGGTACAATGCTACGAACATCGACGATCCGGACATCGCAAAACTGGTTTATGATTGATCAATAGCCACATAGAACTTTTACGCGGGCGGGGGAAACCTCGCCCGTGTTAAAAAGTTTCTTTTGCGGAACGTTTTTTAAAAAGAACCTTCCGCAGAGGAATTTAAAAAAGGGTGCGCCGTATGGTTGAACGAGAAAACGGCAGAGTAAAAATTTCAAAAAGGAGACGGAAGCGAAATGGTAAAAATCGGGATCAGGCCGACGATTGACGGCCGTGAAAAAGGGATCAGGGAAAGCCTGGAGGATCAGACGATGCGCATGG
>CAYTKQ010000032.1:0-19892 GCA_964438705.1 uncultured Christensenella sp. | reverse complement strand
TGGTGGGGTTGACTGGGCTCGAACCAGCGACTTCCACGATGTCAACGTGGTACTCTAACCAACTGAGTTACAACCCCGTGCCTATATTATTATACATTAATTTCAGCAAAATTCAAGCATTCCTTTCGAAAGATTTTTACTTATGGTATAATTATTTATAGAGGTGTATTTTAGATGAAAGTAAAACCCAAGCAAAGCATGGCCCACAATAAGCTTTTATTGCTTTTTCTTCTGAAACAAAGCGAAATGGCGCTTTCCGAATTGCAATTAGTCCGCATCATGACGGAGCTTTCCTTCATGGGCTATTTTGATTTGAAGGAATGCGTGTTTGAGCTTACGCAAAGCGGACATATCCGCGGACGCATTACGCCGCAAAGCACCTCCTATGAGATCACCGCCAATGGTGTAAACATGTTGGAAGTGCTTAAAAATGACCTTCGCCTCTCTTTTCGCGAGGCCGTCGAAGCATATCTGCGCGAACACCGCGCCGAGCTTGAGATGGAGTCTCAGTTTGTCGGCGAATATATCAAGCTTTCACAGAACGAATACCGCGTGATCTTGAAAATACTGGAGCACGACCGTACGATCTTTGAAATCAACAGCCTCGTCTATTCCAAGGGAGAAGCGCAAAAAATCATTGAAGACTGGCCGAAAAACGCCATATCGGTCTACAAGGATGTTTCTCTGCGCTTAGGATAGATCCCG
Organism: uncultured Christensenella sp.; assembly: GCA_964438705.1. Taxonomy (GTDB): domain Bacteria; phylum Bacillota; class Clostridia; order Christensenellales; family Christensenellaceae; genus Christensenella. The sequence goes on along the minus strand of CAYTKQ010000032.1, from coordinate 19,187 downwards.
CAACGCATGCGCCGCAAGGTAAAAGGAACCGCATACCACAAGTATGCCTTTTTTTTGTTCCGAAAGCCTCTGCGCCTCCAAAAGCGCATAATCAGGGTCTTCCATCGCGACAGCACGGTCAAAGTGCGCCGCAAACTCCCTTGCGGACAATCCCCTTTTTTTCTCTGCACAGGTGCAAACGACCCGATTGGCAAAGCCTTTGATCTGCTCCGCAATGGCTTCTACATCTTTATCCCGCATAACAGCTGCGAGCACCGTAATATCATCGTGTGGATAATGTTTTTTGATCGCATTTGCAAGTTCGACCATCGCCGCCGGGTTATGCGCCCCGTCGATCACGACCTTCTCTGCGACCTGCACGCGCGCAAGAATATTCGTTTGCGCAAGCCCTTTGCGGATGTTCTCTTCCTGCATCCCCAGCTCTGCCGCCGCCATCAGCGCAACGCACGCGTTTTCCACCTGCATCGGCGAAATCGCACGAATCGTCAATCCTTTATAAAGCCTTCCGCTATAACTGAAATCGAACCTTTGCCCGTGCGTCCCGCTCTGCTTGACGCTGATGCATTTTTCGTCGAGCACAACCAGCCGTGCATTTTTTCCCTTGCATGTCTGGCGGATGACCCGCATCGCCTCGTCTTCCTGCGGGTGCGATATCACGATCGAATCCTGCTTGATGATCCCGCATTTTTCCCGCGCAATCTCTGTGAGCGTATTGCCAAGCGCCGCCATATGGTCGTAGCTGATCGGGGTCAATATCTGCATGGTGGAGGGTACGATGTTGGTCGGATCAAGCCGTCCGCCCAGCCCCGTCTCGATTACGGCATATTCCACCCCTCTGTCCTCAAACCATTGCAGCGCCGCATGGGTCCATATGCAAAACATATGCATGTTTTCGCCCTGTTTTGCGTGCGACATATACGCTTCATATTCCTTTTGTGAAATCTGTTCCCCATTGATTGCCATGCGCTCACACGGGGAAATGATGTGCGGCGACGTAAACAGACCGCAGGAAGTACCCTGCGAAATGATATCCGCGATGTACTGCGCCGTAGAGCCCTTTGCGTTCGTCCCCGCCAAATGCACATATTGCACTTATTTCATGCTCCCCAGAAATTCAAGACGCTCCTTGAGCTTGTCGCGCATTTCCAAATAGGTGTCGAGCTTCGTGCGCTCCTCCTCCACGACCTTCGCAGGTGCTTTTTCTGTAAATCCCTTGTTTGCGAGTTTACCTTGCGCCCGCTTGATCTCGCCCTCGTTTTTCTCCGCTTCCTTTGTAAGCCGCGCAATTTCTTTTTCCACATCGATCAGTTCCGCCAAAGGCATAAACGCCTCGCCCATCGCGCAAACGGCGGAAACGCTGTTCGCGGGGATATGCGCCTTATCGGCAACGATCTCAACCTCGCTCGCATAGGCAAGCTTCTTCAAATACTCCGTGCACGCCTCAATCGCACCGCTGTGCTTCGTCAGAATGGTAATCTTCACCTTCACGCTCGGCGGTACATCCATTTCCGCGCGCACATTGCGGATCGAACGGATCAAATCCATCACGCCGTTCATCATTTCCGCCTGCTCCGCGCCTGCCGCAAACGAGGTCTCCGGCCACGGCCCGAGCATGATCGTCTCCTCTGCGCCCGGAAGGCTTGTGTATATCTCCTCCGTAATAAAGGGCATAAACGGATGCAGAAGCTTCAGCGTATTTTTCAGCACATGCACCAGCACACTGACCGTGGAAGCCTTCAGCTCCTCGTCTTCACCATAAAGCCGCGGCTTCGCCATTTCGATATACCAGTCGCAAAATTCGCTCCACGAGAAATCATATATCTTTTGCGCGGCAAGTCCGAGGTCATATTTCTCAATGTTGTCCGTACATTCGCGTATCGCTTCGTTCAGCCTCGACAGTATCCACTTGTCCGCAATATCCAGCTTCCCTTCGTCAACAGGACGTATTTCTTCGTCCCCAACATTCATCAGCACAAAACGCGAAGCGTTCCATATCTTGTTCGCAAAGTTGCGTGCCGCTTCCACCTTCTCCCAGTAAAAGCGCATGTCGTTGCCCGGGCTCACGCCCATCGCAAGCGAAAAGCGCAGCGCGTCCGCGCCGTACTTGTCGATGACCTCGAGCGGATCGATCCCGTTGTTTAAGGACTTGGACATCTTGCGCCCTTCGCTGTCCCGCACGATCCCGTGGATGTCCACCGTTTGGAACGGAATATCCCCCATCACCTCGATGCCGAATATGATCATGCGCGCGACCCAGAAGAAAATAATGTCGTATCCCGTCACGAGTACATTTGTCGGGTAAAAATATTGCAGCTCCGGTGTCTGTTCCGGCCATCCAAGCGTAGAAAACGGCCACATGCCTGATGAAAACCATGTGTCGAGCACGTCCTCATCCTGCGTAAGCGAGGTCCCGCCACAATCCGGACAGGTGTCCGGCTCATCCGCCGCAACGATCAGTTTTCCGCAATTGCCGCAGGTGTAGGCCGGAATGCGGTGCCCCCACCAAAGCTGACGGGAAACGCACCAGTCGCGAATGTTGTAAAGCCAATTGAAATAGATTTTTGAGAACCGCTCGGGCACAAATTTGATTTTTCCGCTTTCCACCGCATCGATCGCCGGCTGGGCTAGCTCTTTCATCTTCACGAACCACTGTTTGGAAATGATCGGCTCGATCACCGTATGACAGCGGTAGCAATGCCCTACGTTGTGCTGATATGCCTCAACCTTCACCAGCGCGTCGATCGCCTTTAAATCCTCCACAATGCGCACGCGCGCCTCTTCCCGCGTCAGTCCGGCATATTTTCCGGCGTTTTGTGCCATTGTGCCGTCGTCGTTCATCACGCGCACAATGGGCAAATCATGACGGGCGCCCACCTCATAATCGTTCGGATCGTGCGCGGGCGTGATCTTCACAGCACCGGTGCCGAATTCCATGTCCACATATTCATCCGCCACCACAGGGATGGGCTTATCAAGCAGGGGCAGGATCACGTTTTTGCCCACAAGGTCCTTATACCGCTCGTCTGCCGGGTTTACCGCGACTGCCGTGTCGCCGAGCATCGTCTCTGGGCGCGTCGTCGCAACGACGATCCCTTCCCCGCCGTCCTCGGCCCGATAACGCATATGCCACAGGTGGGAATCCTGCTCCTCATATTCCACTTCGGCATCCGATAGCGCCGTCATGCAGTTTGGGCACCAGTTGATGATGCGGTTCCCCTGATAAATGAGCCCTTTTTCATATAGGCGCACGAACACCTCGCGCACCGCGCGGTTGCAGCCTTCATCCATGGTGAAACGTTCACGCTCCCAGTCAAGCGAAGATCCCAGCTTTTTCAACTGCTCCACGATACGCCCGCCATACTGCGCCTTCCATTCCCATGCGCGCTCCAAAAACCGCTCCCTGCCGAGTTCCTCCTTGGAGGTACCCTCCTCGCGCAGCGCGTCCACGATCTTCACTTCCGTCGCAATGCTTGCATGGTCTGTTCCCGGCATCCACAGCGCGGAATAACCCTGCATGCGCTTTGTGCGGATGATGGCGTCCTGCAGCATGTTGTCGAGCGCGTGGCCCATGTGAAGCTGCCCTGTGATGTTCGGCGGCGGGATCACGATGGTAAACGGCTTTTTGTTTTCATCGACCTCCGCATGAAAATATCCTTGATCGATCCATTTCTCATACAGACCATCCTCAGTCTGCTTCGGATCGTACGTCTTGCTCAATTCTTTGCGCATTCCTTTGCCTCCAGCATTCAGATAAAAATAATGACAAACCCTGCAATCACAACACCCAGGCCAATCATACGGCATACCATGTCCGCATGCGCATGGGAAAACCGCAAAGCGATCCTTTTGGCCGTAAAACTCAGCACCGCCCCCGCCCCAAGCAAGACCAGCCCCAAAATTTGTATCGGTGTAATGTTTGCAAAAAACTCCATGGGTTCTCCTTTTTCCATGTGATTTTGACCGGCGAAAGCCTGTGACAAGCGCCGACCTCTCGGGGGCGCGGCGTTGGTTTCGCAAAAGTGAGGCCAAAGCATCAGAACCGCCGCTCCGTGTTCCGGGCGCATCAGTGAGAAATAAATCTCTAAGCGCCCTGCACAAGGCCCCGTCCGTCGGCATCTTGCAACAGGCTACGCACCCCGGCACATCAGGGTCGGCAGTGTGTCGTTTGTCACGGCGCAGTTTAATTGCGAAGCAATTACCTGTTTGAGCACGGGATAAATGACCACTGACGGCCCCGCCGTAACGCGTAGTCAAAATCACATACCATAATATTATAGCGTCAATGCCGCATATTATCAAGAGAACCCTTTCGTGTAAAATTTTTGTAATCTGCATGTTTTTACCTTCTATTTCGGTTATAATTATAGTGATCCCAATACAAGAGGTGTAATATGGCAGAGAATAAATACAAGCATTTGATCAACAGGGATTTAAGTTGGCTGAAATTCAACGAACGTGTTTTGGAGGAAGCGGAGGATAAATCGAATCCGCTCTTCGAGCGTTTGAATTTTATCGCGATCTATCACAGCAATTTGAGTGAATTTCTCATGGTGCGCGTAGGCAGCCTGCACGATCGTCTTTTGCTGAAAAAAGATGAGATCGACCCGCGTTCGGGCATGACAACGACAGAGCAGCTCCGTGCCATCAACAAAGAGATCGCCAAACTCACCCCCCGCAAAAACCGAGCGCTGATCGAGGTGCTCTACGAGCTTGAGGACCATCACATTTACTACAAACCCGGTATTCATCTCACCAAATATGAGGAGCGCTTTTTGGAACGTTATTTTGAGCGCAATGTGCTGCCCCTGCTTTCGCCTCACATCATCGATAAGCACCACCCCTTTCCTTTTTTGCAAAATAATACGGCATATATCGCCGTACTGCTAAAATCAAAGGAGGGAAAAACGCAGCTCGGCATCATTCCCGCAAGCGGATATTTTGAACGTTTGCTTTTGCTGCCCAGCAAATATATCAAATTCACCTTGATCGAAGACCTCATTTATCTTTTTGCGTCCAAGGTTTTTCCCAAACACAAGGTGGAGGCACGTTGCATTTTTTCCATCACGCGCAACGCCGATATTGACGCGGACGAGGCCTTCTTCGATTATGACATGTCCTATCGGGACATCATGGAAATCATTGTTAAAAAACGTAAGAAGCTTGAGCCGGTACGTCTCGATATTTGCCGCAAACAGAATGACGAGATCACTAAGCGCTTGATGAAGCATCTGAATCTGACCTGCGACGATGTGTACTTCAACGAGATGCCCACCATTCTTTCCTTTGTGTCAGATTTACGCGATCAACTGACGGATGAAAGATTCCGGTCCCTTTTCTTCCCGCCGCTCGTCCCGCAGATTTCAGCATCCGTGGACGTGAGCAAAAAGATTATTCCACAGATCCAAAAGAAGGATATTTTGCTTTCCTATCCCTATGAAGACATCAAAAGCTTCATCCGCTTGCTTGATGAAGCCGCTACTAATCCAAACGTCATGTCCATCAAGATCACCCTATACCGCATGGCACGCAACTCAAAGATCATCGACGCGCTTGTGCGGGCTGCGGATAATGGTAAGGAGGTCATCGCTGTCGTCGAGCTTCGCGCCCGTTTTGATGAGGAAAGCAACATCGACTGGTCAAAACGCCTTCAGGACGCGGGGGTCTCTCTCATCTACGGGATCGAGGACTATAAGGTTCATTCCAAGCTCCTGCTGATCACCATGAAGAAAAAGGATGGCAGTGTCAACTTTATTACACAGGTAGGCACGGGAAACTATAATGAAAGCACTGCCCGGCTCTATACCGACCTTTCCATCATGACAGCGAATGAGGATGTCGCCCTCAACGCGCAGGATGTATTCAAAAATCTTTGCATGGGCAGCCTCGTGGAGCATTCCGATATCCTGATGGTGTCTCCGCTGACCTTGAAGCAGGCGGTGCTGCGTGATATCGATAAAGAAATCCTTTCCGCAAAGGCCGGGCTTCCGGCAGAGCTTGTGTTCAAGCTCAACTCTTTGAGTGATATCGACATCATCAAAAAATTGATCGCCGCATCCGATGCGGGCGTGAAGGTGCGCATGCTCATCCGGGGCATCTGCTGCCTCAGCGTCGAAAAGGAGGGCAAAACGCGTAACATCAAAATATCGAGCATCGTCGGGCGTTATCTCGAGCATTCGCGCGTTTATATGTTTGGTCCGCGTGAGCGCAGAAAAATCTACATCTCTTCTGCAGACTTCATGTCCCGCAATACAGAGCGGCGCGTCGAGGTTGCGCTGCCTGTAACCGACGCCTCTTTGAAGCAGCAGATCGAAGATCTTATGGAGCTTCAATTGAACGACAATGTAAAGGCACGCCATCAAATCGGCTGCGGTGAATATCAAAAACGTTCAGTTCCGCTCGGTGTTCCGCCAATAGACAGCCAGCTCACCCTCTTCGCCCGGTCCTATTGTGCGGCAGATTCACCCATCCCCGAATGGCTCAAGGGTAAAACAATCACATGATAATATAAAAAGAGACCTCGGTCTCTTTTTTGATTTCCAATATATACTTGACATAGCAATCAATTTTTACTATTCTATTCCTTGATAAATCAACGTTATGCAAGGAGATACTATGCGCGACGAGCATGTCGAGAAAATCGGCAAATATATTTCGATCCTGTATAGACAGGCACAAAAATATATCAACCGGAGGACACAGCCGCACGGCCTCACGTCTTCCGATCACGCTTTTCTCATCAATATATCCAAGAATCCGAGCATCAACCAGCGCCGGCTTGCGCGCAGCCTCGCGATCGACGAAGCGGTGGTGACACGCGGCATCAAGCGCCTCGAGGAAAACGGCTTCATCCTGCGTCAAAAGGACCCGGAGGATCTGCGTTCTTTTTCCCTCTACCTGACCGCCCGTGGAGAGGATTTGATCCCTGTGCTCATGGATACCTTTTACGAGCTGGATTATGCGCTATCCAAAGGCTTTGACGGTGAAGAACTTGCCGCGTTGATGGCACAGCTGAAAAAAATGACAGAGAATGCCTGTATGGCAAACGAGGAGACAGATTGAATCAATGGAACAGACATTAAAAAATCCCTTGGGTACTGAAAAAATCGGAAAACTGCTGATCAAATTCGCGGTTCCCAGCATCATCGCAATGCTTGTCAGCGCACTCTACAATATTGTCGATCAGATTTTTATCGGTCAAAGCGTCGGTATGCTCGGCAATGCCGCGACCAACGTCGCCTTCCCGCTCACCACGATCTGCACCGCCATAGCGCTGCTGTTCGGCATCGGTGGCGCGGCGAATTTCAATCTGTCCATGGGTGCTGGTAAACCCAAGCGCGCTTCCGCCTTTATTGGGAATGCGATCCTGCTGCTGCTTATCTGCGGCATCACCCTGCTGATCGTCGTCCGCATCTTTCTCGAACCGTTGATGAACGCTTTCGGCGCGACGCAAAGTGTACTTGACTATGCCATCATCTACACGGGCATCACCTCGCTCGGCTTCCCTTTTCTTATCTTTTCCACAGGCGCCAGCAATCTGATCCGTGCGGATGGCAGTCCGAAATTTTCTATGGCGTGCGTGCTCACGGGTGCTGTCATCAACACGATTCTTGATCCTGTTTTTATCTTTGGTTTTGACATGGGAATGGAAGGGGCTGCACTCGCCACCATCCTCGGACAGATCGTCTCCGCTATGCTGGCGGCCTATTATTTGCTCTTTCGCTTCAAGACTGTGAAGCTCAGCAAAGGCATTTTTCGCGTCACATGGTCAGGAAGCCGCGCAATCATAGGGCTTGGCGCGGCGGCGTGCTTCAATCAGCTCGCAATGATGGTGGTGCAGATCGTGCTCAACAACGTGCTCACCTATTATGGAGCGCTTTCCGCTTATGGAAGCGATATCCCACTTGCTGTGGTAGGAATCATCATGAAAGTCAATATGATCTATATGTCTGTGATCATCGGGATCGCACAAGGGCTTCAGCCAATCTCAAGCTTCAACTATGGCGCCCAAAGCTACGGGCGGGTACGCGAAACCTATCGCAAGGCAATCACCGTTGCCACCATCATATCCGCCTGTGCGTTTCTCGCGTTCCAGTTGTTCCCGCGCCAAATCATTGGCGTCTTCGGCACGGGGAGCGAGGAATATTTTCGCTTTGCCGAGCGGTGCTTCCGCATCTTCCTTGTGCTTACTTTTTTGAACGGATTGCAGCCAATTTCCTCGAATTTTTTCTCTTCCATTGGAAAGGCAACGCGCGGCATCTGGTTGTCCTTAACCAGGCAAATCATATTTCTCCTGCCGCTGATCCTCATTTTGCCCGCGTTCCTGGGCATCGACGGCATCATGTATGCGGGGCCGGTCGCGGATGGAATGGCGGCCCTCGTTGCGATTTTGCTTGTCAGCCACGAAATGAAGCTGTTAAAAAAGATGGAGCTTGGGCTAATTCCTGCGGATACATAAAAAAGAGCGGCAGCGCCGCTCTTTTTTACTCTCTGTTTCCTTTTTTGAATTCCGCCAGTCGTTCATTCATGTCCTTCCATTTTTTTTGGTTGATCCTCCATGATATGATCCATATCACGATATACAGCGCGATAAAAACCAGATAGTACGTCACGATCCACGGGCTGGGCGGCAGCCATCCGAACCACATCATCAGCAGCGTGCAGCCCGTGAGCAGCACGACAAAGTGAATGATCGTCCGTGCAATATAGGTCTTGTTGCTCCGGTCTGAGCCGATCCAGATCATCTGCACGAGGGCAATGAACAATCCCAAAACCAAATCGTTTCGCAGCTCGCTCAGCAGCAACGCGTCATAGCCAAGCGCAACCGTAATGCAAGTCGATATAAATAAAGCTACCAGAAAAGCGCTTACAAACACAGTCAAAAACAAGCAAATATTTTTTTTCATTCTCTTACCTCACCATCCCGAGCTTTTCCTTGAGCACGGGCGCATATTGACGGGAAATGACCTGATGCTCTCCATTCTCGAGCTCTACCTCAATCTTCCCGTTCAGAATCGGATTCAGCACCTTCACCTTGGAAAGATTGATGATCGTCGACTTGTTTGCGCGCAAAAAGTCTGTGCCGGTAAACCGTTCCTCGATTTCATACAGCTTGAGCATGCAATCATACACCTTGTCTTGCGTGTAGATGAACACTTTGTCGTCCACACTCTCAAAATAATAGACCTCATTAGGCTCAAGCAAAAAGGTTTGCCGCTCCACACTCCCGATCACTTTTTTCTGGGAGCTGTTGGCGAGTGCAACGATCTTGAGCATCTCGTCCGTCATTTCCGCACAGTGGATGATGATCTCGTCCTGCGTATGGGCCGGGTCGATATCAAGCGTTATTTTCATCAGTCCTCTCCTTTCTCTCCCCTTTAGTATAAACGACAAAAAACGCGCGTCAATGCATTTTCTTTAAGCTGCATCATACGCGCGTTAAGTTGCGTTTTTTCAGTTGTTACTTGAGCAAAAACCGTTTGAGTGCAGGGACGTCATCCGCAATATAGCGGCAATCAAATTGTGCCACATCCTCTATGCTGCTAAAACCAAATCCCCAAAGCACTGCACAAAAATCGATCCCGGCTGCCTGCGCGCCCCGCGCGTCATAATCGCTGTCCCCCACCAAAATACAATCCTGCGGGAGGGAGTTGGTGCGCGAAACAGCGTCTTTGACGATCTCTTCCTTGCCCTTGATGTTGATGTCGCCGGAAGCGCCGCAGATCGCGGAAAAATAGCCGTTCAGCCCAAAATGCAGCAGCGTTTGCCGCACCCGCTTTTCCACCTTAACCGACGCGACCGCACAGTTGATGCCCGCTTCGTTCAAAGCCTTGAGCATATCTTCGATTCCCGGATAGAGATCCGCTTCAAGCAGGCCACGCTCCGCATATTGTTCGCGATAGCGCATCACCGCCGCCGTCGCCTCCTCGTCGCTCATATCGCATACGCTCATAAAGGACAACTTGAGCGGCGGGCCGATAAACTTTCGCATTGTCTTTTCGTCCGGAATTTCATATCCCATATCATTGAGCGTATTTTTTGCACAGTACAGAATGCCCCTGCTCGTGTCCATCAACGTTCCGTCAAAATCAAACAATACTGTCTTATACTTCATATCCACATGATCTCCAATATCCGGATGCTTTCCGGCGGCACCGTCGCTTCGATCAGACCCTCGTTCACCGCATAAGTCTCGCCCGTCAGCACGCACACAGCGCGATCAAAATCGAGTTCGCAAAAAGTTGCCGTGTGCGCCGCCGGCATAAGCTCTTCTCCTGCAAAAAGGTCTGCCGCAATGCTCTGCGGCTCGCTTCCGCGGTTTACAAGCGTTAAAAACATGCCGTCGTCCGCCTGATCGCCGAACGCATCCTGCCCGTCGATACAATAGCGCAAAATACCGATCAAGTCGTTTCCCTGTTCATAGAATACGCAGTTTCCTGTTTTTAGAGCATCTGTGGTGTTGCGAAGCTGCATGAGCGTTTTATAGTACTGTTCCATCTCTGCGTCATAAATATGATAAGTCCCGCGATTGAACGGGTCGAGCAGCCCGTGCATGCCCCCCTCGTCTCCATAATAAACGCAGGGCATGCCGGGCAGCGCAAACTGTATCCCCGCAGCCAGCTTTTGCAGCCGCGCGCCTTTTGCGTCCTGTTCAGCAGAGACCACAAAATGCGCTTGCTGCTCACGCGACATGGAATGCGCATCCACCTGCGTTCCAAGCACCGTACGCAGCCGCGCAATGTCATGACTTGACAGCAAATTCATCAGGCAGTAATACATATCCTTTGGATAGTTCTGGCTCTGCGCGACCAAAAACCGTTTCAGTTTTGCCGCATCGCCCATCCCCTGCAAAAACTTGATGACCGCCGTGGCAAAGGGATAATTCATCACGGAATCCAGCCCGCGCCCCAAGGCGTAAGTGCGTTCCTTGCCATAGCTATGCTTGGTGGTCGCGTCTTCCCACACCTCGCCCAGCAGCAGATGATCCTGCGACATATGCTTGAGCATGGCGCGCATCGCTTCAATTGTCTCATCTGGAAGCTCGTCCGCAACATCGAGGCGTATTCCCGCTGCGCCGCGACCCATCCACGTCGCAAACACACTTTTTTCGCCTTCAATGATGAAATCCACCCATTCACGCTGCGTTTCGTCCACCTCAGGAAGCGTTTCAAATCCCCACCAGCTTTTGTATTCATCGGGGTATTCCGAAAACTGATACCAACTGTAGTAAGGCGACTCCTTACTCTGATACGCGCCAATAGAATCATACCGGCCATACTTGTTGAAATAGACGCTGTCGTCCCCTGTGTGCGAATATACGCCGTCGATCACAACGCGAATCCCGCGCATTTGCGCCTCGCGCGTCAAGCGCTCAAAATCCTCGTCCGTGCCAAGCATCGGATCAACGTGCATATAGTCGCCCGTATTATAGCGATGGTTCGAATCCGCCTCGCTCACGGGATTGAGGTACAGTACGCCGACCCCCATGTCGCGCAAATGATCCAGCGCGTCGATAATACCCGAAAGCGTGCCGCCGTAATAGTCGCACGGCTCATAAAACTCCCTGCCGGAAATCGGGCCGTATAGCACAGGCTCGTCCCAGTTCTCATGCACAAAAGCCTCGCGTCCCATACCGCGGTGATACTCCACACCCTGCGCGAAAGTCCCGTCGTCGCTTCGCGCATAACGATCCGGAAAAATCTGATACATGACGGCGCCTTTCGCCCAATTGGGCGTCGTGAAGGCCTCGTCAAAAACCGTCAGTTGAAAAGCCGGCGGCGGATTCCAGCAGATATCCCCCGCCCCGCTCGTCCTGCCCGAGTGCGCACCATAATAAATGTTGCTGCTTTCATCAAGCTGTATCGAAAACCAATACCATACGACGCCGGGCTCCCTTGGTACGTCATATTCCGCACACATCAGCCCGTTTTCCCCGTGCATCTCGATATGTTTCCTCACACCATTTTCAAGCACGGTAAGATAGATCCTCTTGCAGTAAATATCGCGCACCGCAAGCGAAAGCCTTACCTTCGTTCCAGCGGGAACCGCCCCCAGCGGGAAGCGATATTCCTCCTTTGCGGAATCGTGCATGATCTGTTTTGAAAAATCAATCTCCTGCATCTTTCCTTCTCCTGTTCGGTCAGCTTTTTTCCCGCAGTCGCCATATCTTTTCGTTGTATTCGCGTATCGTTCTATCGGATGAAAACACGCCCGACTTTGCCGTGTTCATCGCCGCCATGTGTTTCCAGCGCTCTTTGTTTGCATATGCGTCCATTGCCCGCTCGTATGCCAGCGAATAGGATGCAAAATCGTAAAGCAGATAGTACTTATCCGCGCGATCCATATCTCCAAACAGCAGAGAATGGTAAAGATCTGAAAACTGCCTGTCGTTCGCCACGTTGAGCGTCCCGTCGATTAGGCGATTGAGCGCAAGTCGCAGATCGGTGTTCTGCTCATAATACTCACCGGGCTTATAGGTACCGTAGCGCTCCATACGGCTGATGTCGTGCTCGGTCGCTCCAAAGATGAAGATGTTGTCTTCGCCCACCTGTTCAAATATCTCAACGTTTGCGCCGTCCATCGTCCCGAGCGTAACGGCGCCGTTCATCATAAACTTCATGTTGCCCGTTCCCGATGCTTCCAGGCCCGCAGTTGAAATCTGTTCGCTGATGTCCGTCGCCGGAATCAATATTTCCGCTTCAGAAACGCTGTAGTTCTCGATGAATGCCACCTGCAAAATATCCTTCGTATCCGGATCGTTGTTCACGAGTTCCGCGATGGCAAGAATCAGACGTATGATGTTCTTTGCGCGCACATATCCGGGCGAAGCCTTTGCCGCAAAAATAAATGTGCATGGCTCCAGATGGATGGACGGATTTTCCTTTTTCAGATTGTAAAGGTGCAGGATGTGGATCGCCTTTAAAAGCTGGCGCTTATATTCATGCAGGCGCTTTGCATGCACATCAAAAATCGTATTCTCATTGAGCTCAATGCATTGCGTCTTTTTCAAGTGCTCGCACAAACGCTTCTTGTTGCGTTGCTTGACCTCCATAAAATCATCCAGAAATTTCTGATCCTGAAGCAAATCCTCGATCCGCTCCATTTCCTTGTAATCCTTCAAAAAACCGTCGCCGATGTGGTCCACCAAAAGACTTGTCAGCGGCTGATTCGCCTTTGCAAGCCATCTGCGGTGCGTGATCCCGTTTGTGATGCCCAGAAATTTGTCCGGATACACCACATAGAAATCGCGAAAGGTGCGCGATTTGATGATCTCTCCGTGAAGCTTGGATACGCCGTTCACCTTGTTGCACACCGCGATGCACAAATTAGCCATGCGTATCTCGTGGTAGGAAACGATGGACATCTTACTGATTTTGTCCCATTCCCCCGGATAGATGCTCCACAGTTGATCGCAAAACTTTTCGTTGATGATCTTGATGATCTCATAGATGCGCGGCAGAAGCTCGCGGAACATTTCTTCTTCCCAGCACTCGAGTGCCTCCGTCATGATCGTATGGTTGGTGTAGTTGAACACGCGTCCGCAAATGTCAAACGCCTCTTCCCAGCCCATGCCTTCTTCATCCATCAAAATGCGCATCAGCTCAGGAATCGCAAGTGTTGGGTGCGTGTCGTTGATTTGTACCGTAAAGTAATTCGGCAGCGTATGCAGATCGCCGAAATTCATTTTATGCTGGTGAACAATATGCTGCATTGTTGCGGACGTGAAGAAATAGAATTGTTTCAGGCGCAGCTGTCTGCCCTGCTCGTGGTTGTCCTCCGGATAAAGCACCTTGGAAATGACCTCCGCGAGTTCTCGCTCCTGCATTGCGCGCGAATAATCACCGCGGTTGAAATAGTGCATATCGAGACCGGTTTTAGCCTTTGCACTCCACAAACGAAGCGTCGCGGGCATCTCGCTCATATATCCCATCACAGGGTAGTCATAAGGAATTGCCAATACGCTGTAGTAATTCTTATGTTTGATTTTCAGCCCTTGATCGGTCCACACTTCTTCAAGCTCGCCGCCATAGCGCACTTCCACCTGCTCCTCCGGTCGGGCAATTTCCCATACGTTGCCCGCCTCGAGCCAGTTGTCGTCCACCTCAACCTGTTCCCCATCGAGGATACGCTGCTTGAAAAGTCCAAATTCATAGCGGATACTGCATCCCATCACCGGCAGATCAAGTGTGGAAAGCGAATCCAAAAAACAAGCCGCAAGCCTTCCTAGGCCGCCGTTTCCAAGCCCCGCGTCACGCTCCTGCTCCTCGATGTCGTCGAGGCTGATGCCCATATCGCCGAGCACCTCCTGATAATCCTGCAAAAGATGCAGATTGATCATGTTGTTTACCAGCGCGCGCCCCATCAAAAATTCAGCGGATAAATAGTAAAGGCGTTTGAGGCCCTGATTCAGCACCTGTTTGTTTGCGTCCGTCCACTTCTCTACGATTTCATCCCGCACCGAAAGCGCACAAGACTTATATATTTGATCCTTTGTCGCCTCTTCCAGCGTCTTTCCAAAATTGCGTTTCAGCTTCCCCAGAATCTTTTCCTTGATTTCTTCTTTTCTTGCAGTATCTTCAGTCATTATCGAACCTCCCGTTCATGTGACTCCGTTTCTATTATATCATATACCCCGCTGCATTGCTCATATTCATGCGAATTTTACATCATAAAAGAAAAAAACTACCGCACATTACATGTACGGTAGTTTTCCTTCAAAAAGATTTATTCGACACTCAATGTAAGATCGAGAATCTTTCCGGCCTTACCAACCGCGTCAATGATTTCGTCTGTCAAAACCGTTCCCGCTGCCGCAAGCACCGTTCCGTCGTCGTCCGCCACATCCGTTACCACCGTGCGCCCAAGCAAGAATTCACGCTGCTCCAACTCGAACGCCGACGGTTCCTCAACGGCCGCTTCCTCGACAGCTTCTTCCTGTGCGGGAAAAACTTCTTCTTCGATCACAGTCTCCGCCTGTGCAACCGGCTCTTCGCTCAGCGCATCATACACAACCTCTTCTTGCACAACAGGTTCCGCACTTCCCGATTCGTCTACAAAGGCCAACTCGCTGAGCGTGACCATCTTTTCGCCCGCGATCTTCTTGCCATTGTCGAGTTCAATCGTCTCGATCGTTCCTTCTTTTTCATCAAAGGAAAAATCCTTAACTGTACCAAGCGAATTTCCCTCGCAGGAAATCACGCCCGTACCCAGCATGAAAAAGCCGTCCCCTTCGAGGGTGATATCATCCTTCTCTTCAATATTGTCCAGCGTAGACGTAATGATATAATCGTCGCCGACGCCCACCACTTCATTCACCGGAAGCGCAGAATAAGCAAAATATCCTTTTCCGCTCTGCACAACGATATACCGAACCTTTTTTGTTACTGTGTCGATCATAAAATCGACTGCGTTTCCGCCCGTTGCACCTTCACTGATCCCCATCAACTGCAATCCTATCACCTGTGACGCCTTTTTCATTTGTTTTTCTCCTCCTAGCAATATTTCAATTTACTTTGCTTTAGCACTGGAACCTTCCAGTATCACTCCTTGTATTTCATGGAAATAATCGTTCGACAGAAGCTCGCTTTCGATCAGCTTATCATCCTGATAATAATCACGATAGGCCTTCACCTTATAGCCCTTGCGTTCTGCGACCTGCACCTTTCGCACGCCGTTTTGCAGTTCATCCGTATAGATGATATCCGGCTTCGGCGGATCGATCTCTTCGAGCATTTCCGTCCTTATCTCTAATTCTATCCCTTCGGGAAGCGGTTGTCCATATATTTTTACAACGCATTCTCCTGACACCAGCTCCGCCGAAATGTATATGGGCCATTCAGATGAATTTTTGATTTTCAAGTCTTTGTCGTCCCAATTCAGCGTCGCGTCAAGGCCGATCGGCAGATATGTCGACGGCCATGTATGGCGCACACGCTCCACAATTTCCATATTCGCCTTGAGCGCCGCATTGTAAAGCGTCCCCGAAAGCTGGCATATCCCGCCGCCCATATCGTCGACAAGCTTTTTGCCGTCCATGATCGCCGGTGCCTCTTTAAAGCCCTTTTCTGCGGTGCGTTCGCCCACCAGATCGTTGATGGAAAGCGTCTGCCCGGGATCGAGCTTCAATCCGTCCACCGCCTCACACATCAACCGGATGTTTGTATTGCGTGGCTCGTTTGCTGTTGTCTTCGTGATGCATGAGCCGATTAACGCGGTATTTTCCTTGAGCTGATCTGTGGTAAGTCCAGGCGTAACGATCGTTCCCAAAACATTGATCGTACTAAAATTGCCCTGCGTCACCTGCTGCTTCACCTGCTCAAACAGCGGCTCCACTTCAATTTTCATTCCATTCTCGCTGTCTGTATAGATAAATTTGTCCGCATAATTATCATATTTCGCCTTTGCGTCCTTCGCGGGCACGCTCACTTCATCGGCATATTTTTGAAGCGTATTGTGCAGCTTTGTCTCATCCAGCACGAGCTCGATGTCAAAATTTTTCCCCTTTGTCATATCGATCACTTCGTTATATCTGTCACCAAAGGGCTTATCTTGCGCGTTTTCCGTCAGCGCCTGCTTCAAAATAGCGTCCACATTGTCCGCCAACCCCAATTCGCTGGCATCAAACGTTTTTTCCTCATCCCTGTAATCGATGCTCAATTTTGCGTCAAGGAGTATCCTCTCCTCCTCGCTCCGAAGCACGTCCTTTGCTTCATCGTAGGTCATACCGCCAATATTGATCCCGTTCACGGAAACTCCCTCGTAAAACGTATGCACGTTGAACGCCTGATATATCCCGATTCCGACAGCAGACCCGACCATCGCCAAAACGGTAACCAAAATCACAACAAAGCTGACCGCCTTATGGTTCACATCAGCCTTTCCCTTCGTACGATGCGAAGCGAAACGAATTTTGTTATTAGAAATGGGCTTTCGTCTTCTTGCCATGGTTCCTTAACTTTCTACTTCTTCGAATTTTTCAGCATGCTCATCAGCATTCGTACCTTTTTTTGTTCCTCAAACGTCATCAAATAATTGCTGCGCAAGATATTGAGCGCCTTATCGAGCGCGGGGCCATATTCGCGCGCACGCGACAGGCACTCGAGCGCCTCAATATCAAAGCGCTTCCTTGCACCCATGTCGTCCGTATCATTTTTACACTTCTCGAACAACTGCGCTGCCATCATCCACTTGCCATCCCGTTTGAATTCGTATGCACGTTCCTTAGCAAGCGTCTTTTTGTCTCTGAATTTCGCCAGTCGGGCTTCTTCCGCCAAACGGGCTTCCTCCGCCAGTCGAGCTTCCTCCGCCAAGCGTGCTTCTTCCGCCAAGCGAACTTCCTCCGCCAAACGGGCTTCCTCCGCCAAACGAGCTTCCTCCGCCAGTCGGGCTTCCTCCGCCAGTCGGGCTTCTTCTGCCAAACGGGCCTCTTCCGCCAAGCGGGCTTCCTCCGCCAAGCGGGCTTCCTCAGCTAAGCGGGCTTCCTCCGCCAATCGGGCTTCCTCCGCTAAACGGGCTTCCTCTGCCAAGCGGGCTTCCTCAGCTAAGCGGGCTTCCTCCGCTAAGCGGGCTTCTTCCACTAAACGGACTTCCTCTGCCAAGCGGGCTTCCTCTGCCAAGCGGGCTTCTTCCGCTTTGCGCGCTTCCTCCGCTAAGCGGGCTTCTTCCGCTAAGCGGGCTTCTTCCGCCAAACGGGCTTCCTCCGCCAATCGGGCTTCCTCCGCTAAACGGGCTTCCTCTGCCAAGCGGGCTTCCTCAGCTAAGCGGGCTTCCTCCGCTAAGCGGGCTTCTTCCACTAAACGGACTTCCTCTGCCAAGCGGGCTTCCTCTGCCAAGCGGGCTTCTTCCGCTTTGCGCGCTTCCTCCGCTAAGCGGGCTTCTTCCGCTAAGCGGGCTTCTTCCGCCAAACGGGCTTCTTCCGCTAAACGGACTTCCTCTGCCAAGCGGGCTTCCTCTGCCAAGCGGGCTTCCTCCGCCAGTCGGGCTTCCTCCGCCAGTCGGGCTTCTTCCGCCAAACGAGCTTCCTCCGCTTTGCGCGCTTCCATTTCGCGCTTTCGCACCGCAGCCGCATCCGCCAGCTCCTGACGGATGGCTTCCTCTATGCGTTCTTTTTCACCGGGAACGATATCTTCCTCATCACATATTGTTTCCGTGTCTTCCTCCAACACGCTGAACGGCTCTTCATCCTCCTGCAAAACGATCCCGCTGTCGCTCTCTCGCTCAAGTACCGCAAAAATCTCTTCCGGCTCTTCCTCCGGCAATTCCTGCGCTTCCAATGCCGCGCTCTCCGGGACCGTATAATCGTCCATATGCTCCGCTTCATCCAACAGCTCGGCATCCATACCCTGCAACTGTTCCAGTTCCTGCGCGATCTGACTGATCGGCTCCTGCTCGGAGGCATCCGCCACAACATTTATAGTTGGCGGCGCATCCTCCACGGGAAGTGCATCTGCCATCATAGCCTTTTTTGCCGTTTTTTCCTGCTTAGCCTGCTTACGGCGTTCGCGCTTGTCCGCTTTATCCGCAGCAATCTGCTGCTTCTTTTCCTGCCTATCGGAAGCCTTCGCCTCCGCATCCAACGCACGCTGTTTTTCCGTAGCCTTGCGCTCCTGCAAGTGCTTTGCATATGCCTTCACGCCTAAGTTGGTCAAAAAATAAAGTAAAATAAGCAACGCTGTTCCTCCGGCAGTCACACCGAGAAACACCGCGAAGTCCGGAAAATTCACGATATTCAGAAACAAAAAAATGGCAAACCCACACCCTGCAAGAATCGTTACGATCAGACCAACGCGATACTGCGGAGCTTGTTTGCTTAAGACCAAGGAGAATATAATCCCCAATATTGCAATGATCAGTACAACAACGACAGCGACCAATCTGCTTCTCCCTTTTCCGTCCTTAAGAGGCTAATGTATATATTTTAGTAGAAAATGCGCGTTTCGTCAATAAAAACCGCTTATTTACACTTTCTGTGCGCCTTTTGGTGTATGGTTCCGGCTGCAGTCAAGACCACCCGTCAAACGGGTGGCTTGCTCAAGCCCTATAAGGGCTTATTACCGGCCAGCGCCTAAAGACGCTGGCTTTTCACTTCGTTCAAGCCTCTATGGCCTTTGCCGCTTTTGCCGCCCCTAAAGGGACGTGCGCCTATTCCCGATTTGATGGACACAAAATCATTCGGTATACTAGAAAGAAAA
>CAYTKQ010000031.1:0-20196 GCA_964438705.1 uncultured Christensenella sp. | reverse complement strand
CTATATTTTAGCACACACAAAATTCAAAAAGCATTCAATTTTCAACACAAATGATTCACTTTTCAACACATATTCTTAAAATATGTCAAAGTTGTGGCATTGTTTGTGTCGCATTTTATTGCGTATCTATATTGTTCGCGCATGTAAATCACCCATTTTTCAAAAAAACAAACGACAATCATGCCGCCGTTCGCACAGAGGCAGCGTTTTGGGTTTGTCGTCTAGGCTTACGTCCATGGCAGTTTCCCCGGTGCAAACGAGGCGCGCAGGAAGGGCTGAGGACGCTTTATGATATTATATAGAAGTATAAGCGCGTATGGTATAAAGCCGCAATCAAGAAGCAGGGTTCTGATGTGGATTTTTAGAAAAATTGAGCTCTGTTTTCTTCAATATCCTGCCGAGGACAAAGAGTGCGAGCACCAGGGTCAGGCTATCGGCGATCGGCAACGCATAAATGAGGCCCCCAAAAGCAAATAGATGATTCAGCAAAAACAACAGCGGGATGAAGATCATCCCTTGCCGCGCAACGGAAAGCAGCAGCGACGCTTTTGCCTTGCCGAGTGCCTGAACCGTTGTGGACGCAAGCATCTGCGGCCCCAGCACAAGCAGCGACCACATCAGCGCGCGCAAAATGATTGCCCCTTTGTCGACAACCTCCGGCATTCCGTTGGCAAAAAAACCAATTAAGCCATTGGCAAAAATTCCAAACACAACAAACAGCGCCGCGCCGATCGCGCAGGTAATCAGCATCGCCTTGTGAATGATTTCTTTCACGCGCCCATACTTTTGCGCGCCGTAGTTAAACCCAACAAGCGGCTGACAGCCTGCGGCAAACCCAATAAATATGAATGTGCCGATTGTCATAATTTTATTGGCGACCCCCATTCCGGCTACCACGGTGTCGCCATAGGCAGCCGCCAGATTGTTGCTGATCACCATTGCAACGCTAAGCAACAGCTGGCTTACCGAAGCAGGCGTACCGATGGCCCAAATTTGCCCCCATATCTTTTTGTCAAAACCGATGCTTTTGATCGCTATTTTCACAACCGATTTGCCTGTGGCATAATAAATTACATAATAGCCAAGCCCGACCGCATTGCCGATCACCGTTGCGATTGCCGCCCCTTGAATCCCCATCTTGAATCCAAATATGAAGATTGGGTCTAAGACGATGTTGGTGAGCGTTCCCAGCATCATTCCAATCACAGAAGGCATTGCCGCGCCTTCACTGCGCAGAAGCTGCCCCAGGGAAAAGCTGCACATAATCGGTATGCTGCCGATGAAAAGCACAAAAGAATAACGATACGCAAACGGATATACCTCTTTGCTCGCGCCCAGCGCCGTCACCAGCGGCGACATAAAAACCATTCCCAGAACGGTAACGATCGCGCCCAGCCCAACGACGATCCCAATGCCGGTGGAGATCGTTTTGTTCGCGCTGTCGTAATCTTTTTTTCCCAGACAGCGTGAAATATACGAGGCGGCGCCCGTTCCTATGATTCCGGCGATTGCCATCATGATCATGAAAATCGGGGTGGTGATGTTTGCGGCGGCAAGCTGATTTGCGTCCCCCAGTTGCCCGACAAAAAACGTGTCGACCAAATTGTAGAGAACCTGCACCATCATGCCCATCACAACAGGAAGCGCCAGTTTAAAGATTGTTTTGACGACCGGCCCTTCACCCATCATTTTGATCTGTTTATCGTTCATTCCGGTACTCCCGCGCATGCTTTTTTCAAAAAAACTATAAACACGATCACAAACGCGTAAACTGATTGCTTTTAAAGCTGTGACGCGATTTTCAAAAGCAAAGCCCCGGCAAAATTGCCGGGGCTTTGCTTGAAAGCTGTTTCTCGCTCAGTCGCCGATCACCGCGACGCACTCGATCTCCACAAGCACGTCTTTGGGAAGCCGGGCCACCTCCACGCACGAGCGCGCGGGGAAGGGCTCCGCAAAAAATTGTGCATACACCTCGTTGATCTTGCCGAAATCGTTCATATCCTTGATGAACACCGTCGTTTTCAGCACTTTGTCCATAGAAGAGCCCGCCTCCTCCACGATGGCGCGCAGGTTCTTTAAAGACGTCTCGGCCTGTTTTTCCACCTCTGCCGGAATTTCTCCGCTCACCGGGTCCACCGGAATCTGGCCGGACGTAAACAGCATTCCGTTCGCGATCACCGCCTGCGAATAAGGCCCGATCGCACCGGGCGCGTTCTTTGTCGTAACGATCTGTTTCATTTGATTGATTCTCCTTTTTCCATGATTTTTCTGCCGTTTGCGTATACGGCGTCTATTTTCCTGTCCTCATATAAGTATATCATTCTTTCCAGCCGTTCTAAAACACTTAATTTTTGCGTGTTCAAAAGCGCCGCGTCGTTAAGCACCACCGCATGCAGCGGCACGCCCGCCGCAAACCCCGCCTCCTCGCCGAAAAACGCGGCCCCCGCCGACGTACCCATATAGAGCGCTTCGGTGACGGTGAGCGGACTGCCCCCGCCGAGCGCAAACCGCTGCTTGGAGGTGCACACCGCCTTTGCCATCGCGTCGAGGATCGAAACACTGCACCCGCCCGCGATGTCCGAGCCAAGCGTCACGCGCACCCCCGCTTGAAGCAGCGCGCGCACGTCCGCCATGCCGCTTGCCAGATTGGAATTGGAATCCGGACAATGTGCCGCGAATACGCCGCGCTCCGCCATGAGGGCCATTTCCTCCGGCGGGCAGTGCACGCAATGCGCCATCACCGTTTTTGTCTGCCCGAACAGGCCAAACTTATCATACGCACCGCCGTAGCAGCACGCATCGGGCACAAGCTCCTTGACCCACGCGCCCTCAGCCCTGTTTTCCGATAAGTGCGACTGTACGCTCAGGCCGGTCTCCGCCAGTTTCCCGAGCGCCGCAAGCAATCCGTCCGTACAGGAAGGAATGAAGCGCGGTGTGAGGATGGGCCGCACATGGTCATATCGTCCTTCACACGCCTCAAGCCACCGCCGCGTCTCCCGCAGAGAGCTTTCCGCGTCCTCGCACAGCGCTTCCGGCGCGTTGCGATCCATGTTCACCTTGCCCACAAAAGCACTGATCCCCGCCCGCTCGAGCATATCCATCAGCATCAGCACCGTATCCGTGTGGATGGTGCCAAACACGCACGCGCGCGTGGTGCCGCTTTTTACAAGCGCGTCCACAAAGCGCGCATATACTTCTTTTGCGTATGCCGCGTCCGCAAATTTGCTTTCCTCCGGAAAGGTGTAGGTCTCAAGCCACGGCAGCAGCTCCATATCCATGCCCATGCCGCGCATCGCATACTGCGGCGCGTGTACGTGCATGTCGGCAAATCCCGGCAGAATGATGCTGTCGCCGTAATCCTCTACGGGCAGATCTCCGTCGTATTCTTTCGTAAATCCGGCAGCCCGGCCGTTGCGCACCACAAGGTGCGTGTGTGCGGCGATCTCCAGCTTATCCGGCCCGGGCGCGGATACAAACGTGCCCTTCAAGACGAAATCAGTCATGCTTATGACCCCTCAAATACAAAAATTGCAGCACCCTTTTAAGCACCGCGTCCCGCGCTTCCTCCGTCAGCTCTAAAACGAGCGTGTCGCCGCGTTCCGCGATGTGCCCGAGCCAGCTTTCCCCGCAGCGTTTGAGGCTGCCGAGCACCGGCTTATTGCCGTCGAGGCAAAGCGCCGCTTCTTCCTGAAAGCGCATTTGGTCACGCTCGAGCACACCGAGTTCGTCCATAAGGATCAGGGAACGGTCGTCTCGACGCGCGGCCCGCAAATAACGCACGCCAAATTCATCAAACACGCGCGCAACAGGGATGCAGCTTTGCGCCCCCTCGCGCACGGAAATGGGCTTGTCGTTGTCCTCCAGCGCAATCAGCGGCGAAAGCGCATGCATGGCGTGGCCCGCAACGTGTCCGTTCACCTCGTAGGGCCGGGTCACAAAGCCCGTCGCCTCAACACCCGCAAAGGAAACGGCATAGCTTAACAGCGTGGATTTCCCCGCCTCCCGCGCACCCGTCACAAACAGGTTTTTCACGTTCAGCAGGCGGGCTAGGTCCTCTTTTGTGTCCACATCCGCAAGCTCGAGCGGGCTTTGCACCGGAACAAGGGACAGCATCTCCGCGTGCCGCGCGATCACTGTGCCGCCCGATTCCCCCGCCTTGAGCGCCAGCAGCTCGCCGAACAGCTCCTTGGGAAAGATGACGGGGTTGCCGCGCTCTCCTCCGCACGACAGCGCGGATATCCCGCCTGCGTAAGATGCAAGCATCTCGCGCACCGACTGACCCGCAAGATAGGGCTGGTCGCACACGCAAAACATACACGCGTCCATATCCTCCATCTCCCGCAGCCCGAGGCCGATGGTGTGGCTCACTCCGTATTCCGGGTGGGCGTTGCGTTTCACTTCAAAGCCCAGCCCCCGCGCGATCTGCTCTACGCGGTCATACGCGCTCACCACCACGGCGCGTGCAAACCACCCCGCCGGGACTGCGGCAAGCGTATTTTCAATAAGCGTCCTGCCAAAAAACGTGGTCAGCAGCTTGTTGGCGCCGAAGCGCTCCGCGCTGCCCGACGCGAGAAACACACAGCCAATTTTCATGTTTCCCTCCAAAACCCGCACGCACCGCGCGGCACATAGCGCCCCGCGTCGTTCGTAAGGATCGTGCCTTCGCGCGCGACAAGCCGTCCGCGCAAAAACACATACGCCGCGCGTCCCGTCACCGCAACGCCGTCGTACGGTGTGAAATCGCACGCGCTGTGTTGATTTTCATTTGTAATGGTCCCGCGATACGCCTTATCCCAAAGTACGATGTCCGCGTCGCTTCCCTCTGCGATCACGCCCTTTTTGGGATACATGCCAAACAGCTTCGCCGGGTTTTCCGCAAGCAGGCGACAAAGATCGGCAACCGTCATCCGTTCCTCGCATACGCCGTAGGTATACATCAGTTGTGCGCGCAGATCCACGCCCGGCGCGCCGTTGGGGATTTTTGAAAAATCTTCTCTGCCGAGTTGTTTGTCCTTCCATAAAAAGGGGCAGTGATCCGTGCCGATGGTGTCGGTCTCGCTCGCACACACCGCCTTCCACAGCGCGGCGTTGTCCTCTTTTTTGCGCAGCGGCGGAGACATGACATATTTTGCGCCCTCAAAGTCCGGCTTTTCATACACGGAATCCTCGAGCAGCAGATATTGCGGGCATGTTTCTACATACACCTCCTGCCCGCCCAAGCGCGCGCGCCGCACAGCTTCGAGGCCTTTTTGCGTGCTCAGGTGCACGATGTTCACCGGGCAGTCCGCCACCTTCGCAATGGCAAGATAGCGGTTCACCGCTTCCTCCTCCACCGTATCCGGCCGGGAGAGCGGATGCGCCGCCGTTCCCGTGTTTCCCCGCGCAAGCTGTTCCCTCACAAGCTCGTTCACGAGATCACCGTTTTCGCAGTGCACGCCCACCAGACCGCCCTGCTCTTTGACGGCGCGCAGTACCTCGTAGATCGCCGCGTCTGAAACGCGCAGGTTGTCGTACGCCATATAGAGTTTATACGAGGTCACGCCCGCCTTGGGCATATCGGAAAGCTCCTGTTTGATCGCGCTGTTCCAGTCCGTGATTGCCATGTGAAAGCCGTAATCGCACGCGCTTTTTCCGTCCGCAAGCTTATGCCAATTGGAAAGCGCCTCCCGCAGGGTCTCCCCTTTGTTTTGCGTCGCGAAATCAAGCACTGTGGTCGTCCCGCCCGAAACGGCGGCAGCCGTTCCGCTCGCAAAGTCGTCCGCCGTGTGTGCCGTTTGCGTATCCATATCAAGGTGCGTGTGCGTATCAATAAAACCGGGAAACACAAACATGCCTTCCGCGTCCACGACCTGCGCGTCCCGCGCTTGTATCCCTTCGCCCACAGCGCGGATCGCCCCGCCCTCGATCAAAACATCCGCGCGGCAAACACCGCCGCGGGATACCACTTCCCCATTTTTGATGAGTGTTTTCATAGACCCCTCCCCCTGCAAAAAAACGACATTATCTCTCCGCGTCCAGAATCCATTCCGCAATCTGCTTTGCGGCAATGTTTTGCTGTTCTTCGGGCAAAATCGTCGCGGCTTTGTCCCCGTCTTGTGCGCCGTAGCTGCCAAAGCCCCCATGGTTGCCGCCCTTGATGTCAAACAAAATCGTATCGTCCGGGAAATTCACAAGCGCCTGTTCATATTTGGCGCGATCAAGCACGCCGTCATGTTCCGCCGTGATGGAAAGCGCGCGCTTCCCGCTGCCCGAAAGGTTTGAATTCGGGTAGGACGCAAGAAAAGCGATCCCCTGCACACGGTCGTCCTTCGCGGCGTATTCCGCCGCCATCACCCCACCGAGCGAATGCCCCGAAACATACCAGTTTTTGATTTCCGGATGGCTGTCTATGACCTCTTTTGCGCCGTCAATGTTGAATACCGCCAAATCAAACGGCATTTTAACGATCACGCACAGGATGCCCTGCTCCGCGACGTCGCGCGCAAACGGAGCGTACGCTTCCGCGTCCACCTTGCCGCCCGGGTAAAACACCAGCGCGTTACTCTCACTGTTCTCCTCCGGCGTAAAAATGATGGCTTTTCCGGTGTCGCTCACCGTTACGCCGTCACCCGAGGCAAGCGCCGCAAGCGCCGTATCCGTCGGGGCATGATTGCCCGTCAGCAGGTAAATGAACATCGCGCCCACCACAACGGCGACCGCCGCGAGCACCACGATTTTAACGGTTTTTTTCTTTTTCATAGTTCTCCGATGATTTCATTTTGTCTTGATGCGGGCATCCCGCGCAGCCGTTTGCCCGATTGCATTCGCTGCACCCGACGCATTCGCCCTTTTTTTGCTTTTTCACAATGTACGTGACCGCTCCGGCAATCGCGGCGGCGATCACGACCAGCAATACGATTTCAACCATGTTTTTTCACCCGCCTATAAATAACGAGCCGACCTGAAAGATGATGAACGCGACCACCCATGCGGCAGCCGTCTGATAGAGGATCGTGAAAAACGCGTTTTTCCCGCCCAGCTCACGTTTTGTGGTCGCCACCGCAGCGACGCACGGCATATAAAGCAGCACGAACGACAGGAACGAATAGGCCGCGAGCGGTGTGAACAGCGTGCTTAGCATCTGCTGACCGCCGGTCAGCACCGACAATGTACTGATAACCGTTTCCTTTGCGGTTAAACCGGTAATAAGCGCGGTGGACGCCTGCCAGTTGCCAAAGCCGAGCGGCGCAAACACGGGCGCGATGGCCTTGCCGACGCCCGCCAGAATGCTTTGCGAATTGTCTGTGACAAAGTTGAACTGCAAATCAAAGGACTGCAAAAACCAGATGACGATACTCGCAAGAAAAATGATCGTGAACGCGCGCACGAGGAAATCCTTGGCCTTATCCCACACGTGCAGCAGCACGCTTTTGACAGAGGGCAGACGATAGGCGGGAAGCTCGAGCACAAAGGGCACCGGATTGCCCTTAAAAAGCGTCTTTTTGAAGATGAGGCCGGTGAGGATCGCCACCACGATGCCCAAAAGATAGATAGAGGTCATCACGAGACCCTGATATTGCGTAAAAAATGCCGCAGTGAACAGCGCGTAGATGGGCACCTTTGCCCCGCACGACATGAACGGCGTGATGAGGATGGTCAGCTTTCTGTCCCGCTCACTTGCAAGCGTGCGCGCGGACATGATCGCGGGCACGCTGCACCCGAAGCCGATGAGCATGGGCACGAACGACCGCCCCGAAAGGCCGATCTTGCGCAGGGCACTGTCCATCACGAACGCGACGCGCGCCATGTAGCCGGAATCCTCGAGGATCGAAAGAAAGAAAAACAGGATCAGGATCACGGGCAGGAAGGAAAGCACCGTTCCAACGCCCGTAAACGCACCGTCCACAATGAACGAGCGCATCCACTCCGAAACACCCGCGTTTATGAGCGCGTTGCTTGCGGCATCCGTCACAAAGGCGATTCCATTCTCGAGCGCACCCGAAAGAAATCCGCCGATCGGCCCGAAGGTCAGATAGAAAATGAATGCCATGAGGCCGATGAAAATCGGGATGGCCCATATTTTGTGCGTAAGCACCTTGTCGATCTTCACGGAGCGTTGCATTTCGCGCGTGCCGCTCTTCTTGCTCACGCAATCCTCATACAGTTCCTCGATGAAGCGGTAGCGCATATCCGCAAGCGCCGCCTCGCGGTCTGTGCCCGCGCCCTCCTCCATCTGGTCGATGATGTGCTGCAAAATATCCTTGTCCGACTCGTCGAGCTCAAGCGCCCGCTCGAGCGGTTCATCGCCCTCGATGAGCTTGGAGGCCGCAAAACGCGCGGGATAGCCCGCCGTGGCCGCGTGATCCTCGATCAGATGCTTGGCGGCGTGCAGCGCCTTGTGCACCTCGCCCTCGCAAAAATCGGTGCGCTTGGGCAGCTCGCGCGCCTTCACCACACGCTTGATTTCCTCCACAAGCTCTTCCACGCCCTGATTTTTCGCCGCGGAAATAGGCACCACGGGAACGCCAAGCTCTGCGCTCAGCTTTTTGATGTCGATGGTGATGCCGTTCGCGCGCACTTCGTCCATCATGTTGAGCGCGATGACCATCGGTTTTCCAAGCTCGATCAGCTGCAGGGTCAGATAAAGGTTTCTTTGCAGGTTGGTCGCGTCTATGATGTTTAAAATCGCGTCCGGGTTCTGCTGTATGATGAAATCACGCGATACGATCTCCTCCGGCGTATAGGGCGACAGGGAATAGATGCCGGGCAGATCGACGACAGAAATATCCTTTTCGCCTTTGACGCGGCCTTCCTTGTGCTCTACCGTCACACCGGGAAAGTTTCCCACATGCTGGTTCGAGCCCGTCAGCTGATTGAACAGCGTCGTTTTTCCGCAGTTCTGGTTGCCCGCAAGCGCGATCAATGTGCTCATAACGAATGTCCCTCGCTTCCCCGCCGGCCGGGCGCGTTGAAGTTCATGCATTCCTGCATATCCGCAGCGGAAATGATTTCTATTTGGGCCGCGTCATCCTTCCTTAAGGTAAGCTGATATCCACGGATGTGTATTTCGATCGGGTCGCCGGACGGCGCCATCTTTTGCACCATCACCCGCGTGCCCGGGGTAAGCCCCATTTCAAGCAGACGGCGGCGCAGCGCGCCTTGCCCGCCAACCGTACGGATCACGCCGGATTCCCCCGGCTTTAATTCGCCAAGCGTATGCATTTCCTTCACGACCTTTCCATTGATTTAGCCTAGGCTAACTCGTTGCCATAAAATAAGAGCAACGGGATATTCCAACGAAACTCTTCTAACCTAATAGTAATCCCAAAATGTGGTTTTGTCAATCCGCCGCGCATAAAAAATGTAACCCTTTGCCTGCAAAAAAGGTATGATGGTCAGAGAGGCCTCTCGAACACGGAAAGGAGAGCGCTATGGAAAATTATGAGCACGAGCTTGAAAAGATATTTGAACGCGCTTATCAAAGGGCGTATCGGGCCGCAAAATCCATCTGCCTGAACCGCCATCTGGCGGAGGACGCGGTTTCCGAAGCGGCGGTGCGTATGCTGCGCGCGATGCGCAGGGGATCGGTGCGCGCGGACGCGGACGCATATTTTGTGAAGATCGCCGTCAACGAGGCAAAGCGCGCCTGTGCAAGGCAGCGCGAGCTGCCAATGGACGATATTGCGGCGTATCTCGACGCGCGGGGCGCGCACACAGCATTCGAGCGAGAGGCGATACGCACGCTGGCGGCGGCGATCGATGCGCTTGGTGAAAAGCTGCGGCTTCCCATACAACTGCATTATTTCGGCGGTTTTTCCGAATTGGAGACCGCCCGGATGCTTGGCATTTCCTACTCTGCCGTCAAGGCGCGTATGATGCGCGGGCGGCAAAAGCTCAAGGAAACGCTCGAACGGGAGAACGCAACGGAAGGAGGAGTTCATCATGAAATATGACGTAGAACATTTGCTGGAGCAAGCGTATTGTAAAGCATATTTTGACGACACGGACACGCGGCGGGTATATGAAGCGTCGCTTTATAAGGCTGCGGTGCAAAAAAGCAAGCGGAAGCGTGGACTGGTTCCTGCCTTTGCCACCGCCCTCGCGGTGGTTCTCGTGGTGACGATGGTGCCGCCTGTACGCGCGGCGGTCGCCAATTTCTTTGAATCGGTGGGGACGTATATGTCCGCCGCGCCGGAGGAACGCCCTGCTGTAGCGGGGGCGATCGTGCAAACGCCCGAGACGGGGGAGCAAAAAACCGAAACGGGTACGGAAAACTGGGTGGACGGCATCCGTGTGCACATCGATGAGGCCATGTTTGACGGGGAAAAACTGTACCTCAACTATACCGTCACCGATCCGAACCGTGTGCTGACGCCGGAGGAGAAACAAAAATCAACGCAAGAGATGGAGGTTGGCGAAACTGCGCATTCCCGTGTGTTCAGCACAGACGTCGCACTTGAAAATGGGATGGAGATGACCAATTTGTACGATTATCGCGCAGACTATGAAAACGGTGTGTTCCACATGACCACAATGTTTTCTCTGGGTGAAGAAGGCGGGTCGCTCTTTGGCAAGCAGAACGTCATTTTAAAGCTGAATTTTGCGAACAAATATGTAACTGTGGAATCGAAAAACAATGGCAGTGTTTGGGCCGAAGACGTCGGGTCAATCTCCCTGCCTTTCACCATCGAAACGAACGCGGAGGTACGCACGGTTACAATCGGCGAAACATTTCCATTTGCAGGCACGGTGATCTCGACACATCATCAATCCTTTGAAGACGGGCGCGCGTCACTCTACACCAACAGGCCTCTCGCGCTCGACGGCGCAACGCTCGCCTTCAGCGAGGTCAAAATAAAATCCACCGAAATAGTCCTGCGCATGGAGATCGTTCCGCCGGTGGGAATGGATTATGCGGACGCGACAGACGTGTTTTTGAGCATGGGCTATCTGGTCTATGCGGATGGGAAACTGATGCCGGACGCATACGTCGATTATACGGAGGCCGACGAGGCCGAGAAAACCTTCAAAACACTTTTCACCGTTCCCTTCCCGCCCAAAGATGTGCGGGAGTTGAGGCTCGTGCCCTGCGTGTCGTATACAAGCAGCTTGGACGGCAAGCGCGTGCCCACGGATGGAACGTTCGAATTTCCGGAATCGAGCGGCAGCCAGCAAACAGAACAGCTTCTTGAGCAAAGCGCCATCGTGATCGACCTGACCAAATGACCCCATATGCAGCAAAACGGACGGCGATTCGCCGTCCGTTTTTCACGTCACATCCGCGCCGAACACGTAGGTCGCGAGGAGCGCGAGGGATTCGCGCATATAGTTGGGCGGGGCGGTATAGATCAGCGAACGGTAGGGCAGACCGTGCACGTCGCTCATGCCCACGGATTCCGCGTTGATATAGCCGCGCAGGATATGAAAATCGTTGGTGGCGAACACCAGCGTGTAATTGTCCGTGCCGAAGCGTTCATCCAAAATGGGCTTGGAATACAAGAAATTCTGCTGCGTGCTTCTGGATTTATCCTCCACCAGAATGCGGCTTTCCTCCACGCCGTGCGCGATGAGATAATCGCGCATGGCATGTGCCTCCGGGATCTCCTCCTGCGGCCCCTGCCCGCCGCTCACGAGGAAAAGCGCGTTCGGGTTTTCCTGCCCATAGGCAAGCGCGATATCCAAGCGCCGCGCAAGCGTATCTGACGGCTGTGTGCCCCTTAAGGCCGCGCCCAGCACCATCACCACGTCGGCATCCTTTGGCGGCACGGTGTTTGCCGCCGCCCCCATCATGATTCCAAACACAGCAAACACGCAGATCAAAAAGGCATAACCGCAGATGAAGAACCATTTCACCGCCCGCCCGGCTCCCTTTGCAAACCAGCGGTTCAAGGCGGGCGCAAATATGCCGTAAACAAGCAAGGGAATGCCCAGCAGCGCGCTCAGCACATTGCCCAAATTGAAGTTGTTCATGGAAAGCAGCGCGACGCTGTACAAAACAAACAGCACACCAATGATGAGCAGCGCGACACGCAATATTTTCAGACTTTTTCGCATACTATTTTTCCTTCACCGTGCCGTCGCGGTACGCGTCGAGCAGCGCGGTCAAGTCTGCGATGTCTGCGCGCAGGCGCTTGCCTACGTCCGTTTCGCCCACCGTGATGCGGGACTGCGCCGTATCAAACACCACATGCGTAGACAGGATGTCCTGATTGCGCCTGACCGCGTTCGAGCGACCTGCGAACGGCTCGTGCGACACCAGCCGGATGCCGTAGGAATTGTAAAACATCGTATAGCCCGCGATGCCCGTTTCCTGCTGATAAGCGCGGCAGAACCCGCCGTCGATGACGATGGCCTTCCCCCCGCCGCGCACGGGAAGCTCCCCCTCCTTGGCGCGCACGGGCACATGCCCGTTCACAATGTGCGAATACTGCCCCGCAAGGCCAAACTCCGCGAGGATCCTATCGCACACTTCACTCTCCTCAATATAGCGGTAGTATGGGTCCTTTTCTTCCTTCCACGCATTCTCGTCGTCGATGAACATGCGCTCGAAGGTGGCGATCTTATCGCGTCCAAACAACGGTGAGCGCCTTCCGCACCACAGATACCACAAAAAATCGCGTCCGTGCTGCCGCGCCGCCGTACCCTCTCTTGCGTAATAACCCTGCCGCGCGAGCGCGTCCGCGTAATCCATCAGCGCCTTGCCGCTCCGCTTTTTTCCGTCGAGGTCGAACTCGTAAAATTTCCCGTCGTCCGTCATGGGAATGCAGCCGTGAAACAGCAGATTGCCGTTGAAGGTGAGATACAGGCTGCCCTGCGAAAACAAAAACTTTGCGTGGCGCTGAAGCTTTTCGCTTTGTGTGAACGAATACACGAGCTGCGCCACCACCTCCGCCTCCTCCGGCGTGAGATCGTAAGGGCGCGCGGGGTCGAGCGTGGGGAAATCGTGGTCGTTGAGCGCATATTTTTTGCCGTCGATTTGCACAGTCATGTCTGAAAAATCGATCTTTTCCAAAAGCAGACGGTCTTCCATACCGTATTCCGGATGGCGGGCGATGATCTGTCCCTCCAGCTTGAACTGGATGAGGGCGATGGCCTTGTGCATATGGTCGAGCAGGTCTGTGTCGTCCGTATACGTTTCCTGCGCAAACAGCGCAAGCGGGCGCAAATTGATGCCGTACGCCGTTTCCACGAAATCGATGTTGGAATAGCGTGTGCTGATGTTGAGTACGCACGCGATGCACGCCGCGCTTCCTGCTGCCGCGCCCATCCACAGCGCATCGTGGTTGCCCCACTGGATATCCACCGCATGATGCGCCATCAGCTTATCGAGGATCACATCCGCGTGCGGGCCGCGATCGAACACGTCACCCACCACGTGCAGGCGGTCTACCACCAGACGCTTGATGACCACCGCGAGCGCAATGATGAACGCGTCCGCCCGGCCCACCTCGATGATGGTGGAAACGATGTGCTCGTAATAGCCCTGCTTATCCTTATCGTCCGATGAGGTGTGCAGCAGTTCGTCGATGATGTATTCAAAATCTTTGGGCAGCGCCTTACGCACCTTGGAGCGCGTGTATTTGGACGCGCACAGGCGGCAGATTTCGATCAGGCGGTAGAGCGTGATGCGGTACCACTCGTCGTCCTTTGCAAGCTCTTCCAGCTTTTGCTCGGGATAGTAGATGAGGGTGCACAGCGCGGTGCGCTCTTTGGTGGAAAGCGCCTTGGAAAACAGGATATCCACCTTTTCGCGGATCACGCCCGACGCGTTGTTGAGGATGTGGCAAAACGCCTCGTCCTCCCCGTGGATGTCGCTGATGAAGTGCTCGGTGCCTTTGGGCAGGTTTAAAATCGCGTTCAGGTTGATGATCTCGCTGCACGCGCTTTGTATCGTTGGGTATTTTTGGGACAACAGTTCAAGGTATCTTGTATCAGTCATATTTCTTTCCTTATATGAGAGACAGGTGTATGTGATTTTCACGATAATTTTATTTTAACGCAAAGTCTGTGAAAAAGGAATGGATTTTGTGATATTCCAATTTCTTAAGATTGTTGCTTAAAAATTGTGGTATAATGGCTTACGAGTGAGGAGTTTCAAATGGATTTATTTCAAAACATGGATTTTTTGCTGTTTGACGGCGCGATGGGCACCTATCTTGCGGAAAAGCACGAGGGAGGCATCACGCGGTGTGAGCTGAACAATTTGCGGCACCCGGAGCGGGTGGCGGCGGCGCACAGAGAATATATCGCCGCGGGCGCGCGGGCCTTAAAGACCAACACCTTTGGCGCAAACACTTATTCCCTTGCGGATATGGACACTGTGCTGCGCGTGATTGACGCGGGGTGCGCCTGCGCGAAGGAGGCTGCAGAGCCCGACACGCTCATCTTCGCGAGCATGGGGCCGATCCTCTATGACGATCAGGATCGGTGCGACGAGGAACGCCGGGCGCTCATCGACCGCTTTATGGAAAACGGGATCGATTGTTTTCTGTTCGAGACATTTGCGGAGGCGCCCGTGCTCAAAGACGCGGCGCGCTATGTGAAAGAGAAAAAAAAGGACGCATATGTCATCGCCGAGTGCTCTGTCGCGCCGGATGGCTACACGCAAAGCGGCATTTCGGCGCAGAGCATCATCGACGCGCTCAAGGATGTTGCGGAAATCGACGCGTACGGCTTCAATTGTACGTGCGGCCCGTTGCACATGGCGGACGTGATCGAGCGCACCGAATTTTACGGCAAAACCGTTTCCGCCATGCCCAACGCCGGTTACCCTACGGTGGTGTGCGGGCGCACGGTGTTCAAAAGCTCGCCGCATTATTTTGCGGAGCAAATGCGCAAGATACGCGACGCGGGGGCGCGCATACTCGGCGGGTGCTGCGGCACCACGCCCGCGCACATTCGTGCGGCAAAAGAAGCGCTTATCGGGGCGCACAGCGGCACGGCACACGAAAAAGCAATCATACGTGCCCGCGCCAAACGATCGCACAACGAAAAGGCCGCGACCACGGGCAAACCCGTCGCGGTGGAGCTCGATTCCCCGCTGGATGCGGACGACAGCTTTTTTGTGCGCGCGGCGCAGGATTTGAAGGCGGCGGGCGCGGACTACATCACCATTGCAGACTGCCCCATCGGGCGGGCGCGCGCGGACAGCAGCATGCTCGCCGCCATGCTCAAAAACCAGTATGGCGTGGAGGCGCTGCCCCACCTCACATGCAGGGATCGGAATTTGAACGCCTCAAAGGCGCTGCTTTTGGGGCTTTGCATGCAGGGGGTGCGCAACGTGCTCGTGGTGACGGGCGACCCCATCCCCAACAACCGTCGGGGGGAGATCAAGAGCGTATTCCAGTTCAATTCCGTGCTGTACGCGGATTTCATTGACGACTTGAACCGCACGGTGTTTGCGGATCGGCCCTTCCGCATCATGGGTGCGCTCAACGTGAACGCGGCAAACTTCGGCGCGGAGCTTTCAAAGGCGCGCAAGAAGGAGGACGCAGGCATGACGTGTTTTTTGACCCAGCCCATCTATGACGCGCGCGCGGCACAAAACCTGCGGACGGCAAAGCAGGCGCTTTCCTCCGATCTGTGGGCGGGCGTGATGCCCGTGATCAGCTATAAAAACGCGTGCTTCATCAACAACGAGCTTGCGGGCATCGAAATCCCACAGGAGATTTGCGAGCAGTTTCACGGCGCAAGCAAGGAGCAGGCGGCGGACATCGCGGTCTCAACGGCGCTCAACGCGGCAAAGCTTGTGGAAGATATTGCGGACGGATACTATGTCATCACGCCCTTAAAGCGTGCGGACGTCACCTGCCGCATTGTAAAGGAGTTTAAAAAATGATTATCATCGGAGAAAAATTAAACAGCTCGATTCCCTCGACGCTGAAAGGATTTCAGGAAAAGGACGAGGCGTTTGTGCGCGACCTCGCCATCAAACAGGCAGACGCGGACTACCTTGACGTGAACACCGGCATGTGCGACAACGAGCTGGAGATGCTCGTGTGGGCGGCGAAGCTGGCACTTGAGGCCGCGCCGTCATGCAAGCTGATGGCGGATTCCACTGATCCGGCAGTGTTGAGGGCATTGTTTGAATATATGCCGCTTCCGGGCGCGATCATCAATTCCGTCACGCTGGAGGATGACAGGCTGACGGGCGTGCTGCCCGTTGTGAAGCAATATAAAACGGGCATCGTGGGCATGCCCATCGACGGCGACGGCATTCCAAAAACAGCGGAGCGGCGGGTTTTGAACGCGCAAAAGCTGATTTCCATTCTGCGCGCGAACGGCTCGGCGGACAGCGATATTTACATCGATATTGTGGTAGAGGCTGCCGCGACGGGTTGGGACGCGCCGCGCGCAGCCCTTGAAGCGGCTGCGGCGCTGCGCGAGGAATTTCCAGAAGTGCATCTGCTCGTCGGGCTTTCCAACGTGTCCTTCGGGCTTCCAAAGCGCGGCATCATCAACCAGACCTTCCTTGCATGCGCAATGGCAAAGGGCGTGGACGCGGCGATCATGGACATTGCAAACCCCGCCATGAAGCTGCGCCTTGCGGCGGCAAACATGCTGCTCGGCAAGGACGAATACTGCATGGAGTATTTGAACGTCTATCGCGATATGGAGGAGGAATAGCCGACGCTTTTCAGCGCATGGACAGAGCGTCCTTGTCAAACCGGGGACGCCGTGATAAAATGGAATAGAACAAGTAAGCGAAGAGGCATGGGTGGCTTATTTCGCTTACTTGTGTGAAGTTTGCCATTTCCCTTGAATGGGGGTTGGATGGCTTACTTTTCATTAAGTATAGTACAAATTTTTGATTTAGTCAATACGTTTGTTCCATTATTTTGTCCGTTTGGAGTTTATTTTATGGAAGCATCTGAAAGAATCCTTGCTTTGCTTGAAAAATATCATATCACTCCTTACGAAGCTTCCAAAGAAACAGGTATCACCAAAAGCAATTTTAGCGCTTGGAAAAGCAAACCGACCTCCAACATCGGCGGCAACATCATCATCAAGCTTGCCGATTATCTGGGCGTATCCTGCAACTATCTTCTTTTGGGAACGGACGAGAGCACGTCGCGCTTGAACGCGGATGCGCTTGCCCTGCTTCCCCACAAAGACCTTGTGGACGCGTACAAAAAAGCGGACAAGAAAACAAAGGCCGCCATTCGTGTCCTGCTTGGTCTGCGCGAGGAAAAATAATCGCTGCCATTCCTTTCAAAACTTGTTTTACCGATTCTCCCACAGCTTATTAATGATGCGTATCATTGTGTTTGGGGGGTATTGTTATGAATCCGTATTTACTGGCTCTTGCAGGCTCCGGCCTGATGTTCGCGGCGACCACATCCGGCGCCGCGTCCGTATTTTTTTTCAAAGGCGAGATCAATCCCAAGATTCAGCGGGTGATGCTGGGCTTTGCGGCGGGCATCATGATCGCCGCAGCGGTGTGGTCGCTTCTCATTCCCGCCATCAACATGGCGGAGGAGCAGGGCATGATCGGCTGGATCCCCGCGGCGGGCGGGTTTGTGCTCGGCGGGCTGTTTTTGTTCGCGCTCGATCATCTTTTGCCGCATCAGCACATCGGCAGCGATAAGCCGGAGGGGCTGCATTCCCATCTTGGCAAGCGCACCATGCTTGTGTTCGCGGTGACGCTGCACAACATTCCGGAGGGGCTTGCGGTGGGGCTTGCGTTCGCAGTCGCCGCACAGGGTGGGAGCAGCACCGTGTCCCTTGCCTCTGCGATCGCACTTGCGGTGGGTATGGCGCTGCAAAACATCCCCGAGGGCGCGGCGATCTCTCTGCCGCTCAGGCAGGAGGGGCTTTCGCGCGGCAAGGCGTTTTTGTGGGGCACGATGTCCGGCGCGGTGGAGCCCATTGCCGCAGTGACGGCGGCGCTGCTCGTCGGCGTGATCGGCAGTGTGATGCCTTGGCTGCTGGCTTTTGCGGCAGGCGCGATGATCTATGTGGTGGTGGAGGAACTGATCCCCGAGGCACACCTTGGCGAGCATTCCCATTCCGGCACGGCGGGCGTGATGGCCGGATTTATGCTCATGATGATTCTGGACGTAGCGCTCGGCTGATTTTTGCGATATAATAAACTGTAATATCTTCTGGAGGACTTCTATTTGGAACAACGTGAAACACTTGGCTCGCGGATCGGCTTTATCCTGATTTCCGCGGGCTGCGCCATCGGCCTTGGCAACGTATGGCGTTTTCCCTATGTCGCGGGGAAATATGGCGGCGCCGCATTTATCATTCTTTATCTGATCTTTTTGCTGATCCTCGGTCTGCCCATCATGGTTATGGAGTTTTCCGTGGGACGCGCAAGCCGCAAAAGCGTGGCGCGCTCCTTTCAGGCGCTTGAGCCCAAGGGCAGCAAATGGCATTTTCACGGCTACATCGCCGTTGCGGGCAACTATCTGCTGATGATGTTTTATACCACCATCGCGGGCTGGATGATTGCCTATTTGTTCAAGACCATCGCGGGGGATTTCAATGGGCTTTCGACGGCGGGCGTCGCCGCCGAATTTGCGTCCGTACAGGCGGAACCCCTGCCGCAGATCGGCTGGATGGTGCTCATCACCGTGCTTGGCTTCATCGTGTGCTCCATCGGCGTGCGCAAGGGGCTTGAAAAGGTTTCGAAGTTTATGATGACAAGCCTGCTCGCCGTGATGGTGATTTTGGTGATCCGTTCGGTGACACTGCCCGGCGCTCTCGCCGGAGTTGAATTTTTCCTGAAGCCGGATTTTTCCGTGCTGTGGGAAAACGGCATCAATGGCTTTGGCGAGGTGATCTTTGCCGCGATGGGGCAGGCGTTTTTCACGCTGAGTATTGGCATCGGCAGCATGGCGATCTTTGGAAGCTATATCAGCAAGGATCGGCGGCTGATGGGGGAATCGCTTTCCATCACGGCGCTGGATACGGGTGTTGCGCTGCTCTCCGGCCTCATCATCTTTCCCGCGTGCTTTGCGTTTGGCGTGAATCCGGGCGAGGGGCCGGGGCTGATTTTCGTGACCCTGCCCAACATCTTCAATGCCATGCCCGGCGGACAGATTTGGGGCGTATTTTTCTACATCTTTATGACGTTTGCCGCGTTTTCCACGGTGATCGCGGTGTTTGAAAACATCCTTTCATTCGGTGTGGATTCCTTCGGCTGGTCGCGCAAAAAATCTGCACTCATCAACACGTTTCTGATGATCGGCCTTGCGCTGCCCTGCGTGCTCGGCTTCAATCTGTTATCCGGTTTTCAGCCGTTTGGCGCGGGAAGCAACGTGCTTGACCTCGAGGATTTTATTGTGAGCAACAACCTGCTGCCCCTTGGTTCGCTTGTCTATCTTTTGTTCTGCACCACCAAGTATGGCTGGGGCTGGGACAGCTTCCTCACGGAGGCAAACACCGGGCAGGGGCTGATGTTTCCCTCTAAGCTGCGGTGGGTGTGCAAATATGTGCTGCCCTTTGTGATCCTCTATATTTTTGTGCAGGGGTATATCGTCTATTTTTCGTAAAGCCGAAACGAAAAAACGCAGGAGAATCAAATTCGCCTGCGTTTTTATATGACCATGTGACTGTTAGTTCTGACTATCCGACTGCTTTATCAATTCCTCCATCGCATCCACCAACTGCCCGATGTTCGCTGTCGGCATCTGTTCAAAAAACGAGTCGATGCTCTTCCTCACCTGTGCTGCGGCCTGATCCATCTCCGCTTTGACCTTTTCATCGGTCTTCGCTTTTTCTATCTCAGCTGACACATCAGCGCCCAGCAGCGCCTCTCCGCTTTTCGCCAGTACCGCGATTGAAGCCGCTTCCTTGTCAGCATCAGACGCCGCGTCCCACTCCGTCTTCGTCCATGCCATATAGTCTGTCGCGCCAGAGGAAGTCTGTGCGTCGGCCGGCGTTTCTGCGCTTGCCGACGCAGACGGCGTTTCCGACGGCGCTGCCGCCGGAGCTGCGCAGGATACGAGCATTGCCGCGCACAGCGCGACTGTCAATACGATCATTCCAATTTTCTTCATTGTTGTTACCCCTATTCTTTGTGCATAATAAATTTATAATAAACCCAATCTGCGTCGGGATTATTTTCCCGCAAAAAAGGGGAACGGGTTTTCACCGTCCCCCTTTTGTTCTCAATAAACAGTTTGTCTTATTCGATGACCCCGGATACAACGCCCGAGCCAACCGTTCTGCCGCCCTCGCGGATTGCGAAGCGCAGGCCTTCCTCGATCG
>CAYTKQ010000030.1:0-26385 GCA_964438705.1 uncultured Christensenella sp. | reverse complement strand
GATTTTTCAAGGTTCGCCGCGTTTTTTGCGGCTCATTTATAATACCAAAACCACCCTCACCTGTCAACATCTTTTTGCAAACTTTTTTATCCTTTTTTCAATCAAAATAAGGGAGGCTCTTGGCCGCCCTTTATGTGGTGGTTTGTCGTGCTCTACCCACTACATTTAGCCCCTCAGAACAAAGATAACTGCTCGGGTGCCGATTCTGTTTTTTTGTAAGCCGCAATAATATCCTGCATCCTAAAGAGCAGACCATATTCCCTGCACGCACTCATAAACAAGGCCTTCAATTGCTTCGTGCGGGGCGATCCGCAATAATAGTTACTCCTGAATACATTTACATATTTCCTGCGCAGTCCGGGAAAGTGCGCATCCAGCTTCTCATAATAGTAGTCACGCTGATTTTGCCGAAGCGTCACCCCAAACATCGGGAACACAAACCGCGCACCGTTTTCGTGTGCCAGCCTCACCATCTGTGTTACGTTCTCCTCCGTGTCCGTGATATACGGCAGCATCGGCGTAAACAGCACCCCCGTAAAGATCCCCGCCTCCGATAGCGCACGGATCGTTTTGAATCGCTCGGAGGACGAGCATACATTTGGTTCTATGATTCTCGAAAGCGCATCATCCGCCGTCGTGATGGTCATCTTGATGTTCGCCGACGCTTTCTTCGCGATTCGTCCCACAATGTCTATGTCCCGCAGCACAAGGTCGCTTTTCGTGTCAAGCGCCACGCCAAATCCATATTTTTCCAAAAGCATCAGCGCACCGCGCGTTGCTTCCTCCCCTTTCTCAAAAGGGTTATACGGGTCCGACATCGCGCCCACGCCCACAACGCCTTTTCTTCGCTTGCTCCGCAGCTCACGTTCGAGGATGTCAAGCGCCCCTTCCTTGAGGCGCACCCGGTCAAAGTCGTCCACGTGATAGCATTCGCTCCTGCTGTCGCAGTAAATGCACCCATGGCAGCAGCCGCGGTAAAGATTCATGTTATAGTCGTTTCCAAACCACATGTCACTTTTGGGTTTGGAAAGGATCGTCTTTGCGGATACCAAATCCATTCGATTTCCTTCTATATAATATTGTTACTTTTATTCGATCCCAATATAGATATGGATCTCCCCTGTTTTGCCGTCACAGCCGATGTACTCCTCGAAATCGCTCGCATATTTTCTTTTCATCGGCAACGCCCACACTGCGTTCCATATTTCATCCACCTCTTTGTTCAAATCCCCCTTCGCGGAAAACTTCGCGTATTTCCCTGCCTCAATTTTTTTCATGACAAACGTCGGCGCTTCCCTGCCATCCGTCTCACAGCCCGCAACATAAGCATACGGCTTTGTGAAATCCCCTTCGTAATCCGTATACAGTCCGATAAAATTTTCTCCAACGCGCCCGCGGATCAATTCCCCTTTGCCCGTTTCCAAAAAATCCGTCCATAGGCCGCCGATGTCCTTCATGGCTTTGCCGTCCGCGTTCTCGGTTTTGATCTCAACACCCTCCACATATTTTTGTTCCACTGTCACAATCTCATAATCCATACCTGTTTTCTCCTCATATATAATGTAGTAAATTCATCATAGCAGGTATTACATGCCATCCCGTGTCATATTTTCATAGTTTTTCATCATTTCTTCAATACGCTTGACCACTGCTTCGCGCACGGTTTGAGGCTCCAGCACCCGCGCAAACGGCCCGAACGATAAAATATACCCGTATACCCACTCATCTACCGGCATACACATCCTCACCACAAAGCCATCCTCCGCCCTCTCCACATCCTGTTCGTCAAATTCGTCGTACACGCGATACGCCAGCTTTTCATTCACATAAAGCGTGATTTGTGTACAGTTTGCCGCCGCGTCCTTCTCCGACTCTTCCGGCAGCTCGGAACGTTCCCGCTGGAATGTTTCACCTGTCGCCACGGCGTTTTTGATGCGCGATACCCGAAAAATACGATAACCGCGCGCTCTGCAATAGCCCTGCACATACCACGCTTTTCCCCTGTACAAAAGCCGGAGCGGTTCAACAAAACGTCTGGCTTTTTCGGCATTTGCTCCAAAGTAATCGAAGGAAATCGTCAGTTTCTTCAGCACCGCTTCCTTCAGAAGCTGAAACGTTTCCCGCTCAGAGGTCCCCCAACCGGAAAAATCCACCTTGATCCATCCCGTATCCTTTTGCCCAAATATTCCTCCAAGTTTTGAGAGCACCTCATCTGTCTCCGGGTATTGTGCCGCGCGCAGCGTTTGCAGCCCCATCATGATCCTGTCGCGCTCCTCATCGGACAGCAGCGAATTTTGCAGCACAAAGCCATCCATCAGGGATATTCCGCCACCCCTTCCCTTTTCGGTGCAAACGGGGATGCCTGCTACGCTTAATGCATCAATGTCTCGATAAATCGTGCGCACGGAAACCTCGAACCGCTCAGCCAAGTCCCGCGCGGTCACCTTGCGCTGGTCGAGCAGCAGATACACGATCTCAAACAAACGGCTGCTGTGCATCGCTCATATCCTCTGGCAATTCGGGCAATAATAGATGTTCCCGCCCAAATACGCTTCCTTTTTGATCCTGCCGCCGCATGCCGGGCAAGTCATCGTGACGTTGTTTTTGCTCATCACCGTATAATATCCCCCCGGCTTCCCGTAGATATCCTTTTCCGTGTCCCGTCCTCCCTGCTCGCTCATATCGCGCAGCACATCTTTGAGCGCCCTGTAAAGCGCTGCAAACTCCGCGTCGCTCAAATCCGCAAGCTTTCGCTTCGGATGAATGCGCGCGTTCCATAGTATATCCTGTAATACGCCGTTCCCAAGCCCCGGAATGCGCTGATCGGTCGCAAGAAATGCCTTTATGGAGACCTTGTTCCTATCCACGCGATCGGCAATCCTCATAAAATACTCCTGATCAAACGCGTCCTCAAGCGGCGAAATCTTTTCGTGCGCAACCAAATAGTAGGGATTATCATAC
Source organism: uncultured Christensenella sp. (assembly GCA_964438705.1). Classification (GTDB taxonomy): domain Bacteria; phylum Bacillota; class Clostridia; order Christensenellales; family Christensenellaceae; genus Christensenella. Next base: position 23,424 of record CAYTKQ010000030.1, on the reverse strand, counting down.
GTGCCCGCACGAAAAGCCATCAGCGCCCCATACATCTGTACGCTGCCCACAAGCGCGCTGCCGTCCTCAAACCCCACATAAAGCTGGTGCTTGTTCGGCTCGGCTTCCCCCGGCGCAATCAAGCGCAAATTCACACCGTCGCTGAAATCCATCCGGCAATCGTCGATTTCGATTTCCACATGCCCGCCGTAAGCCTTTGTCCCGCTTACGACCTTATCCCGCAATAGCCCCTCATATCCTTCGCCGCCCTCATGGAAGAACGCGAATTTGTGCGGGCTCTTCCCCACAAGTACACGTTTGATTTTCCTTCCTGTCAACTCATTTGTCAGCTGTTTGGCCAGCGCATGGCTCTCCGGCAATTCGATCATAATAAATTCCTACCTTATTATAATGTTTTTGGTGCATTCTTATCATACAGCAAATAACCTGACATCAAACGTCATATTTCAGAACCTTCTCCGATATTCGCTCGGTGTCATCAAAAATTCCTTTTTGAAATTTCGGATGTACGTAAGCGGGTTGGCAAAACCGACCGATGAAGCAATGCTGTCTACCGTCAACTTGGAAAAAGACAGCAGATCGCGCGACTTATTCACGCGGTATTGATTCAGGTATTCCGCAACAGTGTATCCTGTGTTTTGCTTAAAAATTTTGCAAAAATAATATTTCGACAGGCACACCTCCTTGCATACCCTCTCCAAATTCAGATCCTTGCGGGAATAATTTTTTGTTATATAGGCGATCGCCCGCTTTACCTCCATTTCACGCACCGGCATTTTTTCCTTGCTGGTCAGGATATCGTGCTTGATTTCGTATATTTTCGTCAAAAGGTTATGCAGGATCGCCGAAGTCTGGATGTTGGAGTAAATGCTTCCATCATAACGCATATGCAGAAGCTCCTTCATATAGTCCACCGCCAAAGAAAGCGGATTCAGGCGAAAGATTCCCGTATCCGTGCGCATCATATTATAGTATAGCTTCACGCTTTGCCCGCCGATTACAAAAAACAGGAAACGGCGGTTCTTTTTTTCCAGCGTGGTAATTTTGATCGGCGCGACGCAGCTTGAAAACACGATGCTGTTCTCATAGAGCGGCACCGTCTTGCCGCGACAGGTCAATTCCGATCGTCCGGATTGGTTATAAAAAATAAAGTGGTCCCCAAATACGCATTCCTTATCCGTTAAAAAGCTGCTCTTTTCCATACAGGCGGCCGTTTTGATGTAAAACGGAAACCGTTTTGTCTCATCCGTGATGATGTTTCTTATGGTCTGAATATCAAGCAGCTCTTCTTGAACATTTTTTCTCATTTTCTTTTCCAGTCCAAGTTTTTAATAAATTGTTTATTTTAGTTTACAATATTGCTACTATTTTGACAACAAGCCAAATAAAACAATATTTGAATATAGAATGACAATATTCGATATTGATTGCGGGCCTTTAAATGCATAAATTGTAGTCAAAGGGTAAAAGGAATGATTGCCATGAGAATAAAAAAGGCGCAAAAACCGCCGCACCTCAAATAGGGACCTCTTCGTTTGGAAGCACCGGTTCAAAACATCAGGTATTTTACAGCATTATTTTAACAGCCCTGAGGCGGGCTACCGTGTTATGATTAAAAAGCGATTATGACTGCATCATTGCTTCTGTTTCATGATTTTATCGTACGAAAAAATTGTAATGCTACACAACCAAAGGAGGAACATGCCACATGGAAGATACGATTCTGGAGCTAAAAGACATCGTCAAAACCTTTGGAGGGGTGACCGCGCTTAATGGAGTGCAGTTTGCGCTCCGCAAAGGCGAGATACACGCCCTAATGGGGGAAAACGGCGCGGGCAAATCAACGCTGATCAAGGTGATCACCGGAGTCCACCAGCCGGACAGCGGGATGATCATTCTGGAAAACGAGCGTGTGAGCCTGAATGGACCGCTGGATTCCCAGCGTCTCGGGATCGCGGCGATCTATCAGCACGTCACATCGTTTCCCGACCTTTCCATCGCGGAAAATATCTTTATGGAGAACGAATTGCTGACCAAAGCGCATCTTTACAACTGGAAAGAGATGCACGACAGGGCCAACGAACTCCTACGCTCCCTTGGAAGCGATATTGATTCGTCCGTCATAATGGGTACGCTGAGCGTCGCCCAGCAGCAGCTCGTGGAGATCGCAAAGGCGCTCTCGCGCGACGCGCGCATCCTGATCATGGACGAGCCGACCGCCTCACTCACCAAGCACGAGTGCGAGGAGCTGTATACGATCGCCGAGGATTTGCGGGACAAAGGCGTGTCCATCATCTTCATCTCACACAAATTCGAGGATATGTATCGGCTCGCAAGCCGCGTGACGGTGTTCCGCGACGCAGGCTACATCGGCACATGGGATGTGGATCAAATTTCCAATGCCGACCTCATCAAGGCAATGGTCGGTCGTCCTCTCGATAAGATGTATCCGACAAAAACGGCGCATATCGGCGAAACTGTTTTGGAAGTACAGCATCTTTCCAAAGAAGGCTACTTTAAGGACGTATCTTTCGATGTACGCAAGGGCGAGATTCTTGCCCTCACCGGCCTTGTAGGCGCAAGCCGCACTGAGGTCTGCCAGACGCTTTTTGGCATCATGCGCCCGGATGAAGGCAAAATCCTTCTGGAAGGCAAGGAAATCAAGGTGAGCGATCCCACGCAGGCTCTAAAATACGGCATTGGCCTGTTGCCCGAAGACAGGCAGCTTGCGGGCCTCATCATGGATCTTCCCATCTACCAGAACGTAACGGCAGCCAAGCTCAAAAAATATATCAATAAGTTCTTCATGGATGAAAAGCAGGAAATGAGCACTGCCATTGAAATATGCAACCGTGTGGAACTCAAGGCAAAAGACATCGTCTCCCCGCCCTCCTCCCTTTCGGGCGGCAATCAGCAAAAGGTCGTCGTCGCAAAGCTGTTGAACTGCGATTTGAAGGTCCTCATTCTCGATGAACCGACCAAGGGCGTAGACGTAGGCGCAAAATATTCGATCTACGAGATCATGAACGAGCTTGCGAAGAGTGGCTATGCCATCATCATGGTTTCATCCGAAATGCCGGAGGTGTTCGGCGTGGCGGACAGGATCGTCGTCATGAAATCCGGCCGCGTCACCGCCGCGTTCAACGTCGCCGACGCGACGCAGGAAAAGGTTCTTGAGGCTTCGCTGTTCAAGGAAGGACGCGATACAACGAGAGCGGAAAGCTGATTCACAAAGGGGGATAACATCATATGAATACACAAGAAACGGCTGCAATGGGCAGGAACGCATCGCCCGGATTTTTCAAAAAATTGACGTCCTATCGGGAATTCGGCCTGATCATCGCATTTGCCGCGCTGCTGATCATCGCCGCATTCATCACGCCCGATATGTACCAGCCCGCCAGCCTCCATCAAATGCTTCGCAACTATGCGGTCTACGGCATACTGGCAGTCGGCATGATGGCGGTCATCATCACTGGGGGCATCGACCTCTCCATCGGCTCCACACTCGCGTTTTCGGGTGTTGTAGCCTCTCAGCTCATGCTGAATGGCGCTCCCGTCGTGGTGTGCATCCTCGGAGGCATCGCGATCGGCGCGATCTGCGGCTTGATCAACGGATTTTTGGTCGGCAAGCTGCGTGTCATCCCGCTGATCGCCACATTGTCCACCATGTATATTTTCAGAGGGATCGCCTACATCGACAGCGGCGGCGCATGGCTGATGCCCAACGTGTTCAAGCCTGATTTCACGGTTGTCGCCATGGGCACGCCCCTCGGCATCTATAACATTTTAGTGATTTATATTGCCGTGCTGATCGTCTTTGGGATATTCTTCTCTAAAATGAAGCTTGGACGGCGCATCTACGCGGTTGGCAGCAACGAAGAATCCGCGCAGGTCGCGGGTATCAATATCGGGAACGTCAAAATGGCGGCCTACCTCATTATGGGAGTTCTGGCCGGCCTAAGCGGCTTCCTGTATGTGGCCAACTATTCCGTGTGGGAACCGCAGACGGGCACCGGCATTGAAATGGAGGTCATCGCCATCTGCATCCTCGGCGGGGTCAACATCATGGGCGGCTCGGGTAAAATCGGCGGCCTGATCATCTCGACGCTGCTGATGAGCGTGCTCTCCTACTTCCTGAGCATGCTTCCGGGCATGAGTGTATGGAAAATGGCTCTGCAAGGGGCGATCATCATCATTGCGGTCGGCATCAATATCGTCACCAACAAACTTGCGACAGCGTCCGCACTGAAAGCGAGGGAGATATAATGAGCAATCCAAACTATACAAGAGACCTCACTGCAAAAAAGACGTTCCAGCCCAAGAAATTTCTCGGAAGCTGGGAAATGATCCTCGTCTATATCCTGATCATCATCAACGTCGTTCTCATGACCACGCGGGGCGATATCTACTTCGCTCCGGGAACGATCCAGGCGATCATCCAGTCTTCTCTCGATCTGTCGTTCATGGTGCTCGGCATGGTGTTCATCCTGCTGCTCGGCGACATTGACGTGTCGATTGCGGCGATCATGATCCTTTCCGCCATGACGCTCGGTCTTGTCTATCATGCGACTGCCAACGCGGCCCTCGCCATCGTGTGCGGTCTTGCGGCGGGTGCTGCGTGCGGGCTTTTCAACGGCGTCCTCGTCGCCCTTGTGGGCATGCCCGCCGTCATCGTAACGATTGCGTCGTCCATGTTCTTCCGCGGGCTTGTACAGATCATTCTGGGTACGGAATCCTTAAAGGATTTCCCCACATGGTTCAGCTCACTCGGGTGGGACAACATCCTCAGCGTGCCGGTCATCCTGTGGTGCTTCATCCTCGCAACGATCGTCTTCGGGCTGATCCTGCATAAAAGTGCCTTTGGGCGCAAGCTGTACATCATCGGAAACAACCGTGAGGCAGCGGCCTATTCGGGCATTTCCGTCAAAAAGGTCAAGGTGCAGGTGTTCGTCATCATGGGATTCATGAGCGGTGTGTCCGCCCTGTTCTTCATCGGACGTTTCGGCGGCGTCAGTTCCACCATGGCAACGGGCTATGAACTGAATACGATCGCCATCGCCGTTTTGGGCGGGGTCAGCACCGCAGGCGGTAAAGGTCGCATCTATGGCCCCTTCATCGCCGCGCTGGTCATGGAGTTTTTGTTCTACGCGCTCGGCCTCTACGGCGTGGAAGCAAACACGCGCAAGATCATCACGGGCGTCGTGCTTATCGTCGCCGTGCTCATCCCAATGCTCAATGACGAGTTGTTTGCTTCGTTCTATAAACGCTTTATGTGCAAAAACAATTCAGAGATCGCTTCCTTAAAGCTGAAGCTGAAAGCCGATCTCAAAAAATATAAAGTTACCATGAACGAGATCAAAATGGACGCTTCCCTTTCCGCTGATGAAAAGCAGAGGAAGCTGAGTGAGCTTTCCACGCGTCAGGCGGCGCTCAGGGAAAAATGCCGCGTAGCGGTAGCGGCCGTGGAAAAGGATTTAACACACGCGAAAAGCAGCCGCAGGGCAAGTCAGTCCTGACGGCGAAAAAATGTATGTCTGACGGTCAATGACCGTCTGCAACATAAAGAACTAAGGAGGAATTAAAAATGAAGAAAGTATTGGCAGTAATCCTGACCGTATGTCTGGCGGCTACGTTTGTATTCGTTGGATGCTCCACCAACGCACCGGCAGCAGGTGGCGACACCGCGTCTCAAGCACCGGCAGCGGGTGGCGACACCGCGTCTCAGGCACCGGCAGCGGGCGGCGACACCGGCTCGAGCAGCGACCTGAAGGGCGCGAACGTCTGGGTTTTCAAAAGCCAGGGCAACAAATTTGGCGACCTGATGTTTGAAGGCTTCAAGGAAGTCATGGAATCCAAGGGCGAGAAGGCCGTCTTCAAGGCGCCCGCCGAAACGACCGTTACGGCACAGGTGCAGCTCCTCGACGAGCTCATCACGCAGGGCGTAAAATCCATCTGCATTTCCACGAACGGCGATCAGGGCTATGACGAAGTCATCAAAAAGGCGAAAGCCGCCGGTATCCCGGTCATCTCCGCCGACTCCGCTCTCTCCGCCGATCTGCGCGTAACGCACATCAACCCAACAACGCAGGCCGGCATTGGCTCCTCGCTCATTCAGGCGGCTGTCCTGATCAAAATGGGCATCCCCTATCCGGCGGACAAAGACCTCGAAAAAGCGGCGACGGATGCGCTCGCTTCCTATAGCGGCGAAGAGATGAAGTTCGGCGTTCTGTCTGCAAGCGTAGATACGCCCGTGCAGAACGGCTGGATCGAGAAGATGAAGCTGGAACTCCAAAAGGATATGTACAAGGGTAAGGTGAATCCCGAGCTCGACGTCAAATACGGCAACGATGAGCTGACTCAGAGCACGACGCAGGCAAATGCGTTCATCTCCGAGAATAAGGTCGACATCATCATCTCCCCCACGACGATCGGTATGGCGGCTGGCGGACAGGCGCTTGCGGCGGCTCCCACCAGTAAAATCAAGCTGACAGGTCTTGGCCTTCCGAGCGAAATGCAGTCCTTCATGCCCATATCGGCGGATGATGATGAATTCAGCAAAATCTGCCCCTACATGATGCTGTGGGATGTCATCGACCTCGGTCGCGTCATGGGCGCCGCAGCTTATGCTGCCACGCAGGGAACGTTTGACGGCACGGCAGGCTCCAGCTTTGAGATCGACGCTTATGGCGACTATGCGGCACGGTCCTATGAAGCACAGAACGATCCCGACGGCGGTGAAGGTACGGTCGTGATCGTCGGCGATCCTTATGTGTTCGACAAGAACAACATGGCGACATGGATTCCGATGCTGTAAACAACGCGTATTTCTACTCTCAATATGAACCAAGAAAAAACGGATGCAATCGCGTCCGTTTTTTCTTTTTATTCGTTAAAAAATCACTTCATCGATCACGCCGCCGCCAAGGCAAACATCGCCATCGTAAAGCACGCAGTATTGCCCATGCGTCACCGCCCGCTGCTTCTCCTCGAATTCCACGTAATAAACCCCGTCCCCGCGCTTCTCGACCCGCGCCCTTTGGTCCGCTTGCCGGTATCGCACCTTTGCCGCGCACTCAAACGCTTGCCGATCCTCGCCGCCCGATATGAAATTCATGCCGCTCATCACCAGCGCGCGCGAATATAAAAGCTCCGATTCCGCCCCCTGCGACACCACGAGAACATTGTGCTCCATGTCCTTATCCACAACGAACCATCGTTCGCCCGTTCCATCCTTGCTCCCGCCGATGTTGAGCCCCCGCCGCTGCCCGAGCGTGTAATACATCAGCCCGTCGTGCCTACCCACTTCCCTGCCGTCGAGCGTCTTGATTGCCCCCGGGTTCGCGGGCAGATAGGTCGAAAGGAATTCCTTGAATTTGCGTTCTCCAATAAAACAGATTCCGGTGGAATCCTTTTTCTTTGCCACGCAAAGGCCCGCCTCCTCTGCCATCCGCCGCACATCCGCTTTTTGCATGTCGCCGATTGGGAACATCGCCTGCTCGATCTGGTTTTGGGAAAGCATGCACAGAAAATAGCTCTGGTCCTTGCCCTCGTCGAGGCCCTTTTTCAGGTAGGTCGTTTTATTGTCGCGCGCCAACCGCGCATAATGCCCCGTCGCCAGATGCTCCGCACCCGCTTTTTTCGCAAAATCCAAAAACGCCGCAAATTTGATCTCCTTGTTACACAGCACATCCGGGTTCGGCGTACGCCCACGCTTATACTCCGCGAGAAAATATGCGAACACACGCTCCCAGTATTCATGCTCAAAATTAACCGTGTAATAAGGAATATCGATCTTTGCGCACACGGCGCGCACATCGTCGTAATCCACAGCCGCCTGGCATTCCGAATCAGGCGCGCTGTCGTCCCAGTTTTTCATAAAGACACCAACCACGTCATACCCCTGTTCTTTCAATACAAGCGCACAAACCGCGGAATCCACACCGCCCGACATCCCCACAACCACGCGTCCTTTGTTTTCCATAAAAATCTCCATCTTTGATAAATGCTTCTCTGTATAGTATAATCAATCATAGGAATTATGCAAGGAGGCCTGTCATGGCGCAAAGAAAAAACAAAAAGACGGCGGCGGGTGCCATCGTATCTCTGCTGTGCATTCTTGGGGTCGCACTCATCTTTTTGTTCGGCGCAAACGGAGATCTGCTCGACAACGCAAAGGAAATCTGGGGAAACACAACGGAGGCAAACGATCCGGCCCGCAACGTGGCAGCGCTTGTTCCAAAGGAAAACGATAAGCTTCTTTTATATGTCATCGACACCGGCAATTCCGACAGCATGGTGCTGCTCACGCCCGACGGGCATTCCCTGCTGATCGACGCGGGGGAAAATGACGACGCATCCCGCATCCTCGACACCCTGCGCGCGCTCGGCGTCGATTCTCTTGACGCGGCGCTTGCCACGCATCCGCATGCCGACCACATCGGCTCCATGGCTGAGGTGCTAAAAAACGTTCCCGTAGAAACGTTCTATATGACGGACCACGTCGCCACCACCAAGACCTACGAAAAAATGCTCGATCAGCTCGAACAAAAGAATATTGCTGTGGTGAATACCAAAGCCGGACAGACTTTTTCACTTGGAGATGTTGAGCTCACGGTGCTCAGCCCGCAGGATAAAGAATACAAAGACGCGAACAACTCAAGCATCGTACTGCTCGCCCAATATGGCGACACCAAATTTTTGTTTGAGGGCGATGCGGAAGAAGACGCAATCGGCGATATGCTTGCAAACTCCGCCGATGTCATGCGCGAAATCGACGTACTCAAGGTCGGGCATCACGGCTCGCACAACGCCACCACACAGGATTTTCTCGATGTCATAACGCCCGGCATTGCCATCATCACCTGCGGTAAGGACAATGACTACGGGCATCCGCACAAGGAGACCATCTCCATGCTTGATGCAATGGGCGTGCCAACCCTGCGCATGGATCAAAAGAGCGATGTCGCCGTCTTCTCTGACGGCATCACAGTCGAATATCAAACCGCGGCATAGACGCGGATGCAAAAACACCCTTTGAAATCCTCCAAAGGGTGTTTTGTTGCTATTTGGCGGCGGCCCGCTTGCGCATCGCTTCCTCCACCATCATATCCTTGATCTTCATCAAGCGCGCGGTGCTGCTGCGTTCGTTTTCATCCAGCTTCATCGCGATATACTTGATCGTGTCCTCATAATCAGGGATCATGACGTGCTCCAATGCATTCACGCGCCTGCGCGTTTTCTCGATCTCCGACGCAATGAGCTGGATCGACTTCTCAAGCTCTGCCAGCCGCAGCATATCAGGCAGTACGTCGTAAAGGCTTGTGATCGCCTGATCGAGGTCTCCGCTCGTAAACGCATAGCCATAGGAATAAATGTCGTTCTTGTCGTGTGTCTGATAGGTCACGTCGTAAACCGGAACGTTCACGCTCATAATGTTTTTTTCGCCGATGGAAAGCTGTGCCCGCTGCCGGGGCAGCATCAGCGCAGAGGTCAGCACCTCGCTCTGCATCACGGAATTGGCCACCACAAAACTCCTGTTGGCCTCCTTGATGCTCTCCTCCACCGATTCGCGCAGCGCCTTCGCCTCGCGCACAATATCCAAAAACTGACGCATCAGCTCGTCCCGCTTATCCTTTAACAGCTTATGTCCCTTGCGTGCAACGCTCAAGGCCTTTTTCAACCGCGTAAGCTCCATGCGCGTCGGATTGACCCTTAAAAGTGCCAAATGAAATCACCTCATTCCGTATCGTCCGGATAGTAAAGGTCCAGAAACTCCGTCTTGATACGCTTCAGCTCCGTGCGCGGCAGGATGCTCAGCATCTCCCAGCCAAGCGCAAGCGTCTCCTCGATGCTTCGGTCCGTGCCATATCCCTGCGAAACGTATTTCGTCTCAAACTCGTCCGCAAACTTCGCGTACATCTTGTCGATTTCTGTCAGCGCGGATTCGCCCAGAATGACCATCAGCTCCTTCGCCTCCTTGCCCCTCGCATACGCCGCGAAAAGCTGGTTCATGGTGTTGGCATGGTCGGCACGCGTCTTGCATTCGCCGATACCCTTGTCCTTCAATCGGGAAAGGGAAGGCAGCACGTCGATGGGTGGCTGAATGTTCTTGCGGTACAACTCGCGCGATAAAATGATCTGCCCCTCCGTGATGTAGCCCGTCAGATCGGGGATAGGATGCGTCTTGTCGTCCTCGGGCATGGTGAGGATCGGGATCATCGTAATGCTTCCCTTGTGTCCTTCCAGCCTTCCCGCGCGCTCATACATCGTCGCAAGGTCCGTGTAAAGGTAGCCGGGATATCCGCGGCGGCCGGGGACCTCCTTGCGCGCGGCGGAAACCTCGCGCAGCGCGTCCGCGTAGTTCGTAATGTCGGTCATGATGACCAGCACCTGCATCTCCAGCGTGAACGCCAGATATTCCGCTGCCGTAAGCGCCATACGCGGCGTGGAAATACGCTCGATCGCCGGGTCGTTCGCCAGATTGATAAACAGCACCGTGCGTTCCATTGCACCTGTGCGCCGGAAATCCTCGATGAAGAAGTTCGATTCCTCAAACGTGATGCCCAGTGCCGCAAACACAACGGCAAAATTTTCGTTTTGACCAAGCACCTTCGCCTGCCGCGCGATCTGCGCCGCAAGATTCGCGTGCGGAAGGCCGCTTCCCGAAAAGATGGGTAGCTTCTGTCCGCGCACCAGCGTGTTCAGCCCGTCGATTGCGCTCACGCCCGTCTGAATGAATTCCTCCGGATAGCTGCGCGCCGTTGGGTTCATGGGCAGGCCGTTGATGTCCATGCGCTTTTCCGGGATGATCTCCGCGCCGCCGTCGATGGGGTGCCCCATGCCGTCAAACACGCGCCCGAGCATATCCTCAGATACCCCAAGCTCGATGCCGTGGCCCATAAAGCGCACCTTGCTGTTTTCCAGATTGATGCCCGCGCTGTTTTCAAACAACTGTACGAGCGCGTTTGTTCCGTCTATTTCCAGTACGCGGCAGCGGCGTATCTCGCCGCTCGCAAGCTCGATCTCCCCAAGCTCATCATATGCCACATTTTCCACGTCATGCACCAGTACCAGCGGACCGGAAACCTCCTGAATCGTACGATATTCTCTTGGCATTACACTTCCTCCTCCGCTTTCAGTCCGGCCGTCTCTTCGCGCATCTGCTCGTAAATACTCTCGTATTCAGCAGTTACCTCGTCCTCCGGAACGTATTTGATCCTGCCGATCCGCTCACGAACGGGCAGGCCGGAAAGCGCGTCGATATCCGCGCCGTTCTTGAGCGCCTTCACGCCAAATTCATAAAATTCGATGATCAGCTTCAGCATGGTGTGCTGTTTTTTGAGGGACGCGTATGTGTCCACCTCGTGGAATGCGTCCTGATGCAGATAGTCCTCACGGATGGACCGCGCGACCTCCAGCTTCAGTCGGTCGCCGCTTGAGAGCGCGTCCATACCCACCAGCTTCACGATCTCGTCGAGCTCCGCCTCCTCCTGCAAAAGCCGCATCGCCTGTTCGCGCAGCTTGTTCCAGTCGGGCGCGACATTGCCGTCGAGCCACGCGCCAATCGTGTCCAAATAAAGCGAATAACTGGTCAGCCAGTTGATCGCCGGAAAATGTCTTCTGTACGCAAGGGACGAATCCAGCCCCCAAAACACCTTCACGATGCGCAGCGTCGCCTGTGAAACCGGCTCGGAAATGTCTCCGCCGGGGGGCGATACCGCGCCGATGATGCTGAGCGCGCCTTCACGCCCTTCGCTTCCCATCGCCTGTACGCGTCCCGCGCGCTCGTAAAAGCTCGCCAGGCGGCTTGCGAGATAGGCGGGATAGCCTTCCTCACCGGGCATCTCCTCGAGTCGGCCCGACATCTCGCGCAGCGCCTCCGCCCAGCGGGATGTGGAATCCGCGAGCAGGGCCACGCTGTATCCCATATCGCGGAAGTATTCCGCGATGGTCACGCCCGTGTAAACCGACGCTTCACGCGCCGCAACGGGCATATCCGATGTGTTCGCGATGAGCACCGTACGCTCCATCAACGTCTTGCCCGTCTTGGGGTCCTTGATGTGCGGGAACTCATTGAGAACGTCCGTCATTTCGTTGCCGCGCTCTCCGCAGCCGATGTACACCACGATCTCCGCGTTCGCCCACTTCGCGAGCTGATGCTGCACAACCGTCTTCCCGCTTCCAAACGGTCCGGGAACCGCCGCCACGCCGCCGATGGAAATCGGAAACAGCGTATCGATGACGCGCTGCCCCGTCACAAGCGGCTCATCCGGCGGCATCTTGCGCGCATACGGCCTGCCCCGTCTGACCGGCCATTTTTGCATCATGATGATCTCCGCTTCAGAGCCGTCCGTTTTGCGCACCTTGCCAATCGGCTCGGTCACGGTAAACTCTCCCGCGTTGATCTCGAGAAGCTCTCCGTCGTAACCGTAGGGCAGCATGACCTTGTGCACCACCACCTCTGATTCGCGCACCGTGCCGAGAATATCCCCGCCCACGAGCGTATCGCCCGCCTTTGCCACAGGCTCAAACTTCCACTTCTTCTCCCGGTTGAGTGAGGGAACGTCGATGCCGCGCTTTAGGTTTGTGCCGATCATCTGCTTGATCGCGTCCAACGGACGCTGTATCCCGTCATAAATGCTGCCAATCAGCCCCGGCCCGAGCTCCACGCTCAGCGGACTGCCCGTGGATTTCACCGGCGCGCCCGGCCCTAGGCCGGAAGTCTCCTCATATACCTGTATAGACGCGTCGTCCCCGTGCATCTCGATGATCTCGCCGATCAGCCCTTCCTCACTGACACGAACCACGTCGAACATATCCGCGTCCCGCATGCCGTTTGCGATGACCAAAGGCCCCGAAACCTTTCTGACCACACCGCTACTGTTACTCATATCTGCTCTCCCATACTCTATTTATCGTTGAAAATAATATCCGATCCAACCGCCTGCTTCACATAATTCCTCGCCGTTTCAAACGCGAAACCGCTCTCCCCTGTAAAGGAGGGAATGGGAATCACTGCGGGCGTCATTGCGCTTTCATACCGCGCATATTCCTCGGGCATCGCCGCGATGATCGGCTCGGTGATATATACAACGCCATATTCGCTGCCCGCAAGCTGCCGAAGGTATTTTTTTGCTTCCTCGGCATTCTCCACCGGAAATATATCCATACCCACCGCCGAAAAACCGCAGATGCTGTCATAATCCCCGATTACGCCTATCCTATACATACATCTCACGCAGCCTTTCCTTCAAAACATTCTTCGGAATGTGGTTCAAAAGCCCGTAGAGCACGATGCGCACCGCCTGTATCTCCGCTTTCTTGCCAAATAAAAACGCCATAAGCGGTTCAAATCCAAAGGAGCGGTTCTTCGCATCCTTCACATAGTCCATCAGTGCGTTGTCCGCCCACTTTTCAAAATCGCTTATGGATTGCTCCGCCGCATGCGCCGCATCGCCGTAACCGTTTTCGGAAAGCGCCGCCAAAACGGCCGTTTTTCCCTGCGCCGCAGCCGCCGCAAGCACATCCGCGTCAATTTCGCCGCCATCCAGCATAGAGGCGCGGATAAACGCCTTTTCGCGTCCCTCGAGCGCAGCGCGCATCGCAACCTTGAGGTTTGAGAGCAACACCCAAAACCCGATCCATTTCAGCAGAAACGGGTTTTTCGCTTTCTTCGCCGCCGCTTCCATTGCCGCAAAGGCCGCTTGATCGATCAACACCTCCGCGCGCCGTCCGTCCCCCGTCGCCGCGAGCAGTTCATACGCTTCCTGCGCGCTCTGCTTGAGAAGCGGCGGAAGAATATCCATGTTGTTTTCCGAAACCGCGCGAAATACAAGCTCCGGCTCGACCGTCACAGGGTAAAGCATCAGGCTTTCCCACTGCTCGTCACCGAACACCGCCTTTAAAATCGTCTTTAAGTTTTGGAAATCATTCTGGTACAAAAGCACGTCAACGGGCGCTCCCTTCGGGCACGCCTCGCGGATCTCCTCCCATGCCTTTTCCAGCTCGGCCTTGAGCATTTCATCGATCCCGCGCTTGCCCTCCGGCAAAGTGCCGTCCCCGTAATTACGGTCGGCAAGATATTTGACAGCGCCGTTAAAATCGTCCATGGAAAGCATACTGTCAATATCCGACTGCTCCAGCATTTTGTTTTCCATGGTGCGCATATACGCCACAGAATAGGCAAAACGTGTATCCTTCAAGATATCTCCCCCTATGCTTCCTGCTCTAAGCAGGCGTTCACAGCATCGACGATCCTGCTGTGCTCGCTTTCAAATATACTGTCCAGCGAACAATTCTGCTCGATTTTCCCATAGACGATCACAAAGCCGTGCGAAATTCGCTCCGTGCTGCCCGCAAGCTCCACGCTGCCGTTTGCGAGGCCCACATTCAGCTTTTCCACAAAGCCGTTCGGAACCCTGTTGTAATCAGCCTGCGCAAAATAAAGCTTCCCGCTGCCGTTTTGCGCGTTGCGTTCAAACAGCTTTTGCATCAGCGCGAAATATTGCTCGTCCGGCAGCTTCTCGAGCCGCTCCTTCGCCTCGGCAATCACACCGTTCAGCACTTCGCTCTTCGCCTTTAGAAGCGCTTCCTTGCGCATACGGCGATTCTCGGATTCGGAACGTTCCAGCACGTCCTGTTTTTCCGCCCGTGCCAGCTCATCCGCTTTGTTCTCCCGCTCTTCTTGTTTTGCAGCCATGCCGCGCTCGATCTCGGCTACGCGCTCACGCGATTGCTGCAAGATCCCGTTGGCCTTTTCCTCGGCCTCCTGCCGGATCGTCTGGACAATCTTTTCCATACCGCTCATTGCATTTCCCTCACGCCATCGCTCCAGAAATATTGATCACAACCAGGAAGGACACGATGAACGCAAGCAGCGCATACAGCTCTACAAGGGAAGCCGCAACGATCGCTTTTCCGCTTTCCTCAGGCTTTTTCGCAACGATGTTCACGCCCGATGCGCACACCCTGCCCTGCGCAACAGCCGAAAGCAGACCGCCAATGGCCATCGGCACGCACGCCGCAAGATAAGCAAGCCCAGTCGGTGCATCCGGCACGTTTCCGCCCAAAATTCCGGTATTCAACAGCACCATGATGCCCACGATCAATCCGTAAAGCCCCTGCGTACCCGGCAGCAGCTGCAGCACGAGCAACCGCCCGAATTTGCTCGGGTCTGTGGTGATGACGCCCGCAGCCGCCTCACTGGCGATTCCAACGCCAAGCGCGGAACCCGCGCCCGCAAGTCCTACCGCAATCGCAACTCCGACCAGTGCATAAAACATTCCAAATTCCATAGCTCTTTACCTCTTTCTCAATGTTCTTTCTCTGAAAATCTATAATATTTGGTATCCATTTGAAACGGAACAAATTTTCTGCCGCCGCCGTCGTAGAATTTACTGAAATACTCCACATACTGCAAACGGTTGGTGTGAACATATGCGCCCAACATGTTGATCGCAAAATTCACCAGATGGCCCACAATAAAGACCAGCACGACGATGATCATCGCCAGCGGCGAATCGCCGAACACCAGTTCGCCGAACACAGGACCCAAAAGGTTTACCACACTCGCGATGACGCCCGTCGTGAGCCCCAGCGCCATCAGCCGTGAATACGAAAGGATGTCTCCGATATAGCTCGTGATGTCGTAGATGCCTAAAATGCCGCCGAATATCTTCATGATAATATTCTTGTTGTGACGCCCGTGCGTCGCCACAAGTAACACAAGCCCCGCGATCGCACCCCACAGCCCAATATTGGAAAGGATCGGGATCGCAAGCGCCGCCCCAATGGCAAACACGCCCAGACAACCAAGGATGATGATCCACGAAAGCGTATCGCACACGCCGTCCACGATCTCTTTTTGCTTGATCTGCTGGTAAAACTTCACGCCCAAACCGATGCACACGTGAATAAGGCCGATCGCCACGCTAAAGATCAGCAGATTGAGCGGCTCCTTGACGGGGTCGAGCCACAGGGGGCTCAGGCGCGCCGCACCGCCCGAAAATACGGTGATCGCGTCTCCAAAAAAGCTGCCATACATCAGACCCCAAAAGGTTGTGGATACGCCGCAAAAGAAAAACATCTGGAACATCCCGCGCTTACGCGGTTCCAGAAATTTACCAAAACCAAGCAGCCCGCAGGCAATCATCACCATGATGCCATATCCCGCGTCGGAAAACATCATTCCGAAGAAGAAATAATAGAAAAACGCCATGATGGGCGTGGGGTCTACATCCGTGGTAGAGGGCATGCTGTACATCTCCGTGATGCCTTCCACAGGACGCGCAAAGGTATTGTTATGAAACGCCTCCGGCGCGGCCTTCGGGTCTTCCGGCTCACTGAGCTCCACATATGCCTCAAAATGATGCTCCAGCGCTTTTTTGACCTGTTCTGCATGGTTTGTGAGCACATAACCCGTGAGCACAAAGGTGTGCTCGCTTACGCCCGCAAGCGCAAGCGTCTGATACTTTTCCTTGCGCAGCATAAGATGGTCATATAAAAGCTTGATCTTGCTCCTCTGCGGCGCATAAGACCGTATCTTTTCCTCTTGCTCCGCGATCTCGTCCCGCAGTGCCTTTTTCGCCTCCTGCAGCACTTCCATCTTCTTTTTGGGCGTATGATGGCTCAGGCTGAACGACGGCTCCTGCAGGCCGATCTCCTGCAAAAACGGAATGACCTCCTTTTGCCGTTCCTTGCGGTAGATCATCCATATAGTCGTCTGCTCCTTCGTGCCCGCAACGATTTCCACATATACGTCATCAATACCGTGCTCTGCCAGTATACGATCCAGTTCTTCTACGCTCCACAGCCCGCTCAGCAAGCCTGTGCGGATCGCGCACTGCTCCGTCTCGATGTCCTGCATGGGTACATCAAGCGCAGCATAAGGCCGCAGAGCAATCTGCTTGGAATCGATCTTTCGGATGCTCTCCGCGTTTTCATGGATGCGGTCCGCGCACCTCAAAACGCCGAGGGCACTTTTCAACGCCTTTTCGCTCTCTTCATCATGCATATGGTAGCGCTCGATGGGCAATTCCTCACGCGACGAAAAAAGCCCTGATTTTTCAGGCGCATATTCGTCCAGTATCTCGATCGCACGCTGGGCCGACCCGATGTAGGAATCAAACTGGGAAACCCGCTGCGCCGTTTCGGCGTGGCGCAGTTCGGAATCGCGAAGCTCCATACGCTCCACTTCCACGACGCCCTTCTTTTGCAGCAGCTCCAAAATTTCTTTTCTTTGCGAATTCAGGCCGTATATACAGATTTCTTTTGATTTTACAACCGCCAACTCATCCCCTCCTTCGCATCAGTTGCCCACAATGATATTTGTTGCCGCACGGACTGCCGCTTCCCGCTTGGCCTCTAAGGCCAGTGTAAGCTCCCGCGCCATCTGCTCTGTTTCGGCTTCAAACTGCACGCGCCTCGCCCGGGCCTCTTCCCCGGCCGCCTCCCGCGCCGCACCGATCCGGCTCTTCACCAGCTCGTCCGCCGCGCGTTCTGCTTCCTCTGCGCGTTTTTTGGCATCACCGATAAGACGCTGTGCGTCCGCATGCGCCTGTTCCACGGCGTGCCGTGCCTGTTCTTCCGCCTCCTTGATGATTTCCAATGCCTCTCTTGCCATGTTGTATCACCTCATTCGGTTTCTGTTGAACATTTATTTTTAAATAATAACACTTTTGCAACGATTTCAAACCGGACAAACGCTTCCTTTCGGAAGCATTTTCATGTTCATTATACCTTTAACCATTTTGAAAGACAAGTATTAAAATGTTTTTGTCACGGGCTTTTTTGCATCGTGATTCTGCGCATCCAAAAAACGCAAAAACCCCGGCGGTTGCTGCACGCCGGGGTCTATGCCCAAGGTTCTCTTACCCGATGTTATCTTTGCTGATCAACGGGTCATCTTCGCCGAGCACATTTCTGATCAGCAAATCATCTGCGCTGATTCCATACGCCTGCGCGACCGCATTCTTGACCGCAGTATCCAGTTCCGTCTTCGATCCGTTGCTTTCATTCATCGCCTGCATGACGATCTGATCCGTTTTATCCCGCTCAAATATATTCAGATCGATTTTCTCGGCGGAACAGTAATCAAAATATACCGTTATCACATATTCGCTGAGATCCGTCGCGCATGCCGAGCTGATGCGCAGCAAGTCTCCTTTATAGAACGAAAATACATAATCATTGCATTCCACAAACGCTTTTTCATTCTTATATTTCATCCGCAGCTCGTTCTCTAATTTTGCAAAGGCCGCTTGATCCAGTCCTTTTATCGTTTTGTCTTCTCTATAGAAGGACAACCCATTTTCCTCAGCAGCCTTCTTGGGGCTGCCGATTCCATCAATTCCCGAAAGCCTTGAAAAGGTTTCCTTGTCCGTTTCATATATGCCGACAATGTTTCCCGCCTCACGGTTCACAACAACAAACGCTCCAATGTCCGCATATGTGCCGATTGTTACCGTATTATAACCCGCGTCATAAAGGCCTGCCAGCGGCTTGTCGCCAAACCAGTTCTGACCATTCGCTTCTTCAAAAGTGAGGCCGAATGGCGCGTATTCCGCAAAATCATCAACTGCCGCCTCTGCGGAACCATAGGCCGATGTCATGTTGTAATATTCTTCCGGGAAACGTTCCCGTCCGTCCTGCTCGATCTGTTCGCGCACCTCAGCCCGCGCCTCACGTGCCGCAGAACCGACTATTTGCCCGAGCCTTCCAAGCGGCGCACATCCGCATAAAACACCCGCCGTCACTGCCGCTGCCGACACAATCGCAACCACCTTCATCTTCTTCATATCTTCGCCTCCTCGTGTTTTAATTTCATTATATGGCGTATGTCTTAAGGGCAAATAAACAGTTTCTTAAGGATTGTTTAATGAAAAATGAATTTTTTAAAAAAGGAGGCCCTTTTCAGAGCCTTCCGCTTCGATCACTCTATTTCAGCGTCAAACCCACCGGACAATGGTCGCTTCCGAAAATATCCGGATAGATCTGCGCGTCGGCGATCCGTTCCTTCAGATCGTCTGACACAAGGAAGTAGTCGATGCGCCACCCCGCGTTGTTGGCCCGCGCGTTGAAGCGATACGACCACCAAGAATAACGCCCCGTTTCATCCGGGTGCAGATACCGGAAGGAATCGACGAACCCGGACGAAAGCAGCTCTGTCATTTTCTCACGCTCCTGCGGCGTGAAGCCCGCGTTCTTCCCGTTCGTTTTTGGATTTTTGAGGTCGATCTCCGTGTGCGCCACGTTGAGGTCTCCGCACACGACAACGCCTTTTTTCTGATGGAGCGCCAGAAGATATGCGCGAAAATCGTCCTCCCATTTCATACGGTAATCGAGCCGCTTGAGTCCCTCTCCAGAATTAGGCGTATACACGTTCACCAGAAAAAAATCTTCAAATTCAAGGGTGATCACCCGTCCCTCGCGGCTGTGCTCCTCCACGTCAAAATCATATGTCACCGCAAGCGGCTTGATTTTTGTGAACACCGCCGTTCCCGAATATCCCTTTTTTTCGGCGCTGTTCCAGTATTCCGCATATTCGCCAAAATCGAACTCCGCCTGATCGCGCTGCATCTTTGTTTCCTGAACGCAAAGCACATCCGTGCCGCTTGTGTGCAAATAATCGAGGAAGCCCTTCGCTGCCGCGGCCCGCAGACCATTCACGTTCCATGAAATCAGCTTCATATTTTTCTCCTTACACATGGGGAATATTCGTATGTCCAGATATCTCTGAATTGACCGTGCACAAGTCGTCAACGCTCAATGCGTGCACATCGTCGTGCCCGGACACCCGCGCGAACATTTTCAGTTCCTCCAGCGAGACATTGAGAAAGTTCGCCACACGCGCCGCACTCTTTTCCACATCCAGCCGCTTTCTGAGCGTTTCATCCTGCGTGAGCCCGCCCATCGGACAATTTCCGTTGTGGCACTGGCGATACTGCATGCACACCGCCGCCATCAGCGCCGCTGACCCGACCGCCACCGCGTCCGCGCCCATGGCGATCGCCTTGATGAAATCGGATGGCACACGCAACCCGCCGGTGATGACCAACTGAATATCGCTCGCGTGGGCGTCGAGATATTTCCGCGCGCGGTATAGCGCGTAGATCGTAGGAACGGAAGCCGCATCCTTCAAGGATTTCGGACTTGCGCCTGTTCCGCCGCCCCGCCCGTCTATGGTAATAAAATCGGGCTGTGCAAATACCGCGGCCTCGAGGTCGCGTTCAATGTGCCCCGCAGCCAGCTTTACGCCGATGGGGCAACCCTCCGAGCCTTCCCGAAGCCCATCGACCACCTCTTTTAAATCCTCTTTTGAATTGATCCCCGGTATGCGCGACGGGCTGATAATGTCCTCACCCACCGGCTTGTTGCGGATCGCCGCGATCTCTTCCGTCACCTTGCCGCCCGGCAGATGCCCGCCCATACCCGGCTTGGTCCCCTGCCCGATCTTGATCTCGATCGCATCCACCCGTTTGAGGTTTTCGGGCGTAACGCTGTAAAAATTAGGCACATATTCAAAAATATATTTGTAGGATGCTTCCATCTCCTCGGGAAGAATGCCGCCTTCGCCGCTGCACATCGCCGTTTTGTTGAGCGCTGACCCCTTTGCCAGCGCAAGCTTCAGCTCGCGCGAAAGCGCACCGAACGACATATGGCTCACATACACCGGGCTTTCCAAAACCATAGGCTTTTTGGCGTTTTTCCCAATAACCGTACGCGTGTTCACCGCCGCGTGCTCATCCAGCGGAAAGGGCGAAAGCTGCGCGCCCAAAAACAGGATGTCGTCCCACGACACAATGGGCTTTAACGTCTTCATCGGTTCGATCACGCTCTGTCCGCTCACCGCGATTTCATGGATCGCCGCCATATCCGGCTCTGTGTCCGCCGCAGGCCGAAAAAGCTCCTCCGGGTAATCAAGTGCCCGCTTTTCACGCGGGCTTGCCGCTTCTTGTTCCTTTTCCACACACACGAACATGCTCTTTGCCGCCGCACATACGCCGCACGTCCAGTCCCCGTTCAAATCCTGAAACAGGATGCCCTGCTCCTCGTCGTATGTGTTTCCGCACACACTGCATTGATAAATCGCCATTTTTATACCCCCGTATCATTTGGCTTATTATTTGGTTGTGTTCTTTTGCACCTTCGCGGCGATCTTCACGACCTCCTCCGCTTCAATCTTTGCCTTGCGCGCCGCTGCCTCCAGCTTCAAATATTCTTTTTTCGCCTGCTCTGCGCGTTTTTGGAGCTTGTCCGCTTCTTCCATCGCCTCCTGCGCGTCATTTTCCTTCAATGATTGCACCGGGTCGAAGGTGTCCTCCTTATACAGCCACACGAGCACTGTGAACAGGAAGATGCCCGCAATGATGATGCCCGACATTTCCGTGATGCTCAACGTCCCGAAAATCCCCATCAGCGCAATCAGCATCACCCAGATGATGAGTACAAAAACAAGCGCCTTTTTAAATAATACCGAATAATGATTGCGCAGCGTAAGTGTGAACAGCATCAGGATCACTGCCAGTGAAATCGAAGAAATTTGTGCAAACAGATTATGCAATCCCGCGAAGCCCGGAAATATCTCGGGCAAAAACGGAAAAATATTTCCGATGATGAGCACCACCGTCGCAAATGTAACAAACCCTCGTATCCTGGAATGTGTGTTTTTGGTGAGCATCAGCAGATAGCCCACAAAGCTTGCAAAATAACCGCAGAACACAAGCGTCCATACAATGAATAAGACGTGCATGCCCGTGCTGGTGTTGCCCATCGCCGACATGGATACCGTTAAGATGTTGTCCTGCGTTCCCATATAAAGCGTGAAGATCGGAATAATGCCAAGCGATAAAATCCCATAGACGATCAATCCCCCGACGATCCTTCTTCTGTATTGAGAAAGTTTTTCCGTTTTCATATATCGCCCTCCCGTTGAATATGATACTAAAATATCATAAACCGCGCGCACCTGCAATAATCAAGAAAAGGAGCGCATTCCCGCGCCCCTCTCACTTTTTTGCATATTCTTTTCACTTGCGCCGCGCACAGCCGTTTTCAGTCTGCGTATGTATCAAAATATCCCTGTACGAGGACGACGGGCGTACCCTTGTCCCCGCTGCCCGACGTGAGATCGCACAGCGAACCGATCAGGTCTGTCAGCCTTCGCGGCGTGGTTCCCTGCGATTCCATCGATCCTTTCAGATCATCGTTTTTGTCCTTGATATACTGTGTGACCGCCGCGCGCAGCTCCTCACCCGCAAGCCCCGCAAACTGATTGTCCGCAAGATATTTCAGCTTCAGCTCGTTCGGCGTGCCAACAAGCCCAATCGTGTGCGCCGGTGAAACCACCGGGTCGGCGAGCTCCCAAATTTTTCCAACCGGGTCCTTGAACGCGCCGTCGCCGTACACCATGACCTCCACGCTCTTTCCCGTAATTTCTTTGATCTGCTTCTGCACATCGTCCACAAATGACTCGCAATCCTTCGGAAATAGCTTCACTGTGTCTTCCGTCGATTTGTTGGAGCCGAGCAGTCCATACGCCGCATTGAAGCCGCTGCCGCCGACCGGCTCCGCCATCACGTCGTCAAGACCGTACACCTTTTCCGCACCCGCCGCCTTCAGCTTGCGCTTGGAACGCTCACGCGTGTGGATATCGCAGCACAGCACATTTTTTGTATAGGGCAGCACCGCGCAGGGATCGTTTGCAAACACGATCTCCACCTCCGCCCCTTCCTCGCGGATGAGCTCCGCATAATAATCCACATAATCCACCCCGGTGAACGGATGCAGGTTTACGCCGAACAGCTCTCTGTATTTCGCAAGGTCCAGCACATCGCTCCACGGATTGACGTCCTTTTCTTCCACCTGATCAAGCGACACCAGATGGTTGCCTACCTCGTCCGACGGATAGGAAAGCATCAGAACGATCTTTTTCGCCCCCCGGGCGATGCCGCGCAGACAGATCGCAAATCGATTTCTTGAGAGGATGGGGAAAATAATGCCAACAGCTTCTCCGCCAAATTTATTTTTGATATCCTGCGCAATATCATCAACGCTTGCGTAATTTCCCTGTGCACGCGCCACCACAGCCTCCGTCACAGCGATCACATCGCGCTCGCGGAGTTCAAATCCGTCTTCGTTTGCCGCTTCAAGCACACTCGATACGACGATCTTTGCCAAATCGTCCCCTTCTCGGATAATGGGCGTACGTATCCCGCGCGAGACCGTTCCAACACATCTTGACATACTTTTCACCTCTGCATTATCGTTTTTATACCCGGTCTATTGTACCAAACTAACGATATCGTAACAACCACTTTTTGTGAAAATCCGAAAGATGGTTTGCTCCTCAGCTTTTATTTTCGGATTTTTTGCAGTCAAGACCACCCGTCAAACGGGTGGCTTGCTCAAGCCCTATAAGGGCTT
>CAYTKQ010000029.1:0-26799 GCA_964438705.1 uncultured Christensenella sp. | reverse complement strand
ATGGCTGCACCTAAGAAAAAAGTGTCCAGAAGACGCAGAGAAAAGAAGAACATCGAAAAAGGCCAGGCGCATATTCGTTCTTCCTTTAACAACACGATCGTAACCATGACAGATATGCAGGGCAATGCGCTTTCGCAGGCGAGCTCCGGAGCTATGGGCTTCCGCGGCTCCAGGAAGAGCACTCCTTTTGCTGCACAGGTTGCTTCGGAAACGGCGGCGCGCGCCGCAATGGAACACGGACTCAAGTTCGTGGAGGTTTTCGTAAAGGGCCCCGGTTCGGGCAGAGAAGCGGCGATCCGCGCTTTGCAGACGGCGGGTCTTGAAGTGACGCTGATCAAGGACGTGACGCCCATCCCGCACAACGGATGCCGTCCGCCGAAACGCAGAAGGGTATAAGGAGGTACGTAAATTATGGCAAGATATACAGGACCGGTTTGCCGCTTATGCCGCAGGGAAGGCGCAAAGCTCTTTTTGAAGGGCGACAAGTGTTATTCCCAGAAATGCGCTTACACGCTTCGCCCCAACATTCCGGGACAGCACGGGGCAGCAAGGCACGGAAAGATGTCCGAATACGGCACGCAGCTTCGTGAAAAGCAGAAGGTGAAGCGCGCATACGGCATTTTGGAAAGTCAATTCAGGAAATATTTTGATATTGCCGCAAAAATGAAGGGCAAAGCGGGCGAAAACCTGCTCCAGCTTTTGGAACGCAGGCTCGATAACGCATGCTTCCGCCTCGGCATCGGCGACAGCCGCGCGCAGGCGCGCCAGCTCGTTATGCACGGTCACGTTCTTGTGAACGGCAAGAAGGTGGATATCCCCTCTTACATTTTGGACGCGGGAGACGTCATCACTGTGGCGCAGAGATCCGCTTCGCAGGAATACTTCAAGGCGCTCAAAGAAGATGGCGGCAAGGGTGTTCCGAAGTGGATGGAGTTTGATGTGGCAACGCTGACAGGCAAGATTGCCGCCCTGCCCGAGAGAGACGACATCGATCTTACGATCGAGGAGCATCTCATCGTCGAGTTGTACTCCAAATAATGAGGACGATAAAAGTCCTGCGCGCGACAAGCGCGTGTGCGTAACACATTACGTAAGGGAGGTTAAATATGCTTGAGATTGAAAGACCAAACATAGAATGTGTCAGCATGAGCGAAGACAAAAAGTATGCCAAGTTTGTCATGGAGCCGCTTGAGCGCGGTTTCGGTACAACGCTCGGAAACTCCTTGAGACGTATCCTGATGTCGTCGCTGCCCGGCGTAGCGGTAACGAGTGTAAAGATAGACGGCGTTCTGCACGAATTTTCGACCATCGAGGGCGTCCATGAGGACGTGACCAACATCGTGCTGAACTTAAAGGGCCTGTGCGCGAAAATGCACACGGACGAGCCCAAAAAGCTGATCGTCAATGCAAAGGGGCCGAAGGATGTAACGGCTGCCGATATCGAGACCGATTCCGAGGTGGAGATCATCAATCCTGATCTGCACATCGCGACGCTCGACAAAAGCGCGAACCTTTACATGGAGATCATGCTTGAAAAGGGCAGAGGCTATGTGCTCGCCGACAGAAACAAGGATGCGAACATGCCGATCGGCGTGATTCCGATGGATTCGCTGTTCACCCCCGTCACAAAGGTAAACTTTGCGGTGGAGAACACGCGTGTCGGGCAGATCACCGACTTCGACAAGCTGACGCTTGAAGTGTGGACAAACGGCAGTGTAAACGCCGATGAAGCGACTTCTTTGGCTGCGAAGATTATGAGCGAATATCTTGCGCAGTTCATCAATTTGACCGATCACGTCAGCGACGTGGAGATCATGGTGGAAAAGGAAGAAGACAAAAAAGAAAAAATACTGGAAATCACGATCGAGGAACTAGACCTTTCGGTTCGCTCCTACAACTGTCTGAAACGCGCGGGCATCAACACAGTTGAAGAGCTCATTATGCGTGACGAGGACGAAATGATGAAGGTGCGTAACCTGGGCAAAAAATCGCTCGAAGAAGTTCAGCAAAAGCTGGAAGCGCTTGGGCTTTCGCTGCGCAAGGACGACTGATTGCAGTAACTGATAAGTACGGAGGAGAAACGCTATGAGAAAATTAGGCAGACCTTCCGACCAGAGAAAAGCGATGCTTCGCGGCCTTGTGACTTCGCTGCTTTGGAACGGCAAGATAGAAACGACGATGATGCGTGCGAAAGAAACGCAGAAAATCGCGGAAAAGCTGATCACGAAAGCGATCAAGCAGTACGACAACACGGTTGAGGTGGAAAAAACCATCGACGGCAAAAAGACGATGGTCACAAACGACTCGGCTGAAAAGCTGGCGACCCGCCGCCTCATCATTTCGTATTTGTACAACGTTCCGGAGACCAAGCTGGAAAAGGAAAGCAAATTCGAATATAAAAAGCGCACGGGTGATGTGAATATGCCGGTGGTGGAAAAACTGTTCCGCGAGATCGCGCCGAAGTACGCACAGCGCGCGAAGGACAAGGGACAGGGCGGCGGATATTCCCGCATCATCAAAAAGGGACCGAGACGCGGCGACGCGGCGGAGGTCGTGATCCTGGAGCTCGTATAAACGTCGCACAAGGGAATATGATTTGAAAAAAGGGGAGGAAACGGATATAATTTACTTATATCGTTTCCTTCTTTTGCTAAGCGGATAAAGCGCATACGGAATCGGCTCATTTTGACGGTTTGGGCCGCCAAATGATCTTGATTCTGTACACGCTGCACATAGAGAATATAAGTGATTATGAATATAATTGAAGCAAAAAATTTAAAATACGCGTATCCGGTGGCGGAGGGCGCGGAGCCGAAGCTTGCCCTAAAGGGAGTGACGCTTGACGTGCGCGAGGGCGAGTTTGTGGCTGTTTTGGGGCATAACGGAAGCGGGAAATCTACGTTTGCAAAGCACATCAATGTGCTGCTGCGCGCGCAGGAGGGCACGCTAAAGGTTGCTTCGTTTGACGCGGAGGACGAACAAAACGTGTGGAATATACGCCGCCGCGCGGGGATGGTGTTCCAAAACCCGGACAACCAGCTCGTCTCCACTGTGGTGGAGGAGGACGTGGCGTTCGGGCCGGAAAACCTTGGCGTGCCCCACGAAGAGCTTAGGGGCCGCGTCATGGAGGCGCTCGAGGCTGTCAATATGCAGGGGTTTGAAAAGCGCGCGCCGCACATGCTTTCGGGCGGGCAAAAGCAGCGCATCGCAATCGCGGGCGTGCTTGCCATGCACCCGGATATCATTGTGTTCGACGAGCCGACCGCCATGCTCGACCCGCAGGGGCGGCATGAGGTGATGGACACCATCCGTTACCTAAACAAGGAGCGGGGCAAAACCATCGTGTTCATCACGCATTATATGGAGGAAGCCTCGGAGGCGGATCGCGTGTTTGTGATGACGGACGGCGTGGTGACGGACGAGGGAACGCCGCACGAGGTGTTTTCACACAGGGAAAAGCTGATACAGGCGGGGCTTATGCCGCCGCTCGCGACGCAGGTGTATTACGATTTAAAAGAACATGGAATGGATATCGGGGAATGTCCGGTCACGCTGAAGGAGCTGGTGGAGACGTTATGCCGCTAAATATCAAGGACCTCAATTATTTCTACATGACGGGCACCCCGTTCGAGGTGCAGGCCTTAAAAAACGTGAGTATGGAGATTGCGGACGGTGAATTCATCGGGATCATCGGGCATACGGGCTGCGGTAAATCCACGCTGATCCAGTTGATCGCAGGGCTTTTAAAGCCCGCATCCGGCGTCATCGAGATCAATGGAGAGGACATCAACGCCGGTGGATACGACCGCAAAAAGCTGCGGTGTACGGTGGGTGTGGTGTTTCAGTATCCAGAATACCAATTGTTCGAGGAGACCGTGGGAAGAGACGTCGCGTTCGGGCCGCGCAAGGTGGGCATGAGCGATACAGAGGTCGAAAAAAACGTGGACACCGCGCTTGAACTTGTGGGATTTGAGCCGGAGAAGATCAAGGAAGTCTCACCGTTCGACCTGTCGGGCGGGCAGAAGCGCAAGGTGGCGATTGCGGGGGTGCTCGCGATGGACCCGAGCATACTGATTCTCGACGAGCCGATCGCGGGGCTTGACCCCATCGGCCGCGAGCAGTTTATGAAGCTGATTTGCAGGCTCAATGAAAGCGGCGTGACGATCCTCATGATCTCACACAACATGGACGGACTGTGCGACTATGCGTCGCGTATCATCGCGATGGATCACGGTCAGGTGTATGCCGACGGCACACCCAAGGAGGTATTTTCCGATTTGGAAAAGCTGCGGGCCGTGGGGCTCGGGGCCAGCGAAGCGCGCGAGGCCGCCGATTTGCTGCAAAAGTGCGGATGGGACATTCCATCCGATATTACCAAAAAAGACGAACTCGTTTCCTATATCCTAAAACGCAAAGAGGACGGCAAATGCTGAAAAACATTACATTGGGCCAGTACTTCCCGGGCGACACGATCGTCCACAGACTGGACCCGCGCATCAAAATACTGGTGGCGATCCTGTTTTTGGTCGCCGTGTTCGTGGTCAGGACGATGTGGGGCTTTGCGGCCCTCGCGGCCTTGTTTTTTGTGATCATTGCGTTGGCGAAGATCGGGCCGGTCACCATTTTGCGCAGCATTCGCCCGCTGTTGTTTATCATCATATTCACCTTTCTTTTGAATATCCTGTTTTACAACGGCGACACGATCTATTGGCAGTGGGGCATTTTGAAGATTTCGCGCGAGGGCATTGAGAAGGCTATCTTTATCGCGATCCGGCTCATTTTGCTCATTATCGCAACGAGCCTGCTGACGCTCACCACGTCGCCAATGCAATTGACGGACGGAATGGAAAGCTTATTGAAGCCGCTGAAAAAAATCAAATTTCCCGTGCACGAAATGGCGATGATGATGAGCATTGCGATGCGGTTTATCCCAACGCTTGTGGAAGAGACCGACCGTATCATGAAGGCGCAGACGGCGCGCGGCGCGGAGTTTGACAGCGGAAATCTGCTGAAAAAGGCAAAGAATATGATCCCGCTTTTGGTGCCGCTTTTTGTGGGCGCGTTCAAGCGGGCGGACGAGCTTGCGCTCGCGATGGAAAGCCGGTGCTATCATGGCGACGAGGGCAGGACGCGCATGAAGGTGCTGCACCTGTGTGCGGCGGATGTATGGGCGCTGGTGCTGATGATTGCGGCGTGCGTTCTATTTATGATCTATTTGTAAGGGGGAAACGGATATGACAAAGAATTATCGTGATGAGCTGGTGGGTGTGTTTGGATATCCGGTGGACGACAACCCCACCGTGGTGATTCAGGAGGCGGGGTTTCGAGCGCTTGCATTGCCCTACCGCTATCTGACCATCGAGGTGAAGCCGGGGGACCTCGGGCGTGCGATGGATGGCATGCGCGCCATGAACATGAAGGGGATCAACATCACGATGCCCTATAAAACGGAAGTGCTTGCCTACCTTGACGGGGTATCGGATGCCGCCGCCGTGATGGGCGCGGTGAACACCGTTTACGAGAAGGACGGTAAATATTATGGCGAAAACACGGATGGAAAGGGCTTTTTGATGGCACTTTTGCAGGGCAATGTGCCGCCGGAGGGAAAAAAGGCGGTGCTGCTCGGTGCGGGCGGCGCGGCACGGGCGATTGCTGTGGAGCTTGCAAACGCGGGCGTAAGAGAGATCGTGATCGTAAACCGCAGCGCGGCGCGCGCTCAAGAGCTTGTGTCTCTGCTGAACGAAAAAACGACAACAAAAGCGCAATATGCGGCTTGGGATAAGACCTGTTCCATCCCGCAGGACGCTGACATCATCGTCAACTGTACGTCCATCGGCTTTGCACCCGACGCGCCGGACAAGCCGGATGTGGATTACGATTCGATCACGAGCAGCATGACGGTGTGCGACGTGATCCCGAACATACCGCGCACGCCCTTTTTGAAGGAAGCGGAAAAACGCGGGGCGCGCACCTTTGACGGGCTTTCCATGCTTGTGAATCAGGGTGTGCTCGGTTTTGAGCTGTGGACGGGAAAAGAAGCGCCCGCAGAAGCGATGCGCATGGCGCTGGAAAAGGAGTTTGGGCTGGTTTGATGCGGATTGCGCTCGTCATCGAATATGACGGTACAAATTATTGCGGCTGGCAGATACAGAAAAACGGCGTAAGCGTACAGCAGCGCTTGGAAGAAGCCGTGGAGCGCGCGGTGGGTCTGAAAACGGCGGTGCACAGTGCGGGACGCACAGACGCGGGCGTTCACGCGCTCGGGCAGGTGGCGCATTTTGACGCGGAAACGGATATTCCGGCGGACAAATTTTTTTATGTGCTCAACACACTGCTCCCCGACGACATTCGCATCAAGAAATCGTATGAAGCGGCTGCGGATTTTCACGCGCGGTTTGACGCGAAGGGCAAGCACTATCGCTATGTGATCCGCAACGCACGGCAAAAGGGTGCGGTGGACCGGCTCTATTGCATGTTTGAGCCTGTGCCGCTCGATTTGGAGCGGATGCGTCAGGCCGCCGGATACATCGAGGGTACGCATGACTTTGCGGCGTTTTGCGCGGCGGGTACGGACGTGAAGGGAACGGTGCGCACGGTTTATTCCGTGGAGGTGGCGCGTGACGGGGACTACATCACCGTCGATGTGAAGGGAAGCGGCTTTTTATACAACATGGTGCGCATTATCGCGGGTACGCTGATGGGCGTGGGCAAAGGAAAACTGACCCCGGAGGCCGTGCGAAACGCGATCGAGGCAAAGAACCGTACGCTCGCGGGCGCGACAGCGCAGCCGCAAGGGCTGTTTTTGGTGGAAGTATATTATTGAGTAGGTGATTTTATCCACGGAGGTCAGTGGGGTGCTCTGAAAACACCTGCACGCCAGTCGGGAATTTGCATCCCGCTAACCCAACCCCGCTGCGCGGTGTTAAAGCGCGCGGGACGCAAACACCCAACCGACGCGCGGCGAACAGACAGCGCATAACGCTCACCGGCCCTGATGTGCCGGGGTGCGTAGCCTATTGCAAGATGCCGACGGATGGGGCCTTGTGCAGGCCGCTTTTTTGATGCCACTCCCTCAGCTCGTCTTCCTTGGGATTTTCGATTTTGATATCGCGGTAATCGTAGGCAATGCCATGTGCGGCAAGCCATGCCTCCGCTTTCTTGCATGTGGTGCATTTTGGATAACATACGAGCAGCATACTCATTCCTCCCAGCCCTTGCAAACGTCGATCCATGCCGATGCGTTCGCGTATTCATACAATTCATCGCAGGTAAGCTTGATCGCCGAGTTCGCGCTTCCGCACGCGGGAAACACTGTTTCAAAGCGCTTGAGTGAAACATCGAGATAGGTTTTGACGCCCGCGGGGTTCGCAAACGGGCAAACGCCGCCGATCTCGTGGCCTGTTAAACGCTCCACCTCATCAGAGGACAGCATCTTCGCCTTGCACGAAAACTGCGCACGGTATTTCGGATTGTCGATTTTCGCGTCGCCCGCCGCAAGGATGAGCACGCAGCCGCCGTCCACGTGAAAGGAGAGCGTTTTTGCGATGCGTGCGGGGATCACGCCCACAGCCTGCGCGGCAAGCTCCACCGTTGCGCTCGATGAGGGAAATTCAAGAATGTCGTTTTCGCGGTCAAATGCTTTCAAATATTCGCGTACTGCTTCGATTGCCATAGTTTACTCCTGCGTCCATGATTTCAATTCGTTATACTGCGCCTTTGTTTTTGCACTGTCTGAAAAGCTGATGTAAATATTGTCACCCTCCGTTCGTTCAATCAGAATCGTCGGGGCGGCGGCACTGTCCGCAAAGGCCAGATAATCGCCAATTTCGTTTGAACGGAGATAACCCCGCGTTTGCCCGATTCCGCCGTATCCGTTGGTGCGCCACGAATCGGGCGCGATTTCGTCGAGACTTTTTTCAATGAGGGACACGGATTTAACCTCGGAAACGGGGAAGGCCGTCCCATACATGCCGGAAATTTCAATGCGCCCGTCCGCCAAGGTGACGGAGGGCTCCTGCTCTCCGTAAATAAACATCGCAGCCACGCTAATCAGCGTCACCGCGATAATGACGATTGCCGCTATGCCACTCTTTTTGGAACCTTCTGTTTTCATGAAATCCACCCCCTTGCTTCATTATACCACGATGCGCACAAAAAAACAGGGAGAAGGCGTTCTCCCTGTTTGCATGCGTTTGCTTTAAGACGCGGCCACCTCGGGCGGCGCAAACTGGCTGTTGTAAAGGTCGGCATAAAAGCCGCCCTCGGCAAGCAGGTCGCTGTGCGTGCCCTGCTCGAGGATATCTCCGTCCTTCATCACGAGAATCAGGTCCGCGTCCTTGATGGTGGACAGCCGGTGCGCGATCACGAAACTCGTACGCCCCTTCATCAGCTTGTCCATTGCCTTTTGGATCAGGCTCTCTGTGCGCGTATCCACCGAGCTCGTCGCCTCGTCGAGGATGAGCATATCCGGATCGGCGAGGATTGCCCGCGCAATCGTCAAAAGCTGCTTCTGGCCCTGCGAAATGTTGGACGCGTCCTCGTTTAAAACCATCTCGTATCCGTGCGGCAGCGCCTTGA
The DNA here is from genome assembly GCA_964438705.1 of uncultured Christensenella sp. GTDB lineage: Bacteria > Bacillota > Clostridia > Christensenellales > Christensenellaceae > Christensenella. The sequence continues at coordinate 18,222 of CAYTKQ010000029.1, read as the reverse complement.
TGAAATGATCCGCGTATGCGGCCCGTGCCGCCGCCAGCACCTCCTCATCCGTCGCGTCCATGCGCCCATAACGGATGTTTTCCATGATGGTGTCGTTGTAAAGCCATGTATCCTGCAGAACCATGCCAAAGTGCCGGCGCAGGTCCGCACGCGTGAAGTCCGTCGCGTCGTGCCCGTCGATGAGGATCGCGCCGCTGTTTAAGTCGTAAAACCGCATCAGCAGCTTGATCATCGTGGTCTTGCCCGCGCCCGTCGGCCCGACGATCGCGATCTTTTGCCCGGGCTGCACATCCGCCGAAAAATCGTTGATGATGATCTTGTCCGGGTTGTAGCCAAAGTGCACGTCCTTAAATTCCACGTGCCCATCCACATGATCGAGCAGCACGGGGGTCTTCGTATCCGGCGATTCCTCTTCTTCGCGCAGGAATTCGAACACGCGCTCGGAGGCCGCCGCCGTCTGTTGCAGCACATTTGAAATGTTGGCGAGCTGCGAGAGGGGCATCGTGAAGTTGCGCACATATTGCACGAACGATTGAATGTTGCCCACCGTGATCGTTCCCTGCGCCGCGAACCAGCCGCCCAGTACGCACACCGCCACATAGCCGATGTTGCCGATGAAATTCATGATAGGCATCATCAGGCCGGACATGAAGTTGGCCTTCCACGCGGCGGAATAGAGCTTCTCGTTTTCGCCCTTGAATACCTCGACGCTCTTTTCCTCGCCGTTGTAGGCAGACACCACATTGTGCCCCGCAAACATTTCCTCTACATGCCCGTTGACCGAACCGAGGTAGTCCTGCTGCTGCTTGAAAAATTTCTGCGAACGCTTCACCACCTGAAAAATCAAGATCAGTGAGACGGGGATGATGCACAGCACCACAAGGGTCATGATCCAGTTGATGGTGAACATCATGACCACTACACCCACCACCGTCGTAAGTGATGTGACGATCTGCGACAGGCTTTGGTTCAGTGTCTGGCTGATGGTGTCCACATCGTTCGTCACGCGGGACAGCACGTCGCCGTGGCTGTTGCGGTCAAAATAGGAGAGCGGAAGGGTGTCGACCTTGTCGCTGATATCCTGCCGCAGACGGTAGGTGACCTTGGCGGAAACACCCGTCATGATGTAACCCTGAATATAGCCGAACAGCGCTGAAATGCCATACAGAATGACCAATGTGATCAAGACCTGCGCGATGGCGCTGAAGTCGATGCCGGTGCCCGCGCCGCTGATCTCGCCCATCACGCCCTCAAAGAGCACGGTCGTCGCGTTGCCCATCAGTTTGGGGCCGATGATGGAAAAGATGGCCGAGGCAACGGCAAAGATGAATACGACCACCACCGCAACCTTATACTTCCCAATGTATTTCAAAAGTCGGCCCATCGAGCCTTTAAAATCCTTGGCCTTCGCGCCCATCATGGGGACGCCGTGCCCCGGTCCGCCCCCCATGGGGCCGCCGCCTTTTCCTCCGGCAGGAGGCCGTTTTGTCGTATTTTCACTCATGAGTGTAATTCCTCCTCGCTAAGCTGTGAAAGCGCGATCTCGCGGTAGGCTTCACACGTTTGCAACAGTTCCTTGTGTGTTCCTTTGCCGACGATCCTGCCCTCATCGAGAACGATGATCTGGTCGGCGTTCATGATCGTACCCACGCGCTGCGCAATGATCAGCACGGTTTTGTCCTTTGTCTGTTCGCGGATCGCCGCGCGAAGCGTTGCGTCCGTCTTGAAATCAAGCGCGGAGAAGCTGTCGTCGAACACATAGATATTCGGGTCCTTGACGAGCGCGCGCGCAATAGAAAGCCGCTGCTTCTGCCCGCCGGACACGTTCGCGCCGCCCTGTGATATGCTTGCTTCGAGGCCCTCCGGGTTTTTGGAAATAAATTCCATTGCCTGTGCTTCTTCTGCGGATCTGTTGAGCGTTTCATCTGCCGCGTTTTCATCGCCGAGGCGCAGGTTGGAGGCAATGGTGCCGGAAAACAGCACAGACTTCTGCGGCACATAGCCGATCTGATCGCGCAGCTCGTGCCGCCGTACCTCGCGGATGTCCACGCCGTCGATGGTCACGCTCCCGCAGGATACGTCATAAAAGCGCGGAATGAGGTTGGCCACCGTCGATTTGCCCGAGCCGGTCGAGCCGATGAACGCGGTCGTTTCTCCGGGAATTGCCGTGAAGGTGATGTCTGTGAGCACATTGTCCTCTGCGCCGGGGTAGGCAAAGCATACGTCGTTGAAGGACAGCACGCCCTTGGGGTCCGAAAAGCGCTTCGGATTCTCGGGATCGCGTATTTCCGGAATGGTATCCAGCACGTCCGCAATGCGGTGTGCCGAAACGGACGCGCGCGGCAGCATGATGAACATCATGGACATCATGAGGAAGGCCATCACGATCTGCATTGCATACTGCATAAACGCCATCATGTCGCCCACCTGCATGGAGGACGCGGCGATCTGGTTTGCGCCCACCCAGATGATGAGCAGTGAAATGCCGTTCATGATCACAGTCATGATGGGGAACAGAAGCGTCATCACACGCCCGACGAACAGGTTGGTTTTGGTGAGGTCGTTGTTCGCGTTGTCAAACCGTTTGGATTCAAAGTCCTGCGTGTTGAACGCGCGGATGACCATGATGCCGGAAAGACTTTCGCGCATCACAAGGTTCAGCCTGTCTACCAGTGCCTGCATCTTCTTGAACTTGGGCAGCACGATCGCGAAGATCGAACCGATGAACCCAAGGAGCACGATCACCGCGAGGGCGATGATCCACGACATGGAAACGCTTTTGTTGAGTGCCATTATGACGCCGCCCACACCCATGATGGGTGCGTAGATCACCATGCGGATCATCATGATGACGACCATTTGTATCTGCGTCACGTCGTTGGTGTTGCGTGTAATGAGCGATGCGGTGGAGAATTTATCGAACTCCACATTGGAGAAATTCTCTACACGCGTAAAGGTTTTTTCCCGCAGGTCGCGCGCAAGGCCCGAGCCGATCTTGGCGGCAAACAGGCCGACTACAACGGTGCATGCCGCAGACCCTAAGGCAAGCAGCAGCATGAAAAATCCGTTCAGCCAGATGTAATTTTGCTGGAGCGCGGTCGTGTCCATGCCGAGCGACTGGTATTCCGCTTTCACCGCAGGGATCGCCGTCTGCTGGAGCAAACTCGCGTCCATGCTTCCCAGTTTTTCATTCAGCAATGTGTCGAGGTCTGTGTAAACCTCCTGCGCCTGCGGATAGGCATTGAGCACCGCAAAGAAATCCGAGCCCTGCGGCTGCTGCATATAGTATCCGAAGAACTGCATGAGCGCAGGGGGGATAGCCGCCGTCTTTTCCGATCCGTCCGCGTTTTGCTGTTTGTCAAGCGCGAGCATGTCCGAACCTTTTTGCTCCGCGTTCATGATTTGGCCGAGCGCGGAAATGGAAGCGAATCCCTTAGAAAAACCGGGATTCATGAGCAGCGTATCGTGCTCATTAAGGTCATGCTTCACATAAATGTTTTCTTGTTCAAGTGCCGGATATTCCTTTAAATAGGACTCGTAATCCGGGCTGTCTTTGGTGATGAGCGTGTAGTTGCTCTTTGCGAGATCACGCTGTCCTTCGTCCATAAACGCAAGCAGCGTGCTCATGGAGCCTTCGCTCACGGCGACAGGGACCGCGTTTTCAATGCCGCCCTGCTGGATGCCCGTATCCACGATCTTAGACATGTAGTTGGGCAGCGACAAATCGCAAAATGCCTGCCCAAACAGGAGCAGGATCGCCACCAGCACAAGCGCGGCATAGGGCTTTAGGTATTTCATAATGCGCATCATAGGGCTTTTTTGTTTCCTTTCTTTCTTCAGTCTTCTCATGTAAGCGATACTTCCGATGACTTATGATACTGCGGTACCATAAAAATGTCAATAGGTTATTAAAAAATATTGACGGAGTAATATTATTGTGATAATATGTTCCCGTAATCTGGATGCAAGGAGGCGCGCTATGGCGGAAAACGAAACCAAGAAAAAAATCAAGCAGATCGCAGTGGAACTGTTTCAGGCAAACGGCTTTGAGGATGTGACCATCAACCAAATCTGCGAAAAGAGCGGCGTCAACAAGCATACCTTCTATTATTACTTTAAATCCAAAGACGAGCTGTTGAAGGATTATTACCATTTCCCATACGAAATGGAAACGGAATATTTTGTGGAGATCCTCAACGCGCCCAATTTCTTGGAACAGCTTTGGATTTCTTATAAACCGTTCATCAATTACATAAAAGGCTCGGGCAAGGAAATCGCGCGGCAGATGTTCATCAAAAACATCACGCACGACGTGGGCACCTTCCGCGGCGGGCACAAGCATCAGCACGCGCATCTGGAGCTGCAAAAGGGCATTATCGAAAAAGGGCAGGCCGCGGGCGAGATGCGCAACATGTCCGATCCGGAAAACCTGTGCATGATCGTTCATCAGATGTTTATGAGCACCTTGTTTTTGTGGTGTATGACGCGGGGAGATTTCGACATCGTGCGGTTTTTACGTACGGACATCGAAACGATCGTGGACGCGCCGAATGAGCTGCGGCAGTATCCCGAACAGAAGCTCGCGGAAATCTGGCGCATGGAAGGGTGCGGCGCGGCGGACGCATAGGCAAGCGCTCACATCATTGCGAGGGGCGGGGTAGTTTCCCGCTCCATAGGGCGAGCTGGCCCAGGATCGGAATCAAATCTGTGCATAAATCTGTCACGGCATATTCCACCCGAAGGGGCATCTCCATATATTGTGTACGCGTGACCAACCCGTCCTGCTCCAGTTCTTTCAATGAGCTCGCAAGCATCGTATTGGTGATCCCCTCTATTTTGCGCTTTAAGTCATTGTACCTCGTTTCACCATCCTGATAGAGCGCACACAAAATCCTGATCTTCCATTTCCCGCCGATCGTCTCCAGCGCCACCCCCAGTGGACAGCGTTCCATGCAGGGGCATTTTCCGCTGCAACGTTCCTCTTGATTCATTGCACTCATCTATTTCTTACCTGCTCCTTTTCATCTGCGTTATTGTTATTCCATCCGCATGGCGGTATGATAAGTATACCAGATATATTAATCTGAGTAAACAGGAGGGAAGAGAGCATGAATTTATCAGAGGAAATGAAAGAAGTTGTGAAAAATGCGCCCTATTGTACGCTGGTTACCATTGGTGAGGACGGAATGCCGCATCCCATTATCGTAGGCGGAAAAGAGCAGGCGGGCGAAAGCATCACGATCGGCATTTACAAGATGGAGCAGACACAAAAGAATTTGGCTGCAAACCCAAAGGCATGGATCACGGTGGCCACATTGGACGGCGGCCCGGTTGGATTTCGTTTTAAAGGCAGCGCCGCAGTGCAAGATAAGAAGGTCGTCTTTGTGCCGGACTCGGCTGACAGGATGATTTGAGGGGGGCAGCCCGCAAGGGAAACAGAACTTCCTATGACCGACACGCTGCCGACGCTGGTTGCCGTAGAGCATAGATAGTTGCAAGATGCCGACGGAGGGGGCCTTGTACAGGAGGCTTAGAGATTTATTTCTCACTGACGCACCCGGAACACGGAGCGGCGACTGCTCTAACGCTGTGGTGCGATGAACAAAAATATAATGAAAATGTTAATTTATAACATTTTGTGAAAAAATGGCTTGTTTTTCAGTTGAAATCAATGATTGAATCCGATATAATGAAAGTGTTTTAAAAGCAGATCAATTCAATAAAATTTCACGGGAGGATTCAACTGATATGAGTAAAATTGAAAAGCTTGCCGTAAACACCATCCGGGTGCTTTCGGCGGAAGCGATCCAGAAGGCGAACAGCGGTCATCCGGGCCTGCCGCTCGGCTCTGCGCCCATGGCATATACGCTGTGGTCCAAGCACATGAAGCACAACCCCAAAAATCCCAAGTGGGAAAACCGCGACAGGTTCATTCTGAGCGCGGGGCACGCGTCCATGCTGCTCTATTCGCTGCTGCACATGTTCGGCTATCAGGTCGGCATGGAGGATATCAAGAACTTTCGTCAGTGGGAATCCATCACGCCCGGTCATCCGGAATACGGCCTGACGGACGGCGTGGAAGCGACCTCCGGCCCGCTTGGGCAGGGCATCGCGATGGCGGTCGGCTTTGCTATGGCGGAGGCACACCTCGCGGCTGAGTTCAACCAGCCGAAGTACAACGTGGTCGATCACTACACCTATGCGCTGACGGGCGACGGCTGCCTGCAGGAAGGCGTATCCGGCGAGGCAAGCTCGCTGGCGGGCACGCTGAAGCTTGGAAAGCTGATCGTTCTCTACGACAAGAACGACATCACCATCGAAGGCAATATCGACACCGCGTTCGACGAGGACGTGAAAAAGCGGTATAAGGCTTACGGCTGGCAGGTGCTCGAGGTCGAAGACGGCAACGAGGATTTGAAGTCGATCTCCGAAGCGATCGAAGAAGCGAAGGCGGAGAAGGAAAAACCCTCCCTCATCATCGTGAAAACGAAGATCGCGTATGGCTGCCCGGCAAAGCAGGGAAGCGAATCGAGCCACGGCTCGCCGCTCGGACAGGAAAACATCGACGCGATGAAGAAGAACCTCGGCTGGGAATGCGCGGAAGCGTTCTGTGTGCCCGAGGACGTGAAAAAGCATATCGCCGAGCTGCAGGAGGTCTATTCCGCGGAAGAGGCGCAGTGGAACGAGCTGTTTGCGAAGTATGGCAAGGAATATCCCGAGCTGGCGAAACAGTATCAGGAATACATGAGCCCTGTTCCGGAATCCGTGTTCGACGACGCGTTCTGGGATTTTGAAGACAAGCCGATCGCGACGCGTGACACCTCCAGCATGGTGCTGAATCGCCTCGCGGCGAAGCTGCCGAACCTCATGGGCGGCAGCGCGGACCTCGGTCCGGCGAATAAATCCGTGATGAGCGGTCGGGAGTGGTTCTCGCCTGCGGAGCGCAAGGGCACGAATGTGCACTTTGGCATCCGCGAGTTCGCGATGGCGGCGATCTGCAACGGTATGGCGCTGCACGGCGGCGTGATTCCTTATTGCGCGACCTTCCTCGTATTCAGCGACTACATGAAGAGCGCGATCCGCATGTCCTCCCTGATGGAGCTTCCCGTGACATATGTGCTTTCGCACGACTCCATCGGCGTGGGCGAGGACGGCGCGACGCACGAGCCGATTGAGCATCTGGCGGCGCTGCGCGCGACGCCGGGCGTCTATATGTGGAGACCGGCTGACGGCCGCGAGACGGCTGCGGCATACAAGGCCGCAATGACGAAGAAAGCGCCGACGGCCATCGCGCTGTCCCGCCAGAACCTCCCGCAGATCGCAGGGACGGGCAAGGACGCTTTGAAGGGCGGATATATCCTCGTGGAAGGCGGCAAAACGCCGGACGTGATCCTCATGGGCACGGGCAGCGAGGTGGAGCTTATCATGAACGCCGCACAAGAGCTCAAGAAGGACGGTATCACGGCGCGCGTGGTCTCCATGCCGTGCGTGGACCTCTTCGAGGAGCAGGATGCAGCCTATAAAGAAAGCGTTCTTCCGAAGAACATTCGCGCGCGCGTTGCTGTGGAAGCGGCGAGCTCGTACGGCTGGGCAAGATACGTCGGCCTCGACGGCGGCTATGTGACCATCGACCACTTTGGTGCTTCGGCTCCGGCAAACGTGCTGTTCGAGAAGTTTGGCTTCACGACGGACGCCGTTGTGAAGAAGGCGAAGGAAGTGCTCGGAAAATAATTGCAACAGAAAAAATCTGCGCCCAAGCGGCGCAGATTTTTTTGTTTGTGAATCAGTCAGATACGCCTTTGCCGACGGAAATCTTTCGGTAATGGGTGGGGAGCAGCCCCTCATATTTTTTAAAGATTTTTATAAAGTAGGAGGGGTCGCTGAACCCCAATTCATCGCTGATCTGCGATATGGATAAATTCGTGCGATCCAGCAGGATCTTGGCCCATTCGATTTTTTGACGGGCGCAAAACGCCACATAATTTTCCCCCGTTTCTTTTAACATCAAGCGTGAAAAATGGCCGGGACTGATATGGCAAAGCTTTGCGGCTTCTGTTTGCGACAGCATTTTGTTCCGATTGTTGTAGATGTAATCAAACGCCGGCTGCAATGTTTTGTTTTTACACTCGACTTGCCCTGCCGCCGCTGATTTCACATACGCATTTGTATATGCTTCACTCATTTCATCGTTTGCAATGTTGTTTCCGTTTTGATCAGAGGCCATCAGCTGATTGAGGATGGATTGCTCGTAGGTGTTGAGCAAACTATTTTTGTCCATCGCCTCGGTGACAATATAATTACACAGGCTGAATAGCATATTTACGCTTGACAATAGCTTGCCATACGTCATAAACGGTATGCTTTCATACATTTGCGCCAGTGCCTCGGTGTCAAACAGACGCTTGATGGGGGATTTCAATATCTGTTCCAAGTCTTGCTGAAAGCGGTCATCGGTCAGACGAATCTCCCCGGCCATGATCGCGCCGATGTATTGGTTTTCGACGATGATCGGGATCGCCACGTCCACGATTTCCAAATGGCAGGTGTATATGTACGGGCGCTTCATACGCGCCGCTTCGATGCCGCCCCTTGAATCACATTTCTCGCAATACTTGAATACATCCGGGTGATTGCGGACATAACTGCAAAAAGGCCTTCGCTTGCTATGCGCGGTGAGCGGGTATCCCGCGAAATCCACCATGATGATGGCGAGCCCTGTCACCTCGGACAGTGAATCTTGCAGCGCCTGCCATTTTTCGATATTGATGATTTTGCTTAACTGCAGCGTAGAACCGCCCATGTTTTGCCTCCTGACATGTATAAATTACAGCAATATGTATCATTATATGCCGATTAATTACCATTTTAATAGAAATGTTTGAATATTACCATAAAAAATTCTGATTTTTCGCTATTTTTGTATACTGTATTATTTTTTTATGTTGGTATACTTAAAATACATTCAAAAATATTTACAGACAAAAATGTTATAGGAGAACCAAAGGAACGACTTTTCATTTGGGCTGCGTAGACGCAGGGGGGTGAAATATTGGTTGCCCGGATGTAAGTATATGCAAATGAGGCGCAGAATTGGCCGCAAAAGCATACAAAAAAATGTGATTGCATTTTTGAAAAGAACAGGCATATTTTTATGAATTTCTTCAAAAAGAAAGGGGAATCGTGATGGAAAAAACGAAAAAAAGCACATTGAAATGGCTGTGTCTGGCTTTGGTGTTGATCATCTTCGGAAGCCTGATGGCAGGGCTGTTCCATACTTCATTCAACACTGTCGACGTGAGCAGCATAGAATTTGAAGGGGAACACGGCAAGATGAGCGCCCTGCTCTATATGCCAAAGGGGGCGGGTGCGGATGACCCGCGTCCGGTCATCATAACGACGCACGGATACCTGAACACAAAGGAAATGCAGGATGCGCCGGCAATCGAAATGTCGCGCAGAGGGTATATTGTGCTTGCGGTGGATATGTACGATCATGGCGGTTCGCAGTGGGCCGCGCCGATCAACCCGGGCGAAGAATTTGGAACGTTCTGGATTTATTCACAGTTTGATGCGGCCCAATATGCGTATGGGCAGGACTATACGAAAAAAGATGCCGATGGAAACGCGTATATTTCGGTGAGCGGTCACTCCATGGGCGGCTTCTCCAGCGAGCTTGCGATGTATATGGACGAAATGGCTTCGCTGCAAACAGGCGTGCGCATGATTTATGCGGGCATCCCCGTTGCGTCGGATTATGGCTACACCAGCATGATCGCGCCGCAGGATCAGGTGCAGGCAGCGTATGGCTCGCGTACAGTCGGTATGGTGGCGGCGCACTATGACGAGTTCTTCTTTGGCAAGAGCGACGCGGAAAAAACGGAGGCTGAGCTTGCGCAGAAAGGCACAGTACGCTATAAAGATTTCCCCGCTACGATTTCCGGAAAATCGTTCCTGGGCATTGCGCCGGACGGTGAAGCGGGCAAGGCAAGCGAATATTATACGGTGGATTCGGGTGAGCTTGTGATGGAGGACACGGTGCTCCGTCCGTCCGAACAAGGCGAGCGCATCATCTTTACGCCCAACGAAACGCATCCGTGGAACCACTTTTCGAGCGAGACCACGGCAGATTTGATTTCCTTCTATACACACGCGTTTGAGGGTGTGACATCCGAGAATCAGACAACGGCGGGTCTTGCGCCAAGCGATCAAATATGGTTTGGAAAAGAAGCGTTCAGTTTGGTTGCGATGATCGGGTTCTTCATGCTCTTTGTTCCGCTCATCAAACTGCTGATGGCTTTGCCGTTCTTCAAAAAGGTGAAAACCGAAAAACGCGCACAATTTAAAGTGCCGGAAACAAGCGGAAAGAAAGCGGTGTTTTGGATCGTGACGGCAGTATGCGCGATGATCCCCGCACTGATGTTTATCCCGCTTATGGGCAAAACCGCAGAGGTGCTGGACCCGCTGAGCTGGGTCGCGCTCGCGGCAGGCGTCGTCGCGATCATCGCCGCCATAGTGGCCTTTGGAAAATCCAAAAACAAAGGTACGCTCATTGGCGGAATCGTTATCGCGGCTCTGTCGCTCGTGCTGTTCCTCGTTTTGAAATTCGCGGCGCAGATCCTTGTCACCGGAGGATATTTCAACGAGCCTGTTACAAACCAAATCGCTTTCTGGGCGATCGTAACGGGGCTGATTGCGGCGGTCATTGCGGCAGTGTTCTATGTGCTGCAAAGAAGACCGGCGGGGGATGCTGTGGCGGCCTATGGGATCGTGTGCAAACCGATTTCCGTCGTGGCAGGGTTTGCGCTTGCTGCGCTCAGTGTCGCAATAGGCTATTTGCTGCTCTTCGCAATGCAGGCGCTGTTTAGCGTAGACTTCCGTTTCTGGACGCTGGCGGTGCGTGCGTTCACAAGCGAGCACTTTTTAACGGCGCTGCGCTATATCCCGCTGTTCCTGATCTACTATTTCATCAACTCGGCGGTGCTGGTGGGAACGTCCAACAGCGAATGGCTGAAGGGCTGGAAGGGTACGCTTGTCTGCGTGCTGACAAACATCGGCGGGCTGGTGATCTGGCTGCTCATGCAGTATGGTTCGCTGCTTGGCGCAGGTGCGGGTGCGTTCCCGACGGAAGCGCTCAATGGCATCGTGCTCATCGCGCTCGTGCCTTGCCTGGGTATCGCGGCAGTGTATGCGAAGAAACTGTATGATGCGACCGGAAACGTGTGGACATCGGCGTTCCTGAACGCGATCCTGTTCACCATCATCATCGCCGCAAACACAGTGATGTACTGGAATATGGTTTAAAACGGCGCATCGCAGACTTTGTTAAGCAAAGCGCTGAAACCACAGGGCCCTCCAAAGGAATATGCGTTCCTTTGGAGGGTTTGTTTTTGCGGAAATGCCGATCTTCTCGTTTGATTTTGTTTGGGATGCTCCCCGTTCGTTATATATATGGTAACAAATGATGGGAGGGATCATTTCATGGGACAAACAAAGGTGACGGTCACAAAGATCGACAACGGTTATGCAGTACGCGGAGAAGCGGGCGGTTTTACCATCCTCATCGACGAGCCGAAAAGCGCGGGCGGAGACGATTTGGGCATGAACCCCATGGAGACGCTGCTGTGTGCGTTGGGAGCGTGTCAGTCCATGGTTGCGCGCTCCTATGCGGAGGCATATCATGTGGATATGGACGGTCTGTCGATTGAGCTCACGGGCACGACCGACCCGCACAGGGAGCCGCGGCATCCCGGCTTGCGCGAGGTGGAATATACCATGCGGTTCAAAACGGGCTCAAATGCGGAGGATGTGGCGCGCTTTGCGGATTTCATCGAAAAGCGCTGCCCGGTGGTGAACACGCTTACGCACGAGGTGAAGATGATCCGCAAAGGGATCGAAATCGAATAAGCCGTCGGTCAGATTTTAAATGTGCACACGCCGTCCGTTTTGGGCGGCGTGTTTTGTTGAAAACGAGATGGACAAAATGAATATACAGGATCTGTGAAAAAAATTTGAATGTTTTATGCAAGGATTCCTGCAAGCGGATCGTATTATAGATAGAAACATCATTTTGGAGGGTAAAAATGAAAAAAGTAATGGCAGGAATCGCGGCGGCAGTATCCCTTTGTGTTATAATGACAACGACGGCATTTGCGGCACCGTCCGACAGCGGCGGCCGCGCAGCCGCACAAAGAAGCATTTGCAGCATCGCGGATTGCACAAAGACTTACGGGCACAGCCACAATGGCGAATTCTATTGCGGGCATCGCAGTGACGACGGTCACGGTCACGATTTCGCGCTTTGCGGCATGGAAAATTGCACGCTCGACTATGACCACACCCATGTCGGCGCGAGTTATCGCGGTCACGCGAATGGAGACGGGCACGCTCACAGCTTTGATTCCAATGGCGTCCGCGTGAACTGCGACATCGAGGGATGCGGCATGAAAGACGATCACGCTCACAATGGCGTAGATTACAACGGGCATCAAAATGGAGACGGGCATGGTCATAAGGGTTCGACCTCTTCAGACGGTTCATTCGGCCCGGGCCGTAACAACCACGGAAACGGCGGTGGGCACAACGGAAATGGGGGAAGGCATCGCTGAGCGTTGTTCACTTGATTCCGTAGGAGAATATGAAAACTGAAACGGAAATAACAAATGCAATCGAGCGTTATGCGGATACGGTCAAACGAATCGCGTATCTGTATCTGCAAAACGCGCATGATGTAGAGGACATATTTCAAACGGTATTCTTGAAATATGCCCTCTATCTTCCTATATTTCAAAATCAAGAGCACGAAAAGGCGTGGCTCATCCGTGTGAGCGTCAATTGCTGCAAAGATTACCTGAGAAGCGCGTGGAAGCGGAAAATTAAGCTTTCGGATGAAAAAATAGATGTAATATCGACCCTTCCTCCGGAATATCAGGATGTGCTGCAAGCGGTTCGGGAGCTGGCACCCAAATATCGGGATGTGGTTTATCTGCACTATTACGAAGGATATACGGCAAATGATATCGCCAAAATGATCGGCGTTCGGGAAAACACAGTGTATTCGATTATGTCCCGTGCCCGCGAGAAGCTAAAAAAGACGTTGGGAGGTGAATATGGTGGATGATAAGATCAAGAATACGTTTGAAAGCATAAAGGCCGAGCCGGAGCTGAAGGCTTCCGCTCTGTCATACATCCTTACAGCTGAAAAGCAGAAGAAAACGCGCAGGAATCCAATTGTGAAAGGGTTCGGCATTGCCGCCGCGTCCATATTCGCCGTTTTGATCGTTGCGGGCTTCAATATATATTATAGAGAGACGGCATACATCAGCATCGACATCAACCCCAGCATCGCGCTTTCCATCAATGATTATGGCCGCGTGTTCAGCGTTGCGACATACAACGAGGAAGCGGAACAGATTGTGAAGGAAGTGCCCCTTCGAAATAAGACATATGAGGAAGCGGTGGATTTGCTCATGAACAGTGACGGGATGCAGCCGTATTTCATCGCAAATTCGGATATGTGGGTCGGCGTGCAGGCAAACGACACGCAGGCAGGTGTTGTCATAGAAGAAACGCTGCAGGCTGCCATAGCGGATACCATGCTCAGACATCATCCCAATGTTTCTGTGGAATATTGCAATGTTTCGGAACAAATGCGGATCGATGCGGAAACAGAGGGCCTTTCCGCGACGAAATACGCGGCAATTAAGGAATTGCAAGACCTTGATTCCGCAGCAACGGTGGAGCATTACAAACACAGCTCGATGCACGAAATCAACCAAAAAATCGCGGATCATCACGCGGAATGCACGCAGCCGCATGGGAACGGAAAGGGACACGGAAAAGAGAACGATCACGAAGAGGGAGCGCAGGGCAACGGCGAGAAAAACGGGCGTGGAAACACAAACAGAGGCAGGTAAAATCAACGAATGGGTTCAAATCAAGTATTTTTTGAACGATCCATCTTGATTTTTGTCAAAATGCTTGACAACCGCGCGGATTTTCAGTAGAATATTCCATGCGCCTGTATGCACGCTTAGCCCCGTGCACGCGCGAAAGCGGTGTTTTTTCCGCCCCGGGACGTGGGACATCCCGGCTAAGGGACGCATTGCGCCAATATTTGAAGATACCATGGGAGGAAAGCCTAATGAAAACATATATGGCGAAACCCGGTGAAGTGGATCAGAAGTGGTATGTTGTCGATGCAGAGGGACAGGTATTCGGCAGACTGGCGAGCAAGGTCGCCAATATCCTTCATGGGAAAAACAAACCGGAATATACCCCGCACGTAGACACAGGCGATTACGTCATCGTGCTCAATGCGGAAAAACTCGTCTTTACGGGAAAGAAGCTGGATCAGAAATTATACTACAGGCATTCGGGATATCCGGGTGGCCTGAAGGCCACGAAATACAGGGACCTGATGGACAAAAAGCCGGAGTTCGCGCTGTATGAAGCGGTCAGAAGAATGCTTCCTAAAAACAGACTGGGCAGGAAGATGCTCAAGAAGCTGCGCATCTACAGAGGCGCGGAGCACGACCACGCGGCCCAGAAGCCCGAAGCAATCGAGCTGTAAGAGGGAGGGAAGGTTATCATGGCGAAAAAAGAGCAATTCCTGGGAACGGGAAGAAGAAAAAAATCCATTGCCAGAGTCCGCATCATGTCGGGCGCGGGCAATATCACGGTAAACAAAAGGGACCTCGAGGAGTACTTTGGCTATGAAACGCTGAAGATGCTCGTCCGCTCTCCCCTTGTTTTGACAGAGACCATCGGGAAGTATGATGTTTTCGTAACGGTCAAGGGCGGCGGCTTCACAGGTCAGGCGGGTGCGCTTCGTCACGGCATTGCGCGTGCGCTCATCAAGGCAGAGCCCGAGCTTCGTCCGGCGCTCAAATCCGCAGGGTTCTTAACGCGCGACCCGAGGATGAAGGAAAGAAAGAAATACGGCCTCAAGGCAGCAAGAAGAGCGCCGCAGTTCTCCAAGCGTTAATCGAGTTTTACAGCAAGCAAAAACCGCGATTTTACGATCGCGGTTTTTTTGTGCGTGCGATGGCATTTTAGGGAGGATTGTTGTAAAATAGAAAAGAGTGGAGGGCGGCATGGAAAAATTTAAATTCATCACCAAAACAGATTATGGGGTGTTTCGTGATTACTGGATGTTCACCCTGTTTAAAAAGCGTGGGCCAAAGGGCGAAAAGAGCGGCTTTTTTAAATATTTGATCATCTTGTGCGCGATCGTTGCGGCAGCGGCTGTTTTTATTTTGATCAACGCAACGGTGCTTAACGGCGCGGCGGGCATCGTTCCGCTGGTTCTGTTTTTGGCAGTCGTGGCGATGATGGTGTCAGCACTCACGACGGCAACAAAAACACAGCCGGCGCGGCAATACAAAATGGTGCAGGCGAACATAGAAAATCCGCAAAAATATACCTTTACAGACACGCAGATGGAGGTGCGCGAGGATATTCCGGAGGAGAACCGGGAATCCCTCGCCGAATTTCTGTATGAGAGCTTCATGAATGTATATGAGACGGACAAGGCATTTTATCTTTTCATCAGCGATACGGAAGCCTTTTTGATCCCAAAAGCGCAGCTTGAAGAGGTCGATACGGAAGCATTTGCCGCATTTTTGAAGGGAAAGCTTGGTGTGCGGTATTTCACGCAGAAGTGATTTTTGTGTTTTGAGTGGCTGTATGGTATTATTATGGATACAGGAAAGATTTGAAGGAGATGCCAGTTTATGCAATATGACGTAATCATCGCGGGCGCGGGCCCGGCGGGCCTTACGGCGGCGATCTATGCGTGCCGCGGCGGGCTAAAAACGCTGGTTTTGGAGCGTGCGTTCGCGGGCGGGCAGATGGCGATCAGCCATGTGATCGATAACTATCCCGGCTTTGAAAAGGAAGTGACGGGCGCGGCGCTTGCGCACAGCATGAAATTGCAGGCGCAGACCCTCGGCGCGGAGATCGTGACGGAGGAAATCACGAAATTCGAGCTTATAGCGGAGGTGAAGACGATCACCACAACGAAAAACGAATATGAGGCGCGCGCGGTGATCCTTGCCATGGGCGCTGTGCCAAGGAGGCTTGGTGTAAAAGGAGAGGGCGCGCTGCTCGGCGCGGGCGTTTCCTATTGTGCGACGTGTGACGGCGCATTTTTCCGCGGACGTGACGTGGCAGTCATCGGCGGGGGCAACACGGCGGTGGAGGATGCGCTTTACCTCGCGAAGTTCTGCAATAAGGTCTATGTGATCCACAGGCGGGATCAGTTCCGCGCGATGAAGGGCATGGTGGACGCGGCGGCGGCGCTCGGGAACGTGGAGTTTGTGATGAGTCACATACCCGAATCCATCAACGGCGAAAATACGGTGCAAAGCGTGACGGTCAAGGACGTGAATACGGGGCAAACAAAGGACCTCGCCATTGCGGGCATATTCATCGCGGTCGGTCAAACGCCCAAAACGGAGCTTGTCGCCGGGCAGGTGGAGCTTGACGATGCGGGCTTCATCAAGGCGGATGAGTCGTGCAGGACGAATCTTCCCGGCGTTTCGTGCGCAGGAGATATCCGCACCAAGCGTATGCGGCAGATCGTCACGGCGGTGGCGGATGGCGCTATGGCGGCGGATAACAGTCTGGGCATCGACTGCATGCTGCAGCAAGGGTAAAGGAAAACAGAGGGCTTCTCTTAGGAGCCCCTTTTTATGAAAAAAACAGGGAGAAAAAAATGGCGAGACTTTTCGGCACGGACGGCGTGCGCGGCATAGCGAATGAAAAACTGACTTCGAAACTGGCGTATGATTTGGGGCGCGCGGGCGCATATTGTTTGACCAACGAAATACATAACGCGCGTATCCTGATCGGCAAGGACACGCGCGGCTCGGGCGACATGCTAGAATCGGCGCTTGTCGCGGGCATCTGCTCTGCGGGGGCGGAGGCGGTGGTGGCGCGGGTGCTGCCCACCTCGGCAATTGCCTACCTGACGCGGCATTCCGGCTATGACGCGGGCATCGTGATTTCTGCGTCCCACAATCCGATGGAGTACAACGGCATCAAGTTCTTCAATTCCAACGGCTATAAGCTGGCAGACGAAATCGAGGACCGCATTGAAAACATCATCGTAAACGATTCCGAAACCGTGCCGCAGCCCACGGGCAAGAAGATCGGCCGGTGTGTGCGCCTCAAAAAGGCGGCGCAGGATTATATGGATTTTGTGGTGGAAAGCACACCAACGCGGCTTGACGGGCTAAAGGTGGTGCTCGATTGCGCGAATGGCGCGTCGAGCGAGGTGGCGCCGTGGATATTCAAGTTGCTTGGCGCGGAGGTCATTCCGTACTACAACGTGCCGGATGGCACGAATATCAATGAAAACTGCGGCTCCACGCATCCCGAACAGCTGTCAAGGCTGGTGTCGGAGCTGGGCGCGGACGTGGGCCTTGCCTTTGACGGGGACGCGGACAGGCTGATTGCAGTGGACGAGCACGGCGGTGTGGTGGACGGAGACAAAATCATGGCGATCTGCGCAATGGATATGAAAAAGCGCGGCACGCTCAAAAAGGATACGCTCGTCGCGACGGTGATGAGCAACATGGGTACGGAGGCGACGCTCCGGGAGGACGGCATCAATCTCATTCGCGCGGATGTGGGGGACCGCTACGTGCTGGAGGAGATGATCGCCGGAGGCTATAACTTCGGCGGAGAGCAATCCGGCCACATCATTTTTCTCGATCACAACACCACGGGGGACGGCATTTTGTCGGGCGTGCAGCTGATGGCGGTGATGAAGCGCGAGGATAAGCCGCTCGCGCGCCTCGCGCGCCGTGTGAGCGTATATCCGCAGGTTCTGGTGAACGCATACGTGAACGAAGAAAAGAAGCACGATTACGAAAAGGACGAGGAAATCCTCGCGGCGATCAAAAAGCTGGAGACCGAGTTTCACGGCGAGGGACGCGTGTTGATCCGCACCTCCGGCACAGAGCCGATGGTGCGCGTGATGATCGAGGGAAAAGACAAAAGCGCGATCACCACGCAGGCGGTGGCGATGGCAAAGCTGATCGAGCAAAGATTGAAATAATAAGGTTTTGAGGGGCGCTTCACAAAAGAGGCGTCTCTTTTTATGTGAATTTATCCGACCCAAGCCTAGTTGCAAATGCCGCCTGCCAAGATGTGAATGAAGGCAGTACAGTCGCAACGGAGTTCAGCCTACGCGCTCTGAGATGCAAGCATCGAAATCGC
>CAYTKQ010000028.1:0-27700 GCA_964438705.1 uncultured Christensenella sp. | reverse complement strand
GCGACCTCTTGAACCCCATTCAAGCACGCTACCAAACTGCGCCACACCCAGATATGCATTTATTTCTGACACCATAATATATTATCAGATTTTTTTGAAATGTACAATCCTTTCTTGATTTTTTCGAAAAATTATATAAAAGGTGTTATAATCAAAGAAAAGGGCAGGGAGGGAACTATGAAGAAGGCATATTTTTACGAGACGCGGCTTGGGACGATCGGCGTCGCAGAGGAAGGCGGCGCGATCACGAACGTATTTTTTGCGGACACGGTGAAGCCGGGGGCGTATGAAAAAGAACAAACGCAGCTTTTAAAGCGTGCGGCAGCCGAGCTTGAGGAATATTTTGACGGGAAGCGTACGGCCTTTGGGCTGCCGCTCGCGCCGGAAGGAATGGCGTTTGAAAAGCGTGTGTGGGACATATTGCTCACAATTCCCTTCGGAGAAACGCGCAGTTATGCGCAGATCGCACAGGCGGTGGGGAACAAAAATGCCTGCCGCGCGGTGGGGCGGGCAAACAGCCGTAACCCGATCTCCATTTTTATCCCGTGTCACCGGGTGATTGGGTCGAATGGAAGACTGACGGGCTATGCGGGCGGACTCGATATGAAAAAAATATTGCTCCAAATAGAAAATTCGGGGACTTGCCGCGAAGGGGAAAACGCCTTATAATTTAAGAAAAGAGAATTGGGAGGGGACTTGAAATGTATGATGTGATTGCGATCGGCGAGGTGTTGATCGATTTTACGCCGGATGGAGTGAACGATCAGGGGATCGCGCGTTTTGCGCGGAACCCGGGCGGAGCGCCTGCCAATGTTCTGGCGATGAATGCGCGTCTCGGCGGGAGGACGGCGTTTATCGGCAAGGTGGGCGACGATGATTTCGGAACGTTCCTCAAGGATGTTCTTGACAGCAGCGGGATCGATACACGCGGGGTGGTGATGGACGAAGAGGTCAAAACGACGCTCGCGTTTGTGCAGCTCAATGAATTCGGAGATCGGTCGTTCAGCTTTTATCGCAATCCGGGCGCGGACATGATGCTGCGCGCGGACGAGATCGACAAAGAGATGATTTCGGATTGTCACATCTTCCACTATGGCTCCATCTCGTTTACGGACGAGCCCTGCCGCAGCGCGGCGCTCGGCGCGGTAACGCAGGCAAAAGCTGAAGGAAAGCTGATGAGCTACGACCCGAACTATCGTCCCTTCATCTGGGGCGACGAGAAACGCGCGGTGAGCGAAATTTTGAACGCGCTGCCTCCTGCGGACATCCTTAAGGTGTCGGAAGAGGAAATGGAGCTTTTGACGGGCGAGACATGCCTTGAAACGGGCGCGCGCAAGCTGATGGCGCAGGGGCCGAAGCTGGTGCTTGTCTCGCGGGGCGAATTTGGCTCGTTCTACTGTGCGGAATGCGGCACGGGGCAGGTTCCGGCGTTCAAGGTGAGCGTGGTGGACACCACGGGCTCGGGCGATGCGTTTTTGGGGGCGATCCATTACCGCCTGCGCGAGCAAAATGCAGACGATCTTGCCAAGCTGACCAAGGACGAGCTTGAGGACATTCTGGACTTTGCAAACGCGGCTGGCGGGCTGACCGCGACCAAGCGCGGGGCCATTCCTTCCATGCCCACCATCGAAGAGATCGAAGCATGCAGGAACAACGTCGCGCGCAACGCATAACAAACAGACGAAAAGGCCGAAAATTCCGGCCTTTTTTTCATTGCGCGCACAGTAGCGAAATTTTGACACAGCGGTTATAATGGAACAAAAGGATTGAAGGAGGTACGAGATGGCGAAATATGCGATCGGACTGGATTATGGAACGCTTTCGGGAAGGGCGGTCCTTGTGGATATTGGGACAGGCGAGGAAATTGCGACGAGCGAAATGAAGTATCCGCACGCAGTGATGGATGAGGAGCTTCCGTCGGGCAAAAAACTAGGGGTGGACTGGGCGCTCCAGCATCCGCAGGATTACCTCGATGTGCTTTACCACATCGTGCCCGGTGTGCTCAAGGAAAGCGGTGTGAATGCGGAAGACATCGTGGGCGTAGGGGTCGATTTCACCTCGTGCACCATGATTCCCACCAAAAATGACGGAACGCCCCTCTGCTTCCTAAAGGAATATGCGGATGAACCGAACGCGTATGTGAAGCTGTGGAAGCATCACGCGGCGGAGGACAAGGCAAACAAAATGACGGAGATCGCGCAGGCGCGCGGAGAAAAATGGCTGGCACGCTGCGGTGGGAAGATTTCGTCCGAATGGGTGCATCCAAAACTGTGGCAGGTGCTCGACGAGAGCCCGGAAATCTATGCGGCGATTGATCGCTTCATCGAGGCGGGAGACTGGTTCGTTTGGCAGTTGACGGGGAACGAGACGCACAACGCGTGCTGCGCGGGATATAAGGCGCTGTGGCATAAGCAGGATGGGTATCCGTCAAGAGAATATTTTAAGGCGCTCGATCCGCGCTTTGAAAATGTGACGGAAGAAAAGCTGGGCACGGCGGTGCTGCCGTTGTGCAGCAAGGCGGGCGGCATCACCAAGGAGATGGCGGAGAAGATAGGCTTGAAAGAGGGCACTGCGGTGGCGGTGGATGTGATCGACGCGCATGTGTGCGTACCCGCAGTCAAGATCAGCGGACCGGGTAAGATGCTTGAGATCATGGGAACGTCCGGCTGCCACATGCTGCTATCCGAAAGCGAACAAGCGGTTGCGGGCATCTGCGGATATGTTGAAGATGGCATTTTGCCGGACTTTTACGGTTATGAGGCGGGGCAGGCGTGTTTGGGAGACCATTTTGCGTGGTTTGCGGAAAACTGTGTGCCCGAGGAATATGTGCGCGCGGCAGAAAAAGAAGGGATCGGCGTGCAGGTGTATTTGCAGAAGCTTGCGGGCAAACTCAAAGCGGGCGAAAGCGGACTGCTGGCGCTCGACTGGTGGAACGGAAACCGCTCGGTGCTCGTGGATTACGACCTGACGGGGCTGTTGGTGGGTATGACGCTGCAAACAAAGCCGGAGGAAATTTATCGTGCGCTAGTGGAGGCAACTGCGTTTGGCACGCGCATCATCATTGAAAACTTTGAAAACAGCGGCGTTCCGATTGACGAATTCTATGCGGCGGGCGGCATTGCGGAAAAGAGCCCCTTCATCATGCAGATATACGCGGACATCATCCGCAAGCCCATCAAGATTTCCGGGAGCAAGCAGGGGCCTGCGCTCGGCGCGGCGATCTTTGGCGCGACCGCGGCGGGCAAGGAAGCGGGCGGTTATGAAAATATCTATGAGGCGGCTGAAAAAATGGGATCGCTGAAGGATATCTCCTACACACCGAACGAGGACGAGGCCAAAATATATGATAAGCTGTATGAGGAATATCGCAGATTGCACGATTATTTTGGCCGGGGCGGCAACAATGTCATGAAGACGCTCAAAAATATCAAAAAAGAGATCGAAGGATAACAAAAGCGCGGCATAAAAAAGGGAGTGAATCGTTTCACTCCTCTTTGCGTTTAAAAGCCAAACGCGCTCAGTCTTTGCAAAAGCTGAATGAAGGATGCTTCGTCCTCTTTCAGCGAACCAAAAAAGCGCATGTCGATCTGCTCGACGACGGGCAGAGCCTGTTTCAGCCGTTCCTGCCCCTCCGGCGTCAGGGAGACCGATTTGGCTCTGCTGTCCTGTGGATGTTCTCTTCGCAGGATCAGCGTATGCTTTTCCAATAGATTTACGATTTGAGATACGGACATAACGTCCATTCCGGCGATCCTTGCGACCATCACCTGCGTTACCGTGCGCTCGTGCCGCATCAGGTAGCCGATGGAGGTCAGCACAACAAACTGTGGGTGTGTGAGATCGAGCGCACGAAGCTGCCGTTTGACCTCGCCGTGCCATTTGTTGAACGTGCGCATGAACAGCAGGCCGGCAGAGCCTTCCGAATCGTCCTTGTTTTTGGAGGGGAACTCGACCATCAGAGCTCCGCCTTTCCTTTGAGCGCAAGAACCGAATCAGGAACGTCTGAAAAAATCTGCTTCAAAAAACCAATTTTTTCCGCAGTGACGGTTTCGCTTTGAAGCTTTACCGTGTGCCGCACATTGACCGTGCCGTCGCCATTTTCAAAGATTTCGTGTCCGAACAGGATATCGCCCATGGGGGTCAATGTGCTGTCCCAAAACTCCCGGAAATCCTTGACCGAAGTCAGGAAATATTTGAGAGGCGGCATACCTTCAAGTTCCATTATGCCCGAAGAGCCGGTCTGAAATCCGCCGTCGAGCGTGATACTTTTTAAGTCGTCTTCCCAGGCGTACCATTTTTCAACATCTGCATAATAGCCCCAAACCGTTTCCTTGGACGCGTTGATTTTTGCCATAAAACTGAATTCCATAAACACCTCTTTCTTTGCTGCAAATAAGATCAGCCGCACTTATTATAAATATATTTATAATAAGTGTCAATATATTATGCAAAAAAAGAAAGCGCCTGTGTAAAAGACGCTTTGTGAAGTTCGAAGTGACGAAGCATCATCGTTACAGACTGCGAAACCTTGTCAGCACCCATTCACTGTCCACCGTCTGAAATCCCTGTTCCGTTTCGGGCGGGAGGACCGCAAGCTCGGCGCACATCTGTTCATACAAGCCAAAGGGCGTTTTTAAAATAAAATCGTTGCCATCCTTTGCGAGCGCGAAGAAGCTCAACGCCTCGTCGTCCATATCCGCAAGCAGCAGCACATCCGGGTCCTTGAGATCAAACCGTTCCGGGTTCTGCTGGATGGTGAGGATTTTTAATAGCTCGATGGCGCGGTCGTCAAGCCCGCGCGTAAAAATCAGCACCTTTTCCCGCAGGGAATGGACGGAACACACGTCGCGCAGGGTGTCCGCTGCCTGCGCGGCGGGCGCATTTGCGGGCAGGTCTGAACAATCGAAGCCGTGCGGGATGAAGCGTATGATGATACGATGCTGTGCGTCGAAATAAACGCACGGATAGGGCAGCATCAGTGCCGCGCCGCAGCTTGTGCACACGGCGTGGAATGCGGACAGATCAAGGATATCGCCGGGCGCGCTGTGCACGGGGATTGTTTCAAACGGAAACTGTGCTCCGCATTTTGGACAGTCGACAAGTTCTTTCATAGATACTCCTAAAAATAGGCAACGGTGTTGCCGTTTTCTTCAATCAGGCGCAGCAGATCATCAAACCGCAGAAAAACGGTCGCCGTGTTTTCGCACGGATGCACGCCGAGCGATTCTTCCCCCGCGAGGGCGCGGTCTAACACCACCTCTACCACCATATTTTTATCGTTCAGCACACCAAGCGGCGTGACCGCGCCGCGTGTGAGGCCGAGATGCTTCATTAGGCGATCCTCCGAGGCAAAGCTTAAACGCGAGCCGAGCGTCGCCCCGAGCTGCTTTAAATCAATAGGCCTGTCCTTTTGCGCGCACACGAGAAAGTGGCGTTTGCCGTTCGCGTTGCGCAAAAATAGATTTTTGCATACGTTGCCGTGCGCACACACACCTGCGGTCTCCATATCCTCGATGGTAAACGCCGCAGGATGATCGACGACCTTGTAAGCGATGCTTTTTTCGTCGAGCAGCGCGTATAGTTCTTCCTTTGTCATGCCTTACCCCTTCCCGTCAGATGAATTGTGTATTCGTACTTATCCGCGAGCACCTTGTTGACGACATACTCAAACGGCCCTTTGTCGCAGTATGTGGTACGGACACTGTGCAAAAGCGGCGTACCTGAGGGAACGCGCAGGATTTGCGATTCCGTGAAGGAAGCCCCTACGGCGGTGATGCGCTCGACCGCGTCGCACAGCACGAGATCGTATTCGCGCTCTAAAATCTCATATAGGCTCACAAAATTTTCTTCGCGAATCTCAAGGCCGGGCACGAAATTGGCGTTGATATAGTTTTCCATGATGCAGATGGGCTGACTGTCCGCGCACTGCACCCGCTGCAGGTGATGAACCATATCGTTTTCCGCAAGATTGATGGCCTCGCGCACAAACGCCGGAGCGGGGATGTGTTCCAGAAAAAACCCCTGCGTGGTGACGGTGTAACCCTTTTTGGAAAGCGTCTCCGAAAAAGAGGTGATCTGGTTGAGCTTTTGGGAGGTGGAGATTTCCTGCACTTCCGTGCCGCGCCCCTGCCTGACAGAAAGAAAGCCGTCCAGCGTGAGCAGGCTGATGGCCTTGCGTACTGTGGTGCGGCTCACGCCAAATATATCCTCGAGCTCCGCCTCTGTGGGCAGAAACATACCCGGGGTATACGTCCCGCTTTTGATTTCTCTTTTCAGTTCTGAGTATACTCTGCGATACTCGGGTGTTTTGGCCATAATAACCTCCGTGACAACATTAATAAGAGGCAAAACATATATTATTATATTATCACAAAAAAATGGGAATAAACATACTTAAATCGGGCGTGGTATATCGTGACGCCACGCCCGGAGTGCGTCAGTGGATGGTGTAGCCGCCGTCTATGACAAGGTTTGCGCCGGTGATCATATTTGCCGCGTCGCTCGCGAGGAAAACGGCAGCGGCGGCGATTTCCATGGGTTTGCAAAAGCGCCCGGCAGGAGTGTTGGCGATTGCCTTTTCATGAACCTCGCCGACATCCCAATAGCCAACGATGATGGGGGTTTCCGTCGCGGTGGGGGAAATGGCGTTCACCTGAATGCCGTATTGCCCCCATTCGTATCCCAGAGATTTGACCATTGAAATGATGCCCGCTTTGCTTGCGCTGTATGCGACGTGCTTGTCGATAGCCACGATACCCGCCTGTGAGGCGAGACAGATGATCTTTCCACCCGTTTGCGCCCGTATCATCTCCTGCCCGACCCGCTGGGACATGAGGAAGGTTCCGGTCAGGTTGATATCGATCACACTGCGCCAATCCTTTTCCGTGAACTCACTTGCCCACTGAATCGTGCCGATCCCCGCACTGTTGACGAGGGTATCAATTTTTTTGTGGCGCGCGATGATTGCGCCGATTGCGTCGTGAACAGAGGCACTGTCGGCTACGTTTACCGCGTAAGCTTCCGCGCCGTGTATACCCTGCGCCGCCTGCGATGCGCTTTTGATGTTGAGATCAAGCAGGCACACGGTGGCGCCCTTCTCCGCAAAGAGCTGCGCGACGGCGAGACCGATGCCCGAAGCCGCGCCGGTTATGACTGCGAGCTTGTTGTCGAGCCTGAAATCTGTTGAATAGGGTTTGCTGATCATCATGTATTCTCCTTTGATTGAATGGATTGTGTTTGCTGCATCATGAGGTCGCCCAAATCGGCAAGCAGGGCGGAGATGTGGTCAAAAACGGGTTGGAGCCTTGCGTAGGCCGCATGCGCTTCGGGGTCCGGTTTGCTGCGGTTTTCCACAACATGCAAAGAGGGAATGGCGGTATAGTCCTTCCACAGGCCGATGGCACGCGCGGCGATTGCGGCAGCACCGAGAGAAGCCGCGTCCTGGTCGATGTTGGTTTTGATGACTTCCATATCGAACACATCCGCAAACATCTGCATCCAGAAATTGCTTTTGCTGCCCCCGCCGCAAAAGAGGATTTGCGAAGAAGCCTTTGTGTGCGCCTGCAAATAGGAAACGGAGGTGTGCAGGTTGAGCGCAATGCCCTCCATGGCGGCGCGCACCATATCCTCGCGCCGTGTGCCGAGGTTAAGCCCCAAATAGCCGCCGCGAATGTGGATGCTCTTGTCCTGCGAGGTGCCTCCCGCTAGGCTGGGGTTGAAGAAGACGCCGCCCGCCCCGATGGGGGAGGAAGCCGCCATGCTGCTCATCAGGTCGTATGCGTCGGGTTCTTTTTCGATGTCCTTACACAGAACCTCCTTGGCCCAGCGGAATGAGCTGCCGCCCGCGAAGATGGAAAACGCGGAGGTGAACATATTTTCCTCGATGTGCGCAAACACATAGGGTTTTTTGACAGGGTCGAGCACGGGCGTGCGGGAATTGACGGGAACCCAGCTCGACGAGCCGAGGGAGCAATAGATTTTGCCGTCCTGCGGGCCGAGCGCACCCAGCGCCATGCAGGCGTTGTCCACGCCGCCGCACGCGACCGGCGTACCGGCGGGAAGACCGATTGCTGCCGCCGCATCCTGCGTGATGGAACCGATGATCTGATGGGAGGGTACGATTTCCGGGAAGTAGGAGGCGGGGATTCCGGCGGCGTCCAAAAATTCCACACACATTTTTTTGTCCCTGAGGGAATAAGCGCCCGTGCCCGACGCGTAGGAGTGGTCGATCGCCATGCTGCCGGTCAGCATATAGTTGATATAATCCTTGGAGCCGAGCACCTTGTGTGTCTTTGCAAAGGTGTCGGGGTCATGCTTTTTTAACCACATCAGCTTGAAAAGCGAATAGCAGGGGGCGGGGAAGCCGTTGCCCGTGGTCATATACCATTCGTCCCGATCAATGCGAGTAAAAAATTCCGCCGCCTCCGCCTCTGCACGCGTATCCGACCAGATGGGGACCTGCGTTTGAAGCAGACGGCCCTGATGGTCGAGAGGCACGGTAACAAGGCTGTGACCGGAAAGTGCGAGGCAGCCAATCTCGCGCGGGGAGGTGCGCGAGGATGAGAGCAACATGCGCGTGCTCTCAATGACCCCATTCCACCAGTCCGCCGGCCGCTGCTCGTGCAGATAGGATGTTGGGTATTGCGTCTCATACTCGATAAAGGTTTTGCAAAGGGTATTCATTTGTTCGTCGTAAAGGGATGCTTTTACGCCGCCTGTCCCAAGGTCGTAAGCAATTAATTTCATAAAAAACCTCCTCTATTGGACATATTGAATATTTGAAGTAAAAACAGTGATAGGATTATGTATGATAACATAGTGCATTAATCGAACAAATTATAGTATAGATTACTATATTTGTCAAATATATTGGAAAAAATAGAATAATTAAATATGTTTAAATACGGAGTGATTTTGTGGAGTGGGGTAAGACTTGCAAGAAAACAAAAGTATAAAACGGCTAATTAAAGCGAATTATAGATTATATAACAAGAAAAGGTTACAAAAAAAGGCGTAAAAAAGTACGAATATAAATATTGACACGAATGCGATATGGTGTTAAAGTGTGACTAAAGATAATTAACTTTAAACAAAATCCTTGAAAAACAGCACAATTGAACCATTGAACCGGAGCTTCCGGGAATTGCGGTTGATCGATTTTAAAATTATATAGCGATGATTTGGAGGAAGGCACATGTTTTCAAGTGAAGCTGCGGCAATGATCGACATCAGCACCGTGCGCACGGCGCATACATTAAAAGACATCGAAGAGGCGGTGAGGTATGCAAAGCAGTATCGGTTTATCAACGTTCACGTCTTACCCTGCTGGGTCAAAACACTCAGCGAAATGCTCAAGGATACGGACGGTGTGTATGTGGGATCGCCGGTCGGGTTTCCATCCGGCGCGCACAGCACGGGCGCAAAGGTGGTGGAGGCATCACGGCTTCTCGATGACGGCGTGCAGGAGATGGATGTGATGATGAACATCGGGAAGCTGAAAAATGCGGAATATGAGTACTGCAAAACGGAGTTGAAACGGATCGTGGGCATGGCGAGGGGCGGCGCGCTCGTGAAGGTCATCATCGAAATCAACGCCCTGACAGATTATGAAATGCTCAAGGCTTGCGACATCGTGATGGAAAGCGGCGCGGATTTTGTGAAGACGGGTACGGGCTGGATATCTGGAAACGCAAATTTAGAACGCATATACCGTATCAAGCAGCACTGTGCGGACGCTGTGAAGGTCAAGGCTGCGGGCGGCATCCGGACGGTGGAGGAGTTTTTATCGCTGGTGGAGATGGGTGTGGAACGTATGGGCATCAATACAAAATCCGCCATTAAGATCGTGCGTTCGTTTGAACCGACGCAAATGCAAGGAAAGATCGGATGAATGGAATTTGGGCAAGTTGCCCATGGATCATAAATTTTAGGAGGAGAAACATGAAAAAATTATTAACGATCGTAGTAGCTCTCGTCATGGTGGCGCTGATGCTGGCATCCTGCGCGGCGCCGGCAGGGCAGCCGTCCGAAACGGCATCTGCACCAGCGGAATCCGCGGCGGCAAGTGAAAAGCCGTCAGAATCGCAGGCGGCATCTGCACCGGCGGCGGGGAATGATTTTGCGGCGACGCTCAAGGGAAAAGGAGACGGGCTGAAGGTAGGCCTTACGGTGAGCGATCTGGCTTCCACCTACATTGTGAGCGCGGCGGAATACTTCGTGAAACTCATGGAGGAAGCGGGCGCGGAAGTGACGATGGTCAACTGCGAGGGAAATGCCAGCACACAGTCAAGCCAGATCGACGACTTTATCAACATGGGCTGCGACATCATCGCGATCCACGCTGCGGACAGTGAAGCGCTTGCGCCGGCGGTAAAGAAGGCGACGGACGCGGGCATTCAATGCGTAGGTTTTAACAAAGAAATTTCCGGCGGCAATCTCAACTTTGCTGTTGTATCGAGCGACAACGTAGCAACGGGCGCGAGCGCGGCGCAGTGGCTGGCTGATAAAGCGAAGGAGCTCGGCGTTGAAAACCCGAAGGTAGCGGTTATTCAGGGAACGATGACGCAGAGCGACGCATACCTTCGTCAGGACGGCATTGACAAAGTAGCGGCGGAAACAGGGATGCAGCTGATCGAAAACCCATGCGAATGGAGCGGAGACAAGGCTGAAAAGGCAATGAACGATGTGTTGACGGCCAACCCCGATCTGTTTGGTATTATTACGCATTCCGATTGTATGGATACGGGTGTGATCTCTGCGCTTCGGCAAGGCGGAAAAACGGGAAAAGCAGGGGAAGAGAATCATATTTATTGGTCTGGGATCGACTGCGATCCGACAGGAATCGAGTCGCTCAACTCGGGACTGATGGACGTGTGCGTGGAACAGAGTCCGCTGGCGCTGGCAACAGTGGTTGCAAAGGGGTGTCTGGAAAAAGCGGCAAATGGTGAGTCTTTAAAAGGCGAGGTGATCCCGATGGATACACGCGTCATTACACCCGCTGACACGGGAGATGAGACGTTATGGGCGTTGTATGATGTAAAAACGGCGACAGAGCTTTGGGCCGGAACGGAAGATATCTGGAACAGCTTTATCAAATAAACGAAGCCGTAGGCGGGCCGTACCATTCTTATGGGACGGCCTGGCCTGTGGCGGCTGAGGAACCCGAGGAAGTGGTGAACGTATGATACAGGAACGCCTGGAATTAAAAGGAATATGCAAAAGTTTTGGAGGCATCAAGGCGCTTGACGACATCAGCTTCGAACTGCACAGCGGAATGGTATACGGACTTGCGGGGGAAAATGGCGCGGGGAAGTCGACCACGATGAAAATCATCAACGGCGCTTATACGGCGGATCAAGGCGAAATCCTCGCTGACGGGAAGCGTGTCAGGATCGCCTCGCCGCAAGATGCGCAGAAGATGGGCGTGGGCATGGTGTATCAAGAGCTGAATATGCTGCCTGATTTGAGTGTGGCGGAAAACATCTTCATTTCACACTTAACGCAAAGCAAAACAGGATTCATCGATTGGAAGAAACTTCATCAGGAGGCGCGCGAACTGCTTCATATGATGGAGATCGACATCGATACGCACGTGCCATTGGGAGAGCTGAAGGTTGCCCATCAGCAGCTTGTGGCAATCGTGAGGGCGTTATCGAGAAATTGCAAAGTGGTCATTTTGGATGAACCGACGTCCGCGCTGACGGATCATGACGGAGAAGCGGTGATACGCGCCGTCAAGCGCTTAAAGGACCTTGGATACATCGTGATATATATTTCGCACAAGCTCAAAGAGGTGCTCGAGGTGACGGACGAAGTCATCGTATTCCGCAATGGAAAAAAGGTTGGGAATTATCCTTCGGATGAGTTGGACGAAAGCAAGCTCGCGGAACTGATTGCGGGGCGCAAACTGGAAACAAAATTCCCCAAAAAGATATTTGAAAAGGGCGGAGAATTGCTTCGCTTTGAACATGTTTCGGTGGAAGGGTTGCTCGACGACATTTCGTTTTCGCTCCACGAAGGGGAGATACTTGGGATCGCAGGACTTTTGGGCGCGGGAAAGACAGAGACGGCAAAAACGCTGTTCGGAGTGTTTGGGACCGGACATCCTCATGTGAGCGGGACGATCTATCTGAATGGAGAGAAGATCGTTTCGCGTCAGCCCGCCGAGGCCATTGCAAAAAAAATTGGTCTGGTGCCGGAAAACCGCGCGGAGGAGGGGCTGATCGCGGAAATGAGCATCATCGATAACGTGATGCTGGCCTCGCTGAATGATATTTCGAAGTTTGGATGGATCGACAGGAAGAAAGCAAAAAAAATTATGCGCGAAATGATCGGTGCGCTGCAAATTAAATGTGCGGGCGAAAGTGCGCCGGTCACAAGTCTCTCAGGCGGCAATCAGCAAAAGGTGGTGCTGGCAAAGTGGCTTGCGGCAAAATCGAAGATCGTTGTGTTCGACGAGCCGACACGTGGTATCGACGTGGGCGCAAAGGTGGCGGTTTATGAGCTGATGAATACACTTGTGGAACAGGGCGTGGGTGTAATCATCACTTCGTCCGAAGTTGAGGAAGTGCTCAATATGTCGGATTTCATGGTGATCCTCAAGGAGGGGAAAATTGCGGGCGCGTTTGACACCAAAGAACTGACGGAAGCAAAAATGCAAATCTATATGTAAGGTAGGGAACGCAAAATGACAAAAGAAAAATTTAAGAAGGTACTGGCATCTGAATTTTCGATCATACTGATCCTTGCAGTACTGTGCATCGTGGTGACGATCGCGACTCCGCTGTTCGCGTCACCCAAAAATCTGATCAGCGTATTGCAGCGTACCGCCTCGACGGGTATCCTTGCAATCGGCATGACGTTCGTGATCGCGACGGGCGGCATCGACCTTTCCGTCGGAGGGCAGGTCACGCTCATGGGAATTGTGGGTGCGCTCTGCTTTTCGGCGGGGCTGCCCATGCCGGTAGTGATCCTCGTCATCGTTGCGATGGGATTTGCAATCGGCGCGTTCAACGGGCTGATGATCTCCAAGCTGAACTTTCCGCCATTTATGGTGACACTGGCGATGCAGCTCATTACCTACGGTATCTCGCTCTACATTACGTCCGGGCGGCAATTTTTGATCAATACGGAAGGATTTGATTTCTTCGGGCTTGGCAAGGTGGGCGTGATCCCTACACCGATTTTGATATTTGCGGTGGTGACGGTGGTGGCGATGCTGCTCATCAAGCGTTTCACGATCGGGCGCCGGATACTCGCCATTGGCAGCAACGCAAAGGGCGCGTGGTATGCGGGCATCAGCATTGCCAAGACGACGATTGTGGCCTATGTGATCGCGGGAATCACCTCGGCGATCAGCGCGGTGATTTTGAGTTCAAAGCTGATGTCGGCGTCGGCGACGCTGGGCGAAGGGCTGGAGCTTGACGCCATTGCGGCGGCTGTTATTGGAGGAACGAGCCTTTCGGGCGGCAACGGCTACATCATCGGCGCGGTTGCGGGCGCGCTCATCATCGAGGTAATCGGCAACTGGATGACGCTGCAAAACGTGAATCCGTTCTTGCGGGATGTCGCCAAAGGAGCGATCATACTGCTGGCACTGCTGCTCGACAATGTGAGAAGAGGTAAGCTGGCGAAAAACGAAATGGCCGGATAAAACAAGAAAGGTGGATTTTGAAATGGATAAAAACAGAGCATGGGTGTTGACGGACCCCAAAAAGATGAGCATACAGGAGTTGCCGATCCCCGAACCAAAGGTGGGCGAGGTGCTGGTGCGTATTAAGGCAATGGGAATATGCGGTTCGGATTTGCATTTTTATACGGACGGAAAAATCGGCGATTATGCCATGAATGGGAGACCGCTGATTTTAGGCCACGAGTGTGCTGGTGAGGTTGTGGGGATAGGTGAAGGCTGCACGCGGCTTCAGGCGGGAGACCGCGTGATCGTCGAGCCGGGCAAGCCGTGCATGGAATGTGACGAGTGCCGCGCGGGACGATACAATTTCTGCCATAATATGTTTTTTATGGGTACGCCTCCGTGGGATGGCTGCATGTGCGAATACGTTGCATGGCCGGAATTTTTGGTCTACAAGATGCCCGACTCAATGACATATCAGGAGGGGGCGCTCATCGAGCCGTTCGTCGTTGGGCTGCAGGGCGTCACAAACAGCGGGATACGGTACGCGGAAAGCGCCGTGGTCGTTGGGTGCGGCACCATCGGCATGATGACGATACACGCGCTCAAAACCATTGGCGCGGCGCCGATCATTGCAATCGATATGGAGCCGTACAAGCTTGAAATGGCACAAAAAATGGGCGCTACGGATGTGATCAATCCCAAGGACGGCAATGTTGTGGAAAAGATCAAAGCAATGACAGAGGGCTATGGTGCGCGGTATGCGTTTGAATCGGTGGGCACGGAACGCACCTTTTATGATATTTCCAGCTATGTGCGCGATGGCGCGACGATCACCCTGCTAGGGTTGCTGATCAACGACGGAACGCCCATGCCGATGTCGAGCGCGGTGATGCGCGGGCTGACCTACAAGACGGTGATCCGCTACGTGAATCAGTTTGAAAAAGCAATGACGTTGCTGCATTATGGCAGATCGGACATTCTTCCCGTTATGACGCATCAATTTGATTTTGAGGATGCGCAGGCGGCGTTTGATAAGGCGCTCACAAGTAAGCAGGATTCGATCAAGGTGGTCATTAATTTTTAAGGAGAAAAGCATGATGCGTCAGGTTGAATTGACAGCGCCAAAGAAATTTGAGCACCTCGAAGCAATGATGCCGGACTTGGGTGCGGGGCAGGTAAAGATCGCAGTAAAGGCTGTGGGCATCTGTGGGTCGGATATCCATGCGTACTATGGAGAGCATCCGTTTATGGGATTTCCGATCGTGCTGGGGCACGAGTGCGCGGGTGTGGTGGAAGAGACTGCGCCCGGTGTTACGAATATAAAGGTTGGGGATAGGGTGGTGCTGCGTCCGCAGAAAGTTTGCGGAATATGTAAGCCATGCAAAGAAGGACGCTACAACATCTGCCAATCGTTGGAGGTGCTTGGCTGCCAGTGCGCGGGCGGATGCTCGGATTATTACGTTGCAAACGGCGATTTATTTTACAAGCTGCCGGATGCCATCGGTTTTGGCGAGGGAACGATGATCGAACCGCTTGCGGTGGCTGTGCATGCCGTCAAGCGCCCCTTCGGCGATGTTATGGGAAAGAAGGTGCTTGTGCTTGGCGCGGGGACGATTGGGAATCTAGTTGCGCAAAGCGCGAAGGGGATGGGCGCAAAGACAGTGATGATCACGGATGTTTCCGATTTCAAATTGAGCATGGCAAAGCAATGCGGGATCGAACACGCGGTGAATGCTGCACGCACGGATGTTGGTGCGGCGATGCGTGAAGCATTCGGGCCGGACGGCGCGGACGCGGTCTATGAATGCACAGCAAACGAAGGCGCGCTCAATCAGATGCTCGGCCTCGCGCCGAAGGGTATTCCGATCGTCATCGTGGGTGTGTTTGCGGGTATGACGAATCTCAACCTTGCAAATGTGCAGGATCGAGAATATTCGTTGATGGGTACGCTGATGTATGTGGAAGATGATTACATAGAATCCATACGATTGGTCGAAGCGGGTAAAATCGATTTAAAGAGGCTCATCACAAAGGAATTTGATCTGGATCATATGGAAGACGCGTTTTTATACATTGAGCGGAACGCGAGCGAGGCGCAAAAGGTGATCGTAAACATTTAAACGGAAGCAATGCAATTTACTTCATATATATTCCTCCACTTCCGGCGGAACCGCCGGAATCAAAAAAGAATCCGTCATGGATTCTTTTTTTGTTATTGCAACGGCAAAATCTCATAGCCCTGCTGCCGCAGCGCATCGATGAGAAGCGGCAGGATTGCCGTGTTGTCTGTGGATACGGCGTGCAGCAGCACCAGCTCGCCGGGATGGATGTTCTCGCTGACCTTTTGAAAGGACTTTTCCGGCCCCATCTGGTCGTCCGGTTCGTAATCGTAATAGGCGAAGCTCCAAAACGCGGTGTGATAGCCAAGAGCCTGTGTGAGCGCAAGCGTTTGCTCGGAATATTCGCCCATTGGCGGACGGAATACTGTCATTTCAATGCCGTAGGTGTCGCGCATATGGGTGTGCAGTTTCACGATCTCGTCCCGCGCTTCCTCAAGCGAGAGATCGGGCATGGAGCGATGCGTCATACTGTGGTTGCCGATCACGTGCCCCTCGGCAATCATGCGTTCGACCAAAGCGGGATTGTCGCGCACGTAGGAATACGTGACGAAAAACGTCGCCTTTTGATCCTTTTGCTTGAGCGCATCGAGGATCGCGCCCGTGTTGCCGTTTTCATAGCCTTCATCAAAGGTCAGATAATATTTCTGTTCTTCCGGCATAATGAAGAGCGCGTCGTATTTACCAAACCGCTCCTGTGCTTCAAGAGAACCCAGCGGGCGGTTTTTGTCGTCCTTGTGAACGCCCTGTCCCCAGCCGTCCTTTGTGCCGTCGAGTGCAGAAATGGCGGCGTAATCCACATCAAGCGCCTCGATGGGCGTTTTTGTGGGTTCGGGCGAAGGCGTTGGGCTTGGGCTCGGTGAAGGGCTCGGCGTCGGCTTGGGCGTCGGGCGCAGGGTCGGCTTTGGTGTAGCCTGCGGCGTGGCGGCCGCCGTTGCCGTGGGAGAGGGCTGTTCCGCAGGTATTTCCGCACATCCTGCCAGAAAGAATATACACAAGCACAAAATAAACGAAATATACTTTTTCATCATGTATACAGTATAGCACGAAACAATCCGAAAACATCAAAAGGTTTACACAAATGATGCAACTCAGTCTTTGATCATGCCAAGAATGCGGATGGAATCCTTGATGGTTGTTTCGCGGGCTTCGTTGCCATAGGCATCCACCTGTTTTTTGTCCTTGGGGCCGTGGTTGATGCACGCCGCGCCGCCAATGCAGCCATCCGTACATACCATGCCTTCGATAAAATTCTCCGAAAGGACGCCCTTCGACGCCTTCAAAAGAGCGACCTTACATTCCTCGATGCCGTTGCACACGGCAGGGGTGCAGGTGAAATCATCGTATCCATGCTCTTTTAAGGCCTGCGCCACCGCAGTGGAAACGCCACCGCTGCGCGCGAAGATACGGCCGAAATAGGATGCGTTATCGAGCGGCTCGTCCGGCATTTCGTTGAGGTCGATCTCCCGGCTGTCGAGCAGTGCGAGCAGCTCTTCAAACGTAATGACGCAATCGATGATGCCCGCGACCTCAGGAAGCTTATACTCCATCTTCTTGGCGATGCACGGCCCGATGAACACGATCTTGCATTCCGGGTCCATCTTTTTGAGGTGCGTAGAAATCTCCTCCATGGGGGAGAGATTGTGCGAGATATGCTGCGTGAGCTCGGGATGCGCGTTTTTGACGTAACGCACAAAGGCAGGGCAGCAGGAGCTGGTGAGAAACTTTTTCTCATATAGCTCGTCCGCTTCCTGATAGGCCGTCATATCTGCGCCGAGCGCTGCCTCAACGACATTGAAGAAGCCGAGCCGCTTGATCCCCGCGACGATCTGTTCCACCCTGATCCCGTCGAACTGGCTGGAGATCGCCGGAGCGACTACCGCGTAAACCTTATACTTTTTATTTTGCTCCGACGCTTTTAACAGCCGGATCGCATCGGTGATATACGAACGGTCGGAAATCGCGCCAAATGGGCATTGGTATACGCACGCGCCGCACGAAATACATTTTTCATCGTTGATGTCGGCTTTTTTGTCCTCCGTCATTTTGATCGCGCCCACCTTGCAGGCATTCTCACACGGACGGACCATCTTGGCAATGGCGTTATAAGGACACGCGGAAACGCATTTTCCGCATTCGATGCACTTATCCGGGTCGATATGAGCCTTTAAGTCCACGATTTCGATCGCGTCCTTAGGGCATACGTTCATACAGCGGTGCGCGATGCAGCCGCGGCATGCGTGAGAGACGCGGATGCCGTCCACCGGGCATTCGTCGCACGCAATGTTTAAGACCTCCACCACGTTTTCCTCGCCGGGATCGCCGCCCAGCGCAAGTTTGACGCGCTCATTGATGATGGCGCGTTCCTTATAGATGCAACAGCGCATCGTAGGCTTGGGGCCGGGCATGATCGTCTCCGCTATGTTGAGAAGGCCGTCTTCCAGTTTCCCGTCGAACGCGAGGGAGGCGACCGCCTTTAGTACCTTGTATTTGATTTCCTGTACGCTTGTGTCAAAGATCCTGTAACCCAATCTGTTTTCTCCTGTTCATTTATCCTTCTATAATAATATAAAGGTTTGCTAAGGGGCTGTCAATGAAGGGAGAGTAAAGTTCATCCATAGGAAAGTAAAAAAAGGCCGCCGCGCCGGACGACCTTTTATGGTGGTTCAGTAGCCCATATCTTTGAGCGTGCGCGCAAGCACACTCAGCCGCTCCCCAAGCAGCTCGCTGTCATCAGAAAGCGCCTGCGCAAAGAGCTGGATGTCCTCGTCGATCCGTTCGTTTTGCGTACACACCTCCATCGTCATCGCATCTCCCTGAAGGCCGACGCGGTCAAACTGCGGATGGTCGGGGTCGTAGAGCTTAGGATAGCGGTATGCATCGCGAAAATATTTCATGGTGTCGCACACAAAGATCGCGAGGTCCAGCACACGGTGAAGCGGAAGCTCCTCTGACTGACGCGACCACTTTTGACCGGTGTAGCGCCAGATTTTTGCGGAAATATCGACCTTGCCGCGATCGTTCCACTGGGCGAGCCCTGCCGACATGCCCCGTACATCCGTATCATATGCGTACTTGCCATCAATTTTAGCGTAATCCTCCGCAACGATCACGGGTTTATGCTTTAGATTTGTTGGAATATTCATGGTAGTCCCCTTTCAATTTCGAATTTACTAAATTAGTAATTTACTAAACATATTTTATGGCGAAAAAAGTGTTTTGTCAAGGGGAAACCTGCGTGAGATAAAAATAGATGGTATAGTCGGGGAAAAAGCGTTTATTAAAGTACAGTCACATTGATGGGGAAGGAAATACCATGATTGCCGATATTTTTGAATTATACGCGACCCGCTGGGATTTTTTTGGAGAGTTGATTCTACAGCATCTGCAGCTTTCCTTTACCGCGATCGGCCTTGCGGCGGTCATCGGGATGTTTTTTGGCGTTCTGATTTCAGAGCATGTAAAGCTTTCCTTTCCGGTGCTGGGCATTACGAACGTGATCTATACGATCCCATCCATCGCGATGCTTGGTTTTTTGGTGCCCGCGACGGGCATCGGCGATATGACTGCGGTGATCGCGCTCACCGTTTACGCGCTGCTGCCTATGGTGCGCAATACGCATACGGGCATCAAGGGGATATCCCCGGCGATCGTTGAAGCGGGCAGGGGAATGGGATCCACAAGATTTCAACTTCTGTTCCGGATCAAAATACCGCTTGCAATGCCCGTGATTCTCGCGGGTGCGCGCAACATGATTGTCATGACCATCGCCCTTTGCGGCATCGCTTCTTTCGTGGGAGCGGGCGGTCTTGGCGTGGCCATCTATCGCGGGATCACGACCAACAATATGGCGATGACGGTGGCAGGAAGCATATTGATTGCGGCGCTCGCCATCATTGCGGACCTGATTGCGGGCATATTTGAAAAAAAGATTTATCGGAAAATCAATGGGAAAGGTGCGGTACAATGAAGAATAGAAAATGGACGGCGGCCCTTCTTGCGGGCATTGTGTGCGGAATGCTCACACTCGGAGGATGCGCGCAAAAGAGCACGGATACGATACGGATCGCCACGAAGCCGATGGCGGAGCAATTTATTTTAAGTGAGATGATCGGTGCGCTGATCGAAAAAGATACAGACCTCAAGGTGGAGATCACCAAGGGGATCGCCGGCGGGACGGGCAACATCCATCCCGCCATGGTAAAGGGGGATTTTGACCTCTATCCGGAATATACGGGGACGGCATGGACGGACGTGCTGAAAAACACGACGGCAAAAACGCCGGATGAGATGTATCAACAGCTCAAGGAGCAGTATCGCAAAGAATTCAACATGGATTGGGTTGGCCTATATGGCTTCAACAACACCTATACGCTGGCGGTCAGCAAGGACTTTGCCGCGCAAAACAATCTTGAAACGTTTTCCGATCTGGCGGCGCTCACGCCCGGGCTCAACTTTGGAGCGGAATACGATTTCTATGAACGCGAGGATGGGTACGAACCGCTGTGCAACATCTATGGATATCGGTTCGCGTCCACCAAGGACATCGACATCGGCCTGAAATATCAGGCTATCGGTCAGGGAGATGTGGACGTGATCAACGCGTTTACGACGGACGGACTTTTGAAGATATATGATCTGAAAACGCTGCAAGACGATAAGGAATTTTTCCCGACGTATTATTGCGGGACGATCGTGCGGCAGGAGGTGCTGGATGAACACCCCGAGCTAAAGGATGTGCTGATGAAGATGGACGGTATCTTGACGGATGAGGAAATGATGGAGCTCAATTACCGTGTGGAGGAGAAAAAAGAGAACGAAAAGGATGTCGCAATCGATTTTCTGACCAAAAAGGGGCTGTTATGAAGCCGGAAACCGTGATATCGTTCGAGCATGTGCAAAAAGTATACGACGGAAAATATGCGCTGCGGAATTTTACATTTGAAATCAAGAGGGGCGCGTTTTTGACCGTTGTGGGCGGCTCGGGCGGCGGAAAAACCACAATGCTCAAGATGATCAACGGGCTGCTTATGCCGGATGGCGGAAGCGTAAGTGTGAACGGGCGCGATACTGCGCATACCGATCTGATCTCGCTGCGCCGGGGGATCGGCTATGTGATTCAGGGCGGGGCGCTGTTTCCGCATCTCAATGTGCGGGAAAATATCGGGTATGTACCGCTCCTTTCGGGGGAGCGGATATCTGAGCAGCGTTTTGCGGAACTGATGGAGCTTGTGGCGTTGCCGATGGATATGGCGCAGCGCAATATAAACGAACTCTCGGGGGGACAGCAGCAGCGAGTGGGCATCGCACGCGCGCTTGCGGCCCGGCCAGAGATATTGCTGATGGACGAGCCTTTTGGCGCGCTGGATGGGATCACGCGAAAACAGCTGCAGGATGCGATTTTAGACATCCATGCCCGCACAGGAGTGACCATTGTTTTTGTGACGCACGACCTGCGGGAAGCGGTGCGGCTCGGAACATGGATCTTGATTATGAACGAGGGACGGATCGTTCAGCAGGGGGCGCCCGGCGACGTCGCGCAGAACCCGGAGGGGGAATATGCGGAGCGTCTGATGGAAGAACTTGATTTTTGAAGAAAAAATGCTTGTGTAATTGCCTCAAAAGCGCTATTCTATTAATATCATTTCAATCAGGGGGTAATTTCATGGCTAAAATGGAAGGGCTTGCGCACATTGGTATTTTTATTACGGATCTCGCGCGTTCCAAAGCTTTTTATGGGGATGTTCTGGATTTTGAGACGGTCTATGAATGCGGACTGAAAGAAAATGACGGAACGACAACCAAGATTGCATTTGTGAAGAATGGGAATCTTGTACTGGAGCTTGTGGAAACGGCAAATCCGCAGAAACGTGCGGACGGCTGGGTGGATCATGTCGCGCTGGCTGTGGAAGACATCGAGAGCGTTCAGAAAATGCTCATCGAGCGCGGCGTTGTATTTGAGACAGAGACCCCGGTTTTCGGGCAGAATGTATTCCCGAACGGAACCAAGTGGCTTACCTTTCGCGGACCCGATGGAGAGCATCTCGAAATTAACGAAGTACTTGCATACTAAGACAAGCGAAAACCGTTTTTTCTTTTAGGGGAAGCGGTTTTTTTGTGATAGAGCTCAAAAAAGATTGTAACCCTTGCGTTAATGAAATGTTTACAAATGATCCGTGTGAAAGCTGATTATAATGAATGGAATGCGCTTATTAATAAAATGTAGCGTGGATGATATGCGTAAGCAGCCACGCGTACATGCAAGCGCGTGTATGGGCGGCTGGGTGCCAGCAAGTAAGTAAGATTGAGAAAGGATGGAACATTTATGCGTATCATGGTTGACAATTTGGCGGTGGATATCGATAATCGGACGGTCCGGCGTGGAGATGAGGATATCCGGCTTACCGCTAAGGAGTATGAGGTATTGAAGTATCTCGCTCTGAATAAGGACAAGGTTGTTTCCCGCGCGGAGCTTTTAGAGCACGTTTGGGACTGCGATTATGATTGTTTCTCGAATGTAGTGGATGTATATATCAGATTTTTGAGGGCAAAGATCGACGACGGACATCCCAAAAAACTGATCAAAACATTTCGCAAACAAGGCTATTCCCTTACTGCCTAAAGGAAGGCGGCTGACCGTAAGGGCCGGAAAACGGAATGCAACAAAAAAGCGGTGTGATCGGCATGCGGCCGAAAGCGCCGCTTTTTTGTTGCGCAAAAACCGCGCTTTGAATAGCCAAACTTGCATAAAAATACACCCTGCCGCGCGGAGCGGACAGGGTGTATGAGAGAAACCTACTTGTTTTCGTTTTGCGAATCCTTGTTATGCGGCTGTACCGGCGGATGAGGCGGCTGTGTCGGCGGCTGCATATGCGCGGGCGGGGCTTGCTGCGGCGGATAGGGCGGATAGTATTGCTGTGGCTGCACAGGTTTTATTTTTTCCGGATGTGCGGCGCGATGCTTCTTGCGCAGAAAGAGCACGAGCTTTACAATGATCCATGCCGCCGCCGCGAATATCGCGATGGTGAGCAGTGGCAGCGCCGCCTGTACCCAGAAGAGCGCAAAGCCTTCCCAGAATTCGCCAAAGCCGGTAGCGGACATCGCGAACGCATCGGAGGCGCGGTCGCCGAGCGGCTGCCCGTCTTTGCCGATC
Organism: uncultured Christensenella sp.; assembly: GCA_964438705.1. Taxonomy (GTDB): domain Bacteria; phylum Bacillota; class Clostridia; order Christensenellales; family Christensenellaceae; genus Christensenella. Next base: position 4,797 of record CAYTKQ010000028.1, on the reverse strand, counting down.
GTTTCGGGTGTGATGAGTTCTGTGAGGGTGACATCCACTGTCGCATAATCGACAAGCTGATCCAAATGACGCTTATTGCCTTGAAGCTGGTCGAGCTCGTAAAGCACGTCGGAAAGCTCCTGTTCGAAGGCGACGATGTCTTCCGCTTTGGTAGCGGACGCAAGGTAACCCATCAGACGCTCCTTGCGCATTTCAAGCATTTCGATGCGCGCCGCCGTATCGTAATATTGGGAGGTGAGGTCTTCGGTGGATTTTTGCTTGCTGATGACCTCCCCCACGCCGGAAACGCCGTCCACAAAGGCGGTCAGTTTATCGACAGGCACACGCAGGGAAAGATACGAGTTGCGTCCGTAATTTTTTCCGGTCTCAGAAGAGTGGGCGGAAGTCTGTTCGTTGGAGACATATCCGCCGGAGGCTGTGAGAAGTTCGTTGATTTTCAGATAATCCGCATCGTATTGCTTTGTGTTGATGTCAAAAGAAATGGTTTGCGTCAGTTTGCGGCCGGTATTAGGCATCGCGGCGTCGGGCAGGTCGCCGAGGCCGCCGGCGTCTTCGGCGGCAACTTCCCCTGCGGTCGCGTCTTTGTCGTAGGAGCCTTCGCCCATATTTGCCTCGGGGGCCATCGGCGCGGCGGTGGCGGCGGCTGTGGATTCGCGTGCGGGCGCAGCCGAACAGGCGGCAAGAGAGAACAGCAAAAGCGTTCCAAGAAGCAGGGCAATGATTTTTTTCATATCATGGGTCCTCCAAATCTATTTGTGATCGAATGGTATTGAATGTAAGGATTATGTTGAGCCGATTTCATTATAGCTTAAAAACAGACGGCGCGCACCAAAATTCATACAGTGTTCACAAAGAGATAAAACTGTTATACAGTGGTAACGAAGCGGTAATATAAAAAAAGGAAATCGTCATAAAGTCTTAAGAAAGGGCACACTTTTATCTTAATAATTTTCATTTAAGCTAAGATTAGAGAAAAGGAAGAAGGCATGTTATAATGGTAGCAGCCATTATGACGGAGGTGGAAAGCATGCGGATACTGGTGTGCGACGACGACAAGGAAATCGTCGACGCGATCGAGATCTATCTGGTGAACGAGGGATACGAGGTAGTAAAGGCATATGACGGCGCGCAAGCAGTGCAGTTTGCGGAGGAAGAGGACATACAGCTGATCATCATGGACATTATGATGCCCGGCATGGACGGAATCCGCGCGACGATGAAGCTGCGCGAGAACGCAAACATTCCCGTGATCATGCTGAGCGCAAAATCTGAAGACAACGATAAAATTTTGGGGCTCAACGCGGGCGCGGACGATTATCTGGTAAAGCCGTTCAATCCATTGGAGCTCATCGCGCGGGTGAAATCCCAACTGCGGCGCTATACCTCTCTTGGAAGCATGACCACCGAAAAAGGCGTGATCCAAACAGGAGGCCTCGTGCTCGACGACATGAAAAAGATGGTCGCCGTGGACGGGGAAAACGTGAAGCTTACGCCGATGGAATACAAAATATTGCGCTATCTGATGCAAAATATGGAGCGGGTATTATCCACGACGCAGATTTATGAGAGCGTGTGGGACGAGCGGGCGGTCGGTGCGGAAAACACCATCGCGGTGCACATCCGCCGGATTCGTGAAAAAATCGAAATCAATCCAAAGGAGCCAAAATATCTGAAGGTGGTGTGGGGGATTGGATACAAAATTGAAAAGATCAAGATATGATCTCAGATTCAAGATCCTCGCATGGATCGCCTGTATCGCGACAGGATGCCTGATTTCTTTTTCCGCGGTACGCCTCATCAAATATGATCCTGCGAACACCATTACGAGCGACAGGTATATCGAAAGTGCGGAATATCTGCAAAGCATGATCGATTATACGAATTCCGTGGGGTACGCATTTTACGGGTATGACGACGACGAGAAGCAGCTTGAGCTGCGAAACTACATCTCAACGCTCAGGGATTCCTATTCCAGCGAAATAGGAACAGTGCTGAGCAGTGTGGATTTAAAGGGGGATTATGATGATTATCTTGAAAAATTTGAAGCGGAGTTTTCGGATCTCGTTGCGCAAAGCGGAGCGGCGCAAGCAGCAGCGCAAAACACAGAAGTGGCAGGCGCGGATCAAGGCCAGTCTGATTCTGTAGCATCTGCGGAGGCCGTGGCGGAGGATTCCGCCACATTTCGTTCCGTGGATTATTCCTATCTGCCGGAGCTTGACGAATACACACAGAAGCAGATCGATTCGGTCAATAAAAAATATGCCGATCTGCTCGTGAATGCTGAAAGCTACATTGACGAAAAATATGTGTCGATGAAAGCGCAGGCGCAGGAAAACCTAAAGCGGAACAACAACTATTATTATGCGGTGACGGAAAACGGGAAAGTTTCCCACACCAATGTGCCCAAGGAGGCAAACGATCCCGTCGCGTGGATACAAGCCCTTGACGCAAATAGGGCGTACCTGTGGAATGGGGCGCAAATAGGGCTTTATGGGGACGTTACGACCCCTGCGGGGCGCAAAACGGTTATTGTTTCAGAACCCACCTATGCTGCAAAGGAAGGCGTCTTTGTTTATACGGGCATATCGGACGAATATTACGAGCAGCAAAAGGACAGCTACAGCGGCACTTATAAAAGCTATCTGACGGTCATTATGCTGCTCATCGTGTGGATCGCGCTCTTTGCGGCGGGTTTTGTGTGGCTGATGTATACTGCGGGACGCGTGCCGTACGGGGACGAGGTCAAGGTAACGTTCATGGATTCCATCTACCTTGATATCGGCGGCGCGGGGCTTTTGGCGATCATTATGTTCTTGATTGCGGTGGCCTCTGAGGAACGCCTCTGGATGCCGGGTACGCTGAGTGCGGTACAGGCGATCCGCATTTTTGTCTATACGGGGATCGGCGTTGCCCTAATTACGATGTGGAGCATGTCCATTTCCCGCAGGGTGAAGCGGCGCGAAAACCATACGCTCTTTGGACGTATTTTTGGCGGGATCATCAAAACCTACAGCAAGGGCAGTTTGCGCGCAAAAGGCATAGGGACTGTCATCTGGTTTTTCATTGGCGCAATGCTGTTTGCATTTCTTACCGTGGGGCTTGGATTTTTGATCCGCGGCGCGGGTGTGTTCATTGGTCTGGTATTCACCGCCATCTATTTGACGGCGGCATTGAAGCGGGTGCTTATGAAAGCCGAGGCGGTGCAGGCGATTTCCGATGGAGTGCGGCGTATTAAGGAGGGAGACCTCGATTATCGCATTCCAAGAGGCGGCGGACCGGAGTATGATGAAATCGCAACAGGGATCGATCACATTGCCGAAGGGCTTGAGGCGGCGGTGTCACGCGAGGTGAAATCCGAGCGCATGCGGACAGAGCTTATTACGAATGTTTCCCACGACATCAAAACGCCGCTTACGTCCATATTGACGTATGTGGATCTTCTGAAAAAAGAGGGACTTACGAGCCCGAACGCACCCAAATACCTCGAGGTGCTGGATATGAAATCGCGCAGGCTCAAATACCTGACGGACGATCTGTTTGAGGCGGCGAAGGCAAGCAGCGGCGATATGAAGGTAGAGCTCAAGCGCATCGAGCTTGTGCAGTTTATGGAGCAGGCGCTCGGTGAGATGTCAGATAAAATCGAAGCGTCCGGTTTAGAATTTGTGAGCGCGCCGGCGGCGGGGCAGATGTATGTGCGCGCGGACGGCAAGATGCTGTGGCGCGTGATCGGCAATGTGCTGGAAAATGCGCTGAAATATGCGGCAAGCAGCTCACGGGTGTATATCGACTTTGTGCGCGCGGACACACAGGCCTGTATTGTGGTGAAAAACGTGTCCCGCGATGCGCTGAACGTTTCCGAGGAAGAGCTGATGGAGCGCTTTACGCGGGGGGATGAATCTCGCCACACAGAGGGTTCGGGGCTTGGCCTTTCCATCGCGCGGAACTTTATGGAACTGATGCAGGGCAGATTTGGCATCGAGATCGACGGCGATCTTTTCAAGGCGGTCATTTGCTTTGCGGAGTGCCCGGAAGAACAACCGCCGCCGGAGGAATCCGCGGAAACGACGTAAAAATATTTAAAAAGATGTTTAGGTGCATCGGGGGCTGTGTATAATAAAATCGATGGACGCTTGCGTCCAATCGTATTGATTGGGAGGTAATATTAAAATGGTAAAGTATGTATGTCAGGTGTGCGGTTATACCGCAGAAGGTGAACGTCCGGCGAAGTGCCCGCAGTGCGGTGCAGACGGCGCGAGATTCGACGAAGCTTCGGGCGAACGCGTATGGGCGGACGAGCACAGAATCGGTATTGCGCAGGGACTTGACGAAGAAGTCGTAAAAGGCCTGAGAGAGAACTTCATGGGCGAATGCACGGAAGTGGGCATGTATCTCGCGATGGGAAGACAGGCTGACAGGGAAGGGTATCCGGAAGTTGCGGAGCTCTATAAGCGTGCTGCTTATGAAGAGGCCGATCATGCTGCACGGTTTGCCGAACTGCTTGGTGAAGTTGTGTATGCGGATACGAAAAAGAATCTGGAGCTGAGAGCTGACGCGGAATGCGGCGCAACTGCTGGCAAAATGGCGCTTGCAAAGAGGGCGAAAGAGCTTGGCTATGACGCAATCCATGATACGGTGCACGAAATGGCGAAGGATGAAGCACGCCACGGTTGTGCGTTCCAGGGCGTTTTGAACAGAATCGTAAAATAAGGAAGATCATCAGAAAACCGGCGGAAACGCCGGTTTTTTTGTACGGGGCTTTAGCCCGTTGAGCACGGAAACGTGCGAAACGAAAACCCA
>CAYTKQ010000027.1:0-33465 GCA_964438705.1 uncultured Christensenella sp. | reverse complement strand
TGACTTGATTCTTTCATCTGCTATCCAGTTTTGAGTGTGCTTGCTGCTGTGAGCACCTAAACATGATACTAAGACGAAAGTCTTACTATACAATTTCCGGTGGCGATAGCTATGGGGTTCCACCTGTTCCCATTCCGAACACAGAAGTTAAGCCCATATACGCCTAAAGTACTGCACTGGTGACGGTGTGGGAGGATTGGTAGCTGCCGGATTCAATTTTCAATATCCTATGTAGGGGGTCCTTTTGCGAAATGCTTAAGGGCTTTTTACTTTATACGGAAAAGGCACATCACTGCGCGTGACTGCCAAGTACACCTCATTGTTGGCACACTGATTCAACGGTTTAAGCTACGCAGGAGCATTGATCGGCTTCCAGCGGCATAATGAGGGGACATATAGGAGATTGAAGCGAGGAACGGCGGGAGAGGCGTTTTCACCTTATCCGACAACACTATGATGAAGATCTCTGACGGACGTCTGAACGGGTTTTGTGCAGCGACAGACATGTTCAGATTTAACCGCATTGAGTTTAAGAGCAGATATTTTTAAAAGATATTGAAGCAAAACAAAAACGCCTCTGGTTTTTTCAGACCGAAGGCGTTTTTTATAGAGAGAATTTAATACCTTCTTGCAGGCGGTCTTCTGCGGTTCCTGTAATTTCTGCGGCGTGCGATGCGGAAATGACGGATCGTGCGCATGACAATCACGAAGGCGGCAAAGCATATGCCAATCCAAATCAGCACCCACATGAGCGTATAGGTATAGCTGCGCTCAAACAGCGCGCCCAACGTGCGGTTTTCATCCAGATTCAGCTGATATTCCGGTTCCGTGCTGATGATCTTATTCGGAATGGTGTTATCGTACCAACCCGCAAAACGCCAGTCCTTTTCCGGAGAAGCGCCAACAGTCACAACGCTCCCGCCCGAGTAAGAGCCCGCTCCTACGACCGTCCCGGTACCCTCGGGGCTCACGGTGAGATCAAGCCTGTAGGTGGCCGCAAATTTGGCGGTCAGTGCCGTGGGCGTATCCTCCTGAAGCGTGAAGGTATAGCTTGCGTCCGTGCTTACGGGCGTATCTGACTTCGGATCTGTAAACCACCCAATAAAGTTATAATTTTCTGTGGGAGTTGCGGTGACAGTGACAGAATCCCCCAACTTGTATTCAGTTCCGCTTTGCGTCACCTGTCCGCCGTCTGCAGGCGTGGCGGTCACTTCTGCCGTGTACTTCTTATCGAACTTGGCGACGTAAGAACGATTTTCCTCGAGCGTGTAGGTAAACTCGGCGGGCTCATTAACGGCAGTCCCGTCTGCACGAAACCAGCCTACAAAAATATACCCTTCCCTTGCGGTGGCTTTAATTGTCGCGTTCTTACCCTTCGGAACCTCACCGCCTCCGGCAGTATCGTTGACGGTGACATCGCCGCCCTCAGCGGGATCGGCGGTTACGTCGACTGTATAGGCAAATGCCGGCGCGGCGTACAGCATCAAAGTCAGCACGACGGCAATAATAATCAATATTTTCTTCATATAACTCTCCTAACCAATACATAATATTCTATAGGGAATCACAAAAAGTGTCAATCTTTTGTAAAAACCTTTCAAAAAAAGTTAATAAAGACAAAGTTCGAATAAGAAATGTAAAATTTGGGTATTAATATTGAAAGAAAATAGAGATGGAATGAGGATGAAACGATGAAGGAAATTTATTTGGCGGGCGGCTGTTTCTGGGGGCTGCAACGATATTATCAGGAAGTGAGCGGCGTACGGGAAACACAGGTGGGTTATGTGAATGGAAAAACGGAATGCCCGACATACGAGGATGTATGCTGTGGAGGAAGTGGCTTTGCGGAGGCGGTCCGTGTGAGATATGATGAGGAAGAAATTTCCACGTACGACATCTTAGCACTTTTTTTCCACGTGATCGACCCAACACTGAAAAACGGACAGGGTAACGACATCGGCGAGCAATACCGGACGGGGATATATTATATTGATCCGGCGGATGCGCGTGAAATTGAAGCATATGTGAACAAGGTGCGACGAAACCATCGGGAGCCGGTGGTAACCGAAGTGGGGCCGCTTGAAAATTATTACAGGGCGGAAGAATATCATCAAAACTATCTGGAAAAGAATCCGGGCGGATATTGCCATATTGGAAAGGAGGCGTTCCACTATGCCGGAACCTATGAACCGCTACCGGCGGCCAAAAGATGAGGAGCTGAAAAAGAAGCTTTCCGCCGCGCAATATGAAGTGATGGTGAAAAATGGAACGGAGCGGCCGTTTTCAAGTGAATTTTGGGAGAGCGGAGAAGCGGGCATCTACGTGGACGCAGCGACGGGCGAACCACTTTTTGCCTCCACCGATCAGTTCGCCTCCGGCTGCGGATGGCCCAGCTTCGCACGACCGATCGAGCAGAAAAGGATCGTGAGGCATAAAGATCTTTCGCACGGAATGGTTCGCGAGGAGGTGCGCAGCGCAGCGGGCGATTTTCATCTGGGGCACGTGTTTCAAGATGGACCTTTGGAGTTGGGCGGGATGCGGTATTGCATCAACGGTGCGGCACTCCGCTTTGTTCCGGCTGAACGAATGGAAGCGGAGGGGTATGGAGAATGGATCGCGAAAATCAAAAAAGAGCGGGAAACGTAAAAATTTCCCGCTCTTTTCAGCTGTTGGCTTCAAAATATTCCCATATGGCGCCGTTGTAGGTATAGGTTCCGGGCGGCAGGCCTGCTGACGAGGAGACGATCACCGGGGAAGATGTGTCCACCCCTGCCACCGCTCCGAGCCCCTGTATGGAGGCGTTTTCCTCAAGAACCAGCATACTGCCCGTTCCGGGGGTGGTGGTGCCGGGAGAGGAAAACGAAGCGTTTGCGCGTACAACGAGGCTTTGCCCGACGAGAAAGGTTCCGTTGTTGGTGAAGTTTGCCCCCGGAAGCAGCTCTACAACGCAGGTGGAGGGAGTGTATAAATTTGCATAATTGAAGGTTTTTCCGTTGTTGACAGACACGGAGCCTGAAATGGAGATCTTATCTTTCAACAAAGAGAAGGATGAATCCGTGCCCATGTTGAGCAGCGCAGAGGAACTGTTTGTGGGGGAAAGAAGATGTATGCCGTAAATCGTGCAAAAGGCCCCTGCATCCAACTGGATCTTTGCACCGGATTGAAGTGCGGAATACTCGAGCAGATTCTGCATCATCATGAGACGACCTTTGACATGCAATACTTTTCCGGAAGCAAGTATGAGCATATAGCCGTCGTCGTTCAATGTGACATTTGCATTTACTGTCAAATCGGAGGTCATGGTCACATCTTTCATCAAAATCACAGAGACGGACGAGCTCGATGCATTTGCGGCGCTCAACGCTTCATCCAAGGCAGCGTAATTTACGCCATTCACAGTAGCTTCGGCGGCTTCCGGCGGCACAGGCGTGGGCGTGGGAGTAGGCGTGGGTGTAGGCGTAGGCGTGGGAGTAGGCGTTGGCACGGGCGTGGGTGTAGGCGTTGGCACAGGCTTGGGTGTTGCCGTGGGTACGGGTGTAGGTGTTGCCGCAGGTGCAAGCGAGGGTGTTGGCGTGGGTGCAGGGGTGGGGATACTTGTTGGGGCAGGTGCTGCCGTTGCCGTCGTCGACATGATCCTGCTCGTCGAACGGATTGCGTCGCTCGCCGGAATGTCCGCGGTAGGTGCAGGCGTCGGAACCGGCGCATAATTGTTTTCTTTGATTTGATTGAGCACCTCAACCGTCGAAGGATTCAAAACTGTCGGGCGCTCCTGCGCAATGCCGATCAAGGTATCGACCACAACGGGGGGGAGTGCATTCAAATCAATGGCGGTATTACTGCTCGAAATAATGCCTTTTTCGGGTTCTTCTTTTACAACGGCGCTGTTTCCGGCTGTGACAATCGCTGCCTGCATTGTGATATTCCCACTGTTGTCCATTGGCTGCACGGCGACGGCCCCGTCAAACACGTTGACGCGGACCTCGGGCGCGGAGCTGCTTCCCGGGAAATATGCTACGGAAAAAATGGTGCCGCGTACAGACATCGTCGACTTCGGTGTGGACACCTCATAGGAGGAATTACCACTCAATTTCGCGGTGATGTTGGACAACACCGTGCCTGTGACAAGATCGATCTTCGTCTTGCTCTGACGGTCGGTGCCCATTGCGACCAGCTCAATTTGCGTATCCTCATCGAGCGTGATAAACTTGTCCGCATCCAACCGAAGGGTCAGGCTGCTTTGTGAAGAAACGGAGATGTGGTCGCCGTTTTGCAGCTTCATGTTCTGAAAAACTGAAATACTACCTTTTTCTCCGCGCGAAACGGTAGCGGTTCCGTTGAGCTCATAGACGCTGATGATTCTGGCCTGCGTATCGGCGATATCTACAGCAGCGGGAGACGACGAAGCAGGGGATGACGTAAGGGAGGCGGAAGCCTCCTGCGGCGTTTGCTGCGGGTCTCCCGTGCATGCGGTACAGAAAATGAAAAATGCCAACAGGGCAAATGAAACAATCTTCCTCATATCAGTGCTCCTTCGCGCTGCTTCAAAAAGCAATGGCGTTCCAGATATTGGAAGCTCTTTTCCTGATCTTCTATGCCGGTGATCTCTACCAATATGGAAACATCCGCGCAATATTTGTCAAGATTTTGGAATACATCCTCAAAACAGATGTTGCCCTCGCCCAATGGCAGATGTCCGTCCGTTTTCCCATCGTTGTCATTGATGTGGATGTGCCGGATGTGCGGTGCTAGGTCTTTGATCCAGCGCTTGAGGGGAACCTCCGACAAATGTGCGTGCGCGACATCGAGACAGACGCCGAATCGTTCTTCTTCGGCCAATTCGTCCGCCAAACGCAGCAAAAGTTCGGGTTCTAAGTCAAACATATTTTCCATGTAAATTTCCGTATTTGGATATTCCGCGATCATTTTTTTCCAGAATTGCTTGTTGGATTCCACCCATAGTTTCTGATAAGGTTCCGCGCGAAAGGTTGGGATGTAGTTGGTGTGAAACACCACGCCCTTAACGCCCAGCCGGGCCGCCGCATCCATGCTTTGCCGGACGCGCTGCTCGCTGACGGCGCGGATTTTTGGGTCTGAGCTGAATATCGTAATGTCGTAAAAGACACCGTGCAGTGTGTTGCGGACGCTGTGCTGCAGCGCGGAAGCCTTTTGAAGGAGGTTATCAAGCGACGCAGGATCGTCCAGTACGCTTCCGGATATAAAATCGTTGTATTCGAAGGCACACGAATATTCGTTCGCCAGCGCGGTGCTTTGTGAAATTTGATCAAGACACGGTATGGTCATCCACTGATTCATCTGTTTTTATCCCCAACAATTCATATACGGTGATTTCACTCGTTTTTCCCTTTAAGGGCATGGCGCCAATCTCTTTCGCCAGCACATGCTCTTTGATCCGCCTGTAAAAGACCTCGCTCATCAATATTTGTGATCGTCCGGCGTTGCTTTCGATCCGGGCGGCTGTGTTGACGGTGTCGCCAATGGCCGTATAGTCCATACGGCTGGTGCACCCGATGTTGCCCACGACGGCCTCGCCGCAGTGCAGGCCAATACCAAAGCTCACAGTCTCGTGATACCGGAGTTCGATCTCCGCCGCGAGGGCGTGCGCTCCGGCAACGATGTCGAGCGCTGTTTTTGCGGCGCGCAGCACATAGTTGTCAAGCGCGAACGGGGCGTTGAAGATCGCCATTGTGGCGTCGCCGATAAATTTATCCAGTGTACCGCCGTTTGAGAAGATGGACTCGGTGGTCAGGTTCAGATAGGCATTCAGGATGCTTACCACATCCTCCGGTTTCAGCCGCTCTGAAAGAGGCGTAAACCCGCGAATGTCCACAAACATAACCGCAACGTCACGGTTTTCACCCCCGAGAACAATGTCGTAGCGCCCCTCCCGAACGAGTTCCTCCACGACCTGCGGGGCCACATACTTTTTGAACGCCTCTACGACCTTCTTGCGGTGTGCCCTTTCGAAGAGATAACTCGACACGAGCGCCGCCACATAAACGACGATCGCAGCAAGTGGAAAATAGATCAGGCTGACAATTAAGCCGGTTTGGTAAAGCAATACGCACAGCACAACGTTTACGGCGATGACGGCCACAAGAAGCAGCACGGAAACGAGCGCCTTTTTGATGCGCATAAAAGCAAGATACAGCAGTGCGGCGCACGCTGCAAAAATCAATGCGGAGGCCGCAGGGTCTGCGGGCAAAGCCGCCGCGCCTTCCAGCAGCGCCTGAATGATGTTTGCGTGAATTTCCACTCCGTACATCTGCTCTGCCTTGTTGATCGGCACGTTGTAAGCGTCCTGCAGACCGGGCGCGTAAGCGCCTACAAGAACGAGCGTGTCACCAAACAGGCGTGGATCGACGGTGCCATCGAGCACGTCGATCAGCGGAATCGCCTCATAATCACCCGGATATCCCGCATAGGGGATCCACCAGCGCGAATACGCATCTGTTTGCGGAAAGACGGGCTTTATACCGAGCGCATCGGCATAGGCCATATAGCATACGGCAGGGAAGCTATATAGCGTTTCACCGCCATAGCTCGCGGTGAGTACGCTGCTGCGGACAATGCCGTCCTGCTCCGCTGCCATGTTGGCAAAGCCGTATTGTACGGAGGAAAGAAGCGCGGGGTAGGGCAGCTCGAGCATATCAGCGGACATCGCATCCAGATAAGCGCCATCCCCGTCCATTACCAGACGATCACTGAACACGACGTTTGCGGCAACACATGCGTTGCCATATTTGCCGGTGCTCTGCGCAAAATTTGCGTCGCCCGGTTCTGAAACATTCCCAATAAACATGATATCGAAGCCGATTGCCGCCGGTGCGGATTCTTCCGTGCATAACGTGTCCACAAGATCGGCGTATACCTGTCTGCTCCAGTTTCCCATTGGGCCAAGCGCTTCAAGCGTTTTTTCATCGATGGCAATGATCTTGATGTTGTTGTCGATCAACCGCGCGGACTGATACAGTCTGTCGGCGATCATATGATCCAGCGGACGCAGCAAACCGCTTACAAAGAGTACAAAGCTGACCAAAAAAATCACGCCTGCGGCAATCAGCCGCCGATGGACAGATTTAAGCATTGCGCTGATCCAAAATATTGCTCATAGCGAGCAGTTCCACAATATCGCTGTTCAGCTTTCCGTCGTTTGCCATCTTGCGAAGCTCCCCGATGGCCTCATCGGCTGTAAAAGCGCGTTTATAGGGCCGGTCTGAGGCAGTCATCGCCTCAAAAATATCGAGCACGGTCAAGAGCTGCGCCTCATAAGGAATCTGCTTTCCGCGCAGCTTGTGCGGATATCCGGATCCATCCAGAAATTCATGATGCATCCCTGCGTATTGCGGAACGTCCCTAAACTGACGGGAAAACTTGATGTTACTCAGAAATTGCTCCGTTTTGAGCACATGATCGTTCATGATCACGCGCTCGTCCTCGCTCAGACGGCCGGGCTTGTTGATGATCTCGGTCGGCGTGACTACCTTGCCCACATCGTGCAGCCATGCGGCCATGCAAATTTGCTCCTCGCGCTCGGAATCAAAGTATTGATCAGTTTTTCCCTCATCGTGCATCCGGTTTACAAAGGGAAGAAACTTGCGCAGCAATTCAACCAGATTGCAGGTGTGATGCGTATTATAAGGCGTACGGGCATCGATTGCAGAGGTCATCACCTTCACGAACGAATAGAACAGATCGTTGATTTCCTTGACAAACTGAACATTGGAAAGCGTAATCGCCGACTGCGACGCCAGGGAGCGGACAACGGGAAGGTATTCCTCGTCGAAGGGAATGATGGCACCCGTTTCATCCTTGGCGTTGATCAGTTGTACGACGCCGATCAGTTCGTCCTCGATATTAACCAGAGGAACGACCAGCATGGACTGCGTCCGGTAGCCGGTGACGGAATCATAGCGCTTCGGCCCGGTAAAATCGAACTCACGGCTGTTATAAACATCCTCGATGTTGACGATCCTTTTCTGAAGCGCCGCATAGGCGCATACGTTTTCAGGGACGAGCGGAACGGGTTCCCATTCCTTCCCGTCCACGACAAAGGTATTCATCGTTTCGTTCTGCACGATCTTAAAATAAAGCTTATCATTGTATAGCAAATAGATCGTACCCGCGTCCGCACATGTCACCCTGCGGATTTCCGTCAATATGATATCCAGAAGCTTTTCCGTATTTCGTTCAGAGCTCAGCATGATGCCGATGTTTAAAATGCGCTCTATATCAATGTTTACGCCCATGAGGCCCCCCAAAAAGTCACAAATTTGAAAAAAAGTAAAAAGTGGCATATAAATATGACACCAATATACCAATAGTATAACACAAATCAATTTATTGTAAACACAGAAATGACGAATTATTTTGTTTCAAACGCAAAAAAAGGTGTGGTAAACACCTCGCTAAATTGGCATGAAACGGTCGATCGGCGTATGATTTTATAAAGAAAAAGCACAGGGCGAAGGCTCTGTGCTTTGATCGGTTTTGTTCAACCCGTTTTACCCGGATGATGCAGGAACGATTTGCGCTTGGGCGTAAAGTTTTCAAAAATTACGGAATCTGTATATGGCTTTGCGCGTTCGTAATCCTCCATGCTGCGCACTGTCCATGCAAAGATGGGGGCGCCGCTGCGGCGCAGGCGGCGCAGAAGCCGCGTGTTTACCTTTTGGAGCTCATAGCTGATGAAGTTTGGACGGCAAATAAAGTTGACGCCGAGGTGCTGCACAATGAGCAGCAGCTTCGTCACAAAAAACCGGACGATGGCGCCCATGCCCGCCGGGAAGTTTTCCTTGCACAACGAAAAATTGCACGAAAGCTGCCCGCGCAGTACGCGCGGCGCGTTTTTCTTAAACCAACGGATGGAAAACGGCGAGAAGGACTGTACGGCATATTTGCCGCGATAGCCCTGCAGCATCTCGTAGAGTTCATGTTCAAGATCGCCTGCAAACCCCTTTTTCTTGATTTCAATGAGCAGAGGCGTGCGCCCGTCAATCAGTCGAAGCGTTTCGCGCAGAGTAGGAATCTTATATCTGGTGTGATTGAGCCGCAGCGCGCGAATTTCTGAGAAGGTGCAGTCGCGGATTTTTCGGTCTACCCCCGTCATGCGCTTCAGCGAGGAGTCGTGGAACACCATGATTTTTCCATCCTTCGTCATCTGGACGTCAAGCTCGATCGCAAAACCGTGCTGAACCGCATTTTCAAATGCGGGCAGCGAATTTTCAGGATATTGATCGTTGTGCAGCCCGCGGTGCGCGTACTGATAATCGGTCAGCCACGTTTTTTCCTCGGGTGGTGCGGCCTTTGTCATGATTCGGTCGAACAGCAGAACAATCAAGACGATCGACGCAATGATGAGCGCTGCGATCGAAGTATGTGATGTCATTCGTTTCCTTCCCTCCTCTCTTGATCCTGTTTCACAGTATAGCAGATGAAACAGAAGATGCAAGAAAGGAAAAATAAAGAATTTCTTAATTATTTGAACAGGACACCGCCTATTTGAACGCGATGTCGACCCGTTTTTTGCCGATATAGTGGATCGCGATCGTGGAAGGGCCGGAATGCGCGCCAATCACAGGACCGATGTAGTGCGTGATGATCTCACCAACCGAGGGAAAGCGTTCGCGGATGAGCCGTGCAGTATATTCCGCATCTTCAGGTGCGTCGCCATGCCCGACATACACGATCTGCCCGTCCGGCTCGTCGATATCATCCTGCATCTTATCCACCATGGCGATAAGCGACTTTTTGCGTCCGCGTATCTTTTCCACGGGAATGATTTTTCCTTCGTTATTGAACGCGAGCACGGGCTTGATGTTGAGCATAGTTCCAAGGAACGCGCTCGCCCGGGATACCCGACCGCCGCGCCGCAGATGCTCGAGGCTGTCTACAGCGAACCAGTGAGTGATTTTCCACTTCAGCTCCTCGGCGTAGTCCTTTGCCTCGTCGAGCGTTGCACCCGATTCCTTCTTATTATAGACAAGATGGACAAACAACCCGTAGCCGCGCGCCGCACTCAGAGAATCCACAATGACGATGCGCCGGTCCGGATAATTTTTCATCAGATCTTCCGCCGTCATCAGCGCGTTGTTATAAGAGCCGGAAAGTCCGGAGGAAAATTCCAAGTGCAGGATATCTTTTCCATCCTCCAGAAAAGGAGTGAAAAATTCCGTATAACGCTCCGCGTTCACCATGGAGGTGGTGGGCATGGAGCCCGCGCGTACTTTTTCATAAAAATCATGCGTAGAGATCGAAACGCCCTGATCGTCATAATATTCCTTCCCGTCCATAAAGAACTGGTAGGGAAGCACGGCAATGTCGCGTTCTTTTACAAAAGCGGTCGGAAGGTCTGCGGTCGAACAGCAGGTGAGCACATAGTCAGCCATAGATCATTTCTCCAATCGTATCGTAATTCTTCCTCATTATAGTATATATTTTTGTTGTGCAAAATGCAATATTGAGATATGATGCCACAAAACGAAAAATTATTTATTTAAATTTGCATTTTGTGAATTTGGGCTATTGCGTTTGCCATCGGATTGTATTAGAATAATATATGCAGAATAAAGCTGAATGAATGCGCAATGCGCAAGAAAAATAAATTTTAAAAGGGAATTTGTGGAGGTACAAAATGCAACTTTCTGAAAAAGCACTTGCAATTTCGCCCTCGCTGACATTGAAAATTACGGCGATGGCAAAGGACATGAAGGCGCGGGGTCTTGACGTGGTAGGGTTTGGCGCGGGCGAACCGGATTTCGATACGCCCGAGCATATCAAGCAGGCGGCAATTACGGCACTGAAAAACGGCATGACGAAATACACGCCCGCATCGGGCACGGTGGAGCTTAAAAAGGCGGTGTGCGAAAATCTCAGAAAGAATTGCGGCGTGAATTATGAGCCCTCGCAGATCGTGATTTCAAACGGAGCGAAGCATTCGCTGTTCAACACCTTTCAGGCAATTTTGAATCCCGGCGACGAGGTGATCGTGATCGCGCCCTACTGGCTCACATACCCGGAGCTGATCAAAATGGCGGACGGTGTGCCCGTTTATGTAGAGGCACAGGAGAGCAACGACTTCGAACCGCTTGCTGCGGATATCGAGGCGGCGGTGACAGAAAAAACAAAGGCCATCATCATCAACAACCCGTCGAACCCGTGCGGCTGTATTTATACGCAAAAGACGCTCAACGATATTGCGGACATTGCCAAGAAGCATGATTTCTTCATCGTTTCAGATGAGATATACGGCGAGCTGGTCTATGAGGGCCATAAGCATCTGAGCATCGCGGGGGTGAGCGACGACGCGTACGCGCGTACCATCATTGTGAACGGCCTTTCCAAGACGTACGCAATGACGGGCTGGCGCATCGGCTATACGGCCAGTGATGCAAAGATTGCGAAGGTGATGGGCAGCTATCAGAGCCACGCGACCTCAAACCCCTGCTCTATCGCACAGTTTGCGGGCGTGGAGGCGCTTGTGGGGCCGCAGGATGAGATTGCGAAGATGCGCGACGAATTCGACGCGCGCAGGAAGATCATGGTGAAGATGATCAACGACATCGACGGCGTGAGCTGCGCGACGCCGCTGGGCGCATTCTATGTGATGCTCAACATCTCGAAGCTTAAGGGCCGCACGATCGACGGCGAGCAGATCAAAGGATCGGTGGATTTTGCGGAAAAGCTGCTCGAAAAGAAGCTGACAGCGGTCATTCCGGGCGCGGCATTCGGTGCGGATGATTTTGTTCGGCTGTCCTACGCCATCTCGCGTGAGAATATTGAAAAGGGCATTGAGCGCATCGCGGAATTTGTTGCGTTGCTCGACTGATGTGGAGAATATAACATGACAAAGGAACGATATAAACGTACAAACCTGCTGCAGGAAAACGATTACAACTACACCTTGCAGGATGTGGAGAAGGCGAACCTTTATGAGGATATGTTCGATTATGACGAGGTCCCGAAGATCACCTTCAACCACAGGACGGTGCCTATGCACTTTCCTGATGACATCTGGATCACAGACACAACCTTTCGTGATGGACAGCAGGCGCGCACCCCGTTTTCCGTAAAAGAGGTGGTGGACCTTTATAAGCTGCTGCATAAGCTGTCCGGCCCGAAGGGCATCATCCGCCAAAGCGAGTTTTTCGTGTATACGGACAAGGACCGCAAGGCGCTTGAGGAATGTCAGGCGCTGGGGTATGAATTTCCGGAGATCACTACGTGGATCCGCGCGAACAAAAACGACTTTGCGCTTGCAAAGGAAATGGGTATCCGCGAGACGGGCATTCTTGTTTCGTGCTCGGACTATCACATTTTCAACAAGATGGGCATGACGCGCGCTCAGGCGCTCGACAAATATTTGGGTGTGATCAAGGACGCGCTTGATATGGGCATCGTGCCCCGCTGCCATTTTGAGGACATCACCCGCGCGGATTTCTATGGCTTTGTGGTGCCGTTCGCACGCGCGCTGATGGAACTGCGGGAGCAAAGCGGCATCCCGATCAAAATCCGCATGTGCGATACGCTCGGCTATGGTGTGACCTACCCGGGCGCGTCGCTGCCGAGAAGCGTGCAGGGCATCGTCTATGGGCTGCGTTTTTACGCGAACGTGCCGTCTGCGCTTTTGGAGTGGCACGGGCACAATGACTTTTATAAGGTGGTGTGCAACGCCTCCACAGCATGGCTTTATGGTGCGTCATCCGTCAACTGCTCGATGCTTGGCATCGGGGAGCGCACGGGCAACTGTCCCATTGAGGCGATGGCGATCGAGTATGTTCAGCTTAAGGGGACGCAGGACGGCATGGACCTAAAGGCCATCACGGAGATCGCGGATTATTTTGAAAAGGAACTGAAATACGACATCAACCCGCGCACGCCGTTTGTGGGGCGCAACTTCAACTCCACCCGCGCGGGCATCCACGCGGACGGGCTTTTGAAGGATGAGCAGATATACAACATCTTCAATACCGATAAAATTCTCGGCAGACCTGTGGCAGTGGTGATCGGCGAGCATTCAGGCCTTGCGGGCATCGCGCACTGGATCAACGCGCATTTTAAGCTGGAGGGGACCCAGAAGATCGATAAAAAATCCGAACTGGTCCAGCGGTTGAAGGACGAGGTGGATCGCCAGTATGCGGAGG
Source organism: uncultured Christensenella sp. (assembly GCA_964438705.1). Taxonomy (GTDB): domain Bacteria; phylum Bacillota; class Clostridia; order Christensenellales; family Christensenellaceae; genus Christensenella. The sequence goes on along the minus strand of CAYTKQ010000027.1, from coordinate 20,305 downwards.
GCCGCACCACCTCCTTTGGAGACAATGAGCTTGAAATGATCGTGAAGGACGCGGACTATGTGACATATGCCGCATTGTGTGCGCACGTCGCGGATCTCAAGAGTACGAAGTAAAGCGCGTGATTCGATCATAATACATGTTTCGAATATGTCGACTGCCTCGGAACGGCGAAATGAAATCTCACATATGGCTATAGTAAACCTTTGCTGTGCGGCGGCTTTCAAAAAAGTAAGATTTTAGAGGGAGCACAGCCGCATAGCGGTTTGCAGCACGATGACATCGCCTTCGATGCTAAAGCGCAGCTCCCCGCCATAGCGCGCAAGCGTTGTGCGCGCCGATATGAGGCCAAATCCATGCGGGTTTGCCGCAGGCTGCTTTTTTTTGCCCAGCTTTTCTTTCAATATGGACGGGTCAAAGTTGCGCGGCAGCGTGTTTTTAATGATGATGAACAAATACCCGTCCTCCACAAACAGCTTGACGAACACCTCTTTTTCCTTATCCGGCGCTGCGTTCGACGCTGCGTTCACAGCATTTTCAAGCAAATTCATAAACACGGCGCACAGATCTTTATCTGCTATGGGCAGGGTTTCCTGCAAAATTGCCTCTGCACGAAAACGAATGGAGAGATTTTCCGCCCTGCTCGCTTGCACTGCCAAAATTGTATTGATCAGCCGGTTCTCCGTAACGGGTAATATGGGTGAAGCGCCGCTCAGCTCCGCGGCCAGCGAGTCGGCATATTTTGCCGCCTGCTCCGGAGCTTCACGGTATAGCTCCGCCATCATACGAAGATGGTGAAGTTCGTCGTGCCGCGCCACCGCCAGCGCCTCGCCGTTGCGCTCCAGCGCTCTCAGGTTTTCTAACATCAGATCGTTTTTCAGTGTCAGAAGTTTAACCGTCTCAGCAGCCTCGGTGCTTTTGCGAATTTGCTCCAGCGCGGCGACAGAAAAGAGAAGAACAAGCAGCAGGGTATTCAAGAAGTAGATCAGCAGGCCGGGCATGGTATCCGCGATGGCATAAAATATGTAGTGGATCCACGCAAAAGCCCCCGCGCCTTCAGGGAAGAGTGCGCATACGGGCAGCGAAAGCAAAAACAAAACCAAAACCCCGCCGAATACGATATACAATCCTGTTATGAACGAACGAAATACGCGGTTGCCGTTCCTGCGCTCCAATATGCCGCAGGGAAACATTGCCGCCAGTGGAACAAACATCAGGTAGGGCGCAACATTCTGTATAAAAATGGGCGTAGGTGCAAAATAATTCATGAGGATCACAACAAACGGTACGCCCCAGCAAATCAGAAGGAGCGGCAAAAAAACTTTTTTGTATTTTTGCATCCGCAATGCAATATAAAGCATGGGCAATAGCAAGAACCCATTTGAAAGCAGCGGCTGCAACAAAAAAATGAATGGGGCGTCATCGAAATGGGAAAGGAAGAAAAACATTTGCAGCAGGGATGCGGCGGCAAGCGCCAGCAACCCAAAATTTGCCTTGCGCTGCATAAGGCTGTAAATAAACAGCGCCAGAAGCAAGAACCCAAGCATCGCATACAGCATTGCGGGCATTGCTTTGCCGTTGGCCCACGCAAAGCTTTGTCCTTCAAACACATAGTTTGATGTTAGCACGAACCTGGGCGTGCTCACGTTTTCTTCTTTTGCGTCTACGGCCATCGTCAGCGTTCGTCCGGCCCAGGATGGGTCAAGCGAAAAGCCCAGCATTACGCGGAAATCAATCTCTTCTCCCTCCTGCGGAAAGGTCACGGGAGACATCGCCGAAACACCCGGATAGTTGGTATAAACAAGCGCCCCATCTACAAACGCGCTCGCCCACCAGTCGGTTGCCAGCTCCATGCGGGTAAGTTCCTCATCAAACCACTGAGCGGGAATCTCCCTTTCGAAATAGATCGTACCGGAAGAATCTATGATTTGTGACGTGGCAACCGGCATCCGTTCCTCATTTTCCAGTGTATAGATCTCCCAGCCGCGCGCGTCATCTATTGTAGGCGTAAGGAATAGATTTTCGCGTTTTGGGAGCGTGAAGCCATATAGATAAGACGCGAGCAAAATCAGAGCCAGCAAAGCTGTTCCAAGTAAAAAGACTTCACGCTTTTTCATGATCTACCACTCCTTTTTGCTCTACATAATGCCGTATAAATTCCCGCACCTCGCCGCAGCGCACTTTGGGAATGGGGATTTGTTTCAGCGATTGCATTTCTATCACATAATCACGGCTGTTTACGCCTGCAATATGATCTATGTTCACAAGGTAGGAGCGGTGTGGCTTTAAGAAATTCGGCAAAACCAAAAGCCGACGCTCCAGCTCGTGTAAATTTCCTCTGCCTTCAAATACCGCGCCGTTTGTCATATGATAGAAGATTGTGCGCCCGATCACTTCGCAGTATTCCAGACGATCTATGCCAAGCCGCCGCAAACCGGCTTTGGTATCGATGACCAGCATTTGTTTTTCTTCCTGCGCAAGTTCCGCATCCACTTCGTCCAACAAGGAAAATAGGGCATCGCGGCTCACCGGCTTGATCAGATAATGCCGCGCCTTGACGGAATAGGAGGCAAGGGCATAATCCGGGGAAACCGTCAGAAAAGCGATTGCCACGCGCTGATCGACGCATCGAATTTCTTTGGCTGCCGCAAAGCCGTCCATTCCCGGCATTAGGATATCCAGCAGCAGCAAATCGAACCGATGCCCCGCAGTGATTGCCTGCGTTAGCATGAAGGCGCTGTCGAACAGCTTCACCGTCAATTCTGTTCCGCGTCGTGCGCAATATTCCGCTAAATCAGCCGCAAGCGCGTTTCGTTCACGCTCGTGGTCGTCGCAAATCGCGATCCGCATCCGCATTCCCCCCCATTCTAATATTTTATTCTAGCATGTGAAAGAGGCGTTTTCAACGAGCAAAAAAGACGATTCATGTCATTTCATCATTGTTTCATACGGGAAGCGTCTTTTTTTTTTCTGAGGATGCTATGGTAAGGTGTGAAATACAATCATGAGGTGGACTATGGAATTTTGTTGCATTGGCATTTGCAAGCAAAAGGATTTCTTTCTTTTGCAGGACGCCGTCGGCGAATTCATACGGAGAACAGGCAAAAGCATGACCTATCACGCTTGCAGCAACGCACAGGAATTGTTTCATCTGGCCCAAAAGGATTGGGACGCCATGCTGGTTTTTTGGGCCGGTGCGGAAGGAATGGAGATCGCCAACGGCGCAAGGCAGGCAAACAGCAAAACGCCGCTCGTATGGATATCAGACGACCGGGCGTTTGCCACGCACAGCTACAGACTCAAGGCAAAGGCATTTCTTTGTCAGAAGATCACAAAAGAGGACATTGCCGCGGCACTGATGCGTTGCACAGAGGATTCATAAAACGCAAAGACCGCATCATATATCATTTTTAGGGGGAAAGCAATATGAAAAACAGGAAAGCAAAACGGATCTTAGCCATACTGCTCACACTTGTCTTGGTGGTGGGCGCAACCGGCACGGCAGCCTTTGCGGTAGATGATTCCGGCACGGCGAATGCGGCGGACGCATCGGGGCTGAAGGATTGCCACACGGCGCACGACGAAAGCTGCGGCTATACAGAGGCGGCGGCTGCCGCGTCGTGCACGCACACCTGTGAGCAGTGCGCAAAAAAGGACGGCGAAGCGGACGTGCCCTGTGATGTGAAAGCGGGCTGCACGCTCCTCAAAGGGCACACAGGGGAATGCGAGATTCCGTCCTGCACCCTTGCGGAAGGCTGCACACTGCCGACGGGGCACACAGGGGAATGCGAGATTCCGCCCTGCACCCTCGCGGAAGGCTGCACACTGCCAATGGGGCACACAGGGGAATGCACACCGCCTAAAAACGGCGATTTCACGGTTGGGCGCAGGTCATATAGCGGCGGCGCGATCACGCTTCCCACTGTGAGCAAGGGGGGCCTGCAAGCGGCTGTTGAAGCCGAGCTGAGATCGATGGGGCAAAGCGCGCCCTACAACTATAGCGTCGTCACCAGTCTGGAGGTGCAGAGCGGTGAGCTTAGCGATTATATTGACTTTCCATTCATACGCAACAATCTATCGGGGATCATAACGCTTGACATAAGCGGCATAAGCAATACTGTAATTCCCACGTCCGCGTTCAACAATGTCAAAGATTTTGGCGGCAATGGTACAATGAACAACCTGCAAACCATCAAGCTGCCCGCAAGTGTCACGACAATCGAGGCGTATGCTTTTAAAGAGTGCATCGCCTTGAAAAATGTGGATTTAAGCAAGGTCACGGACATAGGCGCGGACGCTTTTGTCGACTGCAAATCGCTGCAAACGGTGGATTTGGGCAGTGCCACGCGGGTGAGACAAAGCGCCTTTTTACGCTGCGAAGCGCTGACCACAGTGGGTGATATTCCGAACTTGACGAACATTGAGGAATCTGCTTTTTTCGGATGCAAAGCTTTGAAAGAGATTGATCTGAGCAACGTGAAGGACGCGATCGGGACGGACGCTTTTTCCGACTGCAAAGTGCTGACCACGGTGGGCGAACTTTCCACATGGCTCGTGAGCGCGAATGCGTTCAAAAACTGCATCGCTTTAACAGATGTGGGGTTGAAAAATGTCACGAGAATAGATGATAACGCTTTTTTCGGTTGCATCTCGCTGGAAGAGGTGGACCTGCGCAATACCGAGACGATCATGCAAAATGCTTTTAATGGCTGCGAAAATTTGGCGACGGCAGGTGATACCTCCAAAGTATACTGGATCGGGTCAAAGGCTTTTTATAACTGTAAAGCACTGGGAGAGGTGGATCTGAGCGGCATCACCGTTATGAAGAATGGTGATGGCGCCTTTAATGGCTGCGCATCGCTGACACTAAAGGAAAATACAGGATTTCATAAAGACCTTGATAAAATTCCGAAGGAGGCTTTTAAGGGCTGCGCATCGCTGAAAGAGGTGGATTTGAGCAAGGTCGGGACGATTGAGGAATATGCTTTTGCCGGCTGCAAAGCGCTGACCACGGTGGGCGACCTTTCAGGACGGGCGACGATTAATAATGGCGTTTTTTCCGGCTGCACATTGCTGAAAGAGGTGAATCTGGGAAGCGTCGAGTCGGTTGGCGAGAATGCTTTTTCCGGCTGCAAAAATCTGACCATAGCGGGCGGCACCGCGAATCTGACGACGGTCGGGAAGGGAGGCTTTTCCGGCTGCGAATCGCTAAAAGAGGTGGATTTGAGAAAGGTCACATCGCTGGAGGAAGGTGCTTTTTTCGGCTGCAAAGAGCTGACCTTAAAAGAGGGCACGGGCTTTAGCACAGAACTCACGGAGATTCCGGCAGAGGCTTTTATGGGCTGTAAATCACTGAAAGCGGTAGATTTGAGCAACGTCACATCGATTGGAAAAGACGCTTTTAATAGCTGCCCATTACTGGGCGAGGTGAATTTGAGCAATGTCAAGTCGATTAAAAATGGGGCTTTTTACGGCTGCGAAACGCTGACCTTAAAAAGCGGAACGGGCTTTGATAAAGAACTCACGGAGATTCCGGCAGATGCTTTTACGGACTGCAAATCACTGAAAACGGTGGATCTGAGCAACGTCATATCGATTGGGGCGTGGGCTTTTTCGGGGTGCGAAACGCTGGGCGCGGTGGATCTGAGCAGTGTCGAGGCGATCGGGCAGGCAGCTTTTTCTGGCTGCAAAAAGCTGACCTTAAAAGAGGGCACGGGCTTGAATGCAAGCCTTACAAATATTTCGGAAGATGCTTTTACGGACTGTGCATTGCTGAACAATGTGGATTTGAGCAAGGTCGAGTCGATTAAACGGAATGCTTTTTCCGGCTGCGCATCGCTGAACAATGTGGATTTGAGCAATATCGAGTCGATTGAGCCCTCTGCTTTTTCCAACTGCAAAGCGCTGACCTTAAAAAAGGGCACGGGCTTTCATCAAAAGCTTACGAACATTCCGATCGCTGCTTTTTCCGGCTGCACATCGCTGGGTGAGGTGAATCTGAGCAATGTCACATCGATTGGGGCATGGGCTTTTCGGAACTGCACATCGCTGAAAAAGGTGGATTTGAGCAATGTCACATCGATTGGTGAAAGGGCTTTTTTGGGGTGCGAAACGCTGGGCACGGTGGATCTGAGCAATGTCAAGTCGATTGGGGAAGCGGCTTTTTACAACTGTATATCGCTGGGCGCGGTGGATTTGAGCAAGGTCGAGTCGATTGAGCCCTATGCTTTTTTCAACTGCGTAATGCTGACCTTAAAAGAGGGCACGGGCTTTCATCAAGATATCACGGAGATTCCGGCCGCTGCTTTTGCGGGCTGTGCATCGCTGAAAAAGGTGGATCTGAGCAATGTTGAGTCGATTGAGCAGGAGGCTTTTGGCGGGTGCGAATCGCTGGGCACGGTGGGCGACACTTCGAAGCTGACGACAGTCAAGCAGGGTGCATTTGTCGCGTGCGAATCACTGGGCGCGGTGGATTTGAGCAATGTCACATCGCTGGGGGATGGGGCTTTTTCCGACTGCAAAAAGCTGACATTAAAAGAGGGCACGGGCTTTCATCAAGACCTCAAGGGCATTCCGGAAGATGCTTTTAAGGGCTGCGCATCGTTGAACAAAGTGGATTTGAGCAATATCAAGTCGATTGGGGCATGGGCTTTTTCCGACTGCGCATCGTTGGGTGAGGTGGATCTGAGCAATGTCGAGTCGATTGGGATATGGGCTTTTTATAACTGCATATCGCTGGGCGAGGTGGATCTGAGCAACGTCGAGTCGATTGGGGGGAATGCTTTTAACGGCTGTAAAGCGCTGACCTTAAAAAGCGGCACGGGCTTTCATCAAGACCTCAAGGAGATTCCGGTCGCTGTTTTTGCGGGCTGTGCATCGCTGAAAAAGGTGGATCTGAGCAATGTCGAGTCGATTGAGGAGAATGCTTTTCGCGGCTGCAAAGCGCTGACCTTAAAAGAGGGCACGGGCTTGAGTCCAAACCCTACGAGAATTTCGGACTATGCTTTTTCCGGTTGTGCATCGCTGAGCAATGTGGATTTGGGCGGTGTCATATCAATCGCTTCAGGGGCTTTTTCCGGCTGTACGAGCTTGAAGGCGCTTGCCCTGCCCGCCGATAAGCCAACGATATACAACAATGCATTTGTGGATGTTCCGGCGTTGATGCTTTTGGTGAAGGGAGGCAGCCCATATGCAGACTTGAGCGGCTTTCCCTCCGGCTCCGCCGCTCCTTCCATAGCGGGGGCGACGATAGGTGTGGGGCGGACGCTTTCCCTTGACGTTTTGCCGAATGCGGGTGCGGCGGTCTCTTATCAGTGGTCAAAGGATGGAGCGGAGATTACCGGCGCGACAGGGCGCACCTATTCCAAGGCAAGCGCAGCGCCCACAGACAGCGGAAGCTATACCTGCAGCATCACGCTGGGCAAGGTGAGCGGTTCCGCATCTGCCAACGTGACGGTGGCGGAGATTTCGGTAACGCCGGTGACCGCCGACGCAGAGGTGACAAAAGCGGCGGCGGTGCAGTCAAGCGTATCGTTTTCGCTGAGCAATACGCCGCCCTATGGGGATGACGCCGAATGGAAGGTATATACTGCCGCCACGGGGACGGGCATTGCGAACGGCATAACCATCAGCTATCATGGCACAGGCAATGTCTTGACCCTGTCACACGCAAGCAATATTCCGGCGGGCAAGTATTATGTTGCGGTAACCGAACGAGACAAGGCGGAAAGCGAGCGCCTCGCGCTGACGGTGATGCCGCCCGTCTATGCCCTCAGCTTCAGTACAAACGGCGGCAGCGGCAGCGACGTAAGCGGAAGCTATGCGGAAAACACAACGGTGAATATTGACGCGGGCACGAAAAGCGGATACATGTTCGACGGCTGGACAACATCGAACGGCGGCACGTTCGGCAATGCCGCAAGCGCAAAAACAACCTTCACCATGCCGGACAAAGACACCACCATCACCGCCACATGGAAGAAAAATGCGCCGAACACCTACACGCTGACCTTCGACGCAAACGGCGGAAGCGGCAGCATGGTGGATCAGGTGTTTGCCGATGGTGCAGAGCAGGCACTTGCAAAAAATGCCTTTACAAAAACAGATTTCAATTTTGCGGGCTGGAACACAGAGGCAAACGGCAGCGGCACCCCCTATGCGGATGGGCAGCGTGCCAGTTTTGCTAAAAACACGACCCTATATGCCCAGTGGAGCAAGGGGCCGGATCACAGCCCCATTGATCCGCCCGACCCAAATAAGCCTATCGATACGAAGACGCATTTTACACAGGGTATTTCGGGAAATTATGCCAATCTGGCGGACATTCGTCTGAATGGCGTGACGCTGACGCAAATTCCCACAAGTGCAACGACGTGTGATCTGCGCGGCTGGCCGGGTTATGACGGAATAGTGGGCAAAGCCGAGAGCGGCAGTGTGATTGTGACGTTTTACAAAGAATTTTTACAGACGCTGACCGACGGGAACTATATTCTTGAGGTGGAGTTTTTAGACGAGACGACAGCAAACACAGGCAAAATGCAATTTGCCGTGCAAAATGAAACTGCGCCTGCACCGACATCCACACCCGCACCGGGCGCGAGCCCCACGCCGAGTGTAAGCACCGCGCCCAACCCCACCCCCAAGACGGGAGACGATGCAAGCATCGCTTTGTGGATATTGCTTGCAGTTGCGTGCGTAAGCGTCGTATTCGTCAGCATTTTGTATAAGCGGCACAACCGCGCGGCAAACAGAAAATAGCACCTTTTCTCGCGGTTGAAATATGCAACAAAATGCATGTGAGAATAAAGAAGGCTCTGCGCAGGATTGCAGAGCCTTTTTCCATTTAGCATGCAAAAATCGCGATTTCAACATGCAGGATGGACGATTCACAACATTTTATCACTGTTTTATGCAGCAGAACTCTTTTTTGAAAGCAAATATGTTACGTTGTGTTCACGTCCGCATGCATTCTGGCTGCAGCGACCAAAAAGAAAAGGTGCAAATGAAAAAATTATTTGCCATGAGCGATGTTATACGTGCCGTTCATGGCGCTGTATTTGAATGAAAGAGGTGGAAATTACGGTGAGTTATCAATCGCAAACAAAGAAAACGCTTATCCTATATGGCATTTTTGCCTTGGTTGTCATACCGGTCTTTACCATTATTATGGGTACGCTCGCCAACTGTTTTGAAAAATCTATGTCATACATGGGGAATTTTTATGGAAATAACATCGTTTTTGTTATTTGGACATTGGTTTTTTGCCAGTTCCTCACATCCATTTTCAAACAAGTTTTAATGGTGTCAAGAAATGAAAAATCAAAAATCATGATCCTCGTTCATCTGGCAGCCAACACGATGCTAATCGCAAACGTAATACCTTACAATCCGGAAGTAAATCAGTTTTTTGCGGAGCTGCATGTCTTCCTTGCGCGTGTTTCATCCGTATGCTTGGTCATGTCGCTGATCTTTTTAACGCTGATGCTGCAAAAGACATTTCCGACGGTTTTCAAAAGGGCTTTGGCCTATGTATTGGTTGCATGGACTGCTCTCATGTGGCTGTTTTCTTTTATGGATGCCGTAAGCTTTACAGAAATGCTTACCATTATTTGTGCCTCCGTGCTGCTCTTTCTGGTGCTTTTTTGGCTGTATGAAAAACGAAATTTTGCGTCGTGCGCGCAAACCGAATGTGCTGCCGAAGCCGCCATAAAAGAAGTAGAGTTGCTGGAACGAAAAGAATACGAGCTTCATATGCAATCAATTAAGACGGCGGAAGCGCTGGCTCTTGCCAAGATAAAAGCGCAAAAGCTGCTTGAGGAAGAGCAATAGGCGGCTCAAGGGGACAGTGTCTGAATCTTTGATGTGTGCATCCGACTGCCCGACGCATAAGCGGTACGCATCAAGGGCAGCGGGCAGCGCTCGGAAATCGGTAATGTCAAAATTCGTGACCTCCACGGGAATGAGGCCATGCGTGATTCACAGGATTATACAATATTCACAAAACGGGAGATCAATCGTCTGAAAGAGTGCAAAATTGCTCCGGAATAGATCGCAGACCGCATTCGTGTAGCGGATGAGACCAAACAACTGATACAGGAACGCTGTATGAGTCCTGTGAGGCTCCTGCGTTCAGTGGAACGGAGATCAACCAAATAGGTCATGACGAGGGCGCTCGTAGTCATTGCAAGGCGTCTGGAGGTCAAAAGGGGTAATAAGCTAGAACCGGCCAGAGTTTGCCCCTCATTTGGCCCCCATGATATCATTGTCCAAACGAACCCGATTATCCTGTCAAACGATTTTTCGTATACAAAATATGTTGTTTCGCTTGACATATCACTGTGCCTGTTATATAATAATTAAGCTGTCTCAAATAAGGGGCACGTCAAAATTACGTCGCGGGGTAGAGCAGTTTGGTAGCTCGTCGGGCTCATAACCCGGAGGTCATCGGTTCAAATCCGGTCCCCGCAACCACTGAAACAAGGCATTTGGAGCAAATCTGAATGCCTTGTTTTTTTGCAAAACCTTATAATTCACCTTATAGTTTTTAGATAGCGGCAAAGCCGTTATTTTTTTTGTTTTGCTGCGTATTATTTTCTTCAAAGGTTATTTTGTGATAGTTCTATAAGCGTCATCATCCTAATTTTGAATATTATCTTCTTTAGCGAACGCAGACTCAAAATATGAACTTTTTGTAAACAATTCATCTTGATGCCCTGAATTGCCCTAAAAAACCCAATTGCAGAGGTTTGTTCAGTCGTTAATGTAGGTGGGGGGAACCTCCAAATATATTTACGAAAGGTGTACAAAGATTATGAAAATTTTAAGAAGAGAGCATCACAAAGAATTTGAGAAGCAAGAAGAAGTTTCTTTGAAGAAAGAAGTATTAAATATCAAAGAACTGGCAAACTACATCGGCGTATCAAAAACGATAGCATATCGACTAGCTCATACAGAAGGCTTCCCTGTTTTGAGAATAGGCAAAAGATACTTGTTTCCCGTGACAGAATTGCGGAAATGGGTTGCAAAGAATACTAAATATTAATCAAAAGACGAGGAGAAATAAGAGATGAATAAAATTTTTACTATTTACTATAACGAGTGTAGGCAGCAAGCCACGAATGCAAAGTATCCTATTTGTAAAGAAATCCATAATTGCGATGATTTTCGTGAAGTGGTGTCATATGACCATGTGTGTGTGCAGTACAAGGATAATCATCGAAAAAAAGAGCATTTTTTACAGGCAGATTGCTGTATGTTTGATGTAGATAATGTTAGTGATAACCCAGAAGAATGGATTTTACCTGATGATATAGAAAAGACATTTCCTAATGTGTCGCATTATATATCATTTTCCCGTAATCACATGAAAGAAAAGAATGGAAAAACGGCAAGACCAAAATTTCATGTGTATTTCCCTCATGCACCTATCGTTAGCGTCAACGAATATGAGCAATTAAAAGAAACTGTATGCTCATTTTTTCCAGAATTTGACGAAAATGCGAAAGATGCTGCACGTTTCTTTTTCGGAGTTGAAAATCCGACAATAAAATATGTCGACGGTGAGATGAGCATAATGGATATGATAAAAGCATTACCTGCTGATTTCGTTTTCCCACAAGAAAACGATAGCCTAAATCAAGATGTAGATATTATTCCAGAGGGCAAACGAAACACGACATTATACAGCTATGCACTGAAAAGATTAACACGATGGGGTGATACAGATAAAAGTTACCATGCCTATATTGAAGTATCCAAAAAGTGTTCCCCGCTGCTTGATCCACAGGAAATAGGTATCATCTGGGATGGAGCATGTAAATATTATCATGAGAAAATACTAACATCATCGGATTATATATCACCAGAACTATACGGGAGTATTTCCAGTAAAGATTTTATGCCCAAAGATTTTACAGATGTTGGACAAGCTCGAATATTGACCAATCTATTTGGAGACCTGATACGATATTCGGCGGCTACAAAGTTTCTTTACTATACAGGAAAAGTCTGGATAGAAGACGAAATCAAGGTGCATGGTCTAGTTCAGGCCTTAACTGAGTTACAGTTGAAAAATGCACAAGATAAGATTCAAGAGGCGCATAAAATGAAAAGCGATGCTGAAATTAGAGGCGATAAAAAAACGGAAGATGAAGCAAAAAAAGACATAGACAGCATGAGAAAATATCAAAAATTCATTTTGCGTTGTCGAGATAGTCGTAATATATCTGGAATTATGCGGGAAGTGCAGCCGATGATTGAGATAGAGATGTCACAGCTTGATGCCGATGGACTAATGTTGAATACCCCGGCAGGGCTTGTGGATTTAAGGTCTGGGCATATCGCACCGCATAAACCGACAGATTATTGCACAAAAATTACGTCGGTTGAACCTACCAATATGAACAAAGAATATTTTCAAGAATTTCTAAAAACGATTACCTGCGGTGATGTCGATTTGCAGGAGTATTTGCAAATGGTTGCAGGATTGTTTATTGTCGGGACAGTCTTTTGTGAAAATCTCATAATTGCTTATGGCAGTGGGCGAAATGGGAAGAGCACACTATTTAACTTGCTGGCACGAATCATAGGCGATTATGCGGGCAGCTTGTCTGCCGAGGTGCTGACTTCCAGCAATCGCAAAAACAAAAGTCCTGAAATTGCTGAACTGCGCGGCAAGCGCCTTGTGATTGCGGCTGAACTGGAGGAAGGAATGCGCTTAGACACAGCGGTGGTCAAAAAATTATGTTCAACTGACCCAATATATGCAGAAAAAAAATATAAAGATCCCTTTCGGTTTACGCCGTCGCATACGATTGTACTTTACACAAACCATCTTCCTAAGGTTGGAACAATTGACCAAGGCACTTGGAGACGGTTGATTGTAATACCGTTTAATGCATTAATTGAAGGGGCGCAGGACATCAAAAATTATGCTGATTTGCTCTATCACAAAGCGGGCGGTGCAGTTCTTACATGGATGATTGAGGGCGCAAAAAAGTTCCTTGAAGCCAATTGTAAAATAGCTGTGCCCGAAGTAGTCCAACGAGCCATTGAACAGTACCGTGCTGAAAACGACTGGCTTCGTTGTTTTATCGCCGATAAGTGTGAACTTGGGAGCGGTTTTACACAGCAAGCAGGAGCATTATATAAAGCTTATCGCGATTGTTGCAAAGAAAACGGTGAGCGGTATATGAGAAGTGCAGTTGATTTTAAGAAAGCCATGGAAGAAGCAGGGTATTATTGGAAAAAAACAAGCAAGGGTGCTTTCTACTACGGGATTAAGCTGACCAACGATTTTGAGCAAACAAAAATCGTTTTAACTGATTTTCACGATCATGATTGGCTTTCCTCGCCAGCGATGACGGAGGATGATGACGAATTCGTAAAGTTTTAAAATTGATATAGCATGACTAGATAATCGCCGCCGAAAACAAAAACCGAAGGTTTCCGGCGGCTTTTTCATCTATTCACTGTCTGTCCTGTATGCATCGCTCCATGTCCGATGATAGCGTATCGAGCGCGTCGGAACATCTTAGCTGATTTTCAGCAGACAAATTTTCATATGGACGATTTGGAGTTATGTTATTCAGGCGGTCGAGTAGAATGAAGAATTCTTCGTTATTGAAATATCCGTTGCGGAAAGCGGTTGTAATTTCCTCGCGGACTTCTTCAAATCGTACCGACCACGCATCATCATCGTAAGGCTCGTTGGTGGCGTTTGTGGACGCTGTTATTTTTTTGATAGTAATTTTCATTTCGATTTCCTCCGTGTTTTTATTTTAGGCATACTGCGAAGCCACGGTTTGGCGAGTGATTTTTTCGGCGGTGATGAATGACGGTTTCATTTTTCGTGACCGCAAAATCAGAAAAACAGACTTATGCCCTGTTTATTGTATATAAGGTAGAATTATCGTTTAAATATAGTTCACACCACGCAGCAGGACGATAGACGGTGGCTGGATGTGTGATGGAATCAAAAAAGGGAGAAGCATTTCTTCCCCCTCATATCCAATCCTAACGCGTTTTTAAGCTTCATCGATCCCGAGCAAGATATTAACCGCGTGTTGTAAATCGGTCTTTGCACGGTACGCATTTATGACCTTCCACTCGTGAGTGTTTAACTCGTCAGAAGTCAATCGAACATTGAGCAGCTCGCTTGGGGAAACATCAAGAGCTCTGCATAAGCTAGCAAGCATATCGGCATCGGGTCGATTAAAACCATGTTCCCAATTTGAAACGCGGCTGTTGGTCACGCCAATCCGCTTTGCCAAATCTTTTTGGCTTATTTTTTGAGCTTCTCGGTATTTCCGTATTCTGCCGCCGATTTCATACTTTTTTTGTGCGTTGTTGTTTTCGCCTGTTTTATCCTCGGTTTTATCTTTCAAGCCATATCACCTCTACTATAATTATACCCAAAGAATCTGTAAATACAATTAAAACATCAAGGAAATCTGGAAAACAAAGTTGATTATACAGAAATTCTATATTATAATATACAATGGTACAGATAAACTGTAACGCTGTGAAAAGAGGTGAAATTTCGTGAAGGTATATGAAAAAGTTCGTTCATACCTTAATGAAAATGGTTTCAAACAAATCGTGATTGCGCAAAAAGCAGGGATTCCCAACACGACATTCAATGCGATGCTTAACGGCAAAAGAACGCTGTATGCCGATGATTTACGAGCCATTTGTTTGGCATTGAATGTCAGCCCGGAGATGTTTATAGACGTGAAATCAGCATAAAAATAAAAGATTTTATGGAGGGTGAAGTTATGGCATCAAAGACATTTCAGTTATTAAATGGAGCTACGGCAGAAGCCATTGGAGAACATCTTGTGGCATGGTTTCAAAACACAAAAAGCATGATTTCCGAGGGTGTTGCCACACAAGAGGGCTATTTTGTACAAGCAAAAGATCCCGATGACGGTTGGAAGAAGATTGCAGGGTTGACAAAGGCCCTTCAAGTACAGCTCATAAAAACGGAGAATAACGTAATTGTAAACTGCGATTTTGGTAAATGGTCTGATAAAATAGGCGCTGGTGTGGTTGGCATGATTTTATTCGCTCCACTTGCTGCAACGGCCGCTTTTGGCGCTGTAAAGCAATCTCAACTACCAAATGAAGTGTTTGCTGAAATAGAAAAGTATATAATGTGCGGCGGCGTGTCGACCACTGTTGAGCTGGGCAAAAAAATATCGACTGATGAAATAATATGCCCAGAATGTAAGAAAACAAATCCAAAGGGAACAAAGTTTTGTCAGAACTGCGGTTCACCACTTGACAAGCAATGTTCCTCTTGCGGTACGCACATTGATTTGAACACAAAATTTTGCCCAAACTGCGGGGAGAATACACAACCCAAAAATAAAATTTGCACAGGGTGCGGAGCGGAAATAGAGACTACTACAAAGTTCTGTAACCAATGTGGAACAAAAGCAGAATAAAAATTTGAAAGGCGCGGGACATTGTGCAAGTATTTGAAAAGGTTCGTGTATACATTGATAACAATGGCTCAAGCAGATCGTGATTGCGCAAAAAGTAGGGATTCCCAATGCAACATTCAATACGATGCTAAACGGGAAAAGAACGCTATATGCCGATGATTTACGAGCAATTTGCTTGGCGTTGAATGTCAGCCCAAAATTATTTATAGAAGTAAAAACAGCGTAATACTAAAATTTTAGGGAATTCTCTAATGCGTAAGGAAATTATAATCAAGCACGCCGTTGCGTTGGGAATCATGCTTTTTATAGTATTCCTGTATAAATGCCCGATTTATTATTTTTTCCATATTCCATGCCCAGGGTGTGGAGTAACAAGAGCTTATTTTTCGCTATTTGCTCTTGATTTGGAAAGTGCATTTGAATATCATCCACTGTTTTTTACCGTTGCACCTACTATTTTATACATTGCGCATCGCAACGTTATGAAAAAAAGATTGAGTGATAAAGTGGAGAAAATTTATTTTGTAAGTTTATGCAGCTTATTTCTTATTGTTTATGTTTTACGTGTTTTTATATGAATAATTAAAAATATATAAAGAGAAAGAGGTTAAGAAAATGGCAGATACGAAGATGTTTCCAGTGAGTTCCAATTTTGATATTGTGGCGATGGTTGAAAAACTTACGCAGACATATCGAACAAAAGGTTTTGAAGTTACATCGATGAAATCAGGAACAGGCTATTCTGTAACATTCAGTAAAGATGAAGAAGGTATTAAAAAGTTTGTAGGTCTTGGTCTCGAAATCACAGCGAATCTTTCGGTAAACGAAAATAGCTTGATAGTCAACTTTAGCGGCGCCGAATGGACTGGTAAAATTATAGGCTTGGTAGTTGGGTGGATTCTGTGCTTCATTCCATTTTGCATTGCGATCTATGGTTCGGTAAAGCAGTCTAATTTTCCAAAGGATATTACTCAAGATATTCAGATGATTATTCCAAATGCCAATAGAACTATGCCAAGCGGTGCAGCAGTCAATAGTCGCACTGAAAGCGCAGGGGTTAATAATACAGAAAACACATCACCAAGATGTCCTGCATGTGGCAACGAGTTAAAATCGACGGCAAAATTTTGTCCTAAATGTGGTACAAAAGTATCTTTATAACAGTAATTTTATGAATTGATTCGGAGATGTGGCGTATGAAGTATTGTGAGAATTGTGGTGCTCCGCTGGATGATGACTCCATATTTTGTGCGGAATGTGGAACAAAAACAGAACAAGAGAATTTCGCCCTTATTGCGCCAATGGGATATTGCGCCGAGTGCGGAGCACCATTTGATGCAGGTGATGAATTTTGCGAGGAATGCGGAGCAAAAACGGAGCAAGCGGATAGCCTGTCCAAGCCTTCTGTGCCCATCGGATACTGCGCTGAGTGCGGTACACCATATGATGTAGGCGATGAGTTTTGCGCGGAATGCGGGACAAAAACAGAGCAAGCGGATAATCTGTCCAAGATGTCTACACCAATAGGAAACTACGACGAGAGCGGAGCGCAACTGGACAATGATGCTCAGTTCTATACAGAGCGTGAAGCAAAAACATTGGAAAGCGTTATACCGGTGTCCGCGATACAAACCAAAGAAGCTCCTAAATACAATGCTACGTCAGATAAAACATCCGGTTTGCCAAACACAAAGCCCGTTTCTCGAATTGACGTGCGAAAAGAAGAAAGAGCTAGCCACAACAAGAAGGCTGCAATTTTTGTAGTGTTGGCGATTGTTGTGGCTATAGTCATTTTAATTGCTTTTCTCTGGACTTCTGGAAAATTTAATTTTAGTCAAAACATAAACAAAAATAGTGTTGATTCGGATGCTGTTTCAGAGATGACGCCTACGCCAATGCCCACTCCTTCACCTACACTGTCGCCAACTCCAACTTCAACGCCAATTCCAACGCCAACTGCCGATTTGAATGACTTTTTGGGCTATTGGTATATGGGTCAATCAACAGAAAAAGAGCTACTCCTATCTTATGTTGGAGAAAAAGAGATAGTGTTTAGCTTGCAGTATTATCGTTTGGATTCTGTCGAAAATATTACCGCTCCACTGGTGGGAAATACAGCAAAATTTTCTGTTTTAGATGAATATTACAATTTGCAAGGTGCAATTACTTTTGAAGAATCTTCCATCACAGTAAATATTACAGAATCTAACCGCGAATATATTCCCACAGGAAGAATGACGTTCGATCATAAGTATGAACAGTCACAACTATCAGCAGAAAGTGTGACCGCCACCTCGGAACTTGAATATATGGTATTACAAGGAAATCAACGTTACTATTCAGAAAATGAGCTTTTGGGCAGATCGGCTTACGAGTTGAGTATATTACGAAATGGATTATTTGCACTGTCGGGCAAACAATTTGTAATAAACCAAGAAGTGAAGGCGTTTTTTGAAGCATGTACATGGTACTCGCCCAATACGGAAGATGATGACGTAGTAAAGAGCAGATTTAATCAGTATCAAAAGAGCAATTTGGAAATGATTCTCCAAATTGAAAACAGTTCCGCATCTCAGCCAAATGCTTACAATTATGCTTTTTTTAATATTGAAGCCTCTAACACATTAGAACCGCAAGGTGATAACCATTACGAAGCATATTTAGTACAGGATGGCGATCCAAATACAGCGTGGAATTGCCAAGGCGGAGTTGGTGAATGGATTATGCTTTCTGCTAATAATGTAGAGCAAGTTAATGGGCTACGTATCTTGAACGGCTATACAAAATTTAATAATAATAATTGGCTATACTTTTTAAATAATCGCCCCAAAGATATTACTATTGCTTTTTCTGATGGAACATTAACGTCATGTACGTTAGAAGACTATTTTGATGGCGACAACTACTATTATCAAAATATTACATTTGCTAGACCCAAACAGACTACTTTTATCAAAATATTTATTAACAGCGTGTATAATGGAACTAAATGGAATGAAACCTGCATTTCAGAAATAGAGGTGTACTAAAAGCTATTATGAAACATCTAAAACGAGTATTAGCAATTTGCAGTATTTTTGGAATGCTTTTATCTGCAATGAGTTGCAGTGAACAGAAAGACGAAATTCCACAAGTATCAGTAGCACCGCTTGAATCGATAATGGGCAGTGAACCATCAACAAGCACTCAGAGCCCTACAGAGAACATTAATGCATTACCACCCTCGACTCTTACGCCTGAGCCTGCGCGAGGCTATCACGAGAGTATCCCATTTGATGTGCGTGAGGAAATGGCGGGTATATCTATGCCCAAGGGGGCAAATATATCTTATGATGATTTATCATTTCTAACAGTATATTATTTTAATTTTGATTTTGAGCGAACAGAAGGGCATATTATTGTTGCAAATGAGCTTGCAGAAGAAGTGTTAGATATTTTTTCTGAATTATATAATATCCATTATCCTATAGAGTCCATTCAGCTTATTGATAAATATAATGATAAACAAACCGAAGAATTGGACTCACTAGATCGTGCCTCTATGGGCAATAATAATACTTCTGCATTTTGTTATCGGAATATTAGGGGTTCTAATACTTTATCATTGCATTCGTTGGGCAGAGCCATTGACTTGAACCCTCAAATCAACCCTTGGGTGAAAAGTAAAAAATGTGATCCTGCCAATGCAGCAAAATACATTGATCGTTCTGGGGATGGTTTAACTGAGGTTGAAAAAGCGGCTATGATTCATGCAAATGATGAAGTATATGGTATTTTTATTTCTCGTGGTTGGGAGTGGGGCGGCGATTGGAATAGTGTGAAAGATTATCAGCATTTTGAAAAGGAACTATAAGTTTATCAACTGGTTAGTATTCCATGTTCCTTTGAAAGGATATGCGCCGTTTGGAGGTGTCATGGTGAATATTGTCTGTAGCATAATGCAAGGCAGACGGCATTTCCTTTATTATGAGGTTTGCGCAATGGACAATATCTGTTGCGCTTTTTCTTTATAAAAGTGTACCTTTATAAAGACATCAAACACCCCAAAAACCCATGTGAAAAAGTGTTCGTAAAAGTATATAAATAATTTATAAATATATTGATAAATCGGTAGACTTTTATAAATGCAGGGCTTATAATATTAACATCATAAAATAAGGTGGTGTTAGTCATTATGAATGATATGAGAATACATGGATATGTGCGTGTTTCTACTAAAGAACAAAATGAGGAACGGCAAAAAAATGCACTGCAAGCGGTGGGCATAGACAGAAGGGATATCTATATTGATAAAGTAAGTGGCAAGACTTTTGATCGCCCTGAATATCAAAAAATGTTGAATGTGATACGCAATGGAGATTTACTTGTTATTCCCTCGATTGATCGCCTCGGACGTAATTATGTGGAAATACAGGAACAATGGCGTTATATTACCAATGAATTAGGTGCAGATATTCAAGTGTTGGATATGCCTTTGCTTGATACACGGGCGGAAAAAGACACGATTGACAGCCGTTTTGTTTCGGATTTGGTTTTGCAGATACTCTCCTATGTGGCGGCTAAAGAACGGGAAAATATCAAAGCGCGGCAGGCGCAAGGCATTGCGAATGCACGAGCAAAAGGCGTTGCCATAGGTCGCCCGCGAATGCAGCGTCCTGAACATTGGAATGAAATATATCAAAAATGGGTAAACAAAGAGATTACCGCTGTTGCAGCCATGAAAGAGCTAGGACTGAAAACGAACATGTTCTATAAATTTGTCCAAGAAGAACGTAATAAATAATTTCATCGCACAACTCCTATAAATTATCCATTCAATAGACATAAAAAAAGAAACCGAAAGCATAATCGTTATATGTATT
>CAYTKQ010000026.1:21765-40882 GCA_964438705.1 uncultured Christensenella sp. | reverse complement strand
CATTTTACGGCCATGCCTCTTTTTTCTTTCAATTTATAAGGCTACGATGGATTTCGTTCGAATCGATTCATTGCCCGCCTCCACGACACGCACCGCCATCATACCGTCGTAGCCCGTGACGGGCGGCTCCGTATCGTTTTTGATCGCTTTGATAAAGGCATTGTCCTCTGCGAGATATGCGTCGATGAACAAATTCATCCAGCTTTTGACAAAGGGTGTGGACGTCCCGTTCTCAATCGTCGTGCATTCCACAAACTCATCGCTGTTCCTGCCCACGTGGATCACGCCCTTCGTCCCGACGATCTCCATCTTGGAATCATACCCGTATTGCACATAGGCCGCCCCGTCGATGGCGAACTGCACGCCGTTTTGGAAGGTTCCGCTCATCACGACGCTGTCGTAATAATCCGGATATTCCGCAGCCGCTTCCGGGTTGCGGTAGTTGCCGCCGATTGCGTACAGACTGTCGATATCGCTGTTTGCAAACCACCGGATCGCATCGATATCGTGGCTGTTGAGTTCCGCCAAAATACCGTTCGACTTTCCGATGTCGTACATCCACGGCCGCGGCTTGCTCGGGCCGCGTGTGTTGGAATGTATCTGCACCAGTTCACCGATCGCTCCGGAATCCAGCATCTCTTTCGCTTTGATAAAGCTTTTATCATGCCTGCGCATAAAACCGATTTGCAGCTTTACGCCATTCGCTTCGCATGCCTCCATCATTTCCCGGCATTCGCTGCTGTTCATCGCCATAGGCTTTTCACAGAAAACATGCTTTTTTGCGTTTGCACAATCGATCACGATCTGTTTGTGCAGATCCGTTGGCGAAACCACAATCACAGCATCGACCATGTCGTTTTCAAGCGCTTCGCGATAATTGGTATACCACACATCGACACCAAGCTCTTGCGCGGCTTCTTTTGCCGCTTCCTCCAGCACATCGACGCACGCGACCATCCTCGCGCCGGAAACTTTGTTTGCAAAGTTACGTGCATGGATCATGCCCGCTCTTCCGCAGCCAATCAAACAAATGCCGATATTATCCATCGTTGTTCTCCTGTTTTGGTCATAATAATGATAACTATATTATATCATATATCACCATACAATCAAGCATTTGTTTTTGTTTTATGTTATTTTATTATCGTTTCGTTTGCGTTATTCACTCACGATGACCTCTACGCTCTGCTCGCGGATGCTTTGCACAAACGCCGCATCGGCCCCGTTGTCTGTGATTACAATATCCACCTCTTCAAAATCCGCAAACTTTGAAAAGGAGGTCTTGTCCAGCTTTTTACTGTCCGCCATGATCACCGTACAATCCGCAATTTGTATGAACGCCTCCTTGACCTCCGCGGTATCAATATTCGGCGTAGTGAAGCCACGGCTCAGGCTGATGCCATTGGCGCCCAGAAACGCCTTATCCACATTGAAATCCGAAACGGAGTCCAGCGCCTTTTTGCCGTAGGTGCAGTGGTAATCACGCCGGACACGCCCGCCTGCCAGAAAAATGTGCGCACTTGCATACTGCTCAAGAAAGGACGCGATCTGCAAATCGTTTGTCACGACCGTCAGATTGTGAAACTTCGTGAGCAGCTTCGCCAGTTCATAGGTCGTTGTTCCCGTATCGAGCGCAATGGTGTCTCCCTCCTTGATGAACGTCAGCGCCTTCGCGGCGATCTGCGCTTTTTGCTGTACACGCTCCACAGCTTTTTCATAGGAGTTGATCTCATAATTTACACTCTTGCAAGAGATTGCCCCTCCATGCGTCCTTTTGAGGGCACCCGATTCTTCCAGCGCCCGCAGGTCGTTCCTGATCGTCGCAGACGAGACAGAAAAGATTTCACACAACTCCGGGACTGTTGCCTTCACATTCTCATTGACGTGATCCACGATCATTTTTCTGCGTTCTTCTGCAAAAATACTTTCATCTTTTGCCATGATTTTCATATTCCATTTCTTTTTTATTATTACCTGTTTCCAGATGCTGCAACGATAATAAATAATCTTGCTTCTTAATGTACCTTATTATATAGGAATTCTTATTATTATTCAATCGACTATTTTTTATGCGATTATACTACACTTTTTTGCCAAACACGCTTGCAAACCATTCTTAAATTTGGTATATTTAATTTATTATCATATTATTATTGTTTTATACGTTTTATTTTCATTAATAATCATATCCATTGTCAAAATCATACAAAGAGGTGCGCAAATGAAAAAAACATTGATTATGTCTGTCGACTTGGGGACATCCTTCATCAAATGTGCAATTTTTGATGAAACCTCCAAATGCTATGGGAGCTTTGGCTCTAAGGTGCGCGATGAACGCCCCGAAATCGGAACCTATATCCAGCACGCGGATTCCATTTTTGATTCCGTGCTTGACAGCATTGCACAGGCCGCTGAAAGCCTCGGCGATTTGAAAAACGATATTGGCGCCATCGTGTTTACCGGACAGATGGCCGGATTTATGGGCGTAGACAAGAATTGGGGAGACGTGACGACGTGGTCGTGTACCCTCGATACGCGCTATTCGCCCTACGTAGACCTTGTCACGGACATCTGCGGAGACCTGATTCTCGAAGAATCGGGCACGAATTGCCCTGTCACCGCGCCCAAGCTCAAATGGTTTGCCGCCGATTTTCCCGAGAAATCAAAGACCATCGTGAAATATGTGATGATCAGCGGTTATGTGCTCGGCCGTTTGGGCAACCTGCCCATCGAAGAGGCAATCATCGACCGCTCCTATCTGGAATGGACAGGACTCGCCGATCTGCGCGGCGACAGATGGTCGGAAAACATCTGCGGCGCCCTCGACGTCGATATCGATCTTTTGCCGCGCATCGTTCATTCCAACACCATCTGCGGCTATCTCGATCCGAAAATGGCGAAGGTCGTCGGCCTCAAAAGCGGCATCCCGCTCGTCGCCGGTTCCGGCGATAAACCCGCGGGCTGCCTTGGCGCGGGCATCGTCAATCCCGGCGACCTGATCATCGAAGCTGCATCCTACGGCGGTCTGTCTCAGTGCGTCAACGAAATCCGTCCGGATTTCGGCGCGCGCCGCATCGATATCATCCCCTCCGCCATCCCCGGGGAATACTATAATCACTTTTATCTGGCGGGTTCCGGCGTGACGCTCGACTGGTTTGCCAGCAATTTTCTGGGCGAAGGCATTTCCCTTGGCGACGCATTTGCCGCGCTTGAGAAGAGTGTTGCGGAGATTCCGATTGGCTCGGACGGCGTAACGGCTGTCGGCATGCTGGGCGGCAGGGCCATGCCCTACAGCGGAAAAATGCGCGGGACATGGCTCGGGTTTAACTGGACACACCGCGCGCCGCACTTCTACCGCGCCCTTCTGGAATCCTATTCATTTGAATATGCGGCGACGATCGAACGCCTGCAGGCGCTGTTTCCCGAGCTCGTGATACCACGCATCACCGTTGTGGGCGGCGGCGCGAAAAGTGATTTGTGGAATCAGATGAATGCGGATATCACGAACCTTCCCGTCACCAAACTCTACCATCCGAGCATGTCCCAGTGGGGCGCGACGATCATCGGGCTTTGCGCGATCGGTGAAATTGCGGACATGAAGGAAAAGTGCCGCAAGCATCTGGAGATCCAGAAAGAGTATCTGCCCAAGCGCAAAGCACATGAGGCCTATCTGCCCTATAAGGCGAAGTATGAGCACGCGATCGGGCAGATCGACGCGCTTTATAAAAAATTCTGACGCATCGTTCAAGCCCGTTTCCTCCCGGGTTCTCAGGTATAAAAAGAACCTGTGCAATGAAATTTGCACAGGTTCTTTTATACCTTATTTCTGGCTGCCCCATTTGGGGTTCGGAATCACCTTCGGCTCACCGTTTTCCTCTACGAGCAGGTTGCGATATCCTTTTTCCTCGATCGAACCGTAATCATGCCCCGCGTCTGCCCGGAACACGAAGAAGGTGCGCAGCGGTTCGTTGGGGGAAACGTTGATGGAGCGATGCGCGTAGCGCTTGGGGCAATAGACCATCTTGCCGGGCAGCAGCTCTTGGCACGACCAGTCTCCCTCCGGGCTTTCGAGCATCATGTAGCCGTGGCCCGACAAGCAGTAATACACCTCGCCGGTTTCCAGAATGCAGTGGAAGTGGCCTTTCGTCATGTGATATTCGTTGCCCACCTTGCCCGGATATACGATGCTGATGCCGTAGGCCAAATCGCCTTCATGCTCGGGCGCGCCCATTTCGTGAAACTCGTATACGAGCTTGTCGCCGTTCTTTTTGATTTCTTCATCCGCAGCCGCTTCGTCATAGAACATGCCCTTTACCTTGCTCAAAAAGCGCTTGGACGTAGTCTTCATGGACGACATCCCGTTTGCCATGTTGAAATCGATCGTGAATCCCTTATCATAATCGAACGGTTGATTGCTTGCATTAAAATCTGCCATTTTGTTTTTCCTCCATTTTCATGTCAGCCGCGAAAGGGCGTTGCGAGCTCGTCTAACTGATTCAGAAGCGCACCTTTGATCGGAACATGGAACACCTCGGAAATCACCTCTGTCCAGCCATAAATGAAATATCTCCAGCCGTCCTCGATGTACAGGTCCTTCGCTTCCTTCTGCGCTTCCGCCTGATGCATGAAGGTCAGCTCGCCGCGGTAGTTGATCTCCCATACCAGCGAATGTTCCGGGAACTCCGCGTTATCCGTGAGCGGCGAACCGGGACGGTCTTTGCCAAGCCCCGTCGCATTCACGATCACGGAATACGGTTTGATGTTTTTTAATACGGCGTCATTGTCCTCAGCCTCCGGGCAGAGGTAGTAGAGGCATTCGATGCCGCCCGGATTCATTTCCGTGAAATGCTCCTCGATTGCGTCCAGTCTCGGCTTGGAGCGGTTGGAAACGATGATGCGCTGCGGATAATTGCCCTTGAACTCAGGGCGCATGAGGTACGACCCCATCGAGATCGCGCTGCCGCCCGCACCGATCACATAAAAATCGCCGCCCTTGTGCCACCAGTTGTCCGGCACAAAATCAGCAAGCGCATAACCGCTCGTGATGGGGTCCTTCGCGTGGCCGCACAGCTTTCCGTCTTTTTTGGAGATAGAGGAAAGCTCGTTGAACGTCTTTGCGTACGGATCGAGATATTCAAACATATCCGCGCAGGCCTGGCACAGGTCGAGCTTGTGCGTCGTAACGAGCGCGCCATAGGACAGCGGATCGTTTTTGATGAACGCGACGACCTTGCGGTAAACCTCCGGGTCCTCATGGATCGCAATATCGATCCCCTTCATTACCGCGCCTCCAAGTTTGAGCGCCTTTTCCCATTCCGGGAACACCTTCATGATCGACGATTTGCCCGTGGTCACGCCGATGAAATACATCGTCGGCTGGGTTGCGGGCGTGGCGTTGAAACCGTCTTTGTCAGCTTTGAACACGACTACCTCATTGCTCATTTTTCAATTCTCCTTCATTGATATCAGATTCATTTTTCGCTGTCCGCGCAGCGCATTTTTTCAACTAATTATTACATATAATATTATATTGTAATGTCCGTATATTTGCAAGCACTTATTCCGTGATATTTTCAAATATTTGTATTTTGTTTTCACTTTGACAGACGTGCTCGTTTCTGACGCTGCGGCGAAAGCACATATGCAAAGCGCCCGCGAAAAAACTTTTCCGCGGGCGCTTGACAGGAACGATTGAATCCGTTTTTTGGCCTTTTAGAACTGTTTTCCGTCGTACTCCGCCGCATTGTCCGCATTGATGGACTTTACAGGGATGATGTACTTCGCTTCAGGTGTTTTGCCTTCAAACAGCATCTTCGCCACTTCGACAGCCTTCGCGCCGATCTGATCCGGGAACTGCGCCGCCGTGCACAGCAGGTCGCCCGCCTTGATCATGTTGATCGCATCCTGTGAGCCGTCGATCGAGACCACGCCCACCTTCGCATTGTTGCCTTTGATGGCCGCGACCGCGCCGGAAGCAGTTGGATCGTTGATTGCAAAGATGCCTGCAAGATCGGGATCGGAGGTCAGCACGTCCTCAGCCGCCGCCTGCGATTCCGTCACATTGCCGTTTGTATCCTTTCTGAACACAAGCTCAACATCAGGATAATTTTTCATGATCTCTTCAAGTCCAGCCGTTCTTTCGCGTACGCACGCAACGGTCGAATGGTCGAGAACCGCAATCTTTCCCTTGCCGCCGATTGCGTCGATCAGCGTCTGCGCCGCGATACGGCCTGCGTCCGTGTTATCGGAAACGATCGTAGAAGCGACGAGATCAGCATCCGCGACCTCTGTATCGATCGCGATCACCGGGATGCCCGCCTTCTTCGCTTCCTCAAGCGCCGGCTTGATGCCTTCGGAATCAATTGCGTCGACCATGATCACGTCAACCTTTGCGTTGACCATATCGGTGATCTGTTCGATCTGCTTGTTGATCTCAAGCGCCGGATCGGGTGCCATCACCTCGTCATCCGGGCCGATATTCGCCTTGATGCCGTCTACCTCAGCCACAAAAAACGCATTATTCATCGTCATAACGGAAACGCCGTACACCTTGCCGGACGCAGCGTCTCCGCCATTGTCGGCGGAAGCGGATTCCGCAGGAGCGGAAGACTGTGCCGCCGATTCCGCGGGCGCCGACGATTCTGCCGCAGGCTGTGCCGCGCAGCCTGCCAGAACGGCAACTGCGAGGAATGCCGCCATAACGATTGCAAGAACTTTTTTCATACTTTTGATCCTCCTGTAATGTTTATTTATATCGCGCATAAAATTGCGCCAAACCTGACATTATCATCTGCGATTATCGCGACTGCGAAAATATGGACTGAAAACACGCCGCTGCCGTTCTGTTTTCCGCTTGTATTCAATTCATCTGTTCCATGATATAAGTTGTCGCTGATTTGATATTCTGATTTTACTACACTTCATTCTTGTTTGCAAGCATTTTTTATTATTTATTTTATATATGCTTTGTTTTTATAGCATATGTACCTTTTTTAATATGTTGTTTGCCAATTATTTTGTTACATTTTTTGTGTTTATTTCATTATGTGTGATTTTTATTGTAAAAACTCCCTTGATACGCTAAAAACATGTGCTTTTGCTTTTCTATCGTATATTGACAATAAAATGCACTTACGCTATAATTGATAACAACAAATACAAAATCAATTGCATATGAAAGTTATTTTACCATTTGTATCTCGTTTTTATTATTATTTATTATCGATTTAACTTTATATCCACCATCATCCCTCAGCAGAAGGTATGGGATGGCAAATAAAATCAGAAAGGGAGAGATTCATGACAGACAAGGTAGTTCTTAAAATGGAAAAAATCCGAAAGTCCTTTCCCGGTGTTCTTGCTCTTTCGGACATATCCTTCGAGCTCAGAGAAGGTGAAGTGCACGCATTGCTCGGGGAAAACGGTGCGGGAAAATCCACCCTGATTAAAGTGCTCGCGGGGATACACGCCCCCGACAGCGGCAGCATCCTGATCGACGGGAAGGAGGTTGCGATCCACAATACACATGCGGCGCGCAAGCTGGGCATCAGCGTCATCCATCAGGAGCTCTGTCTCGCAACCAACATGACGGTTGCCGACAATATTTTTCTTGGACGTCCGGTGGCAAACAAGCTCGGCCTCGTAAAGGATAACGCCATCATTGAAGAAACACGCAAAATCATGGATCGCTTCGGCCTCGACCAAATCAGCCCAAAGGCGCTGGTCGGTGATCTGACGACCGCGCAGCAGCAGATGGTGGAGATCGCGAAGGCACTGTCGCTTGACGCGCGCATCATCGTGATGGACGAGCCGACGTCCTCGCTGACGGATAAGGAAGTCGGTAAGCTGTTCGACTTCATCAAAACCCTTAAGCAGCAGAACATCTCCATTATATATATATCGCACAGGCTGGAGGAGATTTTTGAAATCTGTGATAACATCACGGTCATACGAGACGGAGAATACGTTGGACACAGCCCCGTCGCCGATACGACGCGCGAAGAGCTGATGTCCATGATGGTCGGCCGCAAGCTGGATGACGTTTATCCGGAAAAAAACAAGAGCTTTGGCGAAGAGGTCCTGCGCGTGGAAAAACTGACACGCGACGACCGGCTCAAAGACGTTTCCTTTGATGTAAGGGCAAAAGAAATCCTTGGTTTTTACGGCCTTGTGGGCAGCGGACGCACAGAAATCATGCGTCTGCTGTTCGGCATAGACCCCATCAAAAGCGGCAACATCTTCCTGAACGGCAAACAAATCCACATTGCAAAACCGCAGGACGCGATCGAAGCCGGAATCGTTCTTGCGCCCGAAAGCAGAAAGGAAGAAGGGTTGATCCTCATTCAGGACATCGATTACAACATCACGCTGTCCATCATGAAAAAGCTGATCAGGGGGATCAAGCTCAACAAAGCGGAAAACGACAGGATCGTAAAGGAATATGGCGACCGCCTACGCATCAAAACGCCGTCCTATCGTCAAAAGGTCGTCAATCTGAGCGGCGGGAACCAGCAAAAGGTCGTGCTTGCCAAATGGCTGGCAACCGAACCAAAGGTGCTGATCCTCGACGAGCCCACGCGCGGCATCGATGTAGGCGCCAAGCAGGAGATTTATCACCTGATCCACGAGCTCGCCCTGACGGGCGTCAGCATCCTGCTGGTGTCGTCCGAGCTTCCGGAAATCATCAATTTAAGCAACCGCGTCGTCGTCATGAAGGAAATGAAGCATGTCGCGACCATCGAGGACAGTGAAATCAACCAGGAAAACATTATCAAATTGGCATTGGAGGGTTAATCAATGGATCATATGAATACGTCCGCAAAGGAAATCAAAAAAATGAAGCTTCGCGAAAACCCGATCATCAAATACATCATGGATAATTCGGGGATTTTGATCGGCCTGATCGCGCTGTGCGCGATCGTTTCCGCCATCGTACCCGATAAATTCCTCCAGACAGGAAATATCCTGAACATTCTCCGCCAGATCTCACCGAACGCGATCATTGCCTTCGGTATGGCGTTTGTCATCATCACCGGCGGCATCGACCTCTCTGTCGGTTCTATCGTTGCCCTTTCGGGAACCGTATGCGCCGGGTTTATTTCGAGTGGCCTCGACTTTGTCCCCGCCATCATCATTGGTCTTGGCGTGGGCACGCTGTGCGGCGTTTTCAACGGTTTTGTGATTTCGCGCACGGCAATCCCCCCGTTCATCGTCACCATGGCCATGCTGCAAATCGCCCGCGGGGCGAGTTACCTCTACTCCGGCGGGAAGCCGATCCGCACGCCCGATGAATTCGGTGCGATCGGCAACGGTTATGTGTTTGATACCATCCCCGTTTCCATGCTTATCATGATCGGCGTAATGATCATCATGGCCATCGTTCTTTCCAAAAGCAAGTTTGGGCGCTCGGTTTACGCGTTTGGCGGAAATGCGGAGGCGGCTAAATTTTCGGGCATCAACACCAAAAAGGTCGTGTGGTCTGTCTACATCATTTCGGCTTTCCTCTCCGCCGTGGCGGGCATCATCACCGCTTCCCGCCTGTATTCAGGCCAGCCAACGGTTGCCGAGGGCGGTGAGCTGGATGCGATCGCCGCGACTGTTTTAGGCGGCGTGAGCATGGCGGGCGGCGTCGGCAAGATCGGCGGCGTGATCATTGGTGCCATCATCATCGGCGTGCTGAACAACGGCTTCAACCTGATGAAGGTGGATTCCTACTGGCAAATGATCGCCAAGGGCGCCATCATCCTTCTCGCCGTGCTCATCGACGTAAAGCGCAAAAAAACGGAAGTGAAATAAGAAAGGAGCTCCCCCATGCTCAGCAATGCACAGGTAAAACAAGCGCAGGAACAAGCTCTCGCGCTGCTGAAAAAAGCAAATATTATACTCAGCGAAGCGGAGGCTTCCCGCATCGAAATATGCGATTATAACCTCGGCGAATATGAGTCCATCGGAACGGCG
Organism: uncultured Christensenella sp.; assembly: GCA_964438705.1. Lineage (GTDB taxonomy): Bacteria > Bacillota > Clostridia > Christensenellales > Christensenellaceae > Christensenella. The sequence goes on along the minus strand of CAYTKQ010000026.1, from coordinate 30,925 downwards.
ATCATCGTATATGTGAACACCGAGCGCGTGTGCGCCAAAGAACTCGTACTGCTGCCCGGGCAAATCTGCCCGGAGCACATCCATCCGCAGCTTGGCGACTATCCGGGCAAGGAAGAGACCTTCCGCTGCCGGTATGGAGAGGTGTACCTTTACGTACCCGGCGATCCCACACCCAATCCGAAGGGATATGTGCCGCAGGCGCGCAAACAAAATTTCAGGGTGTGGAACGAGCAATACCTCCTGCCCGGAGATCAATATACGCTGCGTGAGCAGACGCTGCACTGGTTTCAGGCCGGGCCGGAGGGTGCCGTCGTATCTGAGTTTTCAACGGCGTCCTTCGACAAGGCGGATATCTTCACCGATTCGGACATCACAAGAATCACCAATCTGGATGAATAATACCTGACTCGCTTTAAAAACGGCGTAATGCGGGCATACCTGTCTTTGGTTTGCCCTTTCGTCGATGCTTTGCCAAATATGTTACCGGAAATGGATTCCGCGATAAAGAATGGAGACAAAATATGAAAGCAGCTTACTACTATGAACCCCATATACTGAAAATCGAGGATGTGGACATCCCTGCAATCAGCGACAACGAAATGCTCATCAAGGTGCGCGCATCCTCTGTGTGCGGCACCGACCTGCGCATCTTCAACTACGGTCACTTTAAGATACAGCCGGGGGAGCGCCGCGTGCTTGGTCACGAGATCGCGGGCGACATCGTTGCGCTCGGCAAGGACGTCAAGGGCTACCGCACGGGGATGCGCGTCGCGCTTCCGCCCAACATCGGCTGCGGCATCTGCCCCATGTGCATCAACGGCTACAATCAGCTTTGCCCGGATTACGAAGCGTTCGGCATCAGCCTTGATGGCGGATTCCAGGAATATCTCCGCATTCCCGCAAGCGCGATCGTTCGAGGAAACGTCATCGAAATCCCCGACGAAATGTCGTATGTGGAGGCCGCGCTCATCGAACCATTTTCCTGCACCTACAACGCATTCAAGGCGCTCGACACGCGCCCCGGCGACACCGTACTCATCATTGGCGCGGGCCCGATCGGCGCGTGTCACGTGATCATCAATAAGCTCGCCGGAGCCGCGCGGATCATCGTCGCTGATATTTCGCCCGAACGTCTGGTGGAAATACAAAAATTCGGAGCGGATTGCACCATCAACTCGGCGGAGGAAGATATCGCCGCGCGTGTTTTGCAGGAGACGCGCGGCTTAGGACCGGATGTGGTCATTACGGCGTGCTCCATCCCTTCCATACAGGGGCTCGCGCTCGAGCTTGCGGGCCGCCGCGCGCGCGTGTGCTTTTTTGGCGGAATGCCCAAGGGCAAGGAGCTTGTGACGCTCAACACCAACAACATTCATTATAAGGAGCTGAAGGTGGTCGCCACCACAGGCTCCAGCATCACCGATTACTACAAGAGCATGCAGATCGTCGCGTCCGGCAAGACCAATCTGGCGGAAATCGGTACGGCACGCTTCCCCATTTCCCAGACCATGGACGCGTTCGAATATGCGGCGTCCGGCAAGGGTATGAAGGCGCTCATCGTCAACGACTAAGGAGGATCGTCCATGACACAGAAAATGAAAGCGGCGGTGCTCCACGCACCCGGTGAGCTCGTCGTGGAAGCGGTGGACATGCCCGCGCTTGATGCGCAAAACGACGTGCTTGTAAAGGTGCGCGGCGTGGGCATCTGTGGTTCCGACCTCGACCGGGTGATGGTGACGGGAACCTATTCTTTCCCCACGATCCCCGGTCACGAATTCTGCGGCGAGGTGTACAGCGTCGGCCCCGGTGTGAAAGAGCTTTCGCCCGGCGAACGCGTGGTGGTTGCGCCCATTCTGTCGTGCGCAAAATGCGACAGCTGCGCGACGGGAAACTATGGGCAGTGCGACCACTACGACTACATCGGCTCCCGCAGAGATGGCGCGATGGCCGAATATGTCGCCGTCCCATCCACAAACATCCTCCGTATGCCCGATTCCGTGAGCTTCTCCGAAGGGGCGGCGGTGGAACCTGCGGCCGTAACCCTTCACGGTATGCGGCTTATTGGCATCGAACCCGGAGACAGCGTCGTTGTGACCGGCTGCGGAACGATCGGTCTGTTTGCGATCCAGTTCGCACGGATCATGGGCGCGACGAAGATCATCGCCATCGACATCGATGACGAAAAATTGGCGTTTGCGCGGTCGATCGGGGCCACCGATTGCATCAACAGCCGAAACGAGGACGCGGAGCAGTCTGTTCTGCGGCTTACGGACGGCAAGGGCGCCGCCGTATCCATCGAAACGGCAGGCACAGCCATCACGCAGGAGCAGTGTTTCCGGCTGTGCAAAAAAAACGGCAGAGTGCTTTTGCTTGGCACCGCCCACAAAGATGTGACGCTGCCCCCCGCAACCTTCGAACGCATCGTTCGCTATGAGTTAATGGTCAAGGGCTCGTGGAACTCCTACTCCGCCCCCTTCCCCGGCGTGGAGTGGACGGCCGTGCTGGATTATGCGCGGACAGGACTGCTTGATATCGCTTCTATGATCACGCATCACATTTCCCTTCAGGATACGCCCGAAACGATCCGACGCATGAAAATGCACGAATTTGCGTTCAATAAAGTCGTCATCAACCTGTGATCCGCAGATGATGATATATGTGATTTTATTCGGTCCAAGCCTCGTTGCAAGCACCGACCTCCCGGGGACGCGGCGTTGTTTTCGCAAAAGCAAGGCCAAAGCATCAGAGCCGCCGCTCCGTGTTCCGGGCGCGTCAGCAAGAAATAAATCTCTAAGCGCCCTGCACAAGGCCCCGTCCGTCGGCATCTTGCAACAGGCTACGCACCCCGGCACATCAGGGTCGACAGTGCGTCGTTTGTCACGGCGCAGTTTAATTGCGAAGCAATTACCTGTTTGAGCACGGGATAAATGACCACTGGCGGCCCCGCCGGTCAGTCTGCTTGGGTGTTTGCGTCCCGCGCGCTTTCACACCGCGCAGCACCGGTTGGGTTAGCGGGATGTAGATTCCCGACTGGCGTGCTGATGTGCAACGCCCCGCTGATCTGCCCGTTCAAAATCACATGCATTGTTATACGTTTAGTGAGACAGCCCCTTTTTTAATGTAAATGTAAAGGTTGTTCCGTCCTGCGCGTTGGATGTGACCCATATTTTTTGCCCGTGCGCCTTCAGGATGTTTTTGACGATGGACAGGCCGATGCCCGTGCCTTCCTGCTCGCGCGTGTGGGATTTATCGATCTTATAGAACCGATCGAACAAATAGGGAAGCTCCTCCGAAGCGATCGGAACGCCTGAATTATTGATGCTCACCCACACCGCTTTGTCATAAAGCTGTGTTGTAAGCCGCAGCCGCCCCTCCTCCGGCACAAACTTGATGGCGTTTTCGATGATGTTGTGCAGCACCTGCGTCAGTCGGTTCATGTCTGCCATCACCAGCGTCTTATCCTCCGCAAAATCCGCCTCCACCTCGAGCTTTTTCGCGTTGATCTTGCTCTCGAACGAGATGAGCACGCGGCGCATGAGCTCATTGAGCTCCACCTCTTCGATCTGCATGGGGAACTGTCCGGATTCGATCTTCGCGAGATCGAGCATATCCGTAATGAGCAGGTTGAGGCGCTTGGATTCGTCGAGCACCACCTCGAGATAATGGTCGATTTCGTCCTTGGGGATCGTGCCGTCAAGCGAAGCCTGTATAAGCCCCTGAATGGATGTGAGTGGGCTGCGCAGCTCGTGGGAGACATTGGCGATCAGGTTTTCACGCGCTTCCTCATACCGCTTCAAGTCTGCCGCCACGCTGTTGAAGGTATACGCAAGCTGACCGATCTCATCCTGCGCGCTCACCCGGAGGTAGATATCAAAATCCCCCTTCGCAAGCCGCTTCGCACCAAGCGTCACCACGCCAAGCGGGCGCAGCATGCTTTTGGAAAAGAAGTAGGTGATGACCATACCAAACAACGCGGCAAGCGCCGCCGCAAGAACGATCTGGCGGTACATCGCCATCAGCGACTGGTCCATCTCATAGATTTGCTTGTGCACAAACACATAGCCGACGATCTTATCATTCTGGATGACGGGCGTCGCCACCGTGAGCACGGGTGTGTTGAATACGTTGTTCGCCTCCGTGATCTTACGCACGGTGTTGCCCTTGTTGAGCTCGACGATCATATCTTTATAATGCCGGTTGATGTCCTGCTCGCCGATCACGGTGCGCCCGCTGGGATCGTTCACCAGCCATGGCATGCCCACGCTGTCGATGATCCAGATGGAATTGCTGTACAGCTTCGCTTTCTCAGTGATCCGCTCCTCGAGCTCGGGATAGGAAAGCATCCCGTTCGCAAACAAAAGGACTATGTCCTCCACATCGTCTGCGGTACTCGTCATCTGCTGCTTGCTGTCGTTTAGGTAGGCATTGCGCACCACCTGACTCATCATCAGGCCGGACAGCAAAAGCGCGATCATAATGATCGTCATAAAAAGCAGCATTATTTTGCCAAAAATGGTCTTTATCATGGATTCATCCCGTCTATACCCGTCTTAATATTCCCATTATAATGCTTTTTTGTGACAAATGTGTAAATAAATGTAAAACAATGTGCGCCATGCTGTGCCTTCATCGAATGAAATTCGTCATGATCTGCGCTTCATATTCAGGCGCTTTTACACCGCTTTTCCGCCCCGCCTCGATGCACTAGCCACGCCATGTTTTCACCCAGCGTACGCATAGTTTGCAGGCCTTCCTCGTCCTTGCGCACATCCTCCGGCGTAAAGCCGTGGACCTGATTCCAGTATTGCGACGTGACGACGGGCACGCTGCTGATCGACAATACCTTCATATCAAACCTCCGGCGATTTTATTCGTTTTCTCTTATTGTATTATAAACACAAAAATAAGCAAGCGCACAAAAACAATAAAAAGGCGAGACAAACGCCTCGCCTTTTTTGAAACCAACTGCCGTACACCACGCTTCGAATCCGCCCCCGCGAGAGGAATTTACGCCGCTGACTCAGAACAGGCATCCCTGCGGCACACGCTGCAATTTGCTTACTGCTGCTTCCGTCAGGACCTGACAGGGTTCACAACGCAACATTGCACAGGACCCATTCATCAACGCCAATCGGCGCACTCCATACCCCGGGGGGAAAACCCTCGGCGCGGGATTCAACCCCGCTGTAGCGGATTGCGGGCTACAGGACACCGCTAACTCCCCGTCTAGTACGGCAAACTTAATAACAACTTTTCACGCACCTAACCGCGATGGATGCACTCCTCACGGCCCGCGCCCACACCGATCATCCTGACCGGCACGCCGGTCTCGCTCTCGATGAACTTCACGTAGGTCTTGGCTGCGTCCGGCAGCTCCTCAAAGTCACGGATGTGCGAGAGGTCGGAACTCCAGCCTTCGAATTCCTTATATACAGGCTTCGCTTTCGCCAGCGTTTCCAGCGACGCAGGGTACGTATTTACTATTTTACCATCAATGTCATACCCAGTGCAAACAAAAACTTTTTCGAACCCGCCGAGCGTATCCATGCGGGACAGCGCAAAGCCCGTGATACCGCTGGTTTTGACCGCATAATCGACGATCACAAGATCGAGCCAGCCGCAGCGGCGCGGCCTTCCCGTCACCGTTCCATACTCGCCGCCTTTGTCGCGGATCGCATCGCCCGTGGCATCGTGAAGCTCCGTCACAAACGGTCCTTCGCCCACGCGCGTCGTATAGGCCTTCACCACGCCGATCACGTCCGTGATGACCTGCGGGCCAACGCCCGCGCCCGCGCACACGCCGCCCGTATTCGGATGAGAAGATGTCACATAGGGATAGGTGCCGAAGTCCACATCCAAAAGCATACCCTGCGCGCCCTCGAACAGCAGTCTTTTTCCTGCCGTATGATATTCGTTGATGAGCGAGACCGTATCGCACACGAACGCCCGCAGATAGTTCGCGTGTCCGCGGAACTCATGAAGCATCTGATCGTAATCAAGCGGTGTACCGCCGTATACCTTCGTGATGATCTCGTTTTTATCGTCCACGCACTTTTTGAGCTTTGCGGGGAAGGACCCTTCGTCCATCAAATCGCACAAACGAAGCCCCGTGCGCCCCACCTTATCCATATAACAAGGGCCGATGCCGTTGCCCGTGGTGCCAATTTTGAAATCGCCCAGCTTTTTTTCGTTGAGCACGTCCAGTTCCCTGTGATAGGGCATGATGAGATGCGCGCGATCGCTGATGTGGAGATTTTCCACGCTTACGCCTTTTTCCTCAAGCGAAGCGATCTCTGTTCTCAGCGCCGACGGATCGACCACCACGCCGTTGCCGATCACGCATGGCTTGCCCTTTGAGAGTATGCCCGACGGAATCAGCCGCAGTTTATACGTCACGCCGTCCGCGACGACGGTATGCCCCGCGTTGTTCCCCCCCTGATAGCGGATCACCATATCCGCATCGGCGGCAAGATAGTCCACAAACCTTCCTTTTCCTTCGTCGCCCCACTGAGCGCCAAACACTACGGTTCCCGACATTTCATTCGCTCCTGACTTTTGGATTCGGGCCTGCCCGCGCCCGCAAAATCAGCGCCGCGCAGACAAAAAAAATAGCTGTGGAACATTGGCCCCCACAGCGTATCCTATCTTATCTTAACAAATCACGCGTTCAGCGTCAATATTTTTTCAGTGCCTGTGCCGCCTGCCACGCGGTTTTGCCAACAAATTCATCGCCTGTCAGCGCCTCGATTTCACCGAGCGCGGGCGTATAGCCTGCATTTGCCGCATAGAGCATCGCCTGCCCCACGATGATGCGCCTTTTGCCGTAGTTTGTACCCACCAGCTCTGCGATCTCCTTCGTATGCGCCCCCCGGATGACTTCGATCAGATCATAGGCAAACGCTTGACCTGTTTCCTGTGCGTTGAACGGACATGCCGTCTGGCAGCGTTCACAGCCCAAAAGCTGATAGATGAACCGCCCGTATTCATGAGGGATCTCCTGTTCGCACATATAGTTGCGCACGCACCGCTCCCGCACGAAGCCCGCCCCACACAGCGCGTTCGTCGGGCACGCGGCAATACAGTTCCCGCATTCCGGGCATCCGTCCTGCTTTTTTGCGTCGTCCGGCGTGCACAAAAAGTCTGTTTGCAGCACATGGATCGCCACAAAAGAACCGTACTCCTCATGATAGTACAGTGTGTTCAAGCCCTGAAAACCGCCGGTTTGAAGGGCCAAACGCTTCACGCCGTGCTCTTGAAACAGCGTCGCGCCTATTCCCTCTTCCGCAAGCCGCACGAGCATTTTTTTCGCCGCCCGATAGCCGGATTGCGACGCGATATAATAATTCGAAAGATTGATCTTTCCAAATTCCGCCTTTGGCGCGGGCCGGTATGGCGTGAACAGGAAAAACAGCGAGCCCCCGCCGCAGGCCGCGACGCGCGCGTCGGCAAAGCCAAGCACCTGCGCCATGCCGATCACCAGTTGCTTTTTTTCCTCATTCACAGTTGCATTTCCGTCCTTTTCGTACTATGATAACAATAGTATAATCCATTTTGATTATTTTTGACAGGGGTAGGGATATGAAAAAAACGATCGTACCGATATGCATCATCCTGATTTTGGCGGCCATGCTTTGCGCGTGCGCGCCTGCGGTCTCCTTTCAGACCTCCGGCGGGCAATACGATGTGGTGAAGATCGCTTCCGCGCAGACCGCGCTTGAACACACGGCGGCGGACGGCAGCACGATTTTGACCATCACCCTAAAATTCAGCAGCCAAAACCTCGACGAAGCGCAGAACGCGTTTATGCCGACGGACGGCGCGCCGTGCTATGTGACGGACGGCAATCAGCAATATGCGTGCAAGGCGCTCTATTTTCAGTCCAACGGAGCAAACGATCAGGCGGTGCTGCTCTTCGAGGTGCCTGCAAGCTGGCCGGGCGAATTCAGCCTGGGCGGAGCCAATTTTGCGGCGGTCGCGCTCAAAAAATAGCATCGGAATACAAAACGGAGGGCGTGGCCATCAAGGCCGCCCTCCGTTTTTATGTGCCGCGTTTTCTGAATTATTGCCTTGCCCTGCGCCTGCCCGCCGCAACCGTCAGGGTGATGCCCGCCGCTGCCGCAAGAAGCAGGAAGGGCCATATGCCCGTGCCGTCGTCCGTTTTGGGACTGCTCGTCGGTGTAGGGGTTGGCGTAGGGGTTGGCGCGGGCGGCGCAAGCTTTGCGATGACCGCACGCTCCATTTCATAACCGCACACCGTGCACGCACGATATTGGCTGCCCTCCGCCGCTTCACTCGGTTCCTTGTTTGTGACCCAGCCGCCCGCCGTGTGCGCCGCGAGGTCGCTCTTTTCCCCGCATACGCATGCGTACCAGTGATCGCTCCCATCCCGCTTCCATTCCGTTCCAAAGCTGTGGATGTGATAGGTCTGCTGCGCGGCATTGCTCATTAGGCCGTCCAGCACCGCGACGGCCATGATGGTCGTGTCGCCCGGCGCCAGGCGGAACGCACCCTTGTAGCGCGTGCCGTTTGCCGCATTGGGCGCGCTGCCGTCCGTGGTATAGTAGATCTCCGCGTCCGCGCTTTCGCTCGTGATCGAAACGCTCTGCCCTTGCGCGTACACTCCCTGCGCAGGCGTGATGCGCGGCACTGTGTCCGCGATGGATTTCAGCGAAAGGCCGATCTCCGCCGGGCCGGTGAAATTCGTGATCTCATACCCCGCGCCGCGCCTGACGGGCGTTCCCTTGTTCGTCGTCGGCGCCTGATCGAAAAAATATCCCGCGATGGGCGTGAGCGTCACCGTAACGGCCTGCCCCTCCCCCGTGCCGTCCGGCGCAAACTGCACACCGAACGCACCCGTCGTCAGGCCGCTTACGGCGGCACGCTGTGCGCCGCTGATCGTCACGCTTTCATAGACGACGCCGCTGTTTGAATCCACCGTGCCGCCGGCATTGTATACCACACCGCCCGATTCATTTGTGGTCACCGTGTCGTAGTTTCCGGTCACCGTGCCGTTGTTGGTTTCCACCGTGCCGTAGTTGGTTTCCACCCTGTCGTAGTTGGTTTCCACCCTGTCGTAGTTGGTTTCCACCCTGCCGGTGTTGGTTTCCACCGTGCCGGTGTTGGTTTCTACCGTGCCGGTGTTGGTTTCTACCGTGCCGGTGTT
>CAYTKQ010000026.1:0-21665 GCA_964438705.1 uncultured Christensenella sp. | reverse complement strand
CCGTGCCGGTGTTGGTTTCTACCGTGCCGGTGTTGGTTTCTACCGTGCCGGTGTTGGTTTCTACCGTGCCGGTGTTTTGATTCACCATACCATCGTTGACCAGTAGTGTACCGCCGCCTATAACGTTATCATTCACGATGCCGCCAACATGGTTTTGTGTCACTGTTGCGTAGTTGGTTTCCACTGTGCCGTAGTTGTTGGTCACTGTGCCGTAGTTGGCTTCTACCGTGCCGGTGTTTTGATTCACCATACCATCGTTGACCAGTAGTGTACCGCCGCCTATAACGTTATCATTCACGATGCCGCCAACATGGTTTTGTGTCACTGTTGCGTAGTTGGTTTCCACTGTGCCGTAGTTGTTGGTCACTGTGCCGTAGTTGGCTTCTACCGTGCCGTAGTTGTTTGCCATCGTATCCCCCGCGTTCAACATGGGAACGGTGGTTCCCGCCGGGTTATCTGCCACTGCCGCCGCCAATGCCGCTGCGGGCAGCAGCCCCAGCGCCAGCAGCGCAGTGATCAGCGCTGCGATCATCTTCTTTTTCATCCTGTTGCCCCCCTGTTTTTTGCATCAATCATTTTGTGTCACATCTAAATTCCACATGCCACATTTGTATTGTATCATACAAAAAAACAAATGCACATCAGTCTTTTGGGGGTGAAAAAGTATGAGACGATCTCTTTTGATCAACCGCGTTCTTCATAATCGATGCACATGCGGTTTGTGACCACCGGCTTCACAAAATCGCTGCCCACGCGCTTATGCTCCGGATGAACGATGTAGTCCGCGAGCGCCTGTGCGTCTGTGAACGCGCTTTTCAGCATGACATCCGCATTTCCGGTGGGCAGATGATCGATCACCACCTCCATTTCGAGCAATCCGTCGATCCTGCCCATAAGCGCCTCCAGCTCGCGCTTCATGGCGGCCTTCGCGGCCTCCTTCGCCGTTCCCGTGATCTCTTCCTTGATGTTCCACAAAATGATATGCCTTACCATGTTTTCTCCTTTTTACATATGGAATCGTTTTTGTATTTCTGATTTGATCTGCCGCAGCGCAAAGCGTATGATACCGAGGATCGTGATCACGCTTGCAAAGGTGCACAGCAGCATCGGCACGAAGGGCATCGGTTCTCCCGCCAAAAAAAGGATCAGCGGAACAAAGCCGAGCAGCAGCAGGATGAACGCGTACAAAAGATTGTCCCGCCAATAGGATTTGTGCAGATAGGAATAAAAGTCGATATAGGCGATGCCCAGCCCCAAAATAAGCGGCATCAGCACCCGGTAAGACCACCCGATTGCCCCACCCACATAATCGAACGCGAGAAACATACCCGTCAGCGTGACGACCTGCAGCAGCGTTTTGAGCCCCACGGAAACGTCGGACATGATCGTGACGCGCACGAGCACCCACGCATATAAAACGGGCGCGGCCACCGCCAAAAACCACGGCCGTCCGCTCCACGTGAGGAAATTCACCACGATGCACGCAAAAATCACCACAAAGGTGGCAAAGTAGAGCGAATCTGTCGTCAGGCTGCGTCTGTCCACATATTGTTTTTTGCTCACATGCGGATACAGCTCATTTTCCGTCGGATGCTCTGTGAGCCGCTTTCCGCACAGCGGGCAGGATTTCAGGCAGGGATCCACATACACCCTGCAATCGTCGCAATAGTTCATTGTGCGCTCCATTCGTTGCCGCGTATCTCCACGCGCATGCCAAGCTCCTTGGAAAAATGCTCAAAAAACCGCCGCACGATGCCCGTCTCGCGGATGCCGCGCGCGAAGGTGAAGACCATTTTATCCTGATAGGACACCACAACGCAGTTCATTGGGTTCATGTCGCTCACGCCGAGGGCGTAATAGACCTGCTTGATGTGCGCCTCCATCGCTTTGGGAAATTTTGCGGTGCGCAGGTTGGAAAGCACCATCGTGTAGCTTCCCTCTCCGTAATTTTTATAGCTCGAGGACACCACGAGATTTTTCACAAATAGCGGCGTCATGCGGATGAACGGATTCTTTTCAAATCCAACGTTTTTGTTGATGTTCGCGGCAATGCTTTCCTTGGAAAGGCCTTCCTGCAATTGCTTGGACACGTCCGCGAGAATGCGTTCAAAATCGATCTCGCCGTCGATCACCGTGCCCACGTTCGCAAAGGAAATGAAGTTGCGCAGCGTGTGCGAAGGGAACATGCCCCGCAAATCCATGGGCACCGAAATGATGATTGGCCGTTTGTCCTTTTTGTATTCGAGCCCCTGATCTTTCGCGATACACGCGATGAGCAGCGCCGCCACATACGCCGATACGGTGACATTTTTTTCCTTGACCTTTCCCAGAAACGCTTTCAGGTCGATGCTGCCGTTTGTCAGGAAGATGCCGCGGTCTGTGTTGGGCGTGCCCATGATGTGAAACGCCTTTGGGGTACGCAGCTTGTTTGCCTCACCCTTCGCGTCATAGTAGGCGTTGAAGCTGTTTTCCAGCTCTTCCACGGGCACCTTGCCCCGCGCGTCGAGCACCATGCCCTCCGCATCCATGTCATAACCGCACAGCGTAAAATATTCATACATCAGCGTTTTGAAAAATTCGATCGCACCCGCGCCGTCCGCAAGGCCGTGGAAGCACTCCATGATCACGTTCTTTTTATAATACATGATGTTGAACAAAAAGCCGTTGTTGATGAAATCTTTTAAACGCTTGCACGGGAAACCTGTCTCTTCCTTTACGATGGGAAGCGCGGGGTTTGGTTCAAAATAATACCAGAATATCCCCCGCCGCAGCGTGACCGCAAACGTGGGAAAGCGGGGCATGATCTTCACGAGCGCCTCTTGCAGTTTATCTTTACAGACGGGCGCGTCGAGCTCCAGCTCCAGACGAAACGTCGTGTTGTTATGCGTCTGCGAGATGGACGGATAGATTTTCGCCGCCGTATCAAGGCGGTACCAATCCTGTTCTTCCGGCATACCGGCTCCTCTTTCTTACAAAAGGCGGCAAACATGCTGCCGCCTCTGTGAGATCATTTGTTTTTTTGGTGCATTTATTTCGTGCCGAACAGCCTGTCGCCCGCGTCTCCAAGGCCGGGAACGATGTATGCATGATCGTTGAGGCCGTCGTCCACCGCAGCCACGTAAATGTCCACATCCGGATGCGCCTTGCGCACCGCTTCGATGCCCTCCGGCGAAGCAATGATGACCACCAGCTTGATGTTGCTGCATCCGCGCTTTTTGATTTGCGTGATCGCGTCCGATGCGCTTCCGCCCGTCGCGAGCATCGGGTCTAAAACAATGAGCTCGCGCTCCTGCGCGTCTACGGGCAGCTTGCAGTAATATTCCACCGGTTCCAGCGTCTCTGGGTCGCGGTAAAGGCCGATGTGCCCTACCTTCGCGCCGGGGATCAGGTTCAGCACACCGTCCACCATTCCAAGCCCCGCACGCAGCACCGGAACGATGCCCACCATTTTTCCTGAAATGACCTTGGTGCGCGCCATCGTGATGGGTGTTTCGATCTCCACTTCCTTTAAGGGCAGGTCGCGCGTCACCTCATACACCATCAACATGGCAATTTCCTTGACGAGTTCGCGAAATTCCTTTGTGCCCGTGTTTTTGTCGCGGATCATTGACACCTTATGCTGCAAAAGCGGATGATCCAAAATGTGTGCTGATGCCATCTTCATTTCCTCCATTGTTGTTATTTCGAATATTTTTGTTCCACTGCCGCCACCTTATCGATCCGTTTCTGATGGCGTTCCCCCTGCGAGAACGGCGTGTTCAGAAAAATATCGACAATATCCACCGCAAGGCCGGGGCCGATGGTCCTTCCGCCCAGCGCCATCACGTTCGCGTCGTTGTGTTCACGCGTCGCGTGTGCGGAAAACGTATCGGAAAGCAGCGCGCAGCGGATGCCCGGCACCTTGTTTGCCGTGATTGAAATGCCGATGCCCGTGCCGCACATGAGGATGCCGAAATCTGCCTTTTTCTGCTGTACGCACTCAGCGACCATCTGCCCGTAATCCGGATAGTCTACCGCGTTTTCGTCGTTTGTGCCGAAGTCGATGACCTCGTGCCCGTTCTTGTTCAAATACTCCATGATCTCCGGCTTCAAAACGATGCCGCCGTGATCGCAACCGATTGCAATTTTCATCTTTTCTTCCTGCCTTTATCTTGATGTGTATCGTCCGCAAAGACGAGTTTTTTCATTCCGTTAAATTATACATCACTTACCCGGCAATTTCCATAAAAAAAGACAATGCCCTTAGGCATCGTCTCCATTTTCTCTTTCCAGCCGTTCCACAAGCAGCCCGACCGCGTGCTTTAGTTGCTGCGCGCACGCGCGGTATTCCTCCATGCCCTCGTCGAACGGATCTATGATATCGCAGGTGCTGTCGCTCGGGTCGCCCAGCACACCCTGCGCATAGCCAAGAAGCGTGTGCATCTTGTGCGTCTCCTCGGGCGCGAGGACCTCCATGTGCTCGATCTGCTCCTTGCCCATCGCGAGGATGACATCCGCCCACTCCGCTATCTCCGGCGTGAACTGCTCCGCAACGTGCCGCTCGATCTCCAGGCCTATTTCTTCCATCGTACGGACGGCTTCGTCCGTAGGCTCCGCGTCCTCGCACGCAAATGTGCCCGCGGATTTGATCTTCACTTCCCCGTGAAGAATCCTACTTCGGTCTACCGCGTCGTCCATGAGCGTTTCCGCCATGGGGCTTCTGCAAGTGTCTCCCGTACAAACAAACAATATATTCATGGTCTTATTCTTTGTCCTCCCCGGCAGCGACCAGCTTGTGTCCCGCCGCCCTAATGATCCTGTTCATCACCGCAAGGCCCATCTCGTCTTCGCGTGCGTGGAAATACGCGCTCTGATATCCGCTGTCGTCTATCTCGCGCAGCACGCGGAACAGCACGGCCTCCACATCCCTTGCGTCCGCGCCGAGCATCACCGTCTCAAGCCCTTCATAGAGCGGCGCGCATTCGTCCATGCACAGCACCACAGGGTTCTTGCCCTGCGCACTATCAACATGATACCTAAAAATAATACTTTTCGCAACCTCTTTTTTTCCGCCCGTAAACACTGTAATATCCGCTTTGGGCGCGTAGTGTTTATATTTCATTCCGGGAGACGCGCATACTTCCTCTTTCGCCACCTCATTGAGCACGCCGGAATGTATTTGCACACGGCCTATGACGGCTTCGATCATCTCCGGCGTGATATCGCCCGGACGCAGGATCACGGGGATTTCTCCCGTTGCGTCCACCACGGTGGATTCCACCCCCACCGCGCACGGCCCACCGTCGATGATGAGCGGCACCCTGCCGCACAAATCCTCGTACGCGTGCATCGCAAGCGTGGGGCTCGGCCGTCCGGAACGGTTCGCGCTCGGCGCCGCCACCGGAACGCCCGCAGCGGCGATGATCTCGCGCGCGAGCTCGTTTTGCGGCATGCGCACCGCGACTGTACGAAGACCGGCGCTCACGGCATCCGGGATGCTGTTCGATTTTTTGACGATCACCGAAAGCGGCCCCGGCCAGAACGCGTCCATCAGCCTGCGTGCCGTCTCACCTACCTCTGCCGCAACGTCTTCAAGCTGCTCCATGCTTGCGATGTGCACGATGAGCGGGTTGTCCTGCGGCCTGCCCTTCGCCTCGAAAATGCGGTTCACCGCGTCCGCGCAAAGCGCGTTTGCCCCAAGGCCGTATACCGTCTCCGTCGGGATCACCACCAGCCCGCCGCGCCGAAGCTCCTCTGCCGCTTCACCCACCGCACCCGCGCGGTCTCTGTATGCAAGTATCGTTTTTGTTGCCATCATAACAGTGCCACCAATATTCCGCCGCGCCGATCAATGTCGCGTATAGGATCGCGTCCAAACCGCTCCTCCCTTCGGAAGCAAAAAACTATGCTTCCTGCAGCTTCTTCTGCCGTTCGTCCAGAATCAGCGCGTCGATCATTTCGTCCATATCCCCGTCCAAAAACGCCTCGAGCTTGTAGAGCGTAAGGGATATCCTGTGATCTGTCACCCGGCCCTGCGGGAAATTATAGGTGCGGATGCGCTCGCTGCGGTCGCCCGAGCCGATCTGGCTCCTGCGGTTTTCGGAAAGCTCGCTGTCCGCCGCGTCCTTGTAAAGATCATAGAGCCGCGAGGCAAGCACCTTCATGGCCTTCGCCTTGTTTTTGATCTGCGATTTTTCGTCCTGACAGGTGACGACCAGCCCGGACGGAATGTGCGTGATGCGCACCGCGCTGTCCGTGGTGTTGACACTCTGCCCGCCGTGCCCGCCCGAGCGGAACACATCCACGCGCAGATCGTTTTGGTTGATGTTCACTTCCACTTCCTCCGCCTCGGGCAGCACCGCCACCGTTGCCGCCGAGGTGTGGATGCGCCCGGACGATTCCGTGTCCGGCACGCGCTGCACGCGGTGCACGCCGCTCTCATATTTCAGCCGCGCGTACGCGCCCTTGCCCGCGATGGAGACCACCATTTCCTTCACGCCGCCAAGCTCGGTGGTGTTTGAGGAAAGCGTCTCCACAGAAAAGCCGTGCCGCTCCGCGTAGCGCAGATACATGCGCAGCAGATTGCCGCCAAACAACGCGGCCTCGTCCCCGCCCGTCCCCGCGCGAATCTCGAGAATAACGTTTTTGTCGTCGTTTTTATCCTTGGGGATGAGCAGCACCTTCAACTCGCCCTCCATCTCCTCTTTTTGTGCTTCAAGGCCGGAAAGCTCCTCTTTTGCAAGCGCCACAAACTCCGCGTCCGTCTCCGTCTCGATGATCTCGCGGTTCTGCGTCATGTGGTCGAGCACCCTCGCATACCGCTCATAGGCCTCTACGATCTCCGTGAGCGCGGACTGCTCCTGCGCCAGCTTGCGGAACCGTTCCTGATTACCTACCACCTCCGGGTCGGAAAGTTCTGTGGTGAGCGTGTCGTAGCGCTCCTTGATTGTCTTTAATTTATCTAGCATAAATCTCCCTTGTACACACGCTCAAACGCTCGTCCTGCCCTCGAGCGCCTTTGCAAGCGTGATCTCGTCGGCATATTCAAGCTCTGCGCCCACGGGGATGCCGTGCGCGATGCGTGAAATTTTCACATTATGGCTGCCGAGCAGCCGCCCGATGTAGGCTGCCGTCGCTTCCCCCTGCACGTCCGGGTTGGTCGCGAGGATCACCTCTTTGACCTCCTCGTCCAGACGCTCGAGAAGCGCTTTGATGGCGATGTCGTCCGGCCCCACCCCCTCGAGGGGAGAGATCGTGCCGCCGAGGACGTGATAAAGCCCGCGGTATTCGTGCGTTTTTTCGATCGCAAAGACGTCGCGCGCGTCCTTCACCACACAGATGAGCGAGCGATCCCGCCGCGCGTCGTCGCAGATTTCGCACACCTCGCCCTCGCACAGGTTGCCGCACACCTTGCAATAGCGCACCTTGCGCCGCGCGTCGTACATATCCACCGCAAATTGTTTGACTTCCGCCTCCGGCATTTTCAGCACATGATAAGCAAGCCGCTGCGCGGTCTTTGCGCCGATGCCCGGAAGCTTGCAGAACTGGGCGACCAGTTTCTGATAGGATTGCAGATTCATGCGCTTAGAGCAAGCCTCCGAGGTTCATGCCGCCCGTGATCTTGCCCATTTCGCTCTGCATCATTTCGTCGGCCTTCAAGAGCGCCTCGTTCACCGCCGCGATGATCAGGTCCTGCAGCATTTCCACATCATCCGGGTCGACCGCCGCTTCCTGAATTTCGATGCTTTTGATCATTTTCTTGCCCGTCGCGACCACGCGCACAACGCCGCCGCCTGCCGTCGCTTCCACCTCGCGCTCCTCGAGCTCCTCCTGCATCTGCTGCATCTTCGCCTGCATCTGCTGCGCCTGACGCATCATGTTCTGCATATTCATTCCGCCGGGAAATCCGCCTTTTGCCATGTCTTAATCTCCTTCACATCGTTTTTATTGTTATTTTATCACAACTTTGTCTTTTCCGAAAAGGTCAAAGAGCTGCTGCTCCATACTCTTTTCCTCTTTTTGCTCATATTTCATATCGAGCACCATCGAATGCCCGAACAGTTCCGCCGTCATTTCATTCATCTGCGGGAGGTATTCCTCCTTGCCGAGCATATCCACAAGCACGCTGTCTGATGCGTCCGCGAGGATCGTCAGCAGATTGCCGGATGCCTTAAATTCCCTGATTGCCGCGGCGGCGGGAAGCAGTACGGGCAGCTCGCGCTCGATCATCGAGCGAAAACGCTTTAAGGCCTCCGCCTCATCGGGCTTGGGCCGCGCATCCTGCTCTTTTTGTACCGCTTCTGCCTGCTCATCCTTTTCCACCTTGTCGATCGCGCTCAATGCTTGTGTTTCCGGAAGCTCGGCCTGCACAGGCGTTTGCGCCTTTTGAGGTGCGGGCGCTTTTTTTGCCGCATCACCCGCCGCCTCTGCGAACGTACCAGACGCAAGGCCTGCTGCCAGTTTTTCCACGCGCGCCTCAAGCTTTTTGACGCGCAGCTCCATATCCTTTGTCTCCACGTCCGTGGTGTTCATGGAAGCGCGCGCCACCGCCGCGATCAGCACCGCGTCGGGCGTGGGCGCATAGCGCAGCGTGTTCTGGCTGTAGATGAACACCTCCAGCACGCGCAGCAGGTTCGCGCATTTGTAAGCGTCCGCCGCGTCCTTGCCGAGCCGCCCTGAAAGCTCGACCACAATATCGCGCAGAATGTTGTGCGGCTCGATGCCGTCCTGAAGCATTTCGCGCACAAGGCCGAGCGCGCCGCGCGTATTTTCCCCCGTGATGGCATCGCACAGGGCTCTGGTGCGTCCGCTGTCCGCAATGCCCATCGCGGCGTTCACGCGTTCGAGCGTCAGGCTTTCCTGCCCGGCGATGCACTGATCCATCACCGAAAGCGCATCGCGCATCGCGCCCTCTGCGGATACCGCGATCATGCCGAGCGCTTCCTCTTCATATGCAAGACCCGTCTTTTCCGCGACCTCGCGCAGGCGGGCAACGATATCGTCCTCCGTGATCCGCTTGAAATCGTAGCGCTGACAGCGCGAAAGGATGGTCGCCGGAAGCTTGCGGATCTCCGTCGTCGCCAGAATAAACACCGCGTGCGGCGGCGGCTCCTCCAGCGTCTTTAACAGCGCGTTGAACGCGCCGGACGAGAGCATGTGCACCTCGTCTATAATGTAGACTTTAAATTTTCCGAGCGCAGGCAGAAGCGACACCTTCTCGCGGATGTCGCGCACGTTGTCCACGCTGTTGTTGGAAGCCGCGTCGATTTCCACGATGTCCACAAACGCGTCGTTCGCGAAGCCCTTGCACACCTCGCACTCCCCGCACGGGTTGCCGTCCTGCGGATTGAAACAGTTCAAAGCGTTCGCAAATATCTTCGCGGTGCTCGTCTTGCCCGTGCCGCGCGGCCCATAGAAAAGATAGGCGTGGGAGGTCTGCCCCGTTGTGATCTGTTTTTTCAAAATGTCCGTGATGTGCTGCTGCCCATAGACCTCGTCAAAGTTCTTGGGGCGAAACACGCGATATAATGTCTTGTATGCCATAAAACGTTTAATTCCTCTGCTTTCGTTCCTTTAAATATGCCTCAAACGTATTGAGGTCGCGGCTCACGATCAGCTCCTCCGGAAACGCTTCCGCGTCGAGCGCTTCAAGCGCCGCGTCGAACACGCCGATGCTGTAGCACGCGTGCGCGTCAGACGACACGGTGATGCGTACGCCCTTCTTTTTACACAGGCGGATATATTCCACGCACTGTGCCGCGCTTCCCTCGCGGAACCGGAAGGAATGGCTGTTGATCTCGATCAGCTTATTATGTGCGTACGCCGCATCCACCACCTCTTCGATGCGCACGGGGTAGTGCGGATTGCCCGGATGCCCCGCCACATCCACAAACGGCTGCTTGAGCGCGTTTACGAGCGCGGCGGTGTTTTCCTCCACGCTGCCCGGCGCGAGGGTGATCTCGTGCAGGGAGGCGACGAGAAATTCCGTCATGCTGAGGTACTTCGGTGCAAGATCGACGCTTCCCTCATGATCCATAATGTTGAGTTCGCACCCGCGGATCATGCGCACTCCTTCGATCACATCCGGCACACTGAGCAGCACCTTTTGCATGAAATCCGGCGCCGCGTTGATGATCGCCGGGCCGTGATCCGTACAGCAAAACGCCTCCAGCCCGCGCCTCGCCGCAAAGACCGCGTTTTCACGCAGTGTTGAATATGCATGCCCGCTTGCCACAGTGTGCGTGTGCGGGTCCACCAAAAGCTTCATGTCAAACATCCTTTCCTTGTGTTGCCTTCTGCCAAAAAAACAAATATTGCTGGGCGATTCCCGCGTGTTCGCCGAACCGCTCCCGCGCAAATTCATAGATTTGCCTGTCGTTCCCCTCAAAATCGTAGTGCGCGCGCATCACGCGCTTGATCCACACATCGGCGGGAAACGCGTCGTAAAAGCCGAGCGAAAAAAGCAGCACGCAGTCCGCCACCTTTGGCCCCACGCCCGGCAGCGCACGCAGCGCTTCTTTTGCTTCCTCATAGGGCAGAACGCGCAGTGCGTCGAGCGAAAAGCCGTCCGCCACCATTTGCGCCGCGCCTTTGATGTAGGGCGCGCGGTAACCGCTGCCACAATCGGCGATCGCTTCCTCGTCAAGCGCGGCAAGCGCCTCCGGCTCCGGGAAGGAATGCCACGTTTTGCCTTCAAATTCGAACGCCGTGCCGCAGCGTTCGCACAGCCTCGCAACGATCCCCTGAATCCGCTTTAAATTGTTGTTTGCGGATATAATGAAGGAAATCAGCGTTTCAAACGGCTGCTGATTGAGCAGCCGCAGTCCGCAGCCGAATGCTTTTCCCTTTTGCAGCGCTTCGTCGCCGCAATTGCAGAACAACGCACCGTAATCCCGCCGCAGATCAAAATAGTGCGCCCATATTTCTTCAAAATCCCGCTTTGCGCACGGGTAAAGCACCGCCCGTTCGTCTTCATTATATACGCGCAGATACCTGCCGAACGCCACGCCCTCATAGCCCCCGCCCTCGCGGGGATGAAAGCGGAACGCCTGCCCGTTTTCAAAGATGTGCGCCGGTTCAAAGCAGCTCGTTTGGATCAGCGCCGCGCCCTTTTCGTATTTTACGTCCATGCCATCCAGTATATCATAACCCGCCGTCAAAAAACAGCATGTTAGGCAAAGGCGGCAAGAAAAAAGAAGGTGCCGCAAACGCATTGCCGTCACTTTTTTCGTCACTTTTAAAATTTTTTTTCAAAATGTGCTAAAGTTTCATCAAAATGAGCCGATAATATAAATAGACACAAAAAAGTGCCACTTGGCTGCAATGGGACGTCACTTGTGACCAAGTGCATGGATTTGTGTCAAAGGCCTTCGCACTGAATGCGATAAAAAACGGGCCTGATGCCTGCCGGATACCGAATTCCCGTCCGGTGGGTAAATCGAAAAATACAGGAGGTATTTATCATGAGAATTCAAAACAACATTATGGCGCTGAACACACATCGCCAGTACACCATCAACAACGACAACGTTTCCAAGAGCGCTGAAAAGCTCTCGTCCGGCTACCGCATCAACCGCGCGGGCGACGACGCTGCCGGCCTCGCTATCTCAGAGAAAATGCGTTCGCAGATCCGCGGCCTGAACATGGCTACGAAGAACTCGCAGGATGCTATTTCGCTGGTACAGACGGCTGAAGGCGCGCTGCAGGAAACACATTCCATGCTGCAGAGAATGAACGAGCTTGCGAACCAGTCCGCGACGGGCACCAACCAGACGCTTGACCGTAACGCGCTTGCAAAAGAGTTCGAGCAGCTGAAGCGTGAGATCAACGACGTTGCGGAACAGACCACGTTCAACAACATGAAGATCCTCGACGGCTCCTTGTCCTACACCGGCGCACAGAGAAGTGCCGCAACGTCCGGTATCGTAGGCACAGAAGTGATTAACGCGGCGGACAACAGCGTTGTTTCTTCACAGGTCACCACCAAGGGTCAGGCTGCGGTTACGGCTACCGCTGCTATCTATGACATTGACCTTTCCGGTCTTGGCGCACTTACAGCTGGTGATGTCGTAGATTTGGATATTGCCGGTACAAAAGTCCAATTCACAGTAGGCGCGAATGCGGAAGCTTCGGTAGCAGCTATCGTTACTGCATTTAACAATTCGACTGATCCGATTTTGAGCAAGTACACAGCGAGTGCAACTGAAGGTACAACGGCTGGTACGAACGATGTCCTCACGCTGACAGCAAAGACTGCAGAGAAGGATGCGAACCGTTCTGCGATCATGGGCGGCGTAAAGGCTGGCGCAGTCGTTGCCACTACAGCGGAAGGCACGAAGGGCCTCGACGCTGTAACGGCACAGCAGGGCGTTACGACGACAAAGGTTGACGTTGCGGACCTGAAGTTGGGTGATACCTTCACCATAGGCGGCAGAAGATTTGAGTTGATCGCGGATGGTGGTCAGGCGGCGAAAGGCAACGTTGGCGTCACGTGGGATTCCTCCAAGACACTCAACGATCTGATCACGGGCCTCAACAATGTA
This sequence comes from uncultured Christensenella sp., assembly GCA_964438705.1. GTDB lineage: Bacteria > Bacillota > Clostridia > Christensenellales > Christensenellaceae > Christensenella. The sequence goes on along the minus strand of CAYTKQ010000026.1, from coordinate 9,144 downwards.
GGCGGCGTCACGGTTGCTGCGACAGCGGCTGACGACGGCTTCACCGTGACACAGGCTGCTGCGGGCGTAGGCGAATACGGCGTGAAGTTCACGGCGGCTGCGGCTGTCAAGACGACGCTTGAGTTCGACACCGTGAAGCTGAAAACAGGCGACATGATCAGCGTGGAATCCAACGGTACGGCTTACACCTACGAGTTCCAGCAGGGTGATTCCATCACCAACATCGCGCAGGGCCTCAAGGACGCAAACGGCAACGTGCTGAACGCAACACAGAAGGGCTCCGCTCTGCTGATCGACGGCAAGGTTGACGTAACGGGCTTCACGCCGGTTGCGGACAACACCAACAACGCCATCCGCATTCAGGTTGGCGCGCTCGAAGGCGAACAGCTTGCTGTTTCCATCGATTCCATGAACACGGCGGGCCTCGGCCTTGACGGCGTGGGCATCTACACACAGGACGACGCGGGCAAAGCCATCACGGCGACTCGTTCGGCGGTCGACAAGGTTTCCGATCAGCGCGCTGCGCTCGGTGCGATGCAGAACAGGCTCGACCACAAGATCGCGAACCTGAAGGTTTCTTCCGAGAACCTGACGGCTGCGGAAAGCCGCATCCGCGACGTGGATATCGCTTCGGAGATGACCGCGTTCACGAAGAGCAACATCCTTGCGCAGGCTGCTACGGCAATGCTCGCGCAGGCGAACTCGCTCCCGCAGAACGTTCTGTCTCTGCTCCGCTAAGCGAACCGCTTCAAAAAGCAATATCATCAAAAGACAGGTATGGGCGCGGGAAACCGCGCCCATATTTGATTTTATCCATTCACAAGGACACGGAGGTACTATGATGGAGGCATTATCCCAGCGCTTTGGCGCATTTTCCTATGAAGAAGAAGACGTGATCACCTTTCAAAACGGCTTGTCCGCGTTCCCGGATTTTAAGCAGTTTGTCCTTCGCCGCCCCGCTTCCACAGCGCCCATTCACTGGCTGCTGAGTATCGAGGAGGGAGGCCCCACACTGCCCGTGGTGCGGCCGGATAAGCTGTTCCCCAAATATGCCATCACCACCCTGCCGCTCTCAGACGTGACGACCGCGCTCGGGTGCAAAATAAAATCCCACGCGCGCATCTATTGCATTGCCACCCTGCCAAAGGATTTGACGCGCATCTCCTTGAACCTGCGCGCGCCGCTCATCATCAACCCCCAAACGCGCATCGGCGTCCAATACACAGAGCCGGGCATCCGCAAGCTGCCCATACGCCATCCCTTTTACCGCGAACTCATCGGCAGGAAGGAAAGCGCGCAGGGAATGCTTGTTTTGCTGCGCAAGCAAAATGAAACGGTGCACATCGGCGACAACATTGTGGTGGAGGTGTTAGAGACCCTGCCCGGCGGCGCGGTGCGCCTCGGCATACACGCCCCGCGTGATTTTAAGGTGTCGCGCGGCGAAGGAAATTTAAGCGTGGAGACGGAGAACCTGCGAGCCGCATCCTCTGATTTTGTTTCAAAGGAGCTTCTGGCGCTGCTCAAGGAGGCGGAGCGGGTATAAAAAAAGTGCATCCATCGCTGAATGCACTCCATCGTTGATTTTGTGACTGCTTAGTCTGAAACATAGGGCAGCAGCGCCATGATTCTGGCCCGCTTGATGGCAATCGCCAACTCGCGCTGATGCTTCGCGCACGTGCCGGAAGCACGCCGGGGCGTGATTTTTCCGCGCTCCGTGATATATTTTCTCAACTTCGCAACGTCTTTATAATCGATGAATTCCGATTTGTCTGCACAAAAGGCACACACCTTTCTTCTGGGGCGCCGCGCGCGCATCGGTCTTCTCGCTCTATCTTCGCTCATTTGAATGATCTCCTTTCATCGGAATCAAAAAGGCAGTTCCGCGTCATCCAGCGGCTGAAAATCCGACAGTTCTTCCGCAAACAGATCGTCCGCGCTTTGCTGCGGCGCGGCCTGTGCCATACCCATACCCGGCGCGTCTTCGCGTGTAGCTCCGGGGTTTTGGGCTTTGCTCGTCACAAACTCCGCCTCATCCACAACCACTTCCGTCACATAGCGGCGAACACCGTTCGCGTCGTCGTAGCTGCGCGACTGAATTGTGCCCACAATGCCGATCCGCGAGCCCTTTGTGAAATACTTCGCAACGAACTCGGCAGTCTGCCGCCACGCAACGCAGTTGATGAAATCGGCCTGCTGCTGCCCGTCCTGAGATTTGAACCGCCGCGATACCGCGACCGTAAAGCTCGTGACGGCAATGCCGCCCGACGTTGTGCGCTGTTCGGGGTCTCTTGTTAAATTTCCAACGAGGATCGCTTTATTCATACTGGAACCATCCTTTTCCGGTCGTTTCCGGGCAAGGGAAAACCCGCCCGTTCATTTCGTTTTACGCCTTTGCTTGCTGATCTTCGAGATTGATGACCATATAGCGGAGCACGTCGTCGGAAATCTTGTAATTTCTTTCAAGCTCCGTCGGCAGCGTAGGTTCCGCTTCAAACGTCATCAGCACATAGTAACCGTCGTTGATATACTGAATCGGATACGCAAGACGCTTTTTGCCCCACTCGTCGATCTTTTCCACAGCACCGCCGTTGTTTGTGACGATGTCGGAAAAGCGCTTTACGAGCGCGTCTTTCTTCTCCTCTTCCATATCCGGTTTCAAAATGTACATGGATTCGTACTTTATCATCCGTGATTCACCTCCTTCTGGACTAATGGCCCTGCTTTTTGCCCGCAGAGCAAGGACGCTACATCAAAATATTATACTCTATGCGGGTGGCATAAGTCAAGGGTTGCCGTGCCGATCATTCTCTTCTTCGCTCGGCGGCTGACCGGGCTGTTGCTGCGTGTTCGGCGGTGCGACGGACGTATAGCCTTCCCTTGGCGCGCTCTGCTGCATATCTCCCCCATACGGCACACCCTGCGCCGCCATGCGTTTTTTCTTTCTTTTGCCCGCGCTCCACGCAATCAGCCCCGCGACGAGCGCGCCCGCGCCGCCGAAGATCGCGCCCCGGATGGCAGCGCCGCCCACGCCGGAAAAGGGATTGCTTGCTTTTTCACTCGCGTAGGTTTTGCCCACGGCGGGAATATTTTCATATTCCGCGCTTTGCACGATCGATTTCAGCACGTCCCTTTGTTCCTGCGTCGCGGGCCCTTCATAGTTGAGCAGCCTGATGTAGACGTATTTTCCGTTTTTAACGGTGGAATACATACTGATCCACACGCCCGTGCCGTCCGCAAGACCGTCCGTTTCCGCTGCGAGATAGGGATTTCCGTTGATCTTCTTGATCTCCCCCACCGAAATGTTCTCGGCCTCTTTGATGCCCGAAGCCGCGCCCATCACCTCGTTTAGCTCCGCGTCTGAAAGCGTCGCCATATCGTAGTAATACCTCGTGTCCTTGTTTTCCATCGATGAAATGGAGTATTCATAACTGCCCGACGGATCCATCGCTGTGAAAGCGATCATGTTTTGCTTCACGTACGCATTGAAGTCTTCCTCCGTCATGCCCTGCGCCGCAAGCCATTCGCTCATTGCCGCGTTATAGTCCCCGTCCGTTACGCCGATCATCATCTGCTCCGCATTTGGGATCGCAACCCGCATATTGAGCTCTGTAATTTCAAACGTTTCTTCTCCTGCCGCAAAGGCCGGAACCGCGCACACCAGCACCAGCAGCGCGGCGACCACGCAAATCAATTTCTTCATACCCCGAACTCCGTTTCATATCATATTTGCCATAATTGATATTATACCATACGTTTTTGCTTTTTGCATGGCGGGTGTATGGCGGCATGACGGCAGGTGGTGGCGGGTGTTTCGCGATATAATTGAACTAGAGTAAGTCAGCGGAAAAATCGCTCTGCTGCAAGGAAAAGGAGGGACGATCATATCGCGTAAAAAAGGTAACAAAACCAAAACAACAAAAATTAGGAGGAAAACGAAATGAGTAAAAAAATTGTGGCAGGAGCATATGAAGGCGACGCGTGGGGCGAGGTCTATCTCAAAAACGTGGGCTCGAATGTGTTCATGGAAGACTATGCGAAGGCAGGGGAATATAGCCCCATCCTGCCGACGGATCATGTGAATCAGGCAATCGGCAAGCTGGAGGCGCGCGAGGCCGGAAGCAGTCCGGGAGGCTGCGGCTGCCCGTATATGCAGCAGTCGATCCGTTTCGACAAGGAGGACAAAACCATTTTTGTGAGCGGCACGGGCAGCGACGAGACGGGGGACGGGAGCGAGGCAAACCCCTACAGAAGCGTGAAAAAGGTGTTTGCGGTCATCGAGGACAATCTGCACTGGATCGGCGGAATCAATGTGAAGCTGAAGGCGGATACGGATACGGAGTTTGAGACGGGGAATCTTAATTATTGCAATGCCCGTTTTTTAAACCTACTCAAGGTAGGGACTGGCAAGGCGATTTTCAGAGGGTCTCTGTCGTTTTTGTACATAAAGGCCGAAATATATTTGATTGGAATCTCCTTTGTAGGAGGCACTACAGATGCGCTGCTCATTTTTCACATCACAGGGCCGGCAACGGTAAGCGGCTGCTCATTTTCATCGGATGTGAACAAGGTGCAAGCCATCTCTGTTTCTCAATCAATTGTCAACACAAACAGCAATACGTTTGGAAATAATATATCGAATGCAATCTATGCAAGATTAGGGTCAACGGTGACAGTATACGCCGATAAGGGTTCCTGCGTAGGATACGTTTATCTTGCATCAGCTTCAACAATTCATGTGAATGGGACAAAGGCGAGCGGGGGCGTCTCAGGGACGTCGAGTGAACAAGGGGGCGGCAAGATATTTTTCAACACCTATTGAAAACCATCCCACACCCCACACCCTAAAAACAGAAGCGGCGCACGTGCGCCGCTTCTGTTTTGTTATACCAGCGTTTCCTTGAGCTTTGCGATGCTCTTTTCAAGCCGCGCAAGCGTTTCGTGTTTGCCGAGCAAGCAGGCGATCTCGATGGCCCCGCCGGGGGTCACAGATACGCCCGAAACAGCGATGCGCAGCGGGTATAAAAGCTGTCCGTTTTTCACGCCCAGCTTTTCCACCAGCGCCATCATCGCGTCGTGAAGTATCGTCTCCGTAAAATCATTCAAATCCCGCAGAACGGGGTACGCTTCCTCCAGATACACGAGCGCGCTTTCCGGCGTGACCTTCATTTTTTTGTGGTTATAAAGGTCAATGTCATAATCCGGCATTTCCGCCAAAAATGTGAGCTTGCCGGGAATGTCGGTCAGCACCTCGAGGCGCGGCTGAATGAGCCGTGTGATGAGCGGAAGATCGAACTTGTCCGGGTCGATCGCCTGTTCAAAATACGGCATCGCGATTTCAATGAACTGTTCTTCGCTGAGCGCGCGGATGTATTCGCCGTTCATCCATTTCAGCTTTTCCACGTCGAAGATCGCGGGGCTTTTGCTCACGCCCGCCACATCGAACGCGTCCACGAGCGCGGGCAGGGTGAAAATTTCCTCGTTGCCTGCGGGGCTCCACCCCAAAAGCGCGATATAGTTCAAAATCGCGCCCGAAAGGTAGCCCTTTTCAATAAAATCCTCATAGGACGCGTCCCCGTGGCGCTTAGAAAGCTTCGCGTGCTTGTCGCGCATCACCGGGGGCAAATGGATATACTGCGGCACATCCCACTCCATCGCCTCGTAGAGCAGATTATATTTGGGGGTGGACGAAAGGTATTCGATCCCGCGTATCACGTGCGTGATCTTCATCAGATGGTCGTCCACCACATTCGCCAGATTGTACGTCGGATATCCGTCCGATTTCAGAAGGATGTTGTCCTCCATATCGCTGTTGGGCACCGTGACCGTGCCGTACACCATGTCGCTGTACGTCGTTTCCCCCTCGGCGGGGATGTTTTGACGGATGACATAGGGCACGCCCGCATCGAGGTTTTTTTGCACCTCCTCCGGCGTGAGGCTTAAGCAGTGCTTATCGTATTTGAACTGCCCGCCCTTTGCTTCTTTTTCTTCACGCAGGCCCGCGAGCCGCTCTTTTGTGCAGAAGCAATAATACGCCGCGCCGCGCGCTACAAGCTCCTGCGCGTATTGGCGGTAGATGTCCTGCCGTTCCGACTGGATATACGGGCCGTACTCCCCGCCCACATCCGGGCCTTCGTCATAAAAAAGCCCGGTGTCCTTCAACGTGCGGTAGATGATATCGCTCGCCTGATCCACAAGGCGCTCCCTGTCTGTGTCCTCGATGCGCAGGATGAATTTCCCGCCGTTTTTCTTCGCAAACAAATATGCGTAAAGCGCCGTCCGCAAGCCTCCGATGTGTAAATATCCCGTTGGGCTGGGCGCAAATCTCGTTCTGATTTCCATTGCTTTATCCTTTCAGCACTTGTTTTGCGAAGCTGTCCTTCAGGCTCACGATCTGGTTAAACACCAGCGTATCTTCTGTGCTGTCTTCCTCGTCGATGTTAAAATACCCCTGCCGCATAAACTGAAAACGGTCGCCCTTTTGCGCCGTCTTGATGTGCGGCTCGATCTGCGCGTCATTGAGCACGATCATGGAATTTTCGTTCACCGTATAAACGCCCTCGCCGTCCTCGATGAACAGATAATCGAGGAGGCGCACGCGCGCCTTCACCGCGGAATCACGCTCCACCCAGTGCAGCGTGCCCTTCACCTTTTTCCCGCTGTTTTCGCCGCCGGATTTTGTCGTCTCGTCGTAGGTGCAGATCACTTCCTCGATGTTGCCCTGCGCATCCTTCACAACACGCTCACATTTGATGATGTACGCGTTTTTGAGGCGCACCTCACCGCCCACATACAAGCGGAAATATTTGTTGTTTGGCTTTTCCTCCAGAAAATCGTCCCGCTCAATATAAAGATGCTTGGAAAAAGGCACCTCATGCGTGTGTTCGCTGCCCGGAAGGTCCTCCGCGCGCAGCGTTTCCGCCTTGTCGTCCGGGTAGTTTTCAATGGTGAGCTTTAAGGGGCGCAGCACGCCCATCACGCGCGGCGCGTGCGCATTGAGATCCTCGCGCACACAGTGCTCTAAAAGCCGCACATCCACCTCGGAAACCGCCTTTGCCACGCCGATGCGTTCGCAGAAATCGCGGATCGCGGCTGGCGTGTAGCCCCTGCGGCGCACACCGGACAGTGTGGGCATGCGCGGGTCGTCCCAGCCCGAAACCACGCCGTCGTCCACCAGCTTTTTCAAATAGCGCTTGCTCATCACCGTGTTGGTGAGATTGAGGCGCGCAAATTCATACTGATGCGGTTTGTTTGCGCATTCGCAGTTCTCAATAAACCAGTCATAAAGCGGGCGATGGTCCTCAAACTCCATGGTGCACACGGAATGCGTGATGCCCTCGTACGCGTCCTCTAAGGGGTGCGCGAAATCGTACATCGGATAGATGGGCCATTCGTCCCCCGTTCTGTGGTGCGTCGCGTGTACCACGCGATAGATGGCAGGGTCGCGCATGTTGAGATTGGGCGATGCCATATCGATCTTCGCGCGCAGCACCTTCGATCCATCCGGAAATTCTCCCGCGCGCATCCGGCGGAACAAATCCATGTTTTCTTCTATCGTCCTTGCTCGGTACGGGCTTTCCTTGCCCGGCTGCGTGAGCGTGCCGCGATATTCGCGCATTTCCTCCGCAGTGAGGTCGTCCACATACGCAAGGCCTTTTTCGATCAGCTTTTGTGCGCATTCATACATATATTCAAAATAATCGGAGCCGTAAAGCTCCTGATCCCACTGAAATCCCAGCCATTCGATGTCCCGCTTGATCGCTTCGATGTATTCCACATCCTCTTTTAAGGGGTTCGTGTCGTCGAAGCGCAGGTTGCACGTGCCGCCATATTCCATGGCCAGCCCAAAGTTGAGGCACACGGCCTTCGCATGACCGATATGCAAATAACCGTTCGGCTCAGGCGGAAAACGGGTCGCAATTTTTTTCACCCTGCCCGCCGCAAGGTCCTTCTCAATGATCTCTTCAATAAAATTTTTGGATTCATTCTCCGGCATAATACGCTCCTATCAATCTAAATGGATACTTTAGATATTATATCATATCCTCTTGTATTTTTTAAACATCGAAAGCTATACTTTTATGCGTTAGATTTATTTGGTAAAATCGTTTTTATTCGTTTTTCTGTATATAATATACTCAGGTACTTTTAAAAAGGAGAAACAGCATGGAGCATTTACAAGAAGAAATCACCGAATATCTCACCTATTGCCATATCTACAAAGAATTGAGCCAGCACACTTTAAAAGCCTACGAAATCGATTTGACACAGTTTTACAAATACGTAGAGCAGTTCAAAAGCAAGCAAGCCGACAAGGAAAACATCATCGGCTATCTGGCTCATATCCACCAAAATTTCAAGCCAAAAACAACAAAACGAAAAATTGCGTCTTTAAAGGCTTTTTTCAATTACCTGCTTTACATCGAAAAATTAAACGACAACCCCTTTCGTACGATCAGAACAAATTTTAAATCTCCGCAGCTTCTGCCACGTGTCATCCCGCTAAGCATCATTGAAAAAATTCTTTGTGCAGCTCATCATCATTTAAACGCCTCAGATGACTTAACCTTTCGTCAGCGAAATGTCGTTCTTCGCGATATCACAGTTCTCGAATTGCTTTTTGTTACGGGCATGCGTGTTTCCGAGTTATGCTCACTGAAAATCAATGATGTCAATCTGCAATCCGGCGTTGTGCGGATTCTTGGGAAGGGCGCCAAGGAACGCATTATTCAAATTAGTAACCACGATGTTTTAGACACGCTCAAGCAATATGTTGCCTCATTTGAATCTCAATTGCGGCAAAGTGATTTTTTATTGATGAACCGCTTAGGTGGAAGGCTTTCAGAGCAGTCTGTACGTTCTATCATCAAGAAATACGCAGAACAGATTGACGCGGATATGCACATCACACCGCATATGTTTCGCCATTCCTTTGCAACCTTTCTCTTAGAGGAAGATGTTGATATCCGCTATATTCAACAATTATTGGGTCATAGTTCTATCACTACAACACAAATATATACACATATAACCACTAATAAGCAAAAAGAAATCTTAACGCTAAAGCATCCAAGGAATAAATTATGTGTTAAAAAGGATAATATCTAATTATCCTTCCTTGGAGGGATTGCAGGAATCAATGAATGA
>CAYTKQ010000025.1:0-43379 GCA_964438705.1 uncultured Christensenella sp. | reverse complement strand
CGATCGAGGAAGGCCTGCGCTTCGCAATCCGCGAGGGCGGCAGAACGGTTGGCTCAGGCGTTGTATCCGGGGTCATCGAATAAACCAGGCTCGGTTATCAATTGACAAAAAGAGAACGGTATCTGTGCCGTTCTCTTTTCTGTTGCGACGATTTATGCTATGATGTGATAGGGTAAAAGGCAAAAGGGGTATGGATATGAATCAAAAAACAACTTTTTTGAATACGGGCGCGGGAATATTGCCTGTGGTGGCGATCATTGCTGCAATGCTCTGTTGCGGAGTGTTTGCGCCAGTGTTTTTTTCTATGGTGAATGCGAGCAACGTATGGATTCAGTTCGCGATGTTTGCGGCAATCGGCAGCGCAGTGGCGCTCACCGTGCGGGCAAAAGGACCGGATTTTTCCATCGGTGCGATGACTGGGCTGGCCATGGTGATCATGAGACAATTTTTGGAGCAAGGCTATGGATGGGAGACCGGCTTTGCGGTTGCCCTGGCAGTCGCAATCGGGATCGGTGCGCTCAACGGCGTGATTGCGCAATATACACCGATTCCCGTTTCGATCTTCACACTGGTCTTATGTTTTGTTCTATGGAAGCTCGTCGATGCGTCGCGGATGCCTCCGTATATGCTTGATAACGCACCGAGCGTTGCACATACGCCTTTTGGTGCATACCTGTTTATGGTAGCAATTGTTTTGCCCATATTTTTTCTGGTTTTCTTTTCGCGTCTGGGAACGCCTTTTGCGCAGCGCCAAAAAGGGGAAAAGAATCCATGCTATGTGCTGGCATATGTCGTGTCTGCGGTAATTGGGGCGGTGGTTGCGGTATTTTTGGTGTCACGCATCCGTGCGGTGCTTGTGTCCTCTGTGGGGAACTATGAGCTTTATATCGCGTTTGCGGCGGCGGCGTTGTACGCAAGCAGGGCGTTTGACAATCGCATATTTCCTGTACTGTATGTCCTCGTACCGGCGTTTGCATGGTGTGTGACGCAAAATGCACTGGTTATTATGGGCATGAATTCGTTTTTGCAGCTGATTGTCAATCTGATATTTGCGGTTATCATGGTAACTATGGCATGGTTTGCGACGGGGCGAAAACTTTGGCAGGAACGCATGGCCCTTGATACGTCAAGGATAATATAGTAAGATAAAAAGGAAATAAACGCAGGAGAAAAGATGGATGGATAAATTATACATCGTCGTGCCGTGCTACAACGAGGAAGAGGTGCTGCATGAGACGACAAAACGTTTGCTGGACAAATTGAACCGAATGACTTCGGACGGACTGATTTCTGCTGACAGCCGCGTCATGTATGTCAATGACGGCTCAAAAGACAAAACGTGGGAAATCATCGAAGAATTGCACAAGGAGCATCCGCAGGTGCTGGGCGTGAAGCTGTCGCGCAACCGCGGGCACCAGAACGCGCTTCTTGCCGGGCTGATGACTGCGAAGGACATGTGCGATGTGACAATTTCCATGGATGCGGATTTGCAGGATGACATCGAGGTGCTCGATGAATTCATGAGGAAGTATCAAGAGGGCTGCGACATCGTGTACGGCGTGCGCAGCAACCGCGATACGGATACGGGATTTAAGCGCAATACGGCGCAGGCATTCTATAAAACACTGAAATTCTTCGGCGTGGATTCCGTCTATAATCACGCGGACTATCGGCTGATGTCAAAGCGCGCGCTGGAGGGGCTTGCCGAATTTGGTGAGGTGAACCTGTTCTTGCGCGGCATTGTGCCGCAGATCGGCTATCAGACGGCAAGTGTGGAATATTCGCGCGGCGAACGCTTTGCGGGGGAGTCGAAATATCCGCTCAAAAAGATGCTGAGCTTTGCGTTTGACGGGATCACGTCCTTTTCCATCAAGCCCATCCGCATGATCATGGGTGTGGGGCTGATCATTTTTATCGTGAGCCTGGTGATGCTGATCTATTCGCTGGTCATCTATTTTATGGGGCAGGCAAACTCAGGCTGGCCGAGCATGATCATGTCGATCTGGCTTCTTGGCGGGTTACAGCTCCTCGCAATCGGTATCATCGGGGAATATGTGGGCAAGGCGTATATGGAGACGAAAAACCGACCGAAATACATCATTGAGAGCGTGCTTCGTGACGAATGAGCAGAGGCGGCTGAAAAAGCCGCTTTTTTGTTTAAAAAAAGTGTAAAATCATTGACAGCGCCGTGTTTTGATGCTATTATATTAAAGCATCTTGATAAAAGGCAGGAAGTGCCTTTTTTTAGATTGCTCAAAAACAATGTACCGGAGGTAGCGACATGCGCACGAAGATCACGCTTGCTTGCACGGAATGCAAACAGAGAAATTATGACACCATGAAGAACAAGAAGAACGATCCCGAGAGGATCGAGATGTCCAAATATTGCAAATTCTGCAAAAAGCATACCGTACATAAGGAAACCAAATAATTTTGAGGTGGAGATACGATGGCTAAGACCAAGCTGCTGGGCGAGGAAAGAGAGAAGCACCTAAAAGAGCAAAAAAAGCTCGCCAAGAAGAAAAATAAAAAACAAAGACGCAGCCCGATCCGGTTCTTTAAGGATGTTTGGGGTGAAATCAAGAAGGTCACATGGCCCACGCGTCAGGATCTTTTCAAGACGACTTTCGCGGTGATTGTTTTTGTGGTTATTTTTGCCGTGATCGTGGGACTGATGGACTGGGGCTTCGGTGCGCTGTTCAAGGCGTTCCTCGCGGCTTAGGAGTTATCTTTATATGAATATGGAAAAGAATATCCCTGAGGATGTTTTGAACCCAGAGGAAAATTTGAATACCGACGCGTCTGCTGCGGAAAAGGAAGAAAAGCCTAAGTTTTTAAAGCAGGAGAAGACGGACAAAGCCTACTGGTATGTTGTGTACACCTATTCCGGTTACGAGAATAAGGTGATGGATAACCTATTAAAGACGGTTGAAAATCACAATCTGCACGATACCATCATGGACGTCAAGGTGCCCATGGAGGAATCCGTGGAGATCAAAAACGGGAAGAAGCGCCACGTTTCGAGGAAGATGTTCCCCGGCTATGTGATGGTGAAGATGTTTTTGACGGACGAATCGTGGTATGTGGTGCGTAACACGCGCGGCGTGACAGGCTTCGTAGGACCGTCCTCCAAGCCGATTCCGCTTTCCGACGCGGAGGTGCGCTCGATGGGCATCGAAAATGTGCGCATCAGCCTCGATGTGGAGGTTGGCAACAACGTGATCGTCACGTCCGGCCCGCTTGAGAGTTTTGTGGGTGTGGTGGAAGAAGTCAACACGGAGCGCCAGAAGGTGCGCGTGTCTGTATCCATGTTTGGGCGAGATACCTCTGTGGAGCTCGACTTCGTGCAGATCAAAAAGATTTAAACGTGTTATCAAGTGGGAGAACGCTATCCTAGTTCGTTTAACCACATATTTATTAAGAAAGAAGGATACGAAGAATGGCAAAGAAAATTGCAGGGTATATCAAATTGCAGATACCCGCAGGAAAAGCGACGCCCGCTCCGCCGGTTGGTCCGGCGCTTGGGCAGCACGGCGTCAACATCATGGACTTCACCAAGGCGTTTAACGAAAAGACGGCACAGCAGGCAGGGCTTATCATTCCTGTCGTGATCACGGTCTATGCCGACCGCTCGTTCAGCTTCATTACGAAGACGCCTCCGGCTGCGGTTCTCATCAAAAAGGCATGCAAGGTCGAAAAGGGCTCCGGCGTGCCGAACAAGCAGAAGGTCGCAACGATCACGCGCGCACAGCTTGAAGAGATCGCAACCTTGAAAATGCCCGATTTGAATGCGGCGTCCCTTGACGCGGCAGTCAGCATGATCGCGGGAACCGCGAGAAGCATGGGCGTAGAAGTGGAGGGCTAAACGATGAAAAGAGGAAAAAATTATCAGGACAGTGTAAAGTCCTATGACAAAATGAATCTGTTTGACCCGGAAGAGGCGGTCAAAATCTGCAAAGAGACCGCAAAAGCGAAGTTTGACGAGACGATCGAGCTTTCCGTAAAGTTGGGCGTTGACCCCCGCCATGCAGACCAGCAGGTGAGAGGCGCGGTGGTGCTTCCGCACGGAACAGGCAAAACGGTTCGCGTACTGGTGCTCGCAAAGGGCGACAAGGCAAAGGAAGCGCAGGATGCCGGCGCTGATTTTGTGGGCGCGGAGGAAATGGTCGAGAAGATTCAGAAGGAAAGCTGGTTTGATTACGATGTGATCGTGGCAACGCCCGATATGATGGGCCAGATCGGCCGCATCGGTAAAATTCTCGGACCGAAGGGCCTTATGCCCAACCCGAAATCCGGCACGGTTACGATGGAGGTCGAAAAAGCGATCAATGACATCAAAGCCGGTAAAGTGGAATACAGGGTGGATAAAACGGCGATCATCCATGTTCCGATCGGCAAGAAGAGCTTCAGCGAAGATCAGCTGAGGGAGAACCTAAAGGCCATCATGGACGCGATCGTGAAGGCGAAGCCGTCGGCAGCCAAGGGCACCTATCTGAAAAGCGTGGTACTTTCCGCGACGATGGGCCCGGGCGTGAAGTGCAATCCGGTGAGATTTATTTAGCAGAAAACAAAGCATTTTGATTGATAATGAAAAGAGCAAACCGCGTGCGATATGCGATTTGCTCTTTTTATCGCTTAAAAGCAAAAAATATCAAATTTTGAAAGATTAAAAAGACCCTTGCGTTTATAAATCCTTCTGATATAATCATAATTACAAGGGATACAAGTACAATATATTTGCGTTTTGTGACCAACAAGTGTGGCTCAATGAAAAGTGGGGTTTAACATGAAAAAGTATTTTAGCAAGGTTTGTAGATGCGTATTGGTTGTCGTTTTTTTTGCATCGACAGTTTTTCCCACCATTGCTTTTGCAGCGGATGAAATTTTGACAGAGGGCGAGATTACCACATTAAGTCAAGAAAGTACTGAAGACAACCAACCGGAAGCGGGCGGGGTTACTTTATCCGCCACAAATATCATCTCCCCGGGCACGCTCGAAATGCAAATGAATATCGTGGAGGGATTGCATGCGGTCGGGGCGGTGGAATTGAGTATTGAAGACATCAATGGAAATATTAAGACGCTTACGGCAACAGCGGAGAATATCACAGGTGAAGGGGCGCTGAAAACATTGCGTTTCCCTGTAGATAAAATGATCGTGAAAGGCGAGTATGAAGTAAAGGAGATTCGTATTTTTGATACGGAACGCAACGTCAGAGTATATGAAAAGGGTGTGGATTGGCCGTTTGGAGAATTGAAGTTTACAGTAGCGGAATCAGAGACGGACGACAATATTGCGCCGGTACTGCAAAGCGTTGCAGTGCGAACGCCGGAGATTTCGTCACCGGGGACGTTGGAACTGGATATTGGAATACTAGAGGAAGGCGTTGGCGTCAAGTATATTCGTTTAGAATCGAACTTTTGGTGGGACGACTTTGTTTTTGAACCAAAGGGCGAGGCGTTGAGAGGCAATGGTGATCCGCAGACGATCACTTTTCAGGTGCCGGGTTCGATTTCTGATCATAAAGATATTCAATATCATATTATCTCTATCACGATTTGTGATAATAACGACAATAAGACGGTGTATACACAGGGAAAGCCGGAGTGGGCATTTGGAGACCTGCAGTACGAGATAACGAAAACGCCACATGACGAAGCGCCAGAAATCAAAACTGTTTCGGTCAAAACGCCGGAAGTAACTGCCCCTGGCGTGCTTGAACTTGATATGAGTATCGCCAAACGCAGTGATGACACGGTAAAATATCTTACAATTGAATTGAAAAATGAAAAGGGAGGCCGTTTTAGCCTTGATGCGACTGATTTTCATTGCCGAGCTGACGGCACGATAGAAACGGTTTCATTTTCTTTGCCTTCTTCCCTGGGCGTAGGGAAGTGGTCAATAAGATATCTTATGATCTTAGGCTCTTCAAGTGGAATGAAAAGTTACATTTATGTCAATTCACCGGACGAGTGGGGGTTTGGAGCGCTGGATTTTGTAGTGAAGGAGTCGGAACGAGTAGATTATGATATTCCGGTTCTCAAGAGTCTGAGTGTCAGGACGCCGGAAGTTTCATCGCCGGGAACTTTGGAACTGGATTTGGGAATTTTGGAAGAAGGTTCAGGGTGCTCTTATATTTGGATTAAGCTGGAAGAAGAATCCATCAATCTTGACGCAGAGATCGAAGAAGGTACTGTTTTGAAAGGAGATGGCACGCCGCAAACTGTTTCCTTTCAAATTCCGGAGAAGAAATTAGAAAAACAGACCTATACGATTGAATCTATTTGGTTGTGGGATGCCAGTGGAAACTATAAAAATTATTACTGTCAAGAGTTGGGATTTCCACAGGGGGGATATCCACAATTCATGGTGACTCGCACTTCAAACGATGATGCTCCGACGATCACAAGCGCGGTGATTCGAAACACGAGCATCGCTCTGCCGGGCACGCTGGAGATGGATATGTCCTTTGGGGAAGCTAAAAATGATGTGAAGGCGGTAGAGCTGTCGCTTATGGACAGTGCGGGCATCTTAAAAACGGTGGCGGGCGATGTGCCGGAGTCTGGTGGACAGACGTATTCGTTTGCGCTTGATGAGTCGTTTGCGGCGGGCAGCTATGAGGTTACGGAAGTGAGCGTAACGGACAGCGCTGATACTGTGACGACTTATGGCAAGGATGACCCTGCATGGGCGTTTGGAGAATTGAAGTTTGAGGCGACGCGAGCGGAAAGCGAAGTGGACGAAAATCCGGCATTGCAAAGCGCAACGATAAAAACGCAGGATGTTTTGTTGCCGGGCACGCTGGAGATGGATATGGTCTTTGGAGAGTCTAAAAACGATGTGAAGGCAGTGGAGCTGTCGCTTATGGACAGCGTGGGTGCATCCAGAATGGTAGAGGGCAGCGTACCGGAGGATGGCGGTCAGACGTATTCGTTTGCGCTTGATGAGTCGTTTGCGGCGGGGACGTACGAGGTCACGGCGGTGAGCGTGACGGACAGCGCTGATACTGTGACGACTTATGGCAAGGATGACCCTGCATGGGCGTTTGGAGAATTGTGCTTTGCTGTATCGGCCCGGGAGAGTGAAGATCATGATGATTCTGAAATTTACTATGTACCATTTGCACCTCTTGAGATTGTGCCCATTGATGAAAAAGATGTGTCAAAATTTGAACCTTCTTTCTCTGGGGGCGAGAGTCAGCATAATGTAGGCAGCAACGCTGTTCTTGTCATGCCCGCCGATTCTCCATTGTTTTTTGACAACAAAACGATTGGCGCGGTTCAAAGCTTAATGAAAAATGCAGGATGGAACAATGAAACAGGTCAAATGACGATGGATGAACAGTTTTTTATGGAGGACCGCGTGCGCGAGAAAGATTCCGGAATTGTGGAAATCAAGCAGTATATTGAAGAAGCTTCAGTGCCGCTTTCCGATTCAAAGAAAGAGCATACGATCCTGCCTTATGCGCTTTTGGCAGCAGGCTGTGCTCTGGCAATTGGTATTGTGATCAGAAAACAAAAAACGCAGGATGCAAAATAAACCGTTATGGACAAAAGGTTGACAGAAGCAACAAAAGAAGGTTCCGTAAGGAGCCTTCTTTTTTGGCCTTAAAATAGTGGCGTATGGCTTTACAATGGCGCTCACTTTGATTATACTAGAATATAATACTTGAAAATCGGAGTAATATATCATTGGACCAGCGAGGACCCCGCCAATTTCATAAGCGTCTGAAACGGATCGTAGCCGTTATGATGTGTGCCTTGAGCGTATGGATGTTTTTGGGCTGCGGCAGCGGTGGCGGGGGAACCGGGAAAAGTCCTTTTCAGGGCTCGCCGCAGCAGGGCGGTGAGACACAGCAGACACAGCAAAGCACAGGGACACGCGACGCAACACCTGTGGCGCTGGTGCCCGAAGCACCGGGCACGGATGTGATCAGCGTCGAAGGGAAAGGCAGCATCGATATTTCCAACGTAAATCAAGGCTATGTCACGGCGAGCTATACGGGAGACAGCGATAAGGCAAAATTCCGCATCAGCAGCGGCGGCGAGGAATACAACTATGATCTGCATCCGGGGCAGGCGGAGGTCTTTCCGCTGACGCACGGCGACGGCGCTTATGAATTCATCGTGTTCGAGCATAAGGCGGGAACGGAGGACGGATATAATAGAGCGGTCTCAGGCCCAGCGGAGGTGACGCTCAGCAACGAATTCGGGCCGTTTTTGTATCCGAATCAGTACGTGAATTTTACACCCGAGAGCGCGGCGGTCAGCAAAGGGGCCGAGCTTGCGCAGGGCGCGGCTGACGATCTTGGTGTGGTGGAGCGCGTGTACAATTTCGCGGTGGAAAACATAAGTTACGATTACGACAAGGTCAACGTCGTGCAGAGCGAAAGCGGGTACCTACCGAATGTGGACGAGACGCTCAGCACCAAAAAGGGAATATGCTTTGATTATGCGGTGCTGATGGCCACGATGCTCAGGACCCAGCGCATACCGACCAAGCTGGTGCTCGGCTATGTGACGCTGAGCGACGGAACGCAGGTTTATCACGCATGGATCAGCGTATATATCGAAGGACAGGGATGGGTGGATAACATCATCGAGTTCAATGGAACGGCTTGGGTGCGGATGGACCCAACGCTCGCTTCGACGAGCGGGCAATCCACCCGCTATGAAGGCAAGGGAGATCAGTACAATGAAATGTATTATTTTTGATATGGGAGAAAAGGGATGAACAATAAGAAGCTTTCTTCAGGAGAAGTTGCGGCTTTTTGCGAACAGATGGCCTACATGGTGGGGGCGGGGATCTCCATGCAGGAAGGCCTGATGATCGTGGAGGAGGACCTGAAAAACGAAACGGGCGCGCAGATCGTGCAGGAGCTGCTCGACGCGGTGGAAGAAGGGCAAACCCTCGGCATGGCGCTGAAACAGTCCGCGCGTTTTCCAGACTATATGGTGCATATGGTGGAGATCGGCGAGGCGTCCGGACGTTTGGAGCAGGTCTTAAAATCCTTGTGCGCGTATTATGAGCGTCAGGAATCTATCAGCAGGAGCATCAAGAGCGCGGTGACCTTCCCGCTCATTATGATCGCCATGATGATCGCGGTCATTTTGGTGGTGATCATCGAGGTGCTGCCCGTCTTTGAAAATGTGTTCCGCCAGCTGGGGGGCGAACTATCCGGCTTTGTGCAGGGGCTGATGCAATTTGGTAGCGTGGTCAGCAACTACGCAGTGGTGATCATTGTTGTGATTGCGGCAATCATTGCCGTGATATTCATCCTGCGGGCGACCAAGGGCGGGAAGCTGTTTCTCGCGTCCATTTATGAAGGCATATTCAGAAGAACGGCCACAGCGGTGGCCTCCGGCCGTTTTGCGTCTGCGATGGCGCTGATGCTCTCGAGCGGAATGGATGTGGACGCCGCGCTTGAAATGGCGATGGAGCTGAATGAAAACCCCGGAACGCGAAAGAAGATACTCGCCATGCAGGGCATGATGAATGAAGGAATGGGATTTTCGGACGCGATTGTGAAGGCGGAGATGTTTTCCGGCCTTTACGGGAAGATGATCACCGTAGGCTTTAAAACGGGCACGCTGGACAGCGTGATGCAGCGAATCGCAGCGCGCTATGAAGAGGAAGCCGACAGGCGCATGAGCGCCATTGTTTCGGCGCTCGAGCCGACGCTGGTGGCGGTGTTGTCGCTGATTGTGGGAATGATCCTGATTTCGGTCATGCTGCCGCTGATGGGCGTAATGTCCGCAATCGGATAGGAGTAAACGACGGTGCGCGGGATATTTACAAACACAAAAAAGAAAAAAGCCAAGCCGTGGGCTGCGATCATCCCGGTCGTCTTTTTTGCCGTCATTATTTTGATCGTGGTGATCGGGGTGAAGAACGTTTCCCTCACCGCGGGCGCGGAGCAGGCGAAGATCACGGAGCAGGCGGTGCGCCGCGCGGCGGTGGAATGCTATGCGATCGAGGGCTATTATCCGCCGTCGATCACATATTTG
Source organism: uncultured Christensenella sp. (assembly GCA_964438705.1). GTDB lineage: Bacteria > Bacillota > Clostridia > Christensenellales > Christensenellaceae > Christensenella. The sequence goes on along the minus strand of CAYTKQ010000025.1, from coordinate 33,371 downwards.
GAGGATCATTACGGGCTGATGCTGGATACGGATAAGTACATTTATCACTACCGCAGCGTCGGCAGCAATCTGATGCCGGAAATAAAGGTCTTCCCGGCGGGATAAGAGGGCGTTTGATGGATAGAAAACAACATGCCATTGATATCATATTCGTATTGTCGCTGTTCTGCGTGTTCGCGGTGTTGGCGCTGTTTGTTGTGGTGCTGGGGGCGAATGTGTATAAGGGCATATCGGAGGACATGACGAAAAATTTTGATGCGCGCACCTCTGTTGCGTATTTGAGCGAGAAAATACGGCAAAACGATGTGCTTGGTGGAATATCTGTGCGCGACGCGGGCGGAATGGATGCGCTGGTGCTCAGCCAAAATGCGGGGGGCGAGGTCTACGAGACGTGGGTCTATGTGCAGGACGGCTGGCTGCGCGAGGTGACGGTCAGCGCGGGTACGGATGCAATACAGATGGGCGGAGAGCGCGTGATGGAGCTCGCGGATATGCAGATCGAGCAAAAGGACGGATTGTTTGACATCGAAGTGGAGGACGTGTCCGGCAACCGCTATACGGGCATGGTCTATGCAAAGACGGACGGTGCGTGAGTATGGATAAATCAAAGAGCAGACTGTTTTTGATCGAGCTTGTTGTCATCATATTGTTTTTCTCCATTGCCGCTGCGGTATGCACCAATATGTTTGCGCATGCCAAGACGATGAGCGCGAGCAGCATGGAGCTTACGATGGCAATGGCGGAGGCGCAGGAGGCCGCAGAAACGTTTAAGAGCGCGGGAGGGGACATGGAGTCGGTGAATGGCAGGCTTGATGCACAGACCGACGGACAGAGCCTTGTGGCATACTATGACAGCCAGTGGCAGCGCATCGACGCCCAATCGGCGTATACGCTGCGTATTGAGTTTTTGGAGGATAACGGCCTAAGACAGGCGGACATTTCCGTCTATAAGCAGGACGAAGAAATATACCGTGTGAAGACGGCGTTTTTTGGAGACGGAGCATGAAGGAACGGATTGGGATTGGAATAGGCGGCGTATCGATACTGGCGATTTTCGTAGTGCTTTCGCTGACCGCGCTTGCGGCACTTTCCTTTGTGACGGCGCAGGCAGACCTCCGACTTGCGGAGAAAACGGCGGCGGCACAGGAACAGTATTATGCGGCGGATGCGGCGGCGGAGCAGCAGGTCGCGGACATCATACGTGCGGCGAGCGGAAACGCGGCATGGGAGGAGGCCATCAAAAGCGACGGATTGAACGTTGTGCGCAAAGCGGGGAGCGCGGAGGTCGGCTTTGTGCAAAAGGTGGATGAAAACCGTTCCATACTTGCGGCGATCGAATTGCGGCTGGATGCGCAGGGCGTGCCTACAGGGGAATGGACCCGCATAAGCTGGCAGACGAAGGCACAGGAGCCGCAGAGCAAAGAAACGATGAACTTACTGAAATAATGGAGGATGGGATGGAAGCGGAAGAAATTTTAAAGGAAGCGGCACGAAGAAACGCCTCGGACGTTTTTATCATTGCCGGGCTTCCAATTTCGCTGAAGGCGAGCAACCGGATCGAGCGGGTGGGGGAAGCTGTTTTACGCCCCGAGGATACGGACAGGATCATACATGAGCTTTACGGACTGGGGCAGCGCAGCCCGGAATGTATGCTTGAAACGGGAGACGACGATTTTTCGTTCTCGATTGTGGGAATATCGCGTTACCGCATCAGCATTTATCGCCAGCGCGGCTCGCTTGCGGCAGTCGTGCGCGTGATCGCGTTCGATCTGCCCGACCCGAAGCTGCTTGGCATACCGGATATCGTGCTGAACATCGGCAACAGGCCAAAGGGCCTTGTGCTGGTGACCGGTCCTGCGGGAAGCGGGAAATCGACTACGCTTGCGTGTATCATCGATCAGATCAACCAAAATCACAATAAGCATGTCATTACGCTCGAGGACCCGATCGAGTATCTGCACCGCCACAGGCAGAGCATCATCAGCCAGCGCGAGATCGTGACGGATACGGAGAGCTACGCTGTGGCCCTGCGTGCCGCGCTTAGGCAGGCACCGGACGTGATTTTGCTTGGAGAGATGCGCGACCACGAGACGATCAGCGTTGCCATGACAGCAGCGGAGACCGGGCATCTTGTGATTTCCACCCTGCATACCATGGGTGCGACCAATACGATCGACCGCATCGTCGACGCATTCCCGCCGAGCCAGCAGGGCCAGATACGCGTGCAGCTTTCCATGGTGCTGCAGGCTGTCATTTCCCAGCAGCTTGTGGAGACGGTGGATTGCAAGGTGGCACCGGCGTTCGAGGTGATGCTGTGCAACACGGCGATCCGCAACATGATACGCGAGGCCAAAACGCATCAGATCGAAAATGCGATCTTCTCGTCTTCGGCGGAGGGGATGACCACGATGGATGCGAGCCTAATGCAGCTATGTGAAAAGGGTGTCATCACATCTGAGGAGGCGGTCATGCACAGCGTATCGCCGGATGTGATGAGAAAGAAGTTGAATGTATGAAATTGAAAGGAAGGCGGTGATCCTGACGAAAGCGGCAAAAAAAGTATTGAAAATAAGGATGTTTGGCGTATTCGAAGTCTATTATGGCGATGAGCCGGTCGTGACGCAGGACAGCAGGAACAGCAAGGTGGTTCAGCTGCTGCAATATTTGCTGTGCAATCGCAATCAAATGATCCTGCAGGACGAGCTGGTGAGCGTTATTTTGGATGACGATGAGACGGATAACCCGATCGGCACGCTGAAGAACCTTGTGTATCGTTTGCGCAAGCTGCTCGAAGAGTCGGGCGTACCGCGCGACAGCGTACAGTACAAGAAAAATGCGTATGGTTTTTGCGGAACGATGCCGTGTGAAATCGACGCGGAGCAATTCATGACGCTTGCAAAGAAGCGTGTGGATGTGCAGGGGGATGAAAAGCTGGATCTTTGCCTGCGCGCCATTGACCTTTACCGGGGCGGTTTTTTGCCGCGCGGATCGGGCGAGACATGGGTCATGGGATTTTCCGTACAGTATCAGGATACATACTGCAATTTTTTCCGTGAGGCATACGGCATTGCGCGGCAAAGTGAGCGCTATGAGGAGCTTGTGACACGTTTGCGGTTTGCCGTGAAGCTTTACCCGTATGAGGAAGATTTGGCGCTGATGTATATCGACTGCCTGTATCGCACGAAGCGGGCGAAGGAAGCGACGGAAGCATATGACGCGGTGGTGGCAACATTGCAAAATGATCTCGGGATTGGTCCTTCCGAGCGCTTGAAGGCGCTCTACAAGGAGATCACGGGGGGCATGCAGGAGGTTGCGGCGACAGCGGCGGACGTACGCAGGCGGATGGAAGAGGAAGAATACAGAAAGGGCGCTTTTTACTGCAACAGCGAGGTATTCACCAGTCTTTACCGCTTTGTGGTGCGGCACATGGAGCGAAGCGGCCAATCGGTGTTTCTGATGCTCTGCACTCTGACGGAAGCAAACGGAGACCCGCCTGAAAGCGGGGATCGGATGAGCTTGGTCGCCAATCGGTTTCAGGACGCGGTAGAGCTTTCACTGCGCAGAGGCGACGCATACACGCGATACAGCCCGTCGCAGTTTTTGCTGATGCTGATGGAGATCAATCAGGAAAGCTGCAATATCGTGGCGGAACGTTTGAGGCAGCATTTCTATAAGGGAACCAAAATGAACCAAATCAGGCTTGCGTGCAAGGCGATTTCAGCAGCCGATATGGATAAGGTGATCGAAAATTTTTCGGAGCCCGATCTAAGCTGGGCGTGATCGACTGAATGTGGCAAGTGCCACTTTTTGGGTCGGGCAAAAATTAAGTTTGACAAAAGCGCCAAAAATTCCAAAATGAGACCGATAATGAGACCACAAAGCGGTAAAATGTTATTATAGATATAAAGTGGGAAGGTAGAATCATGGAAAAGAACGAAAAGTTAAATGCAAAAGAAACGTTCGTGATTCAGATACAGCACCACGAAAACGCAACGTGGCAAGGAACGGTCGAATGGAGTGATAAGCGCGAAACCAGGCAGTTCCGAAGCGAAGTGGAGCTTATCAAGCTTCTTGACAGTGCCCTCGACGCATCGGAACAAAAGTAAGCAGGGGGAAGGAGCGTGTTCCAGTGCGAGGCAGTGTGCGCGTTTGCGTGGACGAACGTGAGAATGAATATTTTTTTGGGCAGGTGTATCATCAGGAGCTAAAGGAGCCGGAGACCTTTTATGACATCAACGAAATGGTCTTGAAAATCGACGAGGTGTTTGACCTTGTGAAGTATCCGGAGGCTTCCACAAAACATAGAACATTTGGAAGACCGCAGGGGCGGAAGATTCAGATATCGGACGAAGCGGAGCAGGAAATGGAAGATAACATTCAGGAAAAAGAACGGGCTGGGAAAAAGGCCACTTTCATTGTGAAGGTGCAATATCGCCAAAACGCGACATGGCAGGGGCAGGTCGTGTGGGTGGAAAAAAACCAAACCAAACAATTCCGAAGCGCACTCGAGCTGATCAAGCTGATCGATAATGCGACGGAGGAAAGCAGCATCTGAAAGAAACCGATGCTGTCGTATTCAGTTAAAAAAGCGCAGCGCGCGGGTGTGTTGTGCTTTTTTTGCGCCGTAAAAGACAGCTTATGACAAAAATTCAGCATTTCACGTCGGTTGCATTGACGCAGATGGGTTTGTCTGTGGTAAAATGAAAACATTTAAGCAGGAGTCCCCGGCGCAGCTGGGGTAAAAGGAGCGTATGGTCAAAATCGCAGTGTGTGACGATGAGCCGGAAATGCAAGCCGCGCTCTGCACAAAAATTGAAGCAGAGATGGATGGCAGAGGCCTGTTTTACGAGATCGCTTTCTTTGAAAGCGGAGAAGCGCTTCTTACAAGTGAAGAGGCTTTTGTGCTTATATTTCTGGATGTCCAGATGAAAGGTATAACCGGGATTGAAACGGCAAGACGGCTGCGGGCGCGCGGAAAGAAAAGCGCGATTATTTTTGTAACCGTTTCGCACGAGACGGTGTATGACGCGTTCGAGGTAGAGGCAACGGATTATCTGCTGAAGCCCATAGACGAAACGCGCTTGAAAAATGCACTCGACCGCGCGTTCAGATATGTGCGTAAGGGGCACAAAAAGCGTCTTTTGATCCGTTCCGCCGGGCAGTGCAGAACCATAAAGCTCGACGATGTCATTTGCTGTGAGGTGATCAATCGCAAGGTGACGGTGTACACAACCGGTGAAGCGATAGAATATTATTGCAGAATCGAGGAGCTTGAAAAGCAACTCAACGACGATTTTTTCCGATGTCATCGCAGCTATCTTGTTCATCTGGGGCATGTTTCGCGTTATGCGAACGGTGAGGCGGTGATGGACAACGGACAGCGTCTGCCCGTATCCCGCCTGCGCGGGCAGGATTTCACGCAGGCGATTCTGCGGTATTTGAAGGAAGGGGGCGGTTGAATGGAGGGCTACTATCTTTTTTTCCTTTGTTTGAGCGGTGTTTATGCCGTTTTGGAATACCGTTTTTTCAGGCGCTTCTCGGGCGGCGAGTCAGGAAATCCGTGGTGGGCGTTGCTTGTGTGTGCGGCGGTGTTTGCGGCGTCAGTGATCCCGCAGACTTTATCCATTTTATGCACAGTGGCAATCCTTGCCGTGTCCGGCCGGTTTTTATTCAAGATCGATCCTCCGATGGCGGTTGCGGCTGCGACCCTCTGTGTCGCGGTGGTCTGTATGGTCAACGGAATTGCAAATTCGGCAGCGTTTCTCCTGCACGAAACGCTCGGTTCTCTCTCCGTCGGCGGCATGCTCAGCATTGTCGTAAGCCTTATTTCGCTGCCCGTGATCTTCCTGCTGTATTTTTGCATCGAACGTTTTTTTGCGGTCGAAGGCGCGGTGTCAGCGGCAGGGGCAGCGATTCTTGTGCTCCCCGTTTTGTTTATTTTGGTCGTGGCACAGATGATCTCGTCTGATATTTATGGCAACGTCATTGTGATGGATGCAAACGGTGCGATTCTATCCCCCGTCGTTGACAACAAGACGATGCTTCTGGTACAGATTACCGCATTTTTATGTCTGGGCGCGGTGTTGTTTGCATTCTGGAAGTTTTCGCGCAGCAACCGCATAGAGTCGCGTAATGCGATGCTCAAGCAGCAGATCGAGACGCAGCGCGAATACATGCGGGAGGCGACGGGACGGTATGAAGGAACGCGCGCCTTTCGCCACGACATGAAGAATCATTTCATCGTGCTCGACGGGCTGCTGAACGAAGGAGACATTGAACGGGCGCGCACCTATCTTGCGGATATGGAACGGATCGCGGAAATCGCGCCGAGCGTTTTCAAAACGGGAAACGCGGTGATCGACGTTTTGTTTGCGAGTAAGCTGGGTGCGGCGGAACAGGCAGGCGTACGGGTAGAGTGTGTGCTCAGCGTTCCGCAGCCGTGTCCCATACCGGAGATCGACCTGTGCGTCATTTTTTCAAACGCCATCGACAACGCCATGAAGGCATGTGCGGCATTGCCGGAAGAAAAGCGCTTCCTGCGTATCCGCGGAAGACAAAGGGGAGGTTTTTTCTTTGTTGAAGTGGAAAACAGCGCGGGCAAAAAGAAGGCTTATCCGGCAGGGCAGGGGATCGGGCTGCGCAGCATCCGCATGATTGCCGAGCGGCATCATGGAACCGTACAAACAGAACAAAGCGATGGGCTGTTTACGCTGAGCATCCTGTTGCAAAGCGCGGTTCAAAGCATTTCACAACAGAGAAAGGACATCCCGCGCCAAATCGATTGAAATCAAAAATCCATCTTCTTATAATGAAGCCAAACAGCAGGAAGGTGGGATCGGAAATGAAGATTTCTTCAGCACAGGGGGCAAGGCCGCATGCGGAAGGTATGCGCGGGATCGAAAATCGGGTGAAGCAGATCGACAAGCAGATCGCGCAGCTCGAAAAGGATCCGTCGATCAGGCAGGAGGTGAAGAGCAGCAGACTCAAAATGCTGAAGGCGGAAAAGAAAACGCTGGAGCAGCGCATGAAAAAGAACGGACAGCGGGGCACAGAGCCAACGCCGTCGACAACGCTCGAAAAAGCCGCAGAGTTCATCAAAGGGGAAACGGCAGTGGAGGGCATCTATCGGCTGGACAAGGGAAACCAAAAGCTGTCTTTCAACCGCCCGGCGGAGAACAAGGCCTAATCAATAAATTAAACAAAAAGATCGCACAGCGGTCTTTTTTGTTTTAATGAAAAAAATAGGTTTATATTAAAGTTATATTGTCTAAAGGGGGTATTTTTATGGACAAGGAAATCAAGCTGACAAACGAGGTAGGCGCGCCTGTCGCCGAAAATGAGAACTCGCTGACCGCCGGTGCGCGCGGACCTGTGATGATGCAGGACGTGTGGCTTTTGGAAAAGCTGGCGCATTTTGACCGTGAGGTGATCCCGGAACGCAGGATGCACGCAAAGGGATGGGGCGCGTACGGAAAGCTGACCGTCACGCACGACATCACACAGTGGACGCGCGCGAAGGTGTTTGAGCCCGGCAAGGAGACGGAGGTGTTCATTCGCTTTTCGACGGTGGCGGGGGAACGCGGCGCGGCGGACGCGGAGCGCGACATTCGCGGCGTTGCCTGCAAATTCTATACGGAAGAAGGAAACTGGGATCTTGTTGGAAACAACACGCCCACATTCTTCATCCGCGACGTACACAACTTCCCGGATCTAAACCGTGCGGTGAAGCGCGATCCGCGTACGGGCATGCGCAGCGCGCAGAGCAATTGGGATTTCTGGACGCTTCTGCCCGAGACCTTCCATCAGCGCACGATCACGATGTCGGATCGCGGCATTCCCGCTTCCTTTCGGAACATGCACTTCTACGGGGAACACACGTTCAGCTTCTATAACGCGAACAACGAGCGCGTATGGTGCAAATTCCACTTCCACACCCAGCAGGGCATCAAAAACCTGACGGACGCGGAGGCGGAGGCCATCATCGCGAAGGATCGCGAGAGCCACGGGCGTGATTTGTATGAATCCATTGAAAAGGGCGAGTACCCGCGCTGGACAATGTATGTGCAGATCATGACGGAGGAGCAGGCGAAAACGCATTACGAAAACCCGTTCGACATCACGAAAATATGGAGGCACAAGGAATTCCCGTTGCACGAGGTGGGAATACTGGAATTAAACCGCAATCCGGAAAACTATTACGCGGAGGTGGAGCAGTCCGCGTTCACGCCCGCGCATGTGGTGCCGGGCATCGGATTTTCACCGGATAAGTTTTTGCAGGGGCGGTTGTTCGTGTATGGCGATGCGCACCGCTATCGTTTGGGCGTGAATCACAACCAGATTCCTGTGAACCGCGCGAAGGTTGAGGTGAACGACTACCACCGCGACGGGGCAATGTGCGTGAACGGAAATTACGGCGGAACACCCGCCTACACACCGAACAGCTACGGCGCGTGGAGCGCGCAGCCTGAGGTGATGGAGCCGCCGCTCGACCTCGAGGGGGCGATGTATGCGTACGATCCAAAGGATGATCCCACAGACGACAATTTCCGCGCCGGCGGGGAGCTTTACCGGCTGATGAGCGAGGACAAACGCGCCCTGCTCATCGAAAACACGGCGCGCAATATTGCGCCGGTGACGGACAACATCAAATACCGCCACGCGGTACATTGCTACTGCGGCGACGTGGAATATGGCACGCGCATGGCGGAGGCGCTGGGGCTGTCGCTCGACAAAGTGAAGGAGCTTGCGCAACTAAGCAACAGCGACTTGATTGCCGCGACGCTCAAATGCGAATAGCATAGGGAATCAGAGGCGGGGAGGCTGCTATGGCCTCCCTGTTTGCTTGATTGCGGGAGGAAATATCGATGGAAGCAAAAAGAGGCCCCGCGCGGGGCGAAGCGATCTTTGAAGGAGCATATCTTTGCATCGGCGCGGCGATCGGGATATATCTGCTGATGACGGGCGGCAGCGCGTGGAAACAGCTATACGGGATCATGGCGCTGGTGCTTGTGGGCGGCGACGCGTTTCATCTCGTGCCGCGTATGCGCGCGGGGCTTTCAAACGACAGGGGGCGCTTTACTGCACAGCTTGGCGTGGGCAAGCTCGTTACGTCCATCACCATGACGATTTTTTACGTGCTGCTGTGGAACATCGGCCTGATGCTGTTCTCCGGCGCGCAAATCGTTTCGTGGACGTGGGTGGTGTATGGGCTTGCAGTCGTGCGCATTGCGCTGTGCCTGTTTCCGCAGAACAGATGGAAAACGGACGACGGCCCGCAGCGCTGGAACATCATCCGTAACGTGCCCTTTTTGCTGTTGGGTATTCTGGTGCTGCTGCTGTTCCTGCTGAATGCCTCCGCTTCACCGTTTGGCAGCATGTGGGTCGCGATTGCGCTGAGCTACGCGTTTTATATCCCCGTGGTGCTTGGGTCGCGCAAGTATCCCATGCTTGGAATGCTGATGCTTCCTAAGACGTGCATGTATCTGTGGATTTTGTTCATAGGGCTTTTCAGCTAACGTTCGGTTATTTTCTTGGGGACGCAAACGCGTCCCTTATTTTGTTGATATTTTCGATGAGCGCCGTTTGGTTTGCGAGTGCTTCGCGCGCGGCGCTGCGTCCGGCGTTGATATAGCGCCAATCATCGGACACCCTTAAATCGCGCATGATGCGGTGCAGATTGTAGGCCTGCGCAATGAAATTTTCATCTTTGTAGACGAGGATGTGTGTGTCGTCAATAAAGCTGAACGCTTTATCCTTCGCAATATCATAAGCGTCCTCCCGATCAGGAATTTCCTCAACCGCTGTCTCAAAACACGCCGGATCGAGCAGGCCGATATAATAGGGCAGCGCGTCGGGACCAAGGGTGGAAAGATAAGCGGTATCCGCGCCCACTCCTTGATTTTTTACATTTTCCCGCGCGATGAACGCGTCAATGTTGAACAGCGCGAGCACGGTATAGCAGCCAAGGAAGCACAGGCATGCGCATTTTTTGAGATCGATGCGTACAAGCCACAGTCGCGCGATGCTGATGATGAGAAAGAGGAACAACGCGACCATAAAGAACTGGGTGAACAGGCGAAGCCGTGAGAAACCATAGCTCTGCTCGTAAAGCGTCATGCGCGAAAAGGATGAGATGAGGAGAACGACCGTGCACAGGAGAACAAGCGTCATCAGAACACGCTTCATATTGCGGACTGAATGGGCGCAGGGCGCGCTGAAACGAAGCAGGAGGAACACAAGGGCGATAACGATGACCGCCACCGCAAGAAGCTGCCAGAAACCGCTGCGCGCGTAATCCGCATAGGACATGCCATCCGGTACGCGCCCGGAGAACAGATACATGAACTGTACCGCGCAAAATGCGATGAGCACCACGCCAAGGGCGATGAGCAGCATGAACGAAGCGGTGGAGTTGAACGTCCGGCGTTCCTGCCTGGGTACGGCGGGCAGTATGGATGCAGTTTTTTGTCGCAGGAGCAGCGACCAGAGCAGGCCGGAAAACAGCGTGAACAGGAGCAGAGCCATCAGGATGTTGCCCACCACGTCGCCCCATTGCACCACGCCGAACAGCTCACTGAATATCTGATTGAACACCGCGTCGCCTGACATCAAAAGAGGAATGACGGCGAACAAGACGGGGATCGTGATTGCCACGCCGATCAGTATGCCGGTAAAACGATTTTTTGATCCCTTATATTGTGCAAACGCGCCGCGCACGCCGCCTATGGGCATCGCAAACCACAAATAAAGGCTGTCACCGATCATGCGCAGAGAGTAAGGCGCTGCGGAGGTCTTGTCCATACACAGCAGCGTCTGTTCCCCGACGAGCAGAATGATGAGGATGGCGTTGAGCGTCAGCAGAAGCGGGTTGTTCGTCAGCACAAAGGTGCAGCACAGCGCCGCGATGAACGCAAGGTGCAGCACGGTGCGCTTCAGCCCCGCAAGCAGTGTTTTTTGAAAGATAACCCCAAGCATTGCGTAAAAGGCAGCGAGGTAGAGCGGCACATTTATGCCGAGCGGAATGAGCTTGAACACGTTGTCGTAGAGCAGTACGCAGTATAAAGCTGCAAGCAGTGCGCACACAAGCGCGAGACGTGAGGGATTCTGGACGTGTTGATCGGTTTGAATATTCATAAAAAACCTCCGTTTTGGGTATGTGATGTTGAACAGCAGATCGGCGGGGCCGCTATACATCTGCACGCCAGTCGGGAATTTGCATCCCGCTAACCCAACCCCGCTGCGCGGTGTTAAAGCGCGCGGGACGCAAACACCCAACCGACGCGCGGCGAACAGACGGCGCATAACCGTCACCGACCCTGATGTGCCGGGGTGCGTAGCCTGTTGCAAGATGCCGACGGACGGGGCCTTGTGCAGGGCGCTAGTCCTTGTACTTCTTGCTGACGCGCCCGGAACACGGAGCGGCGGCGCTGATGCTTTGGCCTTGCTTTTGCAAAACTAACGCCGCGCCCCCGGGAGGTCGGCGCTTGCAACTAGGCTTTCGCTTGGTCAAAATCACATAACAAGCCAGCCGGGCCGAAACGGGCCGGAAAAATAAGAGCGTGCAATTTTAAAAAAGATCAGGGTTCCTTGTCGGGCATGTATTCCAAAAGGTCGGAGGGCTGACATTCGAGCGCCTTGCACAGCGCGCTCAGCGTGGAAAACCGCACCGCCTTGCATTTGTTGTTTTTCAGGATGGACAGGTTCGCGAGGGAAACGTCCACCTTGGCGGAAAGCTCATTGAGGCTCATCTTCCGCTTCGCCATCATCACGTCTAAATTCACAAGGATCGCCATATTTCACCTCAAACCGTCAAATCGAGTTCTTCGCGGTATTCCGCCGCGCGCTCGATGAGATGGGCGAGAACCTGTGCGCACAGCGTTCCCAAAAGCAGAAGCGCGATGCACAGCAGCTTGGAAGCGGAAGGCACAAAGCAGGTGATGAAGATGAAGTCGGCAAGCAGCAAGAAAAGCGCGAGGGACAGGCGCTTTAAAATCTTGACGTTGCGCTTGATGAAGGGATTTTCGTCGCGCACACTTACAATCAGCTTGCGCAGCTCGTATAAAAACCAAAAAGAAAGAGCCCCCGCCGTATAGCAGAACACAAGATTTTGCGCCACGTAAGAACGAAACACGTAAGTTGCCAAAAATGGCGTGGTCGTAAACAATGCAATGATCGATGCCATGCAAATAATGATCACAATATTCAATATCTTTGCGACACGTTGCCCTCTTTTCATAAAAGCCTCCGATTTCATCATGCGTTATCATGGCAAGTATACATCGTGTCTTTATCTATGTCAATAAAAATTTATTGAAAAACGATAAAAAGTTATCTTAAAGCAATGAAAAAAGCCGCGCAGATGAATGCGCGGCCCGTATGTTTTGATTCAACCGATGGTGATCGTGTAGGTGTTGGTATAAGAAACTCCCGGATCGAGGGAGAGCATGTCACGTTTGGTCGCGAGGTCGTCCACCTCACCGTCGTAGGCGGGAACGCTTGTCCACGGCTCGATGCACAAATAGGGCGCTTCGGTTTTGGGCGCGTGCCACAAGCCAAGATAGTTCATGTCAGGATATTCGACCCGCACAAACTTTTCGCCGGATGATTTGAGTGTGACAGACTTGCACATATCCTGCAGCACGATCGCGTCGTTGTCGAAAAGATCGTGCCGCAGAGCGAGGGTTTTGCCGTCTTTTAACGGAAAAGCCTCCGTTTCGCGCGTGGTATAGCAGGTGGGGCTCATGACGATGGCACGTGCGGGCTCGGCGCAGTCAAACTCCAGATAATGATCCGCGAAGGGAATGCCGTCGCCCATGGGAACGTTGAAGCCGGGATGACCGCCCACCGCGAAGATCATCGGTTCACCGCCTTCGTTCTTCGCGTCGAAAGTCGTTTTCACACTTGCACCGTCGAGCGCATAACACAGCTTCAAATCAAACTGGAACGGATATTGCGCGAGGGAAACATCGTCTGCCTTCAAATGGAACGTGATGGAATCGGGCCGCTCGTCTTCTGCCACAAACACGCTCTTTCGCGCAAAGCCGTGCAGGTTCATTTCGTATGTTTTTCCCTGATAGGTGTATTTGCCCTCTGTCAGCCGTCCGCAGATGGGGAACAGGTTGTAGGCGCGTCCGCTCCAATAGGTCGCGTCGCCCTGCCAGAGATACTCCGTGCCGTCTTTTTTCAGGACGATGGATTGCAGTTCCGCACCGACATCTGAAATCTGCACGCGGATCAAATCGTTTTCAATGGTATAAATCATCTGAAAGTTCTCCTTTATCGCTCCGTATTTAGGACAGTAAGGAAATGCAGCCAAGCGGCAGCAGAATCACCCAGAAAAGCACGCCGAGCAGCGCAAGAACGATACACACCGTACCGATTGCCTTTCCGGCACGGGCGTTTTTATCCTTTGGGTCGGCTTTAATGATTTTGCCGCCCGTCGCAACCGCAACGATGGCCAAAACAAAACCAATAAAGGAAAGATAGCTGAGATTCAGCGACGGAATCCATGCAAGAATGTTGCAGATGAGTGCCGCAAGACCGATTAATAATGAGATCATAGTTGAGCCCTCCTGTTTTTTTTATTAGAATAAACCTAAATTGGCCAAACAAACGTAAAATATGTATTTCCAAGGTCAATGCTTCGCCTTGGCGCATACGCTTTCGTAATCAAACATTTCGTCCATCTCCAAAATTTCGTTGACCATCAGCGCGCGAATGTAATCGCTGTCCCGTGAGATGGAGTGGATATAGTAGCCGTTTTTCAAATAAAACGCGACGGTGGAGCGCATTTTGGACGCGGTGTGCAGCGTGATGGCACGTATGCCCATCGAAAGGCATTCGATGCGCACCTTTTCGAGAAGCAAACCGCCCAGCCCTAAATTCTGCGCCTCAGGGTCGACGGAAAAGCGGCTTAAATAAGCGATGCCCTCCGTTAAAATCTCAAAGCGCACACTTCCCACCATTTCACCGTCGATGCGGGCAACATACACGTTTTTGTTTCGAATGTCCGCAAGCACATCGTCAAGCGTCTCATAGAGCGCCGCGACGCTCTCGCGCTTGCGGATCTCCTTGGCATAGAGGTCGAACGCGCGTTTGGTGATCTCAAGCACTTCGGGTCCGTCCTGCTCCGTTGCCTTCACAAGAAGGATTTGGTCCATCATATGACGTATCCTCCTTATTTATATTCGTTGAGTGGAATGATGCTCAGCTTGTCGTCCGATTCCAAAACCTTCAGCATGGAGTTGACCGTATCCATGGAGGTGATGCACGGAACGTTGAAGCCGACCGCCGTACGCCGCAGCATGAAGCCGCTGCGCGTCTTTTGCTTGCCGCGCGTGGGCGTGTTCAAAATGAGAGAGAAATCGCCCGCTTTGATGCGCTCCAAGACCTCCTCATTGGGGACGAGCTCCACGTCGAATTTGTGTTCGCTGAAATACTGATGCGTACCCGGTGTAGCGCAGAGTGTGAAGCCGCATTCGCGCATCACCTTCGCAACGCCAAGCGCTTCTTTTTTGTCGCGGTTAGCGACGCTTAAGAGGATTTTGCCCTCCTTGTCCGGCAGACTGCTGCCCGACGCGAGGAACGCCTTTTTAAGCGCTTTCAGGTAGGTGCGATCTGTGCCCATCACCTCGCCCGTGGATTTCATTTCCGGCCCTAAGAAGGTATCGACCGTCGCGAGCTTCTGGAAGGAAAACACAGGCGCCTTCACAGTGACGAGCTTAGATTCTTTATATACGCCCGTTTCATAACCCATGCCCTTGAGCGTTTCGCCCAGCATGATACGCGTGGCAAGGCCGACCATCTTCACGCCCGTCACCTTCGAGAGAATAGGCACCGTGCGACTTGCGCGCGGGTTGACCTCGATAACATATACGTTGTCCTTTTCGTCCATGACGAACTGGATGTTAAAAAGCCCCTTGATGTTGAGCGCACGCCCGAGCGCGATGCCGTAGTCAGCGACTTTTTTCTTGGCCTCTTTGGAAATGGTCTGCGTGGGGTATACCGCGAAGCTGTCACCCGAGTGCACGCCCGCCCGCTCGAGGTGCTCCATGATGCCCACCACAAGCACGTCCTCGCCATCACACACCGCGTCGAGCTCGATTTCCTTGCCCACCACATATTTGTCGATGAGCACGGGTTTATCCGGCGACACCTCCGCCGCCATCGTCATATATTCCGTCAGTTCCGCGTCGTTATAAACGATCTCCATCGCGCGCCCGCCCAGCACGTAGGAGGGGCGCACGAGAACGGGGTAGCCGATATCCGCCGCCGCCTCGAGCGCATGCTCTAAGGAAAACGTCGTATCGCCTTTTGGCAGAGGGATGTTGAGCTCCTCCAAGACGTGCAGGAATTTATCGCGGTCCTCCGCGCGGTCAATGTCGTTGACAGACGTACCCAGCACGGATTTTCCCGTGTCCTCGATGGGCTTGGCGAGGTTGATCGCCGTCTGCCCGCCAAACTGCACGATCACGCCCTCAGGCTTTTCCTTGTTGATGATATCGAGCACGCATTCCTTTGTGAGGGGCTCGAAGTAGAGCTTGTCGGATGTATCGAAGTCAGTCGAAACCGTTTCCGGGTTGGAGTTGATGATGATGGATTCGTAGCCCAGCTCTTTGAGCGTGTTGACCGAGTGCACCGAGCAGTAGTCAAATTCGATGCCCTGACCGATGCGAATGGGGCCGGAGCCCAGCACGATGACCTTCTTTTTGTCGGTGCGCTCCACCTCGTCCTCGTTGTCGTAGGTGGAATAGTAGTACGGCGTGACCGCCTTAAATTCGCCCGCACACGTGTCCACCTTTTTGAAGGAGGGCTGGATGCCAAGCGCGCCGCGCATATAGGTGATCTGTGATTCGTGCGCGCCGATGCAGTCCGCGATGTATCCGTCGCCAAAACCGACCTTTTTGCACTTGCGCAGCACCCACTCGGGGAGGTCCTCGATGGTATAGCTGCGCAAACGCTTGGAAAGGTCCACGATGTTTTTCAGCTTATTGATGAAAAACTCGTCGATCATGGTGATCTCGTGCAGCTTTTCCACCGTGTAACCGCGCTCGAGCGCTTTGGAGAGCACGAAGATGCGCTCGTCGTCCGGATTTTTAAGGGACTCATCCAGCTCATTTAACGTCCAGTCGTCGATATTTTTCATGCCGAGGTTATAGTTGAGCTTCACGTCGAGGCAGTCGATGGCCTTTAAAAGCGATTCCTCGATGTTGCGCCCGATGGCCATGACCTCGCCCGTGGCCTTCATCTGCGTGCCGAGAAGCCTGTCCGCGCCTGTAAATTTATCGAACGGCCAGCGCGGCACCTTGGTGACCACATAGTCGAGGGTCGGCTCGAAGCACGCGTATGTTTTGCCCGTGACGTTGTTTTTGATCTCGTCCAAATTATAGCCTACGGCGATCTTTGCAGCCACGCGCGCGATGGGGTAGCCCGTCGCCTTTGAGGCAAGCGCGGACGAGCGAGACACGCGCGGGTTGACCTCGATCACCACATAATCATAGGAATTGGGGTCGAGCGCGTATTGGATGTTGCACCCGCCGCGGATGTCGAGCGCGCGAATGATTTTGAGCGCAGAGGTGCGCAGAAGCTGATATTCGCGGTCGGTAAGCGTTTGCGAGGGCGCGACGACGATGCTGTCGCCCGTGTGCACACCCACAGGGTCGATGTTTTCCATGTTACACACGATGATGCAGTTGTCCGCGTTGTCGCGGATCACCTCGTATTCGATTTCCTTCCAGCCCGCAACGCTTTGTTCGAGCAGTACCTGATGGATGAGGCTCATTTTAAGGCCGCGCGCTGTGATGTCGAGAAGCTCGTCCATGTTGTGCGCAACGCCGCCGCCCGTACCGCCGAGCGTGTAGGCAGGGCGCACAATGAGCGGAAAGGGGCATTCATGCGAAAACGCCTCCGCCTCCTCGAGCGTGGTGACGATGGTGGAGTGCGTCGTTTTTTGTCCGTTTTCCACCATCAGGTCCTTGAACAGCTCACGATCCTCCGCGAGCTTGATGGAATTGAGCTGTGTGCCCAAAAGACGGATGCCGAGCTTGGGCAGAATGCCGCACTGATCGAGCTCGATCGCCATGTTGAGGCCTGTCTGTCCGCCCAGTGTGGCGATGATGCCCTGCGGTTTTTCCTTTTTCAGAATGCGCACGACCGTATCAAGGTTGATGGGCTCGATGTAGACCTTGTCGGCCATGCCGAGGTCCGTCATGATGGTGGCGGGGTTGGAATTGATGAGCACCACCTCGTAGCCCTCCTCCTTGAGCGCCTTGCACGCCTGCGTGCCGCTGTAGTCAAACTCCGCCGCCTGCCCAATGATGATGGGGCCGGAGCCGATGACGAGAATCTTTTCAATGTCTGTGAGTTTTGGCATCTTTTATACCCTTTCTGTGCAAGCTTTATAATCTTTGAAAAAAGCAGACGCTTGCGCCTGCTTTACGGTTACTGAAATAATTCATGCAATGCGGAAATCAAGCAATCGATCTGCTTTTGCGTGATGATATAGGGTGGAACAAAGCGCAGGGTGTTCGCGCCCGCCGTGCCAATGACAAAGCCATGCTCGATCAACACACGCTGTATGGTATGCGTTTCAGCCTTATCGGAAAGCTGCGCACCCAGCATCAGACCCATGCCGCGCACATCCGCAATCACGTCGGGGAATTTCTCCATCAGCCCCAACAGCTGTTTTTTAAAATACGCGCCCGTTTGCTCGATCATGCCGAGCATATGCGCGTCAATTTTTTGTGTGACGTAAAGGCCGGCCTCGCACGCAAGAGGGTTTCCCCCAAAGGTGGAGCCGTGGTCACCCGGGCCGAACGCGTCCGCAAATTTTCCGGAAGCGAGACACGCGCCCACGGGTACGCCGTTGCCAAGTGCCTTAGCAAGGGTCGTGATATCGGCTTTCACACCGTAATGTTCCTGCGCGAGGAATTTCCCCGTGCGTCCCATGCCCGTCTGTACCTCGTCGATGATGAGGGGAATATCGTGTTCTGTACACAGGTCACGCACGAGCCTTAAAAACGCGGGATCGAGCGGAAAAACACCGCTTTCCCCTTGGATCACCTCAAGCATCACCCCGCAGGTATCCGCTGTTATGGCAGATTTTGCGGCCTCCATGTCGTTTGCGTCGATGTAGGAAAAATCATAGACCATCGGCGTAAACGCCTCATGGAATTTTTCCTGCCCGGTGGCGGTGAGCGTCGCCAGCGTCCGTCCGTGAAAGCTCTGCTTGAGTGTCACAAAGCGGTCGCGCCGCCCGTTTTGATACGCGTACTTTTTTGCGATTTTGATCGCGCACTCGTTCGCCTCCGCACCGCTGTTTGCAAAAAATACACGGTCAAAGCCCGTTTTTTCGCAGAGAAGCTGCGCAAGAAGGGCCTGCGGTTCGTTGTGAAAATAATTGCAGGTGTGGATCACGCCACTGTCAATCCGGCTTTTGAGCGCGGACGCAAAGCCCGCATCCGAATAACCGAGGCAGTTGACCGCGATGCCCGCAAGAAAGTCGATATATTCTTTCCCGGCCGCATCGCTCAGCACTGCGCCGTTTCCACCCGTAAAGACGACGGGCAGCCGCACGCCGAAGGTTTTCATATAATGTTGTGCGTCAATCTTTTTCAGTTCGTCGTAAGTCATTGGATACCCCTGTTTATGCATTATATATCAACGGATCGGCGGAGAGTTGTACATCTGCACGCCAGTCGGGAATTTGCATCCCGCTAACCCAACCCCGCTGCGCGGTGTTAAAGCGCGCGGGACGCAAACACCCAACCGACGCGCGGCGAACAGACGGCGCATAACCGCCGCCGACACAGATGCACCGTAGCGCGTAGCCTGTTGCAAGATGCCGACGCTTGCAACAGGCTTTCGTTGGCCAAAATCATATAGCATACATACCGGATAGGCCTTGACCTTACCCGGTTACCATCGTGCCGATGCCCGAATCGGTGAAGATTTCAAGGATGATCGGGTGGGGGATCGTGCCGTTTAGGATATGGGCACGCTTGACCCCATTTTCGATGGCATAAAGGCAGCTTTGCACCTTGGGCAGCATACCGCCTGTGATTTTTCCTTCGTCGATCATATTCAGTATATCCGTTTTGGAGGCGACATACAAGAGCGATTCGGGATCGTTTTCGTTGGTGCGCACACCATCCGTATCCGTGAGATAGATGATTTTTTCCGCCTTGAGCGCCGTGGCAATCGCGCCCGCGACCGTGTCCGCGTTGATGTTGTAGCTCTCGCCGCCGTCTCCCATACCCACCGGCGCGACAACGGGGATATACTGATCGTGCGCAAGGGTGTTAAGAAGCTGCGTATTGATCGAAACGATCTTGCCCACATTGCCAAGGTCGACCCCGTTTTTCGGCGGGGCCTTCACCGCGCGGATGATGTTGCCGTCAATGCCGCACAGGCCGATGGCGGAAGCGCCCATGCTGTTCAGCTTGGCGACGATCTGTTTATTGACCTTCCCGGCAAGCACCATCTGCACGACCTCCATCGTCTGATCGTCGGTGACGCGCAGTCCGTCGATGAAGTTCGGCTGTACATCAAGCGCGCCAAGCATCTGGTTGATGTCCGGGCCGCCGCCGTGCACGAGGATGGGGTTCATCCCGACATATTTCAGGAGGGTCACGTCCTCCATGATCTTGTGGGTGAGCTCGTCGTGCAGCATCGCCGCTCCGCCGTATTTGATGACGATGGTTTTGCCGAACAGGCGCTGAATATAGGGAAGCGCCTCCACGAGCATATTTGCTCTGTATTGATATTGTTCCATCTTTTGATCTTCCATGGTTGTTTCCTTTCCTTATAAATACCAGGCTGTTTTCGGCAGGCCGAGCGTCTCGTCAAAGCCGTTCATCAGGTTGAAGTTCTGCACCGCCTGCCCGGCGGCGCCCTTCAAAAGATTGTCTGTGCACGAAACGATGATGATCTTGCCCGTACGCTCGGAAATTTCGAAGCCGATCATGCAGTTGTTCGAGCCAACCACGTATTTCAGCTCGGGCAGCTGGCCGTGGGGCAGAATATGCGTGAATGGCTCGTGCTGATAGCAGTCCGCATACGCTTGTTCGATCTCATCTACGGTAACGCCGTCCGCGAGGTCGGCATAGATGGTGGCGAGAATGCCGCGCTTGACGCTCAGCAGGTGCGGCGTAAACAGCAGCGTGATTTCCTTGCCGGAAAGCTTCGCAAGCTGCTCCTCGATCTCTGAGGTGTGACGGTGCAGCGGCACGGAATAAGCCTTGAAGTTGTCGGCTGTTTCACAGAAGGAGAAGGCCAGCTTTTCCTTGCGGCCCGCGCCCGTCACGCCGGATTTTGCGTCGATGACGATTCCCTTTTCGCTCACCAGTCCATTTTTGAGGAGCGGCGCAAGCGCGAGGATGCTCGTGGTGGTATAGCAGCCCGGGTTGGAGGTGAACGTCGTTTGCTTCACATCGTCCCTGAAAAATTCAGGAAGGCCATACACCGCCTGTGCATTTTCTCTTTTGGCGGAGTGGGTGAGGCCGTACCACTTTTCATAGATATCCGTATCGTCGTAGCGAAAATCTCCGGATAAATCGATAACCTTATGGCCTTTCTTCAGAAGAGCGGGCGCCATCGCGAGCGACTGCCCGTGCGGCAGGCACAGAAACACAAAATCCGCCGCCGCAAACTCAGCGTCGTCCCCGGCGAGGGAAATGTCTTGCGCGGGAATGAAATTTGCATAGATATCATGCAGTTTTTTTCCTGCAAAGCTCTTTGAAACAGCTTGATTGAGCCTCACCTCCGGGTGCGCCTCCAACAGGCGTATGAGTTCCGCGCCGACGTAGCCGGTCGCGCCGATGATGCTGACGTTGATCATAAAAATCACGATTCCTTTCGATTCTAAACTTTTTTGATGTTTATAATTATACATTTAAATGAATAATTATGCAAGTGAAACTTTATGAAATTTTAGATCTTAGGTAGCAATTGCAATTCAAAATAAGAAATGTTAAAATAAAAAACAAAATCATAAAAGCAAAGTGAATTTGAGCGAATGGAAAAAGCACCACACAAAATAGTGTCGATCATCGTTCCCTGTTATAATGAGCAGGAGTCGCTTCCTTTTTTTTATGAGGAAGTGAAGAGGATTGCGTCAAGCATGACGAACATGTTTGGGCTAGGTTTTGAATTTTTATTTATCGATGATGGCTCAAAGGATAAGACTTTGCAATTACTGCGTGAATTGTCGAAGAAAAATGACGAAGTGCGTTACATTGCGTTTTCCAGAAATTTTGGAAAAGAAGCAGCCATTTATGCGGGGTTAAAAAATGCGACGGGCGATCTTGTCGCTATTATGGATGCGGATTTGCAGGATCCGCCTTCTTTACTGCCGGAAATGTACCAAAGCATCGAACAAGAAGAATATGATTGCGTTGCCACGCGCCGCGTGACGCGCAAGGGAGAGCCGCCGATCCGCTCTTTTTTTGCGCGGATGTTCTATAGACTGATCAACAGAATATCGAAAACCGAGATCGTAGACGGCGCGAGGGATTTTCGGCTGATGACGCGCCGGATGGTGGATGCAATCCTCGAGATGACAGAATACAATCGTTTTTCCAAAGGAATATTTAGTTGGATTGGGTTTGCGACTAAATGGATTGAATATGAAAATGTTGAGCGGGTGGCGGGGGAAACAAAATGGTCGTTTTGGAAGCTTTTTTCTTATTCGATCGATGGTATCGTCGCCTTTTCGACAGCCCCGCTGGCAATTGCTTCTTTTGCGGGAGTCATTTGCTTTTTGGTGGCTATTGTTTTTATTATTGTGATTATTATAAAAACGCTTTTATGGGGAGACCCTGTCGCAGGCTATCCATCTACGGTATGTATTATTTTGCTGATCGGTGGCATTCAATTGCTTTGCGTGGGGATATTGGGCAAATATTTGGATAAGACTTATATGGAGGTAAAAAAAAGACCGGTTTATATTGTAAAGGAAGACGAGAAAAGCGAGATAAAACCGCGTATATAAAAATATGGAAAAATATGTTGAAATAGCGCATGCGCAAAAAAGTATGATTTCGTGGAAAAAGATTTGTTCATGGCCTTATCTGTCCATCCTTTTGTTCGGATTTATTTATTTTATTTTTCATTTATTGATTGTAAATGATTTTGGTGATGACAACGTATTTGGCAGTATTGCTGCCCAGCCCGGATTTAATATTTTCTCATACTCTGTCGAACGGTATGCCACATGGTCTTCGAGGACATTGATTGAAGCGTTGATGATGATGACCCTAAGTATACCAGTTATTTTTTGGAAACTGCTGGATACAATCCTAATGATGGTGATTGCACTGTTCATTTCCAAACTGTTGATTCGTGAAGAATATCGTCTGCAAGGAAATATTGTTGTGTGTGCTCTTCTATTGCTGATCCCGTTTTCCATCATGAGTTCGGCAGGATGGATTGCGACAACGGTAAACTATATTTGGCCGCTGGCTTTTGGCCTTATTGGCCTTTATCCGCTCAGGAAAATTGCGGACGGCAAAAAAATAAAGGCATATGAATATATTTTGTATCCGATATTTTTGATTTTAGGTGCGAACAATGAACAAATGTGCGCGATTTTATTGGCGGCGTATGCGATGTTCGCAATTTTTATGTTTGTGAAGAAAAAAAGCAATGTATTTGTACTGATTCAGCTCATTCTTTGTGTGCTGAGTATTATTTATGTGATGGCGTGTCCGGGTAATGAAAGCCGGACGGTTGCTGAAACAACAAAATGGTATCCGGAATTTGCCGGATTTTCTATGTTGTATAAGGTTGGCCTTGGAATATGGGCAGCGTTGAGAGAGATATTTGTTATACAAAACTTGGTGTTTTTGGTTCTAACATTTTTGGTCTGCGCACTCGTGTGGCAGAAAAGCTCTAAAAAATTCGATCGGGCAGTGTCCGCCATTCCGTTTGGCGGTGCGGTTGCTGCGCTTGCGGCAATCAATGTCGCTTCGGTGAATCCGGCGTTGAGTCAGGCAGTAATGAATGGTGGTTTTATAATGCAATTCGAATCACCCAAAATTATTTTGCTGTGGATAGGGTTGGCGGTTGTTGTATGTTCGCTTTTGATGTCCATCTGTATTTTGCTTGGAAAGAGCCAGAATACGCTGATTGTCCTTGGCATATTGATTCTCAGCTTTGGCAGCAAAGCGATCATGGGATTTTCCCCTACCGTTTGGGCGTCGTTACAGCGCACAGGTCTTTTTCTCCTCGTGGGCTTTGTTGCGTGTGCGGCCTTTCTTTTGAACCAGTGGAACTTCAAAAGCAAAAACGCAACACAGATTATGATGCTGCTTATGGTCGCGCTGGCGTTATATGGAACGGTGATGAATGGGGTTTCGCTTTGGGCGATGCATATCAGATAAATCCACAATAGAATATTACAACGCAAAATATAAAACTACATTGCACCGAAAGAAACGCTGTGATATATTAAATAAAGAATTTCATAGAATCTATGGTGCCGGGAAACCGGATAATAGGGAAAGCGTATGCCGCTGCAGCCCACCGCTGCCGTGTGACGGAGCGCTTGCGCCGAACGAGAAGATTCGTTCGGACCTCGCGGAAAACCCGCGAAAATGCCACTGGCCTAAAGGCCGGGAAGGCGCGCAAGCGGCGATGAAGTCAAGCCGGAAAACCTGCCATGGATCGGGAAGTTTTTTTCTTCGGCGGGAAGAAAGAGAACGCGTAAAGCCTTTTCTACCATACTGTCGAAAGGGCATTTTTTATGCCCCAAAAAATTATTTTGGGAGGATCAACATGAACAAAAAAATCATCGCTCTACTTGCGGCGCTCGTGCTGTGCTTCTCTGTATTTGTGGGCTGCGCGCCTACGGCGCCCGCGGAAAGTCAGACGCCTGCGCCATCAGAATCGGCATCCGCTTCGGCAAGCGCTGAGGCTTCGGCGTCCGTTCCGGCAGCAAACGCGGCGCTCACGGATATGGCGGGCAACGAGATCACCATTGAAAAGGCGGATAAGATCGTTTCTCTGACGCCTGCGGGGACGGAAACGGTGTGCGCGCTGGGCGCTTCAAAGCAGCTTGTGGGCATCGACGCGTATTCCAACTATCCGGAAATCACACAAAGCATCGAGGTCGTCGGGGATTTCAACGGCCCGGATGTGGAAAAGGTCGCCGCGCTGGAACCAGATGTCGTGCTTGCGGGAACGGGGCTGCAAAAAGAAGCGGTCGAACAGCTCAACAAGCTGGGCATCCCGGTGGCGGTTGTGGAGGCAACGACGTTTGAGGAGATCGGAAAATCCATCACGTTGGTTGGCGATATCGTAGGCGCGCCGGATGAAGCGAAGCAGCTTGTGGACGGCATCGATCAGGTCGTCAAGACGGCGGAAGGAAACAAACCCGCAGAGGCGAAGACCGTTTACTATGCAATGAGCTATGGTGATCAAGGCAACTGGACGAGCGGCCCGGGCAGCTTCATCAATACGATGATCGAGCTTGCGGGCGGCAAGTGCGTGACGCAGAGTGTGGAATATCCGTGGGTGGAATATCCCGTGGAGGACCTCGTGGTCGCAAACCCGGACATCATCATCGTGGGCGCAAACATGGGCAGCACGGCGGACCTCTCCACGGTGCAGGGTTATAAGGACCTTGACGCGGTGAAAAACGGAAATGTGTATACGGTTGACGCAGATACGTTCACGCGTCCCGGCCCGCGCATCGGCGAAGCGCTGCTTGAGATCAGCGAAATACTGAACAAATAAACGGCATTGCTGCCGTGATGCACCGTTTGCAGCCCGCACCGGTGCATCGCGTCCGCATGCCGCATCATGAAGAGGGAACGTATGACAAAAAAGCCTGCAAAATTTCAGGTGATCCTGTTGGCGCTTATCATAGGCGGCATTGCCGCCTTTGTGTGCGCTTTTTTTGTGGGAAGCTCCGGCTTCTCGGTTGCGGAGTTTATGAAAATACTGGATGGAACGGCGTCGCAAACGGTCTACAATATTTTTGTTAACATCCGTCTGCCCCGTGCGATCGGCGCATTCATGGTGGGTGCGGCGCTTGCGGTCTCCGGCTGCTGCTTGCAGGGCGTATTCAAAAACCCGATGGCGGATTCGTTTGTGCTCGGCGTTTCTTCGGGTGCGGCGCTTGGGGCAACGCTCGCCATGACATTTTTTTCTTCGCAGAGCTTGGGCGGCACAAGCCTCATTATGGTGTTCAGCTTTGTGGGTGCGCTTGCGGCGGTGCTCGTGGTCTACAACATTTCAAAAATACGCGGCAAGGTATCCACCTTTTCGCTGCTGCTTTCCGGTTTTTCCATGAGCGCGCTTTTTTCAGCGGTCATCTACCTCATCATGCTTTTGAACCGGGACAAAATGGAAAGCGTGGTCATGTGGAACATGGGGAGCCTTACATCCATGTCGTGGGAAAAGATTTCTATCGCGCTTCCGGCGATCCTCATCTGCTCCACGATCCTCATGTTTTACGCAAAGCCGCTCAATATCATGCTCAATGGGGATGAGGTGTCGCGCAGCCTCGGGATCGATACGCACAAGACGCGCCGGAATATGCTGATCGTGACATCGCTGCTGTCGGCGATCGCGGTTTCTGTCAGCGGGATCATCGGGTTTGTGGGGCTGATGGTGCCGCATCTTTTGCGCATGATCTCCGGGCCGGACAACAAAAAACTGATGCCGCTGTGCTTCGTGGGCGGCGGAGCCTATCTGCTGCTGTGCGACATCATTGCGCGCATTGTGCTCGATGGGCAGGAGATGCCCGTCGGTATCGTCACGTCGATCTTAGGCGTACCCTTCTTTATTTTCCTGCTGCGCCGCGGAAGAAAGGGAGGCGTATAGCTATGAGGCTTGTATTAAAGCATGTGGACTGCGGCATTGACGACACGGTGATCCTGCACGGCATTTCCCTGTCGCTCGACGCGGGCATGGTAGGCGTGATCGGCCCGAACGGCGCGGGAAAAACGACGATGCTGCGCACGGTTTCCGGCTACTTGAAGCCGAAGAGCGGCGTGGTGGAGATCGACGGGACAGATATTCGCAAGATCGATGTCAAGACGCTCGCAAAAAAAATGGCGCTTGTTCCGCAAAACTATGCGCTGGAATACGATTTCACCGTACTTGAAACGGTGCTGATGGGCCGCAATCCGCACAAGAAGGCGTTTGAGAGCGACACCCTCGAGGACATCCGCCTTGCGCGGGACTGCATCGAAAAAACGGGGATCGCGCACCTTGCGGACCGTTCTGTGATTGGATTATCGGGTGGGGAATGGCAGCGCATGATCATTGCGCGCGCGCTGTGTCAGGAATCGAATATCCTGTTGCTCGATGAGCCGGTATCCAACCTTGACATCAAGCATCAGGTGGGCATTCTTTCTCTGGTGCGCGAGCTGACGCAGAGCAGAGGCATGCTATGCATTTGCGTGCTGCACGACTTGAACCTCGCCGGGCATTACTGTGACGAAATCGTGCTGATGAAGGACGGCAGGCTTGCCGGATGCGGTAGGGCGTGGGACATCCTCAAAAAGGATACGCTCGAGGAAGTCTACGATACGAAAATACATATGGTGGAAGGCGGCGACGGCTTGGTGTATATCCTGCCGGAGATGAAATAAGGCTGACAATGCTTGGGGCGGAGGATTCTCCGCCTTTTTTGTGCGCGGAAACTTGATAAAATCGCATAAAAATGGTAAAATAGCATCGTTTCGATTATTTATTTGCAGCAATTTGTCAAAAGGGTGGTTACAAACATTTGGTATAAATTGCATATGCAAGCAAATTCTCATAGGTTCGGTTCAACCGATATTCAATTAAACTGCTGTAAAGGAGTCAGTCAATGGGCAAACAAAACGAGGGATTCGTAGAGCATATTACGCCGCAGAGCGAGGATTTTTCGCGGTGGTATACGGACGTCATCAAGATGGCGGATATGGTGGATTATTCCGAAGTGAAGGGCTGCATGGTCATCAAGCAGTACGGCTACGGGATTTGGGAGCTGATGCAGCAGCAAATGGACGAGCGGTTCAAGGCGACGGGGCACAAAAACGCTTATTTCCCGCTGCTCATTCCCAAGCATCTGTTAGAAAAGGAAGCGGAGCATGTAGAGGGCTTCGCGCCTGAGGTGGCGTGGGTCACGAAGGGCGGCATGGAGGAGTTGGCGGAGCCGCTGTGCATCCGTCCGACCTCTGAAACGATCATCTGCTCTATGTACTCGAAATGGGTGCAGAGCTATCGCGATCTGCCCGTGCTTTTGAATCAGTGGTGCAATGTGCTCAGGTGGGAAAAGAGTACGCGCCCGTTCTTGCGGACATCCGAATTCCTGTGGCAGGAGGGACACACCGTGCATGCCACACAAGAGGAAGCGGAGGAGGAGACGGAGCGCATGCTCGGCGTCTATCGCGAGTTTATGGAAAATGTGCTTGCCATCCCTGTGATCGCGGGGCGCAAAAGCGAAAAGGAGAAGTTCGCGGGCGCAGACCACACCTACACTGTGGAGGCGATGATGCTCGACGGCAAGGCGCTGCAAATGGGAACGTCGCACAATCTGGGACAGAATTTCGCAAAAGGCTTCGATATCCAATTTCTCGACAAGGACGGACAGCTGAAATATGCGTGGCAAACCTCGTGGGGTACGTCCACACGTATGATCGGCGGGCTCATCATGGTGCACGGCGACGAACGCGGACTCAGGCTGCCGCCGCGCGTCGCGCCTATTCAGTGCGTGATTGTGCCCGTTGCGGCGCACAAGGAAGGCGTACTGGAAAAGGCGCAGGAGCTCTATGAAGAGCTCAAGGCGGCGGGTATCCGCGTGGAGCTCGACGACCGCGACCAAAGTCCGGGATGGAAATTCAACGAATGGGAATTAATGGGCGTACCCGTACGCCTCGAGATCGGCCCGCGCGACATCGAAGCGGGCAAATGCATGCTCGCGCGCAGGGATACCTGCGAAAAAGAGGCGTATGCGCTTGACAACGTCGCAGTGACGGTGAACGGCCTGCTCGAGCAGATTCAGGTGAATATGCTCGAGGCCGCGCGCAAACACCGCGAGGCACGCACCTTCGACGCGCGCAACTGGGAAGAATTCATTGAGGGCGTGGAAACGGGACACGGCTTTGTGCGTGCCATGTGGTGCGGCGAAACGGCGTGTGAGGAAGCCATCAAGGAAAAGACGGGCATCACCACGCGCTGCATGCCGTTTGACGATCAGAAAAACCTCGGAGAGGTATGCGTGCACTGCGGAAAGCCCGCAAAGCAGATGATGTATTTTGCGAAATCCTATTAAGCGCGTCCGCGCGGTGCGCTTTGAATCCAAATAAAAGGAGAGGTTCATTATGGTAGAAGTCCGGTATTTTTCGAAATCAGGCAACACAAAGGCTGTTGCAGAGGCCATTGCAAATGCGGCAGGCGTGGACGCAAAGGATGTGAACACACCGATTGCGGGGCAGACGGAAGTTCTCTTTTTGGGGGGAGCGGTATATGCGTTCCGCATTGCGGGTGAGCTGAAAAAATTTATCAAAACCCTGCCGCAAGGGCTGATCGGCAAGGTCGTGGTGTTCAGCACATCGGGAAATCCGCGCGGCGCGTCGGGTCTCATCAAAAAGCAGCTTCAAAAATGTGGATTCACGCCGGCAGAACGCGAATTTCACTGCGTCGGCGGACGTGCGAGGGACGCGGAGACGCAGCAGCAGGCGGCACAATTTGTGCGGGAAATCTTGGGCAAAACAACCAATGACGAAACATAAGGGGGGAGTGGCACATGGAATTTTTGGATATTGCGAAGAAGCGGTACTCGGTGCGGAAATACAAGGACACGCCGGTGGAACGAGAAAAGCTGGAAAAAATATTGGAGGCGGGCAGGGTCGCCCCGACGGGCAAGAACGCGCAGCCACAGCGTCTGATCGTCGTGCAGGGGGAAGCCGGCCTCGAAAAGCTTAAAAAGGCGACGCGCTTTTACGACGCGCCGTGCGTCATCATCGTGTGCAGCAATAAGGATGAGACGTGGGTGCGGCCGTACGACGGGAAAAAGCTCACGGACATCGATGCGAGCATCGTGACGGATCACATGATGCTGCAAGCGACAGAACTTGGCCTTGGAACGCTGTGGGTGTGCTGGTTCGATCCGGAGGTGCTGCGTGCGGAGTTTTCCATTCCGGAGCATCTGGAGATTGTCAACCTGTTGGTGATCGGTTACGCGGACGGCGCGCGTGCAAGCGCGGACAGGCACGACAAGATGCGCAAGCCGCTCACAGAGACTGTGTTTTATGAAGAATTGGATTAAAAGTATTTGAATACAAAAGAAGCCATCTTTATACAGGGATGGTTTTTTGACTTCGGAACATTATGATTTCGCCTCATTAGAGGACAGCATGGAAGGTTCCAGCGCAAAATGATCGGAGGCCTTGAGGAAATGCTTCTCGAATTCGTCCTTGGGCTGAGGCCGGCCAAACAAAAATCCCTGAATCAGATCGAGCTCCATCGGCTCGACAAGGTAATACTCATCCCACGTCTCCACACCTTCGAGACAGACGTGGATGTTGACCGAGTGGCAAAGCGCCACCACAAAGCGGATAAAGGTGGCGTCGAAGTTGCTTCGCGTGATGTCCTGCACGAAGGCGTGGTCGATTTTCACCACATCCGCCGGGGCGTTCTTTAAAATCTCAAGCGAGGAATACCCGGTGCCAAAATCATCCATTTCCATACGGAATCCCATTTTTCGCATGATATTGAAGGCAGAAGAAAGGGAGTTGCTTCCGTCGGCGATGCAGCTTTCCGTGATCTCAAGATGCAGCATGGACGGATCGATGTGCCCCGTGCCGACGTTGTCCGCAAGATATGGCAGGAAGCTTTGGTCCTGCAACTGCGCGAACGAGAGGTTGACGCTGATCGTAAAGGTGGGGCACACCCTGCGCCATTCTGTACACACGGCGGCGGATTGCTCCAACACCCACTGGCCGACCCTGCCGATCAGGCCGGATTGTTCGAGCAGCGGGATGAATTCAATGGGCGATACTGTACCGATGCCCGGACATTTCCAACGCAAAAGTGCCTCTGCGCTTTCGATCTCAAATGATTTTGGACGCACCTGCGGCTGAAAATATAGTTCGAAATTTTCAAAATTGCTTTCCACGCTTTCGTGCAGCTGCGCAAGCAGCGTAAGGATGCGGTCGTCGTTGCCCATCCGCCCTTCGTCGTAAAACGTAAGGCGTGTCTTTCCTTCGCGTTTTGAATATTCCAGCGCGCGCGATGCTTGCTTGAACAAAACGTCAAAGGAAGGCGTTTCACCCGCAAAAAATGCGCAGCCGCCGGAGATCGTGCAAAAATAGCGGTGCTCACCAAGCTGCCGATGCTGCCGGAACACGTGGCAAAGGGACTGATAATATTCCTCTGCAGCTGCCGGCTCCATCTCGGCAAAGAAAACGCCAAATTTGTCACCGTCCAGCCGATAGAGCTCCAGCTTTTCGGGCAGCATGGCCGTGAGCCGCTGAACGGATTCCTTCAGCACGCTGTCGCCGAAATCCCAGCCGTAAATGTTGTTGATGTATTTGAAGTTATCCAGACCCAAAATGAGCAGCGAACCCCGGGCCGGCGCATCCGCCAGTTGGGATCGGGTTCGGACCTCAAACTCATATTTGTCCTGCAAGCCGGTCAGATGATCGATCTTGCTCTTTTTTGCGCCAAGGTTGGTCAATATGCCGACAAACATCGTAGGCGTGCCGTTGCTGTTGCGTTCGATGTGCCCGCGCGCGCGCACCCACACCCAGATGCCATCCTTGTTGAGCGCGCGGTATTCCATGTTGTGCGTATCGCTCCGGCCGCTGAACACCTGTCCCATCTCATCGAGAAACGCCTGCCGGTCCTCTGCGTGGACGCGTTCGCCCCACACGGAGACCGCGTTTTCGACGATCTGGCCGGGCAGGGCAAATTCCTTGACCATTTTCTGCGGAAAATAGAACAGCTGCGTAGACATATCGCACATAAAGATGTGGTCGTCTGTGCTCAGTGCAAGCGCGTCATAAAGCGAGGTGTCGTGCAT
This sequence comes from uncultured Christensenella sp., assembly GCA_964438705.1. GTDB lineage: Bacteria > Bacillota > Clostridia > Christensenellales > Christensenellaceae > Christensenella. The sequence continues at coordinate 2,356 of CAYTKQ010000025.1, read as the reverse complement.
AAAGGCTTCCAGACCTTGTGATTCGTTTTCGTTTCCGCGCTGATGATCGGAAAAATCAAAACCGTTGAAAACACCAAATTTTTTCCCGCTCGGAACCTCCATCATCGTCGCATTGATCCGTGCCCAGACATTGTAGCGGTCCAGATACATTTCGCAGCGGTCCTCCGTAGTTCCGTTGCGCTGCATTCGGGTAATCGGACAATCGTCGCAAGGCTCTGTGCGCCCGCGTATGGTCTCAAAACAGTGTGTGTTGGGCTTTGCCTCCGAAATAACCTGCCGCGTATTTTGGTTGACATATTTAAGCAGATAGGTCTCGGGTTCGATGATATAGGTGCACGAATGGAATCCGTCCACGATGCTTTGCAGCAGGAACGTGGATTCCCAAAGCTCGTTGTTCGCGGCACGGCTGGCCTGAAACACGTCCAGCACCTGCATGATGCTCTGAAGCTCGCCGCGGTTGGTGTAGAGAAAGTCTGTGTCCGCATCTCCGCAAAGATCAAATCCAACGAAACCCTGAAGCTTTTCTGCGCCGCGGAAAACATACACCAGACGGGCATTGAAATCGTCAAAAATAAATTCTCCGTCTGGAATCTCATCACGCCCGAGAATGTACATATTGTCCGCACGGTTGGATTTTTGCAGGGAACAAAGACGTTCGTCGCCAAACAGGCAATCCTCCTCGCGGATCGGCGAAAGTCCGGGTTGATTCCACTGAAAAACACACTGAACAAAACCTTCGGGCATCATTTCATAAAAATACGCTCTGCTAAAGCCATAATGCTTGGCAATCAGCTCCAATACGCCGACAATGGCGGCATCAAGGTCCTTGGAATCATAAAGAATATGAAAAATATATTCGATCGTATTATCTGCAAAGGTTTTTTCGAGGCCCCCGGCGGGAATTGTCTTTCCTTCGGAATGAAAAGAAAATTTCTTCATTCCCTGCCGATATATGCACACACCGCCCGCGCTCCCGCTTTCGTGAAGGGCGAGGTTCGCGCACCGATAGAGCATATTAAAGGAATCGCCGTCCGATGGGAAGAGGGATGCGCCTGCAGACACAGTAAGTTCGCACGCCTCGAGCGATTCGACGCGGTTTTCACAAAACGCTTCGTACATCGCGAAGATTCTTTTTTCCGCTTCGTCCCGGCTGGATAAATTTTGGAGATATAGGATGAATTCCGCCCCGTCGCCGCGGCCGATGATATCGTTTTCACTGCAAATTTCCTGCAGGCGGTATCCCAGCTCGGATAAAAACGCGTCTGCAAAATAATGGCCCATCTGCTCGCTGATCTGTTCGAATTGATTGAGCGTGACGATGAGAAGCGCACTGTTTTTTCCTTCGGGAACACCATTTTCGATTGCTCTTTGAATGTACAGCTCCGCCGCGATTTTGTTGTAAAGGCCTGTAAGCGGATCGCGCTGTGTGCGGTCGCGCAAATTTGTTGTGCGCAGCTTTATGTCGTTGATGTCGGTGACGTAATAATAAAATAACACATGATGGGTGACCGGATGCCGCACAAGGTAGGTGCGGCCTTTTACCCACGTGATGGAGCCGCTGCCCGTCAGACGGCGGTATTCGATCTCCAATTGATCCTCGCCCCTTGCAAACCGCGCGAGCAGGGAATCGGCACAAAGGGTGCCGCGCACATAATCGCGTTCGTCGGGATAGACGACATTATTGATCAGAAAATCAAACGCTTCGTCAAAATTATTCATATCGACGGATTTGATGGATTGCAGTAAAAAGTCCACACCAAAAAGCATTTTACGAGTCGTCAGATCGGCCTCGTAATAAATGAGGGATTCGCGCATTAAGATGTTTCTGCGCAGAGTGGCATCCGCACTCTGAAGCTCGGCTTCGCGTTGTGCGGTGATGTCGCGCAGCACGCCGGTGGCGTGGGTAAAAACACCGTTTTCATTGGGGTAGGCCGTCAGCACAATCTGCATCCAGAGAAGATCGCCGTGCACGGTACGAGTCCGAATAATGCAATCCGCCTGCGGCTCGCCGTCGCGGAGCCGACGGATCATATCCTTAAAATCCTGTGCAGATTCAGGTTGGATGATGCCATGATGAAGCAGATAGTCCGGCGCGTGTTCTATTTTGGAAGGCAGCCCAAACAAATTGGATACGCGCGAAGTGAGATGAACGATTGAATCGTCCTCCAAATTATAGTCGAGCAGAATTTCATTGCTGTTTTCAGCGGCAATACGATATCTGTCGATGGAGCTCATCAGATCTACCAGCTGCTGCTGCGTATGCGTGATGCTTTTACTATGATCTGAGGTCTGCATGGATGCGTCATCTCCCGTCAAAGAAGTGTCACAAAAAATCAAAACCTGTTCAAGATTATAC
>CAYTKQ010000024.1:0-45471 GCA_964438705.1 uncultured Christensenella sp. | reverse complement strand
AAAATCACATACCCATTCTATCACAGCAAAACAGGTAAGAAAAAGTCCTCCTTTCATATCGGGAGGACTTTTCGCCTGGTTTTTCAAATTTTAATTTTTCATCGCCCGAAGCGCGTTTAAAACCGCGATCAGCGTCACGCCCACATCCGCGAAGATCGCCCACCACATGTCTGCGAAGCCCACGACGCCCAAGCCCATGATCGCCACCTTCACCGCAATGGCAAAAATGATGTTTTGCAGTACGATGCTGCGCGTGCGCTTCGAAATCTTCACCGCGCGCGGGATCGCGGAGGGCTCATCCGTCATCAGCACCACATCCGCCGCCTCGATCGCCGCGTCGCTGCCCACGCCGCCCATCGCGATGCCCACGTCCGCGCGGGCAAGTACGGGTGCGTCGTTGATGCCGTCGCCCACGAATGCCGCACTGCCCTTTTGCGCCTGAATGCGTTCGAGCGTTTCCACCTTATCCTGCGGCAGCAGCTCGCAATACGCTTCGCCGATGCCGATTTGCTGCGCGACCGCTTGCCCGATGCTCTTTGCGTCGCCCGTGAGCATCGCCGTTCCAATGCCCATTTCACGCAGCGCGTCCGCCGTTGCCTTTGCGTCCTCCTTCACCTGATCCGCGACGAGCACGCTGCCGAGGAAATCCCCATCCCGCGCAATGTAGAGCACCGTTCCCTGCTGCTCTGCCGCTTCATAAGCGATTTTGTGTTGCTCCATGAGCTTTGCATTGCCCGCGAGGATCGTTCCCTGTTCCGTCCGCGCCTCCACGCCATGCCCGGGTATTTCATTGTATGCAAGACGCGCGCACGGCTCCTTGCCATATGCCTTTAAAACAGACCGTGCGATTGGGTGGGAGGAATCCGCCTCCGCACATGCTGCCGCCTCGAGCACCTCGTCCTTTGTGTGCCCGTCCGCCGCAAAAATCTCTTTCACCGCAAACTCACCCTTTGTGAGCGTGCCCGTTTTATCGAACACGATCTCCCTGACGTTGGTCAGCGCCTCCAGATAGTTCGCACCCTTGACGAGTATCCCTTTTTTAGACGCGCCGCCGATCCCGCTGAAATAGGTAAGCGGCACAGACACCACCAGCGCGCACGGGCAGGAGATGACAAGGAAGAGCAGCGCACGATATACCCACGTGGCCCAGTCGCCTGTCACAAGCGAGGGCACCACCGCAACCACGAGGGCCGCCGCGCACACGATGGGCGTATAAACGCGCGCAAACTTTGTGATAAATTTTTCCGCATGCGCCTTTTTGCTGCCCGCGTTTTCCACAAGATCGAGTATCTTTGCCGCTGTAGACTCACCAAACGGCTTTTGCACTGTAAGCTCGATCGTACCGCCGCCGTTCACGCTGCCCGCAAGCGCTTCCGCACCCTCGGATACATCTCGCGGAAGGCTTTCTCCCGTCAGCGCGCTTGTGTTGAGTGCGGAGCTTCCTGCCGAAACCACGCCGTCGAGCGGCACCTTTTCAAACGGCTTGATCACGATCACATCCCCCACCGCAACAGTGGAAGGATCGACGCGCTTCACCTCGCCGTTTTGCTTCAAATTCGCGTAATCTGGCCGGATGTCCATCAGCTTGGCAATGGATTTCCGGCTGCGCGCCACCGCATAGTCGGAAAGCGTCTCGCCGATCATATAGAAAAGCATGACCGCCGTTCCTTCCGCAAAATCGCCAAGGATAAACGCACCCACAGTGGCGATCGTCATCAGAAAGTTTTCGTCAAACACCTTCCCCTTTAAAATGTTCTTTCCCGCCGTTTTCAAGACGTTAAAACCAAGCACCAGATAGGCCGCAAAAAAAATCGCAAACCTGACCCACAGATTGAGTTCCATTACATTTTGCAGTATAAAGCCCGCCGCGAAGATCGCGATACCAACGATAAGCCGCGTCGCGTATGTCCTCTTTTCCTCGTTTGCGTGGGCATGCTCGTGCCCGCATGCGCAACCGTCGCCTTGCGCGTGTGTTTGATCATGACCGATTTCGCATGCGCAAGCCCCGCCCTCCGCGTAGATGTGTTCGTGTTCATGTGACATGGTATTGCCTCCTTCATATGAATATATGTTCATTTATTCATATGTATTATACCACATCCAACTTTATTGTAAACCCCCTAAATTGTTTTTTAAAAAATCGTTAAATTCTGTTGATTTCTTTAATGTTTGTATTGAATTTTTGATTCTCAATTGACGATTCTCTGATATTCTGTAGATAATTGGGGAAGGATGCGTCTACACATCGCGTTCATGTCAGCCCCGATGTACAGCACATCATCAAAATCAATACAATTTTTTCATAATGGTTCGTTGGGGTAATGCTTTTCAAAGAATGGTTCGTTGGGGTATAGAAAGAAAGGGGGAACAACATGAGAAAGATTGTTTGTGCAATTTTGGTTATTCTGGTCGTATTCGGCAGCTTCTCGACGGCACTTGCCGCGGGTGTGCCGGGGGACGCCCGGACGGCTGGCGGCTTTATGAAAGAAGCCAAAGAACAGGCCGGGCTGTTAGCCGACACCATTTCCGCCGGGGATGCGGCGGCAAAGCTATTGGAAACCTCTGAAGGAAGCTCCGAAATAGCGGTTTTCGTTTCGACGGACGGAAACGATATTTCCAACATCGGCTCGATAGACGCGCCGTTTGTCAGCGTAGAACGCGCCCGCAGTGTGGTGCGTGAGCTGTTGAAGACCGCGGCGAAGCCAATCACGGTCTATGTGCGGGAAGGAAAATATTTCTTTGAGCAGCCGGTGGTGTTTGAAGCTGCCGACAGCGGCACAGCCGCCGCTCCCGTAACTTATCGCTCGTATGACGGGGAAAAAGTCGTCCTGTCCGGTGCAAAGACGTTGCAGACATCGGAGAATAAACTCGCATGGTCGGAATATAAAGGCAATATTTATGTTGCCGACGTGCCAGCAGGGCTGGACGTCGATCAGCTCTATATCGACGGAAAGAAGCAGATCATGGGGCGCTATCCGAACTATGACGCGTCGCAAACGCTGCAAGGCTCTACCTCGCAGGCCAACATCAAGACCCGGTCCGCAGGGTGGGCCGATCCCGCCGGCGCATATATCAGGGCGATTCATCAAAACGCCTGGGGCGGGAATTCCTTCATTGTCACGGGAAAAGATTCGAATAATCCGCTGGGCCTAAAATATACGTGGATAGGAGACAACAACCGCGGCGCGGGAATCAATAACAATATTCTGGTGGAAAATCTGCTGGAAGAGGTGGATAGCCCGCTCGAATGGTACTATGACAACAAGCAGGGCAAGCTTTACGTCTATCCGGAATCCGGCGTGGATCTCGCAGCCGCGACGATCGAAGGCGCCGTAACGGAAGAAATTTTGAAATTCACCGGTGAAAAGGGCGGAAAAGCCGTAACGGACATTACGATCGACGGCTTTGAGATATCAAAAACCAAACGCACCATGTTCACCGGAGACTATATTCCGCTGATGCGCGGAGACTGGTGCGTCGTGCGCGCCGGAGCTCTTTTCTTGCAGGACGCGGAAAACCTGACGATCCAAAACTGTACGATTCAGGAGATCGGTGGGAACGGTATTTTTATCAGCGGCCACAACAGCGGCCATACGATTGACAACAACGAAATACTGCACCTCGGCTCCACGGGAATCCTGCTCGCGGGGCTGCCCGAATCGGTGCGGGAACCATCCTTCTGGGAAGTCAACCTCCGCGACGGCAAACCCATGCCGGAATCAGATCCTTATTATGTACATAAAACCTCCATTGACGATACAACGCCCGGGCCTAAGGCCGAGCATTATCCGAAGGACATCACCATATCCAAAAACCATATCATGGACGTAGGCATTTTTGAAAAGCAGTCGTGCGGCGTCAGCCTGTCTGTCGCGCACAACATCAAGGTGCTGCAAAACACGATCCACGAAAGTCCGCGGGCGGGCATCAACGTAAACGACGGAACGTTCGGTGGTCATGAAATTGCGTTCAACGATGTGTTCGACTGTCAGCGGGAAACGGCGGATCACGGCCAATTCAATTCGTGGGGACGCGATCGTTTTTGGTCACTTAACGGCTTCGACACCGGCGGAAACCGCGGCGATATCAAGTATCCCAACGCCCTGCTGGATGTGATCGACCCCATCGTGATCCACGATAACCGCTGGTATCACGACGGCAAGACTCACACATGGGGCATTGACCTTGACGATGGCTCCTCCAATTACGAAATCTACAATAATTTGTGCCTGAATATGGGCATCAAGCTGCGGGAGGGCTTCAACCGAAAAGTCCATAACAACATCATCGTCAACGGTGAATTCAACATTCACTGTACCTTCAAGGATGCGCACGACGAAGTATACGGCAACATCGTGCTGCAAAACGCGCCCTATCAATTTGCCGGCTCAAACGATCTTGCCAACAGCAAAAATGCGGTCGATAAAAACTGGGTGTATGATTTTGGACAGAAGATCAACTGGCCGGGAAATTGGGAAAGCCTCGGCTTTGACCAGAACGCCGTTACTGACAACCCGATGTTCACAGATCCCAGAAAGAACGATTATACGGTGAACAACACGGACGTGATGGAAGAAATCGGTTTTGAAAACTTTTCCATGGATCAGTTCGGGAAGCCGGGCTGCGCCTATAAGTCGCCCGTATTTGCGAAGCTGTCGCCCGGAGGAGGCTCCTCCAACATGGTGATGCGCGAGGATTGGCTGGGCGCAACCATCACGGCGGTCCACAATGAGGCGATACAGTCCGCAACAGGCACCCGGGATTTCAATGGCGTATACTTTGAGGAAGTGCCCGAAGGCTCCGCGGCCGCCCAATACGGGTTTAAAATGAACGACATCATCAAGTCGGTCAACGGAAATGTGCTTGGATATAAGGATACCTTTATGCCGCTGTATGATCAAATCCCGCTCGGCGGCGCGGTGAGCATGGAAATTTATCGCGATCAGCTGCCTATGACGATCAACTATATCAAAGCGGAAACGACAACGTATTACAACGATACCGCGCCTGAAATCAGCTATGGCGGCGCGTGGGTCTATACAGGCAAGGTGGATCATACCAAGGACAGCTACGACAAAGATCTCAAATACAGCCAGAACGGTCCTGCGGGAACGACATATTTTGAAATGGACTTCACCGGATCGCAGATCAAATATATGACACGCACGGAAAACAACATGGGCAACGTGAAGGTCACACTCACGGATAGCGGCGGCAAGGCCGTTGATGAAAAAACCGTGGATTGCACCAGCGCAGCACGCACGCCGCAGGCGGTCGTGTACGCTTCCCCGATCCTGCCGGACGGTGACTATAAGATAAAGGCTGAAAAGGTGTCGGGGGAATACTTCATTCTTGACGCGCTGATCGTGAACTCGTCCGATGAATCGGTTGAAAAGATCACTTCCGGCCCGATCACCGTGAAGCGAGACGACTCTCTGATATACGAGTTGGAGGACGGACAGGAGCTCGACATCTCTGTTCCCGTCACAAACCACTCCGCAAAACCCTTTGCGGGGGAAATCGCGACCGTGCTTTATGATGTAAGCGCGAGCAAAGAGACGTTGACGGTCGCGCGAGAATCCTTCTCCCTCAATCCCGGAGAGAGCAAGCGGTTCGCGACCAATACGACAATACCGGAGGGAGCCGCAACAAAACGGCTGGCGATCCTTCTGTATGAAGCTGAAACGATGCGGCCCATCGCCCTGCCCTACACGGTCGATGGGGGCAACGTATCTATCTTCAAACCGTCGATGCGTCTGGGAACGGATGAAATCGAGACTTTCTATGAAAAGGACAGCCGTGTGCTTTACGCAGGATTGAAGGGGCTGCACAGCCATGCGCAGGCCATGTTGACAGCGCGCGGAATGGGCGATGTGACCGTTTTCGATCAGGCAACGATCGACGCGAACGGGCAGGCGGTATTCTCCATGAAGGTGCCGGAAGGCTTCGCGGGAGATGTCTCACTTGATATCCGCGACGAGTTCGGAACTGTCACCACGAAAACTTTGACCCTTGATTCCTCCGTGTCGCAGACAAACAAAACCTATCTGCACGCGCTGCTCGAGGGACAGGCAAAAGATGTTCTGTCCAACAAGGATACCTACACCTTTGAAACATGGCTCGCGTTTGAAACGGCATACCGTCATGCGCTTGCGGTAAACGGAAGCACGGGCGCAACGCAGGACATGATTGAAACCGCCGCTAACGGCCTTTCCGACGCAATCGCAAAGCTGCGCGCCCCGGGTGCAGCGGCGCAGAAGATCAGCGGCAGCGATACGGAATGGATCAAGATTTTCCGTCCGGACGGCTCGCCTGACGGCGGGAATACCGATGGCGCAGGCACGGGAGACAAATGGCAGAGACGGGAGGCGCAGGTCGACACCAAATACAAGGGCGCGTATGCCGAGCTCACGGGAAATTTCACCTCGATCAAGATGTTTGGTGCGGAAAAAAGCGATTCGGCGAACTTCATTGTGAGCATATTCGACAGCGAAGGAATTTTGGAAGGCTCCACCGAGGTGACCAATTCCAAGTCGAAGCCAAGCGGATCCCAACTGCTATACGCAAAAAATGAGCTGGACGGGCAAACCCGCACCATACGTTTTACGCATAACGGGACGAACATCAGCCATTACATGGAAATCCGTAATTTTGAATTCACTCTAACTCCGCCGGCCCATCCCGAAGTAGAAAGCATTGTGATGTATTCGTTGCCTTACGCCGTGGAATATCAGGTCGGGACCGATCTGGATGTCCTCGGCGCGGCGATCGGCGTCACTTATGCCGATGGGACGACCGCACAGCTTCCTGTTTCGCCGGATATGGTGAGCGGCTTCGACAAAGAGCAAACTGGAAAGCAGACGCTCACCGTGCGCTATGCGGAAAAGCAGACAACGTTTGACGTAACGGTAGCAAATTATGCAGAGGAGACTCTTGCGGCGGCGAACGAAGCGATTGCAAAGCTCGCGGGCTATCAAAATGTCGGCACGATCACAGAAGAAAATAAGGCGGAGGTCGCAGCGCTGATCGCCGATGCAGAACAGGCTGTGGACGCTTATCTGCAAACGGGCGGGGCAAGCATGGACGCGCTGACGGATCATGCGTTCATCGCAGGAGCAAAAAAAGCGCTCGAGGCGTTTGATGCGAAGATGGCGCTGCGCTCAGCGTATGACATGGCGGTTGCGCTCGATGTAAGCATGTATACGCTCAACAGCAAAAACGCGTTCGCAGATACGATCAAGGCAGCAGAAGCCCTTCTTGAAAACGCAAACGCCGAAGTACAAGCATTTGATGAGATGCGTACGGCGCTGACAGAAGCGCAGAGCAATCTGGAGCCGCGCGCAGACGAAGCCTTCCTCTCAATGCTCGGCATGGTTGTACAGATGTATGGGCAGTTTGAAGAAACGGGCTATACAGCGGAAAGCTGGTCACCGTTCAAGGCGGCGATGGATCGCGCGGCGGTGCTGCTCGCAAATCCTGAAAACGCAAGCGTGACAGCGGTGGATGCGGCGCAAAAAGCGCTGATTACCGCAGGAAACGGGCTTACTCCCGTCAGCGTGAACACGTCGGTGCTGCTCAACCTGATCGTGACGGCGCAAAAAGCGCTGGAGCAGGAAGAATTGTATATCCCCAAAGCGGTCGCGGCATTGCGCGCAGAAATACAAAACGCAAATGACCTGCTCGCAAATACACCACCCGCGCTTTTGACGCAGGATATGGTGGAAGCGCAAAGCCAAACGCTGCTTGACGCATTGACAGCGCTGTGGGAGAAAGGCGACAAAACACAGCTGAAAGCTTTGGTAGACACAGTCGGAACATTGAACGAGGCGTTGTTTACAGAAGGAACATGGACAATATTCAAAACCGCGCTGACCGCCGCCCAAGAGGTGCTCGCGGATGAGAATGCGCTGGATGAGGATATTCAAAAAGCGTTTACAGGATTGCAGGAGGCGTTTAAGCAGCTGAAGGCACGCGCCAACAAGGTCGGCCTCGCCACGGCGATCAACCTTGCAAATGCGATCGTTGTGAACATCGCACAATATGCACCGGCAAGCGTATTGGGGCTTCAGGAAGCACTTGTTGCGGCGATGGCGGTATATGAGAATACGGAGGCGACGCAGGCGGATGTAGACGCGGCCAAGAACGCGCTGATGCAGAAGGTCGGCGAAGCGCGGCTGAAAGCAAACAAGACGGGTCTGCGCGCGGCTGTGCGTGCTGCGGGGAATGTGAATGTGTCGCTTTATACGGCGGCCAGCGTGAATGTCTTGCAGAGCGTGGTTGAATCGGCGGCGTCTATCATATCGGATGAGAATGTGACGCAGCAAAGGGTTGACGAGCTGTCTGCGGAAATCTACGCGGCAATCAGCCAACTGGAGCGGGTACAGGCGCCCGAACCTCCGGTCACACCGCAACCGCCCGTCACTCCGGAAAACGGCGGTACGACACCGCCCGCCGGAAATCGGCCCAACACAGGGACAGGTGGGACGACACCGCCCGCCGGAGGAAATCAGCCCAATACGGGAACGACTCCGAATCTGAACGGCGAGCTTATAACGCCGGCGCGGATTGATACGGAAGAAGCACCGCAGTCAGCGGACGCGGGCAATCAGCCTGCGGATGGCGCGGAGGAAGAGCCGCAGGTGGCAGACGCGGGCGTAAATGGTGAACAGATCGGCGATACCCAATCGCCGCTGGCAGCCGGAACGGATCAATCCAAATCTGCGGATTCTAACGCATGGCTGTTCATCCTGCTGATCGCGGCGGTGGGCGCGGGTACGGCATTCGCTGTATACAGAATTTGCAAACTGCGCAAGGCCAAAGGAACGCGTTGACCTGAACAAACAGACATCCATTTAATCAACAAAAAGAACCTGCGCAATGAAATTTGCACAGGTTCTTTTATGTGATTGCGAACAAACCCAATCGTTTGAATCCATCGAATATGCCTCGTTTCCCCGCCGCAGCGGAGTCCTGATTCAAGCTCAATGGCGCACATGCATCAACACCTGATCGATGATGTGCAGCACATGATCGTCGTCCAAACTGTAGTAGACGTTTTTTCCATCCTTCCTGCTCTTGACGAGCCGCGCGGCACGAAGATTCTTCAACTGGTGCGATACCGCACTCTGCTCCATACCCACCGCCTCGCATAAATGTGCGACGCACAGTTCACTGCCCTTTAAGGCCAGCAGAATCAAGAGGCGCGTCCTATCGCTGAGCATCTTGAAAATGACGCTCATCTCTTCAAGTTCTTCCTTCCCGGCGTGCTGCTCAATCATGTTCTGCCTTCCGCTGGAGCTGCTCTAAAATGATGTAGGCCTTTAATACGCACGCGACCGTTTTCGCGTCCTTCAACTCTCCCCGCAGACACATCTCCACCGCTTTTCCAAGCGGAATTTTTTCCACATGGATGAATTCATCTTCGTCGAGGGATTGCTCGCTCTGCTCGATGTTGACCGCCAGATACATATGGATCGTTTCATCGCAAAACCCAACGCTGGGGTAAATTTCGCCGAGCGGCATCATGTCTGCCGCAACGATGCCCGTCTCCTCTTTTAGCTCGCGCAGCGCAGCGTCGTAAGGGTCCTCTCCCTCCACATCCATCTTCCCCGCGGGCAGCTCCAGCAGCTCCGCCGCAAAGGGATAGCGGTACTGCCGCACAAAAAACAGGTTCAGATCCTCGTCCACCGCGCATACGCACACCCCGCCGGGATGGCGCACCACCTCACGCACCGCCTCTTTTTCGTTTGGCAGCAGCACAACGTCCCGCTCCACGCGGATGATCTTCCCGTCGTATATCGTTTCATGCTTCAGCGTCGTTTCCTTCAATTCCATAGTCCGCTCCCAATCGTTTTCATGATAATCATATCTTACCACGCCTGCCCCGCGAAATCCATATCCGAAATTGCATCCCACGCGCATATTTGGTATAATGCACAATAGTGGTCGATAATAATTTGGAGGCACTATGCGTCATAAAAAAACGCCGGCAATCCTGCTGGCAATCCTGTTTATTTTCATGCTGATTCCCGGCCTTGCCGCCGCGGCTCCCGCGACGGACGAGACCGTCATCAATATCTATCATACGAACGACGTACACGGACACGCGGTGGGCAATGAGACGTCGATTGGTTACGCGCGTTTTGAGACCGTCATCCGGGACGACACATCGGACGGACGGCTTATTTTTGACGCGGGCGACGCGTTTTCCGGCAGCGCGTTTGCGAATTTGAGCAACGGGCAGAGCATTGCCGCCGTGATGGATCAGGTAGGCTATCATGCCCTTACGCCCGGCGATCACGATTTTGATTATGGCACGGACGCGCTCGTCGACCTCGTGGAAATTTCAGGCGCGCGCGGCCTTGCGATCAATATTTTAAAGGATGATCAGCCGCTGTTCGAGCCTTACCGCGTTTTTGAAAAAAGCGGTGTGAAGATCGGCGTGATCGGCGTCGCGACGCCCGAAGTACAGCAAACGGCAGACCCGCGCGATATCGAAGGTCTTACCTTCCTGTACGGTACCCCGCTGCTGGCCTCCGTGCAAAGCGCCGTCAACGAACTGCGCAGCCAGAATGTAAACGCGGTGGTCGTGCTCTCCTCGCTCGGCACAGCCGAAAGCACCCCCACCTCGAGCATCGATCTTGCTACGGGGGTAAGCGGCATCGACCTGATCGTCGACGGACACTCTCACGACACATACGTGGGCGGATTCGTTTCCTATCCCGGATATGTGCAGGGCCGCACACCCATGATCGTGCAGGCCGGAAAGTATTTCGAGGATTTCGGCATCACTTCGCTGACCTTCGATTCCAAAAATGTACTCACCGGGATCACCGAGCATCTTGTGGATACAGCGGAAGCATCCGCGTTTTCACCCAACAAGGCGATCGCCGAAACGATCATCGATTATGAAAAACAGCAGCAGCCGATCATGGAGCGCAAGATCACTTCTTCCCCTGTGTTTCTGAATGCAGCCCCGGCCTATTTGCTTACAGGAAGCACCAATTTCGGGCAGCTCGTCACACAGGCGATGCGCGCAGACACCGGGGCAGACATTGCAGTTTTGGCGAGCGGCGCCATTGCTTCGTCTCTTCCGGAAGGAACGGTCACGTTTGGCGATCTGTACAATGCCCTGCCGTCCGACAACTATATCGTCACCGTGGAAATGACGGGCGCGGCGCTCAAAGAACTTTTTAACCAGCATATGATCATGGGGCAAAGCTCCTTTCCCCAGTTTGCGGGGATCGATATTACGGCGCAGAAATATCTTAACGAGGACGGGAATGCGGCTGCCGTGATCCAGACCATGAAGCGCGACGGGCAGGAAATCGCCGATACCGATACCTTTCAGGTTGCCGTGCTCGATTCAACGTACTATGGAAGCAACGGCTACGAATTCAATGCGCCTCTCCTCAAGGAGCATTCCATGGTCTTTGACGCGGTGTCGAGTTATCTCAACCAGACCCCCACAGAAGAGATCGAGGCACTCAGCAAAGTCAGAAACCTTACGGTGTGGGAGGAGACCATCGATGCGGACAGCATCATTTCCAAGCTGAATGCCGATGTGCCGGAAAATGTGGAGGTGCATCTCAATCAGCCCTCCATCGTACCGGAAAACGTTGTTTATCCTCTGATCGGGCAGACAAGAAATCTTGTTTTTTCAGTCAACAGTGAACGTCCCTATTCTTTCTTCTTTAACGGATCGCTCCTGTCCGTTCCCATGAACATCAGTTTGGAGGCGAACGTCACCCAAAAAGCGCCGCAGGGCAAGCGCACGGCATCTTCTGCGGATAAAGAGGCCATATTCCTCGACCTTTCCAGAAACGATCTCCTTCCTCAGGGAACGCAGATGAGCATCTATGTGGGCGACGTATATCCGCCGGATTCTCTCGTTTATCTCTATTATTATGACATCAACCGGGACATCCTTCCGCTGAACGAAGACGGTATCCCCGTGGACGAAAACGGCAACGTCACGTTCGAAGTCGCCGCAGCGAAAACCTACCTGATCAATTCCGCACTGCTCAACGCCGCCACCGTGTTCGAAAATCCAACTGCCGATCGTCCCTTTACATTGGGCATCGTGATCCTCGTCGCGGTCTTCGCCGCCTGGTCCGTCTTTTTTCTGATCACCAAAAAAGGCGCGCAAAAGAACAACGAAAAGAAGTAATACTGCGTTTGACGCGTCCGCAGGAGGTTGATATAAACATCATGGCGGCGCGCAAAAGCCCGTCAAAAGAATCATTGAAAGCTGTAGAGCAATGTTTATATGGAAATTTCTCTTCAAATGCATCACCACAGGCTTGTCTTTTTTATTGCTGGTCTGGCCATTTTCCCCCAAACCGGCCTGCTGGCTGCTGCGCAACGCGTTTCGCTTCGGCACGCTGATCCGCCCAAAAGAATATGCAACGATCCGGTCTCGCGTGAAAATCGTGCGAGACCTTTGTTACGATATCAAAAACAAATTTTGTACCCTTGATATCGTTTTGCCGGCAGAGCAAAATGAACCTCTCCCCGTGATCTTTTGGGCGCACGGGGGCGCGTATGTCGGCGGAGACAAACGGGACGTGGAGGAATACGTTGTCATGCTGGCTGCCCGTGGCTATGCGGTCGTCAATCTGAACTACCCGCTCGCGCCGGAGTTCTGCTATCCCGCAGGCGTTCTTTCCATCGCAAGCGCATACAGCTTCATCCAAAAACACGCGACTGAATATTCCATCGACCTCACCCGCGTCTATTTCGCGGGTGATTCCGCGGGCGCGCAGATGAGCGCGCAATTCGTGAACGCGCAGGTGGATGAAGACGATGCGCGGCGCTTGGGTCTCCTACAGACCGTACCCTATGAGACGATCCGCGGGGTGATCCTGTTTTGCGGGCTGTACGACGCGCCCGCATACGCAGCCCGGTTTCATCACACGCCCGTCGCCTATGTCGTGCATCGCGTGTTTTGGGGTGTGACGGGCAACCGAAATTGGCCGTATGGAGAAGAGATTCGCAATGCGGCAGTCCTGCATCACATCCCCGAACAGTTTCCGGCTGTTTTTTTGACGGACGGAAATTCCGACTCATTCCTTGAACAATGCGAGGCTTACGCCGCAGCTCTGCAAGATTCTTCTGCCGATGTGGAATGCGTTGCCTACCCAAGAAAAAGAGCGCGGCTGCAGCACGAATACCAGTTTCATCTGCACAAACAGGAAGCGCTGGAAACCTTTGACCGCCTCTGCGCCTTCCTCGACCGCACAAATAATTCGTTTTAATGTGCGCGAATGTGGTATCATTAGTGTATCACGATTATATTTAGGGGGTTCAACATGATCAGTCAAAAAATGGAAGACATGCTCAACGAGCAAATGAAGAACGAATTTTTCTCAGCCTATTTTTATCTTGCGATGGCCGCATGGTTCACGTCAAAAAATCTCAACGGTTTTGCGAACTGGTTCACCGTGCAGGCACAAGAGGAACGTGATCACGCCACCATGATCATGGATTATGTGCTGCGCGTCGGTGGGAACGCCGAATTCCGCGCGATTGACGCGCCGGATACAGATTTCAAATCGCCGATGGATATTTTCGAAAAAACGCTGGCGCACGAACGCCTTGTGACCGGCATGATCAACACGCTGATGGGCCAGGCGCTTGACGAGCGCGATTTCAAAACGCAGCAGTTTTTGCAGTGGTATATCAACGAACAGGTAGAAGAAGAGGAAAACGCTTCCGGCCTGATCGAAAAGCTCAAGATCAGCGGCAACAGCGAGGCGGGCATCCTCTATATGGACAATGAGGCCGCCGCGCGCGTATATGTTCAGGCGACGCAGGCCGCAAAGTAAAAACGCAAACGAGCGGGGCGCCTTGCCCCGCTCATTTTTCGTTCACGCTTCTTTTTTCTGTGTTTTGCTGCGCTTTTCCGCATAAGAGATAAACATCTCGTAAACGAGGCTGGAGCGCTGCTCCGTATCCCCGTTCCCATAAAGTGAGATCGAGTTCAGCATGCCAAACAGCACTTCGGAAAGTACCGCCGCTTCCCCCTCGCAAAGCGTGGCGCCGCATTCGCTGAATACACGGGTAATGAGCTCGATCAAAAGCTCCTGCACCTGCTTGCGTATTCCAAAAAGCGTACGTTCGATGTATTCCTTTTCCGATTCAAAATTCACGATCTGGTTGATCACGTCCTGCGGCGTTTCCACCATGCGCGCGATGAAGCAGTAGATCGCCCCGTAAAGCGCCTGCTTGGGCTGCTTGCCAAACACATTGTGCATAAAATCCTGCATGATCTGCTCGATCTCTCCGGCGAGCACCTGCGCAAGCAGCGCTTCCTTATCCTCGAAGTGCGTGTATACCGTACCCACCGAAAGCCCGCTTACTTCGGCGATTCTCCTCATGGAAAGGCTTTCGTACCCCTCCTGATGATAAATTTCGAGCGCTGCACTGATGATCTTTTGCGTTACATCTGCAATTTTCTTCGGCATTGTCTTTCCTTTCCTTATTGTTCTGCATTCGGGTCTAAGAGCCCCTGCGCGTATGCTTCTTTCGTGGCGCGGATAAATTTGAATATCCGCACGGCAAGGAATACTGCAATGATGCCCGAAATGATATCCGATACAAGCGGGGACAGCATGATGCCCCACAGCCCATACGTGATCGCAAGAATGATGACTGCGGGGATCAGGCAGATGCCCTGCCGCGAAATGGACAGGACGAGCGCACCCGCAGCTCTGCCGAGCGCCTGATGCGTCATCAGCATGATGAGCGTGAACGCCGTGATCGTATAGCCTGCCGTAAACCAGCGGAGCGCCGGTACGCCAAGCTCCATGACCGTCTCATTTGTGGTAAATATGCCCATAAGCTGCACGGCAAGCAGGTTGCACGCCAACGTCACGAGCGCACCGATCGCAACGGCTACCGCAATGCCAAATTTTATGGCCGTTTTGAGGCGGTCGAATTGAAACGCGCCAAAATTATACCCCGCCACAGGCTGATAACCCTGCGCAAACCCAAACAACAGCGCAAACGCAAGGAACTGAATGCGGTTCACGATGCCAAACGCCGCGATGGCCGCGTCGCCATACGGCTTGGCATAGATGTTGATGATGGCAAAGCTGATTGCGGCCAAGAGCTGCGTCAAAAACGTGGACGAGCCCACGCGCACGATGTAGGAGATAATCTCTCCGTCGAACCGGAACCCTTTGAATTTCAGCCGCGCGACCGTCTTTTTTCTGAAATAATGGGAGGACAGGATCACAAACGCCACGACCTGCGAGATCGCCGTCGCCACCGCCGCGCCCAGCACTCCCATTTGAAATGTGAAAATAAAAATGGGATCGAGTATCATGTTGAGGACAGCGCCAACCACCATGCCCACCATGGATTCCACCGCGCTCCCCTCCGCGCGCAGCAGGTTGTTGAACGCCATATTCGTCAGCTGCACCGGCGAAGCGATGAGCAGTACGAGCGCGTAATCGAGCGCGAGACCGATGGTGTCGCCCGACGCGCCCAGCCCAAGCAAAATGGGCTTTGCAAGGACGCAGCCCATGATCGCGACAGATATACCCGATAAAAAGGACAGGATGAGCGTCGTGGTCGCCACGCGCCCCGCCTTTTCTGTTTCCTTCGCGCCGAGCAGCCGCGAAAGGTACGCCGCGCCGCCCGCGGCAAACAGAATGGACAAAGCCTGCGTAAAGAGCATGATCGGCATATACACCGAAACCGCCGCCGTACCGAGATATCCCTCCGGTGAAATACTTACAAAGTAAGTGTCGGCCATGTTGTAGATCGCCATCACGACCATGCTGATGATTGCCGGGACCGCGAGCTTCACAATC
This sequence comes from uncultured Christensenella sp., assembly GCA_964438705.1. Taxonomy (GTDB): domain Bacteria; phylum Bacillota; class Clostridia; order Christensenellales; family Christensenellaceae; genus Christensenella. Next base: position 29,653 of record CAYTKQ010000024.1, on the reverse strand, counting down.
GCCCTCGGGACCTTCGCCGTTCCCATCATTTCCGCGCGCCGATCAAGAGTTTGCTCCATACCTTACCTGCTTCTCCATTCGCATCATTCACAAAGTGAACGTGTGTTCATTTACATATTAGTACTTACACACCTGATTGTCAACCACTTATCATTTGTCCATATGTACGTACATTTATTTTCATGTTTTCATGCGCATTTGTACTTGTGCAACCTTGCCCATATACTGTATAATGTTATGGTAGCAAACGAATTCTATGAGTAATGGAGTGTGCATATGTTTAAAATTTTGAGAAAAGAAGAACTGGCGAACGGCATCACCAAAATGATCATCGACGCCCCCCTGATCGCGAAAAAAGCGCAAAGCGGACAATTTCTCGTTCTGCGCACACATGAAAAGGGCGAGCGGTTTCCGCTTACCATCGCGGATTTTGACCGCGAGGCCGGCACCGTAACGATCATCTTTGCGCAGGTCGGGCGTTCCACCCAGCAGTTGGGGCAGCTTCCTGAGGGCGGAGAGATTCTTGACCTTGTCGGCCCGCTTGGCGTCGCCTCTCACTTTGATCCATCCATCAAAAAGGCGGCGGTCATCGGCGGTGGCCTCGGCTGCGCGATCGCGCTTCCGCAGGCCAAGCACTTAAAGCAAATGGGCGTCTCTGTCGATATGATCGCGGGCTTCAAAACCAAGGATATCATTATTCTGGAAGAAGAAATGACCGCGGCAAGCGACAATCTCATCATCACGACGGATGACGGCAGCTTCGGGGTTCACGGATTTGTGACAGATGCGTTGACGCAGCAAATCGAGGCGGGCGTCCAATATGATATCGTCGTCGCCATCGGGCCCATCCCCATGATGAAATTTGTCTCTGCGCTCACCAAAGAGCATGGGATCAAAACCCTTGTGAGCATGAACCCCGTGATGATCGACGGTACGGGCATGTGCGGCGGATGCCGGCTCATTGTGGGCGGGCAAACCAAGTTCGCTTGCATCGACGGTCCCGATTTCGACGGACACGAAGTCGATTTTGACGCGGCAATGCGCCGCCTTTCCATGTACGACGGACTCAAAGAGCGCGAGGCGGATTGCAGGCTCGTTAAAATGGCGGAGGAAAACTAACAATGGAACGCAATATGTCAAACGAAAAAGTAGCAATGCCCGAACTTGACGCACAGGTTCGCGCGACCAACTTTGAGGAGGTCGCCCTCGGCTATACGGCGGCAATGGCGCAGGAGGAAAGCCTCCGGTGTCTGGAATGCAAAAATCGTCCGTGTGTAAAGGGCTGCCCTGTGCAGGTCAATATTCCGGAATTCATCCACGAAATCAAGGAAGGCAACTTCATGGCCGCCTACAAAAAAATCGTGGAAACAAACGGCCTTCCCGCGGTGTGCGGACGCGTGTGCCCGCAGGAGACCCAGTGTGAACAGCTTTGCGTACGCGGTGTGAAGGGCGAGCCCGTCGGCATCGGTCGTTTGGAGCGCTTCGCGGCAGATTTTGCGATGGGCCAGGGCGCGCTTGGCGTCAAGGATCTCGCGCCCAAAAAAGGCAAGAAGGTCGCCGTCATCGGCAGCGGCCCCGCGGGGCTCACCTGCGCGTCCGATCTTGCCAAAAAGGGCTATGACGTGACGGTCTTCGAGGCCTTCCACACGTCGGGCGGCGTGCTAAAATACGGCATCCCGCAGTTCCGTCTTCCCAAGGAGATCGTGGATCTCGAGATCAACGTCCTAAAGGAAATGGGCGTGAAGATCGAGCTCGATATGGTCATCGGCAAGCTGCTGACCATCGACGAGCTGAAGGAAATGGGCTATGAGGCCATCTTCATCGGCAGCGGCGCGGGCCTTCCGTCCTTTATGAACATTCCCGGCGAAAATTACAACGACGTGTATTCCGCAAACGAATTTCTAACGCGCATCAATCTGATGCACGCGTATGAATATCCGTCCTACGACACGCCCATCAAGCCCTATTCAAGCGTAGCGGTCATCGGCGGCGGCAACGTCGCGATGGATGCGGCACGCTGCGCAAAACGCCTTGGTGCGGGGCATGTCTATATCGTGTACCGCAGAAGCGAAGCCGAAATGCCCGCACGTCTCGAAGAGGTGCATCACGCAAAAGAGGAAGGCATCGATTTCCGCCTTCTGGAAGCGCCTGTTGAGATTCTGGGCGACGAGCGCGGCAATGTGACGGGCATGAAAAACGTGCGCATGGAGCTTGGTGAGCCGGATGCTTCCGGTCGCCGCAGACCGGTCGTCATCGAGGGCAGCGAGTATGTCATCCCGGTAGACGCGGTCATCGTCGCGATCGGTCAGTCTCCCAACCCGATGATCAAGAATTCCACCCCCGAGCTCAAGACGCAGTCTTGGGGCGGCATCATCACAAATGAAGAGACGGGTGAGACCTCCATTCCCGGCGTATATGCCGGCGGGGATGCGGTCACCGGCGCGGCTACCGTCATCCTCGCCATGGGCGCGGGCAAGGTTGCCGCACAGAGCATCGACGAATATTTAAACAAATAGGAACACTGCTTTTCAAAAAGGAACTGCGGCAACATGCCGCAGTTTTTTTATGCATTTCTCTGTATAAAAATAATCATTTTGTGAAAATCTCATTAAAATTCACACGCTGTTCCAAATTTACGCCTTCCGCTCATTTTTGGCTTGGATACTGGAATTTTATTTGATGTACGTTTGGTGGATAAGTCTATTTTTCCGCAAATCGTCCATTTGTAAAAAATACCGTTCTTGTGCGTTTTTTCAACAAAAAAGTTATCCACAGGCTTCTGTGGATAACTTGGTTTTTTTTGCGCAGTGAAGCGGGTTTTGAACGTCTTTGAAATCAATGCTGCATGCAATGTTTTTTTACATTCATTTTTCATCGTTTTTACAAAACAGTCTTCTGCATAATTTTTATTTTTTATGCAATTTTTCTTGTTCCTTTTTTATTCGATCAGTTCCTTTTTATCATTGGGATGCTCAGCCAGCTCTTGGTGCTCCACATTGAAAAGCTTGTAAATATCCTGCAGCCCGCCAAACACAACGAGCCTGTCTCCCTTTTCCATCATCGTGTCCTTTGTGATATAGTCGAGGACCTTCCCGCCCCGCTGAATCAGAATAATGCGCAGCCCAAAAGCTGCGGCAAAATCAAGCTCGCCGAAGTTCTTCCCCTTCACCGCCTCCGGCACGACCTCCAAACTGACGCCCGCGACCACACCCTTGGCGTATTCGTCCACCACGCTTACGATGTTCACATTTCCCTTAAACATGATCTTGCGCCCAAGCTTCTCAATCATTTCATTGAACCTGTGACGGAATCTGGGAACGCGCTTAGCGATCATAAAAAATACGAAGGTCACGCCCAAAATAATTGTGAGCGTCCAGAAATCCTCCTGAATGGCCTTTGGCAGATTCATCACAACGTTGACAAACGCCGTTATGATGGTGACGGAGAAGATGTACCCAAACAGCATGATCGTCCGCGCGAGCTTTCGCCGCCCAAGCCGATTCACTACCAGCTCGCTTTCCTTGGTCGTGTACCCGCTGTTTGTCAGCAGCGAGATCACCTGAAACTTGGCTTTTTCCTCCGTCATACCCGTCATGCGGAACAGGATCGTAAATACGTCGATGATCACCGCGTAAAGCACAGCAACCGCAAAAAAAAGTGATATGGAAACAGAAAGCGTCATTTTTATCCTCCTGTCGGCCCGGCCTTCATTGTTCCGACGCCGCTATTTCAAAAACTGTAATATCGTTGCCCATTCCGCGGCCAGCCGCTCAAATGTTACAGCCGCATTCGCAGGGCTGGTGGATGGAAGGCAAATGCTTTGTTTTTGGGTATGCGCAAGGCAATATCGTTCATAAAGCGCCTGTGCTTTTTTCCCGTTTGCAAACACCTGAACGATACTCGCCGCACGAAATATTTGTGAAAAATCGTTGGGCACGGGATTTTTGATGGACGTGTCCGCACTTCCGCGAATCTGACACGAGCGGAGCACATCGAACACGGCAATTCTGTGCCGCAGTAAAAACTCTTTTTTCTGCGGTATGTCTTCCGGTGCCTCCTCACAAAACAACGCGCCGAGCACCCTGTAGAAGCGGTTGCGCGGGTTTCCATAATAAAACATGCTCTCCCGCGATTTCACAGACGGAAATGTGCCCAAAATCAATATCCTTGAGCGCTCGTCGTAGACAGGCGCGAGCGGATGCTGAAGCGCTTCTGCCGTTGATTTCATCATACCGCGTCGTCACGCAGCAGGGCATACATGCACGAATCCATCAGCACTCCGTTTTTGAACACGCTGTTTTTCATCACGCCCTCCAGCGTAAAGCCCGCCTTTTCCAGCACGCGTCGCGAAGCCGCGTTTTTCGCGAACGGCTCCGCGAAAATACGTTCGATCTCGTATTTGGCAAACACATAGCGGCACAGCTTCTTCACCGCGCCGCACACGATGCCCTGCCCCCAAAACGGTTCGGCAAGCCAATAACCGATCTCCGCGCTCTTTTCGTACACGTCGCTTCCAAAAAACGCGCCGATGCTCCCCACTGCCTTGCCGTCCACCGTGATGGCGCGCGTCACCTGCCTCTGTCCGTCATTTTTTATGCAGGCGAGGATATATTCCTTTGCGTCGTCCATCGTATAGGGGTACGGAAACGCATTTCGCAGATTGGCTGCGATCTTTTGATTGTTTGCATACTTTTGCACATACGCAACGTCGTTTTCATCCCATCTTCTCAACACGAATTCCATTTCCGCATCCTCCTTTTTCATTATCCTATCATCAAATCCGCTTTCACGCAAACAAAAAAACGCCCCTTTGCAGAAGCGCTTTGCCCGACGGTCACCGGATCGCCGTATAGATGTCGTATACGCTGTCGAGGATATAGTCGGGCGCAACCTCTCCCTCTTCGATATCCCGGTAGGAAATCTCGCCGGAAAGCACCGCGATCCCGACGATGCCGCCGTTTACAGCCGTTTTCACATCCGTATACAGCCGATCGCCCACCATAGCGGTATTTTCTTTTTTCGATCCTGTCTTCGCGAGGATAAAATCCACCGTTTCCTTGAATGGCTTGCCCACAAATTTTGGCTCCACACCCGTCGCGTGCGTGATCATCTTCGCCATGGAGGCGCAATCCGGCCAAAACCGCCCATTTTCCAACGGACACACCTTGTCGATGTTTGTCGCCACAAATGGCACGCCGTTTGAAATGAGCCTGCACAGCGCGTCCGCCTTTTCAAACGCAAAGGTGGTATCGAACCCCAAAACGGCAAAATCCGCCGTTTGCGCATCCTTGTCAAGCAGTGTGATGCCTGCCTCGCGAAACTGTGCCTCGAGCTCAGGGGTTCCCGCAAGGTATATCTTCGGATCCTCTGCTTGCGTTTTTAAGTAGTGAATCATCACATCACCGGATGTCATGATGTGATTTCGCGTGATGCCCGTGAACCCAAGCCGCTCCAGCTTTTTCACATAATCGCGCGTCGCTTTTGAGGAATTGTTGGTGAAAAAGAAAAAAGGGATCCCCTTTTCCTGCATGCATTCGATGTATTCCTTCGCGCCGGGAATCAGCGTATTTTCCAGATTGATGGTGCCGTCCATATCGAGTACAAAGCACTCGATGTCCCTAAGCTGTGCCGCGTTCGGGTTGACCCTGCCGCGTTTTTCGTTACTGCCCATGCATTCCTCCATAAACTGCGTCATAGATTTCTTTCAGATGCGCATCGTCATAGGATATCTCATCCAGTATGGTGTATCGGTTTTTGCGCGTGGTCCGTGCCATGCGCATGACCTGCACATATTCGTCGTAGGTAAGCCCCAGCTCTTCGAAGCTTGTCGGGATGCCGAAGCTCTTCAAAAATCTGCGGATGAACGCGTGATCCCCGCCATAAAGATATTCCACCAGCACACTCGCCATGCCCGCCTGAATGCCGTGGAACGTTCCCTTGCCGATCGCGTCGATCGCGTGGCTTATGAGGTGCTCCGCGCCGCTCGATGGGCGCGTGTTGCCTGTGATGTTCATTGCCAGACCGGATAATACGATGGATTCCGCAAGCTGCGTCAAAAATGCCGGATCGTCGAGTGACGCGTTCTGGTACTGCAAAATCGCGCGCACCGCCGTGCCCGAAATGATGTACGCAAAATCGTCCATCTTTGCTTTGCCCGCTGCCGCCGCCTTTTCCCAGTCCCTTAAGGCGGTCACATTGGAAATCAAGTCCCCCAGCCCCGCAATAATCAACTGACGCGGCGCTTTTTTGATGATGTCGATGTCCATGATGATGTAGGAAGGAATTTTGCAGTCGAGGCTGCGCACCGAATTGTGATCGCATTTCAAGACGGCAATAGGCGATGCTACGCCATCGTGGGAAATGGAGGTCGGGATACTCACAAACGGCCGCTTGGACATGGACGACGCATATTTGCCCACATCGAGCACCTTGCCGCCTCCCATGGCGATCACCGCGTCAAAATCGCGGTTCACGATATAGTAGGACTGCAAAAACGCCTCCCTCAAAGACCCGGCGTGCACAAATTCGCGCTTGACCTCCCTGCAATGCCCTTCGAGGCACGCGTAAACGTCCCGCCCATAAAGCTCGTCTACGATCTTATCGACGATGAGCATCACGCGGTCCGTCGGCTTGATGAACTCTTTTAGTTTAGGGTATAATATCCCTTGCCCGATCTTAACGCTTTCCGGCACTGCGAACGTATTGATAATGTCCACGACCCTTCTCATACATAGTAAAAAAGGCTTTGCGCAAGCCTTTTTTGTAACATGTTCAGTTGATTGCAGCCCTTACTGCCTGTTTTCAGACATGATCTTGAACTCATCGTAGAGGTCCTTCCGGAAAACCATTTCCCTGGAAAGCGCCTCGTCGATGTCCTCGTCGATGATCTTGTTGTCCCGCATGCCGACGACCCTGCCGCCGATGCCGTTATTCAGAAGCTGCACTGCACGCACCCCCATGCTCGTGGCACGGATGCGATCCTCCGCGGTCGGTGTACCGCCGCGCTGGATGTAGCCGAGCACGATGGCCTTTGCGTCAAGCTTCGCCTTCGCGCGCATATAGTTCGCGACCGCTTCTCCCTTACCCGCGCCCTCGGCAATGAGCACGATGCTCGTCATATTGCCCTTGATGCGGCTGCCAAGAATTTTGTCGCAGATATAGTCGATGTCAAATTCGACCTCCGGAATGATGATGTGCTCCGCACCACCCGCGATGCCCGCGAAGAGCGCGATATCTCCGCACTTGTTTCCCATGACCTCAATCACGCCTACGCGTTCGTGGGAATTCATCGTGTCGCGGATGCGCGACATCTCCTGCACAACGCCGTTGACCGCCGTATCAAAGCCGATCGTATAATCCGTGTACGCAAGGTCGTTGTCGATCGTTCCCGGAATGCCGATGGTGGGCACGCCCAGATGTGAAAGCACCTTAGCGCCCGCAAAAGATCCGTCGCCGCCGATGACGATCATCCCCGAAATATCAAACGCCTTGATGACCTGCAACGCTTTCTGCTGGCCCTCCGGCGTTTTGAATTCCTCACAGCGCGCCGTTTTCAGGATGGTTCCGCCCTTCTCAACGATGCCCGCAACATCCTCTGTTTTGATGCGGTCCACACGGCCCTCGATGAGGCCCGCATAACCTTTTGTGATCCCCATGACCGAGAAACCCGCAGCATCGGCCGCCATCACGACCGAACGGATTCCAGCGTTCATTCCCGGTGTGTCGCCACCGCTTGTCAAAATACCAATTCTTCTTTTCATCGCACAATCACCGTTTATTTAAACTTTCTGATAGAATATACATACACCGCATGCCGAAAGCAAAAAACCCCGGCAATCATAGACTATTTTAGCAAAGAAATTTACAAAAGACAATACAAATCGACGGAAAATGTGATATTCTTCATTTTTTCACAAAACAAAAAGCGCCTGTCTCTCCTTTGGGAAAGCGGCGCCCTGTTTTCCGCTATTTCACAATCACGTTTTCCTCACCCAGATATGCCTTCAGTTCATCTACGAGCTCCGCCTTATAGGCCACGCTGCGCGCACCCGTCAGCTTATACTTCTGCCCCGTTTTTTCCACATACACCACCGCGCTGTTGTTGCCCGGATACCGCCCCGCAATGCGCATCAGCCCATCCACATCGCAATCCGTTCCCAATGCGATCTTCACAAAAAGCTGCTTGCCCGCGAAAAACGAGTCGTCGGGAACAAAGCGCGTCACCCGCTCCGCCAAAAGCTCCACGCCGCTTTGCGCCGTCACGGTGATCCTGCCGTTCACGTTGACGATGGTGTCCGTACGGATCAGGTTTTCCGCCGCCGCGTACACATTGGGAAAGGCGATCACATTGATCTGCGCGTAAAGGTCCTCGAGCACAAAATTCGCCATCATCTTTTTCTGCCGGGTCGGGCGGATGCGCGTGCCCGTGATGATGCCCAAAAGCTCTACCTCCTTGCCGTCGTATTCATACATCGTCATTTCATCATCCGCTGTTTGCATGATCTCTCCGATGTTTATGGGCCGCGCCGCGATCACGCTCGTAAGCTCGTCTAAAGGATGCCCGCTGATGTAAAGTCCCGTCATTTCCTTTTCATAGGACAGCTTTTCCGCTTCATCATATTCAGGAATATCTGGCAGCTGCACGCTGAGCGGGGCGAATTCTCCCTCCATGCTGTCAAAAAGAGACACCTGCCCCGTCGCCTGTCGCTTTTTCAATTGCGTCGCGTCCGCAAGCACGTTTTCATAGACCGCGCGAAGCTGCGCGCGCTTTACGTCAAAGCAATCAAAGCACCCGGAAAGGATCAGGCTTTCCAGCCGCTTTTTGTTAAGTACATCCGAATTTTTGTCCACAAAATCCGTAAAATCCGCATACCCGCTCCCCCGCCGCGTGATCACGTCGTCGATGGCCTCGCCCACGTACGAAATCGCGGACAGTCCAAAGCGGATGCATCCGTCCTCCGTAGAAAAGCGCATACCCGATTTGTTGATATCGGGCGGCAAAATGGTAATGCCCGCGTTTTTGATGCTCCCAATATATTCCGCGAGCTTCTGCTTGCTCGCAATGTAGCTGTTCAAAAGCGCGGTCATGAATTCCACGGGATAATACCGCTTCAAATATGCCGTCTCGAACGCCACCACCGCGTATGCGCACGCGTGTGATTTGTTGAACGCATAGTTCGCAAACGCCATCATCTGATCAAACAGCACGTTCGCCGTCTTTTTGTCCATGCCCCGGCGCACCGCACCCTCCACGGTGACCTTGCCGTCCTCTTCCTCGCCGTCGATGAACACCCTGCGTTCCTTTTCCAGAACGTCGTGCTGCTTTTTGCTCATGGCGCGGCGTACAAGGTCGCTTCTCGCCATGGAATAGCCCGCCACGTCGCGCACGATGCGCATGATCTGCTCCTGATAGACCATGCAGCCGTAGGTGTCGTTCAAAATCGGCTCGAGCATGGGATGCAGATAATGCACGTGCGCGCTGTTGTGCTTGCTTTTGATGTAATCCGGGATGCTCTCCATCGGGCCGGGCCGAAACAGCGCGTTCGCCGCCATGATGTCGTCTAAACTGCTTGGCTTCAAATCCTGCAGCAGCCGGCGCATGCCGCCGCTTTCAAACTGGAAAATGCCGAGTGTCTCGCCGGAGGCGATCAGCTTGTACACCTCCTGATCATCGAGATCGAGCTTGTCGATGTCGAGTGCCACGCCGTAGTTTTCCCTGACCATCGCCACCGCGTCGCGGATCACCGTCAGCGTACGCAGCCCAAGAAAGTCCATCTTCAAAAGCCCCATGCTCTCGAGCTTCTTCATGGTGTACTGCGTCATGACGCTCTCGTCCTTGGGGTTCTTTTGCAGAGGAACGTAATCCGTGATGGGCGCATCCGCGATCACTACGCCCGCCGCATGGGTGGACGCGTGCCGCGCCATGCCCTCCAACCTGCGCGCAATGTCGATCACCTGCTTCGCGTCCGGGTTGTTTTCATATTCCGTTTTCAGCTTCGGGTTGCGCTCCAATGCCTTGTCGATGGTCATTTTCAGCTCAAACGGCACCATCTTCGCAAGCTTGTCCGCGTCCGCCACGCTCATGTTCATCACGCGGGCCACATCGCGGATCACGAGCCGCGCACCCATCGTGCCGAAGGTAATGATCTGCGCCACGCGCTCCTGTCCGTATTTTTGCGTCACATAATCGATGACCTCCTGCCGCCGCTCATAGCAGAAGTCGATGTCAATGTCCGGCATGCTGATGCGTTCGGGGTTCAAAAACCGTTCGAACAGCAGATTGTATTTGATGGGGTCGATGTTCGTGATGCCAAGGGAATACGCGATGATGCTTCCCGCCGCGCTGCCCCTGCCCGGCCCCACCATGATGTCGTTTTGCTTCGCGAAGTTCACAAAATCCCACACGATGAGAAAATAATCCGTAAATCCCATGCTGTCGATGGTGTGAAGCTCGTAATCGAACCGCTCACGGATCTCCGGCGTCATCTCACTGTAGCGTGCTTTAAGCCCTTCTTCGCTGAGATGCTTCAAATATTCGGCGTTCGTGTAGCCCTCCGGTACAATAAATTCCGGCAGATGGTTGCTGCCAAATTCAAATTCCAGATTGCATTTGTCTGCCACCTCGCGCGTATTGGCAAGCGCCTCGGGCACATGCGAAAACAGCGTTGCCATTTCCTTTTGGGATTTCAAATAAAATTCATCCGTCGCAAACGCCATCTTGCTCGGCGCGTCGATGGTGGTGACCGTCTGGATGCACATCAGCACCTGCTGGGCATATGCGTCGTCCTTGTGCACATAATGCACATCGTTCGTGGCGACCAGCTTCACATGCAGCTCGTCCGCCAGCTTCAAAAGAAGGGGGTTGATGCGCCGCTGCTCGGGAATGCCATGATCCTGCAGCTCGAGGTAAAAATCCGCCCCAAACAGATCGCGCAGCTTTTCACCCATCTGCTTCGCGCCCTTGTAGTCATTTTGCATCAGCAGACGCTGCACATCCCCCGCGAGGCATGCGGACAGGCACACAAGCCCTTCCGTATGCGCCTTTAGCAAATCGTAATCGATACGCGGCTTGTAATAAAATCCCTCGAGCGAGCCCGCGGAAACAAGCTTCATCAGGTTTTTATAGCCGATCATATCCTTGCACAGCAGAACAAGATGCGCATATTCGCGCGAAAGAGAGGTTTTTTCAAACCGGCTGCCCGGCGCGACATACACCTCGCACCCGATGATGGGCTTGATCCCCACTTTTTTCGCCGCCTCATAAAAATCGAGCACGCCGTACATCACCCCGTGATCGGTGATGGCAAGTGCGTCCATACCAAGCTCCTTGGCATGCGAAACCAGATCGCCGATCCGTCCAGCGCCGTCAAGCAGGCTGTATTCCGTATGCACATGAAGATGCGTAAAGTCCGTCATATCCGCTTCCTCCCTTCGTCTTTTCTTTTTCGTTGGTTTTAGTATAACACGCCCGCCTGCCAAATTGTGTAAACAATTCAGAAATCCCCGTCCGGGATTCCGGCATTTTGCGCTTTCAAAAAGTGCGCTGCTATTGTATAATAAAAAGGAATGATCAACTGAAAAGGAAGGCAAAATTATTTTATGGCTTATCGACTTGCAGCATTGGATCTTGACGACACTCTATTGGACGCAGAAAAACGCCTCTCCGCGAAAAATTGCGCGGCGCTTAAGGCCGCCATCGCGAAGGGTGCGCGCATCATCCTCGCCTCCGGGCGCGCCTATCCGGGCGTAGAGAGCTACAACCGGATGATCGAAAACAAGGATTATACGATCGTGTGCGGCGGCGCACAGGTCGTCGATCCCGAAGGAAAAATCGTTTATTCCACCTATGTCCCTCCCATTACCGCCAAGCAGGTAATGCGGTGGGCTGTAACGCACAACGCCTATTTTCAGGTGTATATGGACGACGGATATCACTATCTTGCACGTACCCCCTTCACCGATTTCTACGAGGCGCAGTGCGGATATTCGGGCATCGTGAACCCCGGCCTGCTGGAGGTGGAGCCGGTGCTCGCCTCAAAAATACTGATCATCGATGAGAGCGCGCGGCTGGAGGAATTTCGCAGCGAGCTTGTCGCGATGTTTCCAGAACTGGCGTTCAAAAAATCGCAGGCTAATTATCTCGAGGTCATGAACCCGGAGGCCACCAAGGGCAGCGCCCTCGCGTTTCTTGCGGGCAAACTGGGAATCGAGCCGCAGCAGATCATTGCCGTCGGGGACAGCGAAATCGACGAAAGCATGCTGCGCTTTGCGGGCATGGGCATCGCCGTGGAAAACGCCTCAGAGGTTTGTAAGCAGGCTGCCGACGACGTGACCGCCTCCTGCGAAGAGGACGGCGTCGCGCTGGCCATTGAAAAATATTTATTGGGAGCAGATGAATGAAACGTGTCATCAAGATCGACGAACTTGCAAAAGCGATCAATCTAAACATCATCTACATGGGAACGCGGGACACCGCCGAAATCGATTCGAGCGACCTGAATCGTCCCGGTCTTCAGATGAGCGGATTTTTCGAATATTTTGCCATGAACCGCGTGCAGCTTTTCGGCATGGCGGAGATCACCTATCTCCAGACCCTCGATTCCGAAACGCGGCTTAAGCGGCTGGATCGTTTTTTTTCACACGCGATCCCATGCGTGCTGATCGGGCGCAATTTGACGCCGCCGGATGAATTTCTGACATGCGCGCGCAAATACGACGTGCCCGTGCTGATGTCCGGCCTCACCACCACCAAACTGAGCCACAAGACGGCGATTTATCTGGATGCGCTTCTCGCGCCCGTCATCTCCCGTCACGGGGGGCTGATGGACGTATACGGCGTGGGCATCTACATCACGGGCGACAGCGGAGTGGGCAAGAGCGAAACGGCGCTCGAGCTCGTGAAGCGCGGTCACCGGTTCGTTGCGGACGACGTGGTGGAGATCCACAAGCTTTCAGACGATACGCTCATCGGGCAGTCGCCGGACATCATCCGGCACATGATGGAAATTCGCGGCCTTGGTATCATCGACGTTTCCGTGCTGTACGGCATGGGCGCGGTGCGCCGTGAAAAGCAAATCGAGCTGTCCATCCATCTGGAGCCGGGCGATGTGCGCGACATCGACCGCCTCGGCACGGCAGATAACCACATCACCCTGCTCGGCATCAAGGTGCCGCAGATCACCCTTCCGGTGCGCCCGGGACGCAACCTGGCGATCGTCATCGAGGTCGCGGCAATGAACTTTCGCCTCAAAAGCATCGGTCAGGGCGGAGGCGAATGGCTTGCGCAAAACATCATGGACGTGATCTCTCAATCATGAACATCAACGAACTCGCCGCCCGTTTCATCCCATTGCTGGGGGAAGCGGGCGTACTTGAAAATGAGCCGATGGCGGCGCACACCACCTTTCAGACGGGCGGCCCCGCCGATCTGATGCTCATGCCTAAAAGCACGGAGCAAATCTCCGCCGTGCTGCGTACGCTGCACGAGGAAGGCGCGCCGTATGTCGTCATTGGACGCGGCTCCAACCTGCTCGTTTCAGACGAAGGCTATCGCGGAGCGGTCGTAAGGCTTGCCGACGGGTTTGATGCGATCACCGTCGAAGGAAATCGCGTTACCGCACAGGCAGGCGCGTCCTTAAAGCTCCTGTGCCTCGAATCCATCCGCGCGGGGCTTGCGGGCCTCGAATTTGCGGGCGGCATCCCGGGCGCGCTTGGCGGCGCGGTCTACATGAATGCGGGCGCATACGACGGCGAGATCAAGGATTTCCTCACCTCCGTTCATGTGCTCGACCGCAATTTCGCGTTGCGTGAACTGGATGCCGAAGCACTCCGCCTCTCCTACCGCCACAGCGCGGTCAGCGAAGAAGGTTATGTGGTGCTGGATGCGACCTTCACGCTCAAGGAAGGCGACCCGCAGGCCTCTCTTAACAAAATGAACGAATTCAACGCGCGGCGCAGGGAAAAACAGCCGCTCGCATGGCCGAGCGCGGGCAGCACCTTCAAGCGTCCCGCCGGATATTACGCCGGCCCGCTCATCGAGCAGTGCGGCCTCAAAGGCTTTTGCATCGGCGGCGCGCAGGTTTCGGAAAAGCATGCGGGGTTTATTATTAATACAGGAAACGCGGCCTCGCGCGACATTTATGAGCTGATCGCGCATGTGAAAAAAACGGTGCTCCGGGAAACGGGCGTGCCGCTGGAGCCAGAGGTGCGGCTGCTGGGAGAATTTTAATGCTGAAGATCATTGGTGATATCCATACGCATACGGTGCACAGCCACGGCACGGGAACGGTGGAGGACAACGTCAAGGCGGCGATCGATTGCGGGCTCACACAGCTCACGATCAGCGACCACGGCACGTCCCACCTGTGCTACAACATCAAAGACGTGGACGACTACTTGCGCGACATCGAGGATATCCGTAAAAAATATAAGGGCTACATCGACGTTTTAGCGGGCGTTGAGATGAATTTGCTGTCTGCGGACGGTGATATCGATTTCCCCGTGCAGTGGGCGCAGCATTTTGATATGCGGCTGATGGGCTACCACAAGCTGGTGCGTTATAAGACGCTGCGCGACAAGCTGCATATGCTGCTGTTCAAAACACATGGAGAAAAATCCATCGAGCGCAACACGCAAGCGTATTTCAACGCAATGGATCGCTTCAAAATCGATGTCATCACGCATCCGAATTATGGGCTGCCCGTCGATCTGCGAACGCTTGCGGAGCGGGCAAAGCAAAAGGGCGTCGCCCTCGAGATCAACGCAAAGCATCCGGAATTCACCACAGAGGAGCTGGCCGCGTGCGCAAAGACGGGCGTGCTGTTTGCCGTCGGGAGCGACGCGCATTCCCCCGGCCGCGTGGGCGATTTCCTGCCCGCACTCAAAAAAGCGGAGGCGGCGGGCATCACCGCCGAACAGATCATCAACGCACAAGCCTAATATGGAAATGCGCTGCTAGTCTATGCGCGTCAAGCGTGCATAGGGCGGATGCAGTTCAAGGCAAACCGAGCGCCATGAGGCAGGCGTACCAAAATGTACGTCGACGATTGGCGTCGAGGGTTTAACGCAGAAATGCGCCGCTAGTCTATGCGCGTCAAGCGTGCACAGGGCGGGTGCAGTTCAAGGCAAACCGAGCGCCATGAGGCAGGCGTACCAAAATGTACGTCGACGATTGGCGTCGAGGGTTTAACGCAGAAATGCGCCGCACTGTGTGCGCGTAAGAGGTGAACTATGAAACTAACGATTGTAACAGGCCTATCCGGTGCGGGACGTTCCTCGGCGCTCAAACGACTCGAGGACCTCGGTTATTATTGTGTCGATAATTTAATGCCCGAACTCATCCCCGCTTTTGCGAAGCTGTGTATGGAAAATGCCCACATGAGCGAGCGAGTCGCCGTCGCCGTGGACGCGCGGGCGGGCGATTTTTTCGACGCGATCTACGCGACCATTGACGAATTGAAAACCATGGATCTTACCCTCGACATCCTGTTTCTCGACGCGTCGGACGCTGTGCTTGTCAAGCGCTTCAAGGAGGTGCGCCGCTCTCACCCCGTTTCGGGCAGCGGCGAAATTCTTGCGGGCGTTCATATGGAGCGCCGTAAGCTTCAGCTTTTGAAGGATATGGCAAACCACGTGATCGACACCTCCTCATACAACGTCATGAAGCTTCGAAAGATGATCGACATGATGTACAGCGACACGGAGGACAACCGCAAGCTGCTCATTTCCATCATTTCCTTTGGCTATAAGCGCGGAATTCCGCTCGACGCGGATATGGTGTTCGATATGCGCTTCATCGAAAACCCCTTCTATGTGGAAGGGATGCGCAAGCATTCGGGCCTCGATGACGACGTGCGCGATTTCGTGCTCGCCTTCGATCAAACGCAGTTTTTCCTGACCGAGCTCGTGAAAATGGTAGAAACGCTTGCGCCCTGCTTCGTGAACGAGGACAAGAACCAGCTTGTCATCGGCATCGGCTGCACGGGCGGCATGCACCGCAGTGTGGCTGTCGCCGAAGAACTGCATCGGCGGCTTCTTGAAAAGGATATGCGCGTGACGCTCGAACACCGCGATCTCACGCTCGAAAAAAACTGCTGAACGGGAGATGTCATGTCGTTTTCTTCGGATACAAAGGATGAAATCTGCACCAATATTGAAGAACGCGATTGCTGTATCATCGCGGAGCTCACCGCGCTCACGCTGATCTGCGGGAACTTAAGCATCAGCTCAAACGGCGTGCGCATCAAATACAACACCGAGAGCATGACCGTCGCAAAGCGTATCTACAGCACGGTGACGCACGTGCTGAAGCTCAGCGCCGGCATCGAGATCAAGGACAATTATCTCAAAAAGAGACACAGCTATTCTATCATCGTGGAGGACGGACGGCTGCTGCTGTGTGTGCTTGGCCTTGAGGGAAACCTGCTGACGAATGCGCTGCCGCCCGGTGAAGTGCTGGAGCGCGAATGCTGCCGCACGGCGATTCTGCGCGGCGCCTTTCTTGGCGGAGGTACGGTCTCGAACCCCAAGAAGAATTACCATGCGGAGTTTGTCACAAATTCAGAGTCCTTCGCGCGCGTCCTTGCCAATATCCTGCAAAAAAACGATATCCGGGCAAAAATTATACCCCGCAGGCAAAATTATGTGGTATACTTAAATGAAGGAGACGGGATCGCGGCGCTGCTTGCAATGATCGGCGCATATTCAAGGGTCTTGAACTTCGAGAACGTGCGCGTTCTCAAAGAAATGCGCAACAATGTCAATCGCGCCGTCAATTGCGAGACGGCCAATATCAATAAAACGGTCAATGCCGCAATGACGCAGGTTGCCAGCATTCGCAAGATCGAACGTCTGGTGGGCCTTCAGAAGTTGAGCGATCCACTGCGCGAGGCGGCGGAGCTGCGGCTTGAAAATCCCGAAGCCACGCTCGGCGAGCTGTGCGAATTGTGCGGCACCACAAAATCCGGGATGAACCACCGGCTCAGAAAGCTGAATGCCCTCGCGCAGGAGCTGAATGATATGCCCAATCAAAAGAACGGAGGATTTGAAAATGATTTACAAAGAACTCGTGATCAAGAACAATGACGGTTTGAAGGCAAAAGCGGCGGCCAGCTTCGTGCAGGTTGCAAACCAGTTCGATTCGCAGATCCTGATCGAATTTTCCAACAAAAAAATCAACGCAAAGAGCATCATGGGTTTGCTGTCTCTTGGTGTGAAAAAAGGCGAATCCATTTATGTGTTTGCCAACGGCAGCGACGAAAAAGACGCGGTTGAGGCGCTAGGTGAACTGGTCGATAACAACTTCGGGGAATAATACGAAACCAAAAACAGTACGGCAGTACGGTTAAGCCGTACTGTTTTTATGTTCGCTTCTTTATGCCTCTTCGCCCGCCATAATGTGCCACTCCACGCCAAAGCGATCCGCCAGCATGCCGTAAAAGTCACGTTCCAGTTCATTTTCTGCTATGCGCAAAATCATCTATTTTTGTTGTAGCCCTACATTTTCCTCTTTATCCCAATAACAATATATTGACCAAATGAATCTTGAATCTTGCAGTTACACCATGCAAAAAAATCATGATTTGGAAACCAATCTTCTAGCATATTCATATATCCATTCTTATCAAGCTCTTCTAATGATAAACCGCTGGTAGGTAACATGGGTGCTGTTGTGGTTATTTCACCTATTCCATGCAAAAAATTACTAAGCTCTTTCCTGTCGTATTTGAAGACTGTTCTCTTTGAGTTTGCTAGCTTCATAAATTCATACTTGTATAGGTGGCTCCATGTATCTCTAAATAAAACCTTTTCCTTAACCTGACCCTTATTCAAGCATAACAACAAATTATTAAGTTTATTTTCTTGATATAATTTTTGAAATATATCCAAGACCTTTTTTTTATAATATGAGACTTGATATAGTATTGTGTTTTTTTCCTTTTTGTTCGTAATTTCAAGTATCACATCGAAAAAAGAGGACAAAATTTTTCTGAAATTATTTACGTCTTCTGTTTCTGCGCTATTTAAAAAAAGCTGAAATTCGGCACATTCCTCGAATCCTGTCGCCATAAATAAAAAATAGAGATATTGAAGAGATATATTTGATAAAATAATTTGCTCAAGTTCATTATCCGATAAAACAGATATTTGTTCGCTATATATAGGTTCGGTATTAGTAAAATTGTCATGAAAATTTTTAGCTTTCTCTGTTATAAGAAATGCACTATGATCAGAAGATGGATTCCACATATTTTGAAGCTCCTTAGTGATACCCTTTTTTCATTTTCTTTCTCCTCGTGTTATTGAGTAGTGGCTATTAAGAAAACTCTCCAAGGACTGTGGGTTTCGCTTTTCCCTCCTTTCACATATAACATTTTTAATGAAAAAAATCAACAATTATATTATATCATTAGCGTTTTGAGCAATATGGGCTAATAAAAAAGGGCAGTTTCCCACCCTCTCATAAATCAAAACCATTTAATTCGCTTCTTTATGCCTCTTCGCCCGCCATAATGTGCCACTGCACGCCAAAGCGATCCGTCAGCATGCCGTAAAGCTCGCTGAAAAACGTCTTTTGCAGCTCCGTAATCACCTGTCCGCCTTCTTTTAACGCCTCAAATATCCGTCTGACGTCATCCATATCCCGATAGGAAGCGGTAAGCTGGATGTTGTTTCCCTTCACACATTCATACTCCGTCGGAAAATCCATAAACATCACGTTGCAGTTTCCGATCGGGAGCTCTGCGTACATGATGAGGTCTTTGTCCGCTTCGCTCAATCCTTGCTGCGGCGCGTCGCCATACGTCATAAACTGCGGCGCATCAAGCTCAAACACCTTCGCGTAAAACTCCACCGCCTCGCGGCAGTTCCCGTCAAAATTCACAAAAATACTGAACGTCATACTTTCATACCTCACTTTTTATCATATTGTGTGTGCCTAGATAATACCAACCGGAACCTCACGCTAAACATATTTATGAAACCTCATGCCCCCTCCGGGTGAAAATAATCATACACCGCCTGCGCAACGCCCTCGGGCACACCCTTCACCGTCTTGAGCTCCTCGAGCGTCGCCGCCTTCACATTTTTCACGCTGCCAAAGGTTTTGATGAGGGCCCGCTTGCGGTTCGCGCCCACACCCTCGATCTTATCGAGCTCGCCCGTGTGGTGCCGCTTTTCACGCAGGCTGCGGTGATAGGTGATCGCAAAATGATGGGCTTCGTCACGAATACCAGTCACAAGCCGAAACTCAGGGCTTCCCACCTTCAAAAGCACGCTTTCTTCATGCCCCGGAATGAATATCTCCTCCTGCTTTTTGGCAAGGCTGACGATGGGTATCTCCTCGCACCCCAGCGAAAAAAGCGCGTCTCTCGCCGCGTGAAGCTGTCCCTTGCCGCCGTCGATGATGAGCAGATCAGGCATGGGCAAAAAACCTTCGTCCCCCTTCAATCCGCGCATCAGCCGCCGCGTGAGCGCCTCGTTTAATGACGCAAAATCGTCCGCGCCCTCAAACGATTTGATGCGGAAGCGCCGGTATTTTTTGCGGTCGGGCTTTCCGTCCGTAAACACCACCATCGAAGCGACGTTGTCCGTGCCCTGCGTATTCGAAATATCATAGCACTCGATGCGCTCGGGCGCTTCGTCAAGGCCGATTGCCGCGGCGAGATTGCCCGCCGCCGCATCGCGCTGCGCCTGCATGCCCTCCTTGATCTTGATGGCGTCGTGCGCGTTTTTGCGCGCAAGCTCCGCAAGCTTGCGGTTGTCTCCGCGTATCGCTTCCTTGATCTCTACCTTCGAGCCGCGCTTTTCACTGAGCCACTCTTCGAGCAACGGCGCGTCGTCGGGCAGCGGCAGCGTATAGATATGCTTGGGTACCCCGCTTTTTTCCGCATAATACTGCTGCAAAAATTCGCGCATCATCTCTTCGAGCGGTTCGCCTTCATAATCGAAATAATATTTCTGCGCATAGCTGAGCTTTCCGTCACGGAACAAAAACGCCTGCACCACCGCTGTCTTGAGCCCCTTATCGATGCCGAACACATCCTTGTCGTTTAAGTTGGGGAATCCCGCGCGCTGCTTTTCACGCAGACGGTCGATGAGCGCAATGCGGTCGCGCATCAGCGCGGCCTGTTCAAAATTCATGCTTTCAGACGCTTCGTTCATCCTGCGCAAAAGCTCCTTGCGGATCGCCTGATTGGTGCCCGAAACCACGCTCACCGCTTCCTTGATGAGCGCGTCATATTCCTCCGCGCTTACCTTGCCGGTGCACGGGCCAATGCACCGCCCCATCTCGTAATTGAGGCACGGGCGTTCGCCGCGCGCAATCATGCGCGGGATGTCGTTTTTACAGCTCCGCAAAGGATACAAGCGGTAAATCTGGTCGAGTACATCGCGGATCACGTGCGCCGCAATAAACGGGCCGTAATACTTTGCCCCGTCGTCCTTGACCTTGCGCACAACCGTGAGGCGCGGAAACGGCTCGTTCATATCTACGCGAATATAAGGAAAATGCTTGTCGTCCTTTAACAGAATGTTGTAATACGGTCGGTACTTTTTGATGAGATTGCACTCCAAAATGAGCGCCTCAAGCTCCGTATCCGTAATGATATACTCAAAATCGGCGATGTGGCTGACCATTGCCGCCACCTTCGCGTACTTTTGGGCTTCCTTGCGGAAATACTGGCTGACGCGATTTTTCAAGACCCGCGCTTTGCCCACATAGATCACCTTAGCGTCCTCATCCCGCATAATGTACACACCCGGGCTCTTGGGCAGGTTCTTTATTTTCTTTTGCAGATTTTCAGATAATTCCATCTTTTATGATAACCACCTACTTATCATTTGATCGCCGCAAATCCTTTTTTCAGGTCGTCGAGAATGTCCTCAATGTTTTCAATGCCCACAGAGAGCCGGATCATGCCCGGCGTAATACCCGCGGCGACAAGCTGTTCGTCCGACAATTGCCGATGCGTCGCGCTTGCGGGGTGCAGCACGCATGTTTTGACCGTGGCGACATGCACCACGTTCGAGGCCATCTCGAGGCTGTCCATAAACTTGACCGCCGCGTCCCTGCCCCCCTGCAAGGAGAACGAAACCACGCCGCTCGCGCCCTTCGGCAAATATTTCTGCGCAAGATCGTAATAGCGGTTGCCCGCAAGGCCCGCATAATTTACAAATTCAACCTCGTCGCTCGCCTGCAAAAATTCCGCGACCGCCTGCGCGTTCTGCGTGTGCCGCTCCATGCGCAGCGCAAGCGTCTCAAGTCCCAAATTCAGCAGGAACGCCCCCTCCGCCGTGGGGCTTGCTCCGATGTCGCGCATCAGCTGCACACGCGCCTTCGTGATATACGCAAGCTTTCCGAAGGTCTCCGTATAGATCACGCCATGATAGCTCTCGTCCGGCTGCGTAAGGCCGGGATAATCCTTCCAGTCAAAATTTCCGCTGTCGATGATCACGCCACCGAGCTGCACCGCGTGTCCGTCCATGTATTTTGATGTCGAGTGCGTCACGATGTCCGCGCCGAATTCAAACGGACGGCACAAAATCGGCGTCGCAAAGGTGTTGTCCACGATAAGCGGCACACCATGCTTGTGCGCGAGACGCGCGAAGCGTTCGATGTCGAACACCGCGATCGACGGATTGGCCACCGTTTCGCCGAACACCGCCTTGGTGTTGGGCCGAAACGCACGCTCGATCTCCTCGTCCGGGGCGTTCTGATCGACAAACGTCGTCTCCACGCCCAGCTTTTCAAGCGTCACACCAAACAGGTTCAGCGTACCGCCGTAAATTTCAGACGCGCACACCAGATGATCGCCCGCGCCCATGATGTTTAAGATCGCCATCATGTTCGCGCTCTGTCCCGACGCGGTGCACATCGCCGCCACGCCGCCCTCGAGCGCCGCGATCTTTTCCTCCACAAACCCAACCGTGGGATTTGCGAGGCGCGTATAAAAATACCCCGCCGCCTTCAAATCAAACAGATCGCCGATGTGCTCGGTGGAATCATAATTATAAGTTGTGCTCTGATAGATGGGCAGCGCGTGCGGCTCCCCGTTTTTCGGTTTCCAGCCCTCATGCAGGCATTTGGATTCGATTCTCATGTGTTCATTCCTCCTATAGGACATCGGCGCCGCCGATTCCATAATGATTTGTTATGTGATTTTATCCGGCGAATCGGCGGAGCCGGTGGAAGATATTTTCCCGCGCTTCAAACAGCAATTGCTTCGCAATCGAAACTCGCGCTACGGAAAACATCTCCCACCGACCTTGATACACCGTAGAGCGTAGCCTGTTGCAAGATGCCGACGGACGGGGCCTTGTGCAGGGCGCTTAGAGATTTGTTTCTCTCCGACGCGCCCGGAACACGGAGCGGCGGCACAGGTGCTTTGGCCTTGCTTTTGCAAAAACACGCCGCGTCCCCGGGAGGTCGGCGCTTGCAACTAGGCATTCGCTTCAATGCTTGCATCCCGCCGATTCGCCGGCAATCATCACATTCTTAAATAACCAGTCCGCCGTTCGGACTCAATATCTGTCCCGTGATAAATTTTGCCTTTTCACTTGCCAAAAACAGGATCGTCTGGGCGATGTCGTCCGGCGTTCCAATGCACCCGAGAGGCGTTTCCTCCCGCAGGGCCTCCCTCGCGCCCTCGTCGAGCAGCGCGTTCATGTCCGTATCGACCACCCCCGGCGCGACGCAGTTCACCTGTATGCCCGACGGCCCCACTTCCTTTGCGAGCGCCTTGGTAAAGCCGATGACCGCCGCCTTGGAAGCGGAATAATGCACCTCGCACGACGCCCCCGCCATCCCCCAGATGGAGGACACATTGACGATCCTACCGCGCTTCGCACCGATCATCATGGGCAGCACCGCCTGTGCGCAGTGGAACATGCCCTTCACGTTCACGTCGAACATACGCTGCCAGTCCCCGTCCGTGATGTCGGAAAACAGCTTTTGCTGCGCGATCCCCGCATTGTTGACGAGTACGTCCACCCGCCCGAACACGTCCTGTATCCCGCGCACCATATCATCGACCTGTGCGCGATCCGCAACGTCCGCGTGAAAGACCTCACACACGCTTCCCATGGCGCGAATCTCCTCACGCAGGGAAAGCGCCTCTTTTTCATGTGTACGGTAGTTCGCCGCCACGCAATAGCCTTCCTTTGCAAACGCCAGCGCACACGCCCTGCCGATGCCGCGCGACGCGCCCGTAATGAGTGCCGTTCCGTTCATCACCAGCCTCCGCCTCCGCCTCCGCCGAAACCGCCGCCCGAAAAGCCGCCGCCCGAGAAGCCACCTCCGCCGCCGATGCCGCCGCCTCCGCCGGATGATTTGGTCATGACCATATTCGCCTGCGTATAATACATCGAGCGGGTAAGCATACTGGTGAACCAGATTGTCGTAAACAGAGAACCGTCGTAGCCATAATACCAGTTGGGCGGCTCAATGGCGATGCGCTCGAACTGCTTCGCCCACTTGTCTGTTACGCCTAGCACATAAGCATAGGGCAGGATATGGTAAAAATACTGCGGGTCTTCCTCTACCATCATCTTGATCTTATCTGCTTCTACCGTTTCGATGAAGTGCTTGAGTCCGAGGATGCGTCCGGCCCATTGCGCGCCCTGCTCCGTTCTGCGCCGCTGCCCTGCGGCAATCAACATTACGAGCACCGTAGCCGCCATGGGTATGAACACCGTAAAGCCAAACGCCTCCCGTGCAAACAGCCACACGACAAACAAATAGACGGCTGTCAGCAAAATCCATACTACCATCGAACCGGTGCGCGTTGCCAGCTTTTCAGACTTCCATTTATCGATATTGGTCCCCAACATCGATGCCACAACCCATCCAAATATCCATGCGGCCCCGACAGCGATCAGCGCCAAAAGAACATCGAACTCGTTCATCCAAATCGATATACCGATCATCGCAGCAACGGGCAGCGCCGAAAGTGCGCCGAGCACTTGCTTTCGCAGCAACGATTTTTTGGTAAACACACGATTCTCATCCCTGTCAAATTTACTTTTGACACGTTCCTTCACCGCCGCGATGGTGGAAGCGAATTCGTATTTCATCTCCTCCGTGCTGATGGTGTCGCCCGTTCCAAACATCTTGTTGAACAAAATGCCTTCATAATCATTCGCCGTTTCGGGCAGCGGCTTCAAGCGTTTGAAGGACAGGTTGTTTTTGTCACTTTGATGAATCTCAATATATCCCTGATCCGCCCAGTAAATGAGCAGGGACACCGCGTCCTTGTCCTCCACGATCCCATCGATGATGCAGCCCACATCCGCCGGGTTCATTCCCTCGGGCGGGTTGAATTCCACCGTTTCCACTTCTTTTTTGCGCTTGTCGTTGCTGACCGCCAGCAGCAGCGCGATGATGACCATCACACCCGCGACGATGAACGCCGGCGTACGCATTCCCTGCGTGGTGCGCGCGCCCACATAATAGCCCTCCGGCAACTGAATATTGATGTTCACGCCCTCGCGGGGTGCCATCTTCTGTACAACTTCGCCCGTAATCGTCGTTCCATCTATTTGGAATTTAAGCGCGTCCTCATTATAACCGGATGTGCCATACCTTCCCGTCGAAAAACCAACAGCCTTGGGGTCAAACTCCTTTGGCATATTGATTTTAAACGAAAAATGCTCGATTGGCCCTTCCCACAGCGGATCCACAAGATTAAAATAAAACTCGTCGAACTCCGTGTGCCCGTCGTCGCCCGGATCAAAATTATATCCAAAATGATAGGTCTGCGTACCCGTTACATACGCGTCCGGATTGCCCATTTTAATGAGCAGCGTCCCGTTCTCCGTCTCCGTATCAAATTGTCCGTCCGCAAATACGTCGCTAATCAGAATCTGGTACTTGTCGTCGTAGGTCCTCCCGTCGTATTTACGCGAAATTTCCGCCGTCTTAGGCACCTTCACCAGCAATCCGTGCATCGGCTCGAGCCACTCCACCGTCATCGTGTCCTCGATACTGTAGGTATTATTTTCGTGCACCGTGATCTCGCGGTGATAGTCCTTGATGATGTAGTTGTTGTTTGTTTCGACCGCAAACCCCGCCGCGGGAACGAGCAGCACGAACAGCGCCACAACGATCAAAAATAATTTTTTCATAACTCCCCTTGCATAAAAGCCGCAGCCAGAGGCCGCGGCTTTTGATTTTAGAATTGCACCTTCACGTTCTCGCGCTCACCCTCGTTTGAAACCTCATACATCGGCTGCTTTTTGAAGCCCTGCTTGCGCGCGATGTATTTCGTGGGAATGGTGTCCAGCTTGGTGTTGAACATCCGCACGTTCGCGTTATAGTATTTGCGCGCGTTGGCAATATCCGTTTCCACCATGTTGAGCTGGTTCTGCAAATCGAGGAAGTTGGTGTTGGCCTTCAGATCAGGATACGCCTCCGCGACCGCAAACAGGCTGCGCAGCGTTCCCGAAAGAATGTTCTCGTTTGCGAGGCGCTCCTCCGTCGTGGAGCTGTTTGCCACACTGCTGCGCGCCGCCGTCACCTGCTCGAGCGTGCCCTTTTCATGCTCGGCATAGCCCTTCACTGTCTCCACCAGATTGGGAATCAGGTCAAACCGCTTTTTCAGATACACATCGATGGTCGCAAACGCTTCCTCGATGCTGTTTTTCATCTTGATAAAGTTGTTGTACGCAGCGATATACCAAATCACGATGATCAGTATGATTGCCGCGACCACGCCGATCAAAATCCATAACCACGTCAAATCCATTGTTTTCTCCTTCCGGCTGTGGGGCAAACTCCCCAACGCGCCATATGTCCCTTATTTTTCCACCCGGATGCAGCTTGGGATGGCGACCACAGCGTCGATCTGCTTGATCTCCTCGATTGCCTTTTGCAGGTCTTTTTCACGCGCCTTATGCGTCACCAAAATCAGCGGCGCACAGTCCTCGCCTTCCTTCGCGCCCTTCTGAATGACGCTTTCGATGCTCACATCATGCTTTCCGAAGATGCCCGCGATCTTTGCGAGCACACCCGGCTTATCCGCCACGATGGTGCGCACGAAGTATTCGGTGATCCAGTTGTCGCTGAAGCGCACCTTGTCCGCGTCATAGCTGTTTTCAAACGTCGCATAGCGCGGATGCTCCATGTTGTGCACCGCGTAGACCATGTCCGAAACAAGTGCGCTCGCCGTCGGAAAATCGCCCGCGCCCTTGCCGTACCACATCATTTCGCCCACCGCGCTTCCATTGATGAATATCGCGTTAAAAGACCCCTTGATGTTCGCAAGCGGGTGATCCTTATGGATCATCGTGGGGTGAACGCGCGCCTCGATCACGCCGTCCGCGTCCTTCTTGCCGATGGCAAGCAGCTTCACCACATAACCGAGCTCCCGTCCGATCTCAATATCCGTCTTGGAAATCTTCGTAATGCCCTCACAGTAAATTTTGTCCACGGGCACACGCGCGTGAAACGCCATCGAAGCGAGGATGGAAAGCTTATAACGCGCGTCGTAACCTTCCACGTCGCTCTCCGGGTTGGCCTCCGCATAGCCGAGCGCCTGCGCTTCCTTGAGCACATCCTCAAAATCGCGGCCCTCGTCGTCCATCTTGGTGAGGATATAGTTCGTCGTCCCATTGACGATGCCGTATACCTCATTGATGGTGTTGGCCTGCATGGAATCGTTCAATGCCCGCAGGATGGGGATGCCCCCGCCCACAGCCGCCTCGAAATAGAAGCCCACGCCGCCGCGCTTTGCCGCCGCCTCGAGGTCGGGCCAGTTCTGCGAGATCATATCCTTGTTTGCCGAAACCACCGTCTTGCCCGCCTCAAGCGCGCGTATGATGAATTCCTTTGCCGGCTTTAGGCCGCCCATCACCTCCGCGACCACCGTGATCTCCGGGTCGTTTAAAATCTCGTCGATGTCCTTCGCCTTTTTTTCCTCCGGCACATCCACCGCATAATTTAAAGCAAGCGTCTTTTTGACCGTCAGACGAATCCCGTCCTTATGCTCGATGTTCTTTTGCTCCTGCTCGATCAGCTCATAGATACCGCCGCCGACCGTCCCCATTCCGAGGATCGCCACTTTTACGTCCTTCATCACAAACTCCTTTAGCAATTCTTCATATAAATCTTATTCAGGCCAATGAGCGTGAGCGTAGGAATGATCTCGTCGATGCAGTTTGTTTCCTGCGCGATCAGCCCGGAAAACCCGCCTGTCGCCACGACCTTCGCGCCGCCCATTTCCGCCTTCATTTTTTCCACGATATATTGCACCTGCCCCATGTAGCCATAGATGATACCCGCCTGCATAGAGGATACCGTCGTCTTGTTGATCACCGTATCAGGGCGATTCAGCTCAATGCGCGGCAGCTTTGCCGCATTATCGGTGAGCGCGTCCGAAGCGATCCGCAGCCCCGGGCAGATTGCCCCGCCCAGAAAATCTCCCTTTTGCGAGATCGCCCCAAAGCTCGTCGCCGTGCCGAAATCAATGGTGATGACAGGCCCGCCGAACAGCTCGAACGCCGCCACTGCGTTCACGATGCGGTCCGTGCCGAGCTCCTTGGGGTTATCGTACTTAATATTGATCCCCGTTTTGATGCCCGGTCCCACAAACATCGGCTTTTTTTTGAAATATTCGCGCGATGTGTGCTCGAGCGTATAGTTGATGGACGGGATGACGGACGAAATGATGATGCCGTCCACGTCCGTTGTCGTCCTGTCCAAATAATCAAAAAACTGGATCATACGAATGCCATACTGATCCGATGTCGCGTCGATGTCCGTCGCCATGCGAAAGGAGTGCACCAGAACGTTGCCCTCAAACATGCCGCATTTGATGTTCGTGTTGCCCACATCCATTACAAATATCATCTATTGCGTGATCTCCTTTTTTGTGGTCGGCGTGAGGCTTCCCAAAGCCGGTACCGATTTTTTCAGCGCGCGCACGATCGGCGGGCATAAAAGCCCTGCCACCACCGCCTCGATGATGCCGTTCAAAAGCGCCACCGACAAAATGACCGCCCCCGCGATGATCGTTGAAAAAAACGCGTACAGGAACGAAAGATACAGCACCGTGTTCGTAAGCGACCCTGCAACGGCCGCAACACCGACATTCACGATTTCCTTTTTGAAGCGCACCGCCCTGTATACGAACGCCGCCACAAAAGGGATCAGCAGCCGCGGCACAATGATGTTCACCATCAGCATCACCGGATTATACGCAAGAAGCGTCGGCCCGAATACGTCCGTGGGGATCTTTGCGATGCTGGTGATCGCAAAAAGAGCGGCGAGCGCGACCCCCGCTTTCCAGCCCAGCGTCAGCGTGCCGATGATGACCGGCAGGCACATCAGCGTGATCACGATCCCAAACGGCGTTTGGATATAGCCGATGGGCGTAAAGCCGAAAAGCAGCGTGATGGCAACAAGAATTGCCGTCAAGGTCAAGGTCCGTGTTTTTGTTTTCATAACTACCTCCGCTCGGGTTCCGGCAATGCGGATACCCTACTCAGCAAAATTTATGTGAAAGACCCGGTTTGCCCGTACGGCTTTCAGGGTATCAAAATGCCGTCAGGACGAGTTTTCATCATGAAGCCATTATACCAGTGTTGCGTGACGTTTTGCAAGGATATCGGCGAAAAACACAGGATGGACGCTCTTGCCTGAATTTGTTTGAAGGAGTGGATTTTTATGATGCACAATCCGTTCACCGGCGAAGCGATGGACAAGAAAAAAATTTGGCAGGTCGTCGTGGCGATCTTTGCGACAGGCGAGGGCTCCGGCCTTGCTCTGATGTCTTTAAAAACAGATTCTCCGTGGTTCATGGGCCTCACATTGTCCCCTGTTCATCCGCCCTATGCGGTATTCGGCATCGTATGGACGACCCTCTATATCCTGATGGGGTGCTCGTTTGTCATTTCCATTCTGAACCCCAAAATCACAAAAGGCATCCACATCGGCTATATCATCAATATTTTCCTTGGCGCAATGTGGTCGCCCGCGTTTTTCCTGCTCAAAAGCCCGATTGCGGGGCTTCTGGTCGCCATTGCGACGGTTATAAATGCCGCGCTGTTGTTTATGAATACAAAAAAGATCAGCAAAGAGGCCGCGTACATGATGATCCCATATATTGCATGGCTGTGCTTTGCGATCTATCTCAACGCCGCGATCATTGCGCTCAATTAAAAGGAGGAAATAGAGATGTCTGTAATGGATTGCAGTATGGAAAGTGATAAAAAAATCAAACAGCGCCGCATTTTACGCACAATAGCCGCGATTGCGGGGACTATTGTGACGGCAGTGGTGGCAAGCTTGGCGACAGATACAACGAGCGCATGGTACGCAAACCTTGTGCTCTCGCCCATCCAGCCGCCTCCTTGGGTGTTCGGCGCGGTGTGGACGCCCCTCTATGTGCTGCTCGCGATCTCGTTTGCGCACATTGCCTCCCGCAGGCATGTTCAAACGCCCGTTGTCATCGGGCTGATCATTAACCTCGTGCTGAACGCGCTGTGGTCGCCCGTGTTTTTCCTGCTGTATTCCCCGGCGTGGGCGCTCGTCGTGATGGGCGCGATGATCGTGAACCTCGTCATTATCCTGTTGCGGGTGTTTCGCACAGAACGGGCAGTGTTCTATATGCTGCTTCCCTATCTCGCATGGCTCACGATTGCCACGATCCTCAACGTATCG
>CAYTKQ010000023.1:17695-49654 GCA_964438705.1 uncultured Christensenella sp. | reverse complement strand
GCGGGTGGGTTTTCGTTTCGCACGTTTCCGTGCTCAACGGGCTAAAGCCCCGTACTAAAAAAGAGCCCGGAAAACCGAGCTCTCATGCTATTTTTTAGCCAGTGGCCTCTTTTGAGGACACAATATTATACTTTTGCGGAAGTGTCGGATCTACCTGAACCATTCCGAGTATCCTCCGTGCCGGTCCATCTGGCATATTACGACCTGCTTCCCATGCTTCCACCGTTTTTTTAGTTACACCCATGAATCCGGCAAAGGTGATCTGCGTCATCCCCAACCGATTACGGATGCTCTTAATCTCGTCGGCGTTATATTCTTTCAATGGTGTCACCGTGAGCGTATTACTCCGCGCCTTCAGGTTGCCCTTATTATATTCGATTGCTTCCTGCAATCCGGTTTTGATTCCTTCAAATACATTACTCATAACAATTCCTCCTCTTACTTCATAGTTCTTTCTAACTCTGCGATCAGCGCCTTGATGCTGTTACGTTGCGCATCTGACAAATTGTCCATCTCATTTTTCGGATACGCATATATGAGATACAACGATTCATAAACTGCGAAATCCACGTATACTATGCGCACACTTCCGCTTTTTCCACGACCTTCAAATGCAAAGCGCACTTTCCGCAGACCGCCGGTGCCTTTCATGACCGCTCCCTGCTTCGGCTCCTGCAGCAACTGCTCTTGTAACCGTTTCAGGTCTTCATCAGTCATGCCCATGGTATTCCACTGTTTATCGAACACTGGCATCATAACAAATTTTCTTGTCATCACTGTATCTCCTTTACAATTACATTTTACCCCATTTAATAGGGTAATGTCAAGTGGTTTTTAAAGAAAGTTTATTTAAAACACCTTTTCTTATACGCTTTACCTGTTTATCGCAGTATCCGAAAGCATCACACATTTGCTCTATGCTTTTCCTTTTGATATATCTCATATCAACATACTGCATTTCGCGATCGGTAAGTTCGGCGTCCTCGATTGTATATCTGAAGGTGTCATGTTCAAAACACAAGTCCCGGAGCCGATCTTGAAGGCGCACAATACGCTCATCATATACGTCGATCATCTTTTCAACCGTATTATATACCGTATCCGAGCGTTCGCCGCCCTGCACCCGTACCTGATTAGGCTGAGGGGCGCGTAAAAGCGCATCAAGCATTTCAATTTTATGGGTAACCTGCTCCCTGATTTCTTCTTCTGTATCTTGAATACGGCGGATCAGTTCGCCATAACGATACAGCCGTTTTTCAACTTCTTGCATACTTCCTCCGCCTCGTGATATAATGTATTTGCGAGATACATCAGGGCGGCGGGAGCTGCTCTTTTTTATGTCCTACTTTCTGCTTCTGGAAATCGATGTTGATCCAGCCAGAAATAAGTACACGCTCGACCACCATTAGCTTGACGAGTTACTCCTGTGTTTTCCGCAAGATTTTGTTGCGTAAGATTTTTTCTTTTCCTTGCATCTACCATCCACTGTCGCATAAACGTCCTCCTTTCAGAAGCTTATATTTGCATTTTATGCTACAATTTGTTTCTTTTCACATAATGGCAACTAAATGTTTCTTTGTCAATATATATTTGCTATAATTTCCACTATTTGTTTCTTTGATTGTTTTTAGCAACTAAATGTTGCATAATGTATATGGTGATAATATGTTAAATGAGCGTTTAAAAGAATTACGAAAAGAAAAAAGATTGTCTCAAGAGGACATGGCCAACTTGCTTGGAATTTCCAGACAGGCATATGGTCATTACGAGCTTAACCTGCGTCAAATATCGCTCGATGCATTAACTTTTTTAGCAGGATATTTTAACGTATCTTCAGATTATCTCCTTGGTCTTACAAACGATCCGACTCCTCCAGGGGAACGAGCTGCGGCAAAGATACAGGATGACGGTTCTTACTCGGATCTCACTTCTGATCAAATTGAGAAAATAAAAAGTTATGAAGCGTTTTTAAGATCACAACGCAATTCTGAAGAATAATAGTGGCACGGAGGATAACACAATGGCTTTTTCTGATATTTTCAAATCCAAGGAACTTAAAGCTCGCGTTGAATCATTGGAAGTTGAAAATACTAATTTGAAAGAAATGCTAACTCCAGAGATGTGCGATGTCTTACAGATAAAAAAAGCTATTGATTTATTAAACGACCAAAAATTTGATATAGAAAACCAACTAAAAGACTGCATGACCAAATTGCAGGCTACGAAAGACGAATTAACAAAAAAGAAAAATGAAATCCTCATCAATGATGAGATAATCGAATTAGAAGAATTTTCTTTTTATAAGCCTCGTTATACCTTTGTAAACTCTGATGAGTATAAATCAGCACTTGATCAAATTCGCAGCCAGCAAAAAGTCATGATTAAAGAAGGTACCGCTGCGTCTGGCTCAACCACTTGGACGGTCAATCATAACGCTGTCCAAGGGCGAAAAATGGTTCAAGACATGATTAAGCTTTGCCTGCGCTCATTTAATAACGAGTGTGATGCCGCAGTTCTTACTGTTAAATTTAACAATTATGATCGATATGAAAAACGAATAATTAAGTCCTACGATACAATTGTGAAGCTCGGAGTTATTATGCAAGTCGCTATTTCTTCTAAATACAAAGATCTGAAAATTCAAGAACTGCAATTGGCCTTGGAATATCAAATAAAAAAGCAAGAAGAAAAAGAAGAGCTCAAGGAATTGCGTGCGCAACAGCGTGAAGCAGTGCGTCTAGCAAAAGAGATAGAGGATGCTCGAAAAGCGGCATACAAAGAACAGGCACATTTTTTGAAGGCATACGAAGATATAACCAAACAAATTGCTGAATGCGTTGATGAAACTGCAAAAATGAATTTACTGGATAAGCAGAAAGAACTCAAAGCCCACCTTGATGAAGTGGAAAATAATTTAAAAGCTATCGACTACCGCGAAGCCAACCAAAGGGCAGGCTATGTTTATGTAATTTCAAATATTGGATCTTTCGGAAAAGATATTTATAAAATCGGTATGACACGCAGGCTCGATCCAATGGATCGAATCGATGAATTAAGCGATGCCTCCGTTCCGTTTAATTTCGATGTACATGCAATGATATTTTCAAAAGATGCACCCACTCTTGAAGCAGCACTACATAGGGCTTTTGAACAGCGTAAAGTAAATATGATCAACCAACGCAGAGAGTTTTTTCATATAACTTTAGATGAAATAAAGGAAATTGTAAAAAGAAACCACGACAAAACCGTTGAATTCATAGAAAATCCAGAAGCCGAACAATATCGAGAAACTTTAAAGCTCCTTCACCTTTCTGGTAAAGAGCTGAATTAATTATGTCATGCATCCATTAGGGTAATGGAGATTATCAAGCCCTAAAGCACTCATATTAGCTGAGTTTGATTTAATAAAAAAGCATCAGAAATTGAAAGAAGGTGGATTTGACTGTGGCAACTATGTTCAAAGGATTCAACGGCACTATTACTTTTGATGGTAATCAGTTGACCGTAAAAAAGGGACTAATGTCCGGAAATTGTACAAATTCATATAACATCAAGGATATTTTAAGCGTTCGTCTGAAAAAATTAGGGTTTGAGCGTGGATATCTTGAGATTGTAACGGCCGGGGACCATCGCGAATTCACTGATCGCATGCAGCAGCCGAACGTAGTATATCTCAAAATGGGTCAAGATGGAGAAGCTGAAAAATTCAAGAACCTCCTAGATGCTGCCCTTTTGGACTCCAAAGGTTCAACTGGCTCTGGGCCAACATCATTTTCTGCGGCCGATGAGATTGCAAAATATAAGGGCTTATTGGATTCAGGCGCAATCACACAGGCTGAGTTTGATGCAAAGAAAAAACAGCTTTTAGATTTATGATCTCAGAAAAATGACGAAATTGCCTCTTTTATTGTAGAATGGATACCCAAACTACAATAAAAGGGGTGTTTTTTATGTTGAAACAAATGAAGTTACACGAGGAGCTCGCTCACGATGTCCAGGCAGCCGGCATCATTGTAAAAGAAATCGACATGACCAATATGGGCGTCAAAAGTTTATACTACTTCTCGCCGCCCATGATCCATCCCGTAATAACACTTAATTCCAAAATTGCCAGCAGGCCTAAGCGGAATATCGTGCTTGCATACAATATCGGTTTGCACAGGTATTGTTCTGGCAATGTTTTTGCTCATCCGCTTGCGTTACAAAACGAATGTGATCAGTATGCGCGTCGTTTTACCGTACATAAGTGCATGCCCGTCTTCAAGCTCATTCGCGCCTTCCGCGTTGGCGTTGACTCGCTTGCAGGATTATCCCTTTATCTGGATATCCCTCTCAAAGAATTACTGTATGGGATTGCTCTATACAAAACTGAATCCGGCCCCACTCTACGCCATGGCCAGTATACAATCACCTGGTATCCGTTTAAGATTGAGTTATCGCGTCGTTTTGACCGCGATTGTTTGTGAAGCGGGGGTGATTTCATGGCTAAATCTCAAAATAAGCCGCGAAAACGGGCGAATGGTGAAGGTTCTCTGTATTTTGATAAAACGCGCTGCGTTCATGTGTACGCCTATCATGATGACCTTGGGATACGGCACACTGTTTCCTCAAAAAGCGAAGCGCAGGTAAAAATCAAAATACGTGCGCTGAAGGATCAAAAAAAGGCCGGCACTCTACCAAACAAGGTCACGCTGGAGCAATGGGCGCGGGAATGGCTTGAAGTCTATAAAAAAGGTAATGTAAGCGATGCGACATATGAAAAAACATATGAGCCTACTATAAGGCTCCATATTATTCCAGAGCTCGGCTTCAGAGAGCTACAAGACATTAAGCCTGTTGAAATGCAAAAATATTTCAAAGGAAAGACCGGCTGTACCGACTCTCATATTCACAAAATAAAGACTACTTTAAAACAGCTCTTCGATATGGCGGTGGAAAATGATATCATTAAGAAAAATCCAATGAGAAAAGCAAAGATACCCCGTGCAAAAGCGCCAAAAAAACGCGAATCATATACTGAACGCCAGAAAGAAACGATTATCAAATTCGCGCGCACCCATAAGGAAGGTGCTCCAATTATCATATTTTTGGAAACTGGTCTCCGGATCGGCGAGTTTTTGGCATTGTCTCCGCAACGCATTGATTTGAGGCGACAAATTCTGTATGTCACACAAGCTCTAAAATCCAAAAAAGGAACCTTTTTTGTGGGACCTCCCAAAAGCGAGGCATCCTATCGGGCCATTCCATTTGGAAGAGAGGCAAAAAATGCATTTATTCGCATACATCACACGCCGCTTCTTGGGCTGACGGTGAAAATGATCAACAAAACGTTTGTTGCGATCACGCCCGTTCCGTCATCCTGTAACCGTGAATTTGTGTATATGAATACGCGAGGGAGTTTCGTTAACCCGAGGAACTATCGGAAGAGAAGGTATGACGTTTTCTTCGAGGATCTCAATGAATATTTACAGGAAAAAAAGCAGGCGCCTATCAAAAGACTCCCGCCGCACTGCCTCCGGCACACATACGCCACCCTATTGCGAAAAACTGGCGTCGATACGTTGACAATTGCAAGGCTGCTTGGGCATTCAAAATCTCAGATCACAGAAAAGGTGTATATCGGTAACGATGTCGAGGTTCTCCGGGAGAGAGCGAAAATTAAATAAAAATTGTGCTACTGCTCTCTTACTGCTCTCACACTGCCAGCAAACCCGCATGAATAAAGGGTATACACTAACACTGGCAGTGTGGGGGTCACCGGTTCGAATCCGGTATGCTCCACCACGCATGAAATGTGAAAATCCACCAAGCCAAGGGCGATGGTGGATTTTTTGCAGTTCAGCGGTTCTTTTTGAGCAAGGCGACAAAAGAACTTCCAATTTGTATAATCCGAACCCTATAGCGCTTGGTAAAGGGATTGGATTTTTGTTTTGCTTTTGTTTTACTTTGGATTAACCTTTCTTATTGAAATATATTTTCCTAGCTTGAGAAAGAGGGACGGAATTTTTTCCTTCTTTACTTTCAGGATGCGTATTTTGATATAGATCGTCAATCCAACCACATACTCTACAGGTTCATCTTTTGATTGGAATGGTATATTCACCACAACAAATACATTGACATGACATAAACCCGACATTTCTATGACATCAGCCTACGCCCAGCTTCTCTTTCAACCGTTCCTGCAGCTCCTGTGAGAAGTTCACGCCTTGTTTTTCTGCCACTTCGTTGAGCCAACTTGGGATCGATAACGTTTTTTTCACCGCTCGATTATCATTTTTCCGGCGATACGCATCAAAATCTACGTCCACTGTGGCCACTATTTCATTTTCTTCATGTGCCGGACTATAATTCGTCACCTCCGGAATCGCGCGCCCCATATCCTGAGTTGTTATTCCCCATAGCCCAATCGCATCTCTGGCCATTTCGACTGCGTCCGGTATGTCTTTACCTTCCGTGTTTATTTCCAATGCAGGCACATAAACCACATACCCTTTGTCAGCAGGCGTTAAAATAATTGGAAAAACTGTTTTCATACAAATTACCTCCTGTATTGTTGCGGCATAAGGGGCTTATTTCAGCCCCTGCCGCTTGATTATTGCTCTGGCGAGAACTCATTGATTTCTGCATGCCTCGGTACTGGCTCCATCATTGCTCCGTTGGTGTAGATGTCATGGTTCGCACCTTCTCTCAACAGATGCCATCCGTTTTTCTGAAGCAGCTTTATCAAATCTCTTCGTTTCATATCCTCACCTCTTGATTATATTATACGTATTTTATACGTATAATTTTTTAAGCATCCCTCGCTTTATGCAATCAATGTGTCTTAAACTATATCCCTGACGATCAGCAATATCACGACATGCCGTTCGTTCCACATACCGCAGGCACAAATAGTTGTGTTCATTCTCAGTCAACTCAGCCGCGTCAATCCACCTGCAGATTTCGTCGTGTTCGTAGATCAAATCGCGCAGCCGCTCTTGCAGTCGGTTTATCTTTTCGTCGTATACATCAACCATTTTTTGCACAATATTACCGACCAGATCGGAAGGCAGCCCTCCCTGGACGCGGACATTATCAAATCTCATCATCTTGAATACGGCGGATCAGTTCGCCATAACGATACAGCCGTTTTTCAACTTCTTGCATACTTCCTCCGCCTCGTGATATAATGTATTTGCGAGATACATCAGGGCGGCGGGAGCTGCTCTTTTTTATGTCCTACTTTCTGCTTCTGGAAATCGATGTTGATCCAGCCAGAAATAAGTACACGCTCGACCACCATTAGCATCAATAATGTGAGCGTCTTTACTGCAACTTTTTCGGTCATAGCCTATCCAAACCCTATAGCGCTTGGTAAAGGGATTGGATTTTTGTTTTACTTTGGCTTCAATCGTAGTAGAATAAATTAAAACCGCTCCTTGACTTAAGGCAATGAGCGACAACCAAGGAGGAACACCGATGGCGGTTTTTGCAGTGATTGACACTGAAACCAACTGGCACGATGCGGTCATGTCGATTGGAACAGTCATCGCCGACTCTGACACCTTTGAGCCGGTTTTCTCAAAATACCACATCATAACACCGGAACATAAGGTTGGGGGCATGTTTTCGCATACCTTGTTTTTTAAAGATCAAAAACTGAATCTTGAATGTTCGCGGACGGAGGCAATTTACGATTTGCTCGATTGCTTTGAAAAAAACAGAGTGACTGACATTTTTGCCTACAATGCTTCCTTTGACTATCGGCATTTGCCGGAACTCTGCTCTTTTTCCTGGTATGATATCATGAATTTCGCGGCGTATAGGCAGCATAATCCAAAAATCCCAAACACTTATGATTGCTATCGTACGGGGCGGCTAAAACGCGGTTACGGAGTCGAGCCCATGCTGAGATTGCTAAGCGGTGACGCAGCATACTGCGAACAGCACAATGCGCTTACGGATGCTTTTGACGAATTGAAAATAATGAAGCTGCTGCAACACAAGCCCGATCAATATAAGCAGATTTAACGGACCGTTGTGAATGAGCTACATCACGAATCGAAAACAAGTCTTTATAAAATACATTGACATCGATCTATGCATGTAATATACTATACATAGATATATATCTATGTGAGGGCGCGATGAAAACAGATTATACAGCATATGCAAATACGTTGAAGGCGATTGCGGAGCCCACGCGGCTGCAAATCGTGGATATGCTTTCGTGCGGCGAATTGTGCGCCTGTGTGATTCAGGAAAAGTTTGCCATCACGCAGCCAACCCTCTCCCACCACATGAAGGTTTTGTGCGAAAGCGGGATTGTACTTGCGCGCAAGGAGGGAAAGTGGACGCACTATTCCCTGAACGAAAAACGGTTGCTGGCGATCCGTGATTTCATAAATATGCTGACCGTTTTAGAGAAAGACTGTATTTGTAAGGACTGATTTTTTTACTCATTCGCATAGATAATTGTCTATGTGAATGAGTAAAAAACAGCAAACGATTAATAGAAAGAGGTACCCTATCATGAAAACAATGCAAATCTTTGAACCGGCTATGTGCTGTGAAACGGGCTTATGCGGTGTAAGCGTCGATCCTGAGCTGCTGCGCATCTCCACGGTTTTGAACACACTGAAAAAGCACGGCATCATTGTGGATCGGTTCAATTTGAACAGCGCGCCTATGGAGTTCGTGACCAATGAAACGATCAATGCGCTGATCAATGACAAGGGCGTTGATGCACTGCCTGCGGTGGTGCTTGATGGAAGCATCGTCCTGACGGGAAGATATCCCCGCAACGAGGAGCTGATGCAGCTGCTTGAGCTGCCCGAGAATATCTTTATGCAGGAGGATGAAGCGGCAGGCGAGGAATGCTGTTGCTGCGGCGCGGATGAGGACGAGGCAACCGAGGAATGCGGCTGCTGTGGTACGGATGAAACATGCTGCTAAAAGAAAGGTCCATCACACATGAAAATCTTTGACCCTAAAACGGATATCAATACACAATACATCTTTTACACCGGAAAAGGCGGCGTGGGAAAAACCTCTGTCGCTTGCGCGACAGCTGTTTCCCACGCGGATAGCGGCAAAAGAGTTCTTTTGATCAGCACAGACCCCGCTTCCAATTTGCAGGACGTATTCGATACGGAGCTGACCAACAAGGGTGTTGCAATTGCTGCTGTGCCGAATCTTGTGGTGGCGAACCTCGACCCTGTACAGGCTGCGGCTGAATACCGCGAAAGTGTGGTGGCTCCCTATCGCGGCAAACTGCCCGACACGGTGATCGCCAACATGGAAGAACAGCTTTCCGGCTCGTGCACAGTGGAAATTGCCGCGTTCAACGAATTCTCACACTTCATCACAGACGCACATGTGGAGGACGAATATGATGCGATCATATTCGACACTGCACCCACGGGCCACACCCTGCGTATGCTCCAGCTTCCCTCCGCATGGAGCGGTTTCATCAGCGAGAGCACGCACGGTGCTTCCTGTCTGGGGCAGCTTTCCGGTTTGGAAAGCAAAAAAGAGATTTACAAAAAAGCGGTAGACACCCTTTCAAATGGTGATATGACCACACTGTTCCTTGTTTCACGCCCTGAAACTACGCCGCTCAAGGAAGCGCAACGGGCGTCGGCTGAGCTGGCGGCGCTTGGCGTGAACAACCAAAGGCTTATTTTGAACGGCATGCTGCCCGATCATAACGACGACATTTCCAAAAGCCTTTTCCAAAAACAACAACGGGCGATCGAGCATATTCCCGAGCAGTTGAAGCAGCTCGTCACTTATCAGATCCCGCTCCGCGCGTACAACATCACGGGGATCGACAATATCCGTGCTTTTTTGACGGGCGACAATGTCGTGGTCTCGGCGCACACGCTTGATGCGGAGAAAACATCCGGCCTGAAGGACGTAATCGAGGATCTGGACCGGACCGGAAAGCGTGTCATCTTTACCATGGGAAAAGGCGGTGTGGGCAAGACAACCATCGCCGCTGCAATCGCCCTGGGGCTTTGCAAGCGAGGGAAGCGCGTGCACCTCACGACGACCGACCCTGCCGCGCATTTGAAATTTGTTCTTGAAGAGCAAAACGGCCTTACAATGAGCCACATCGACGAGCAGGCGGAGCTCAAAAAATATCAGGAGGAAGTGCTCGCAAAGGCACGCCAGACCATGCGCGAGGAGGATATCGCCTATATACAGGAGGACCTGCGCTCTCCCTGCACGCAGGAGATCGCTGTGTTTCGGCGGTTTGCGGAAATCGTGGAGCAAGCCAGCGATCAGGTGGTCGTGATCGACACCGCCCCCACGGGGCATACGCTGCTTCTGCTCGATTCCACGCAAAGCTATCACCGCGAGGTGAAGCGGACACAGGGTGATATCCCGCAGTCGGTAAAAAATTTGCTTCCGCGCCTGAAATCTGACGAGACGGAGGTCATCATCGTGACGCTGGCAGAGGCGACTCCCGTTTTTGAAGCGCTGCGGCTGGAGCAGGATTTGAAACGCGCGGGCATTGCCGCAAAATGGTGGGTGATCAATGCGTCGTGGCTATTAACACACACCACAAACACGCTGCTTGCGGCAAAGGCAAGCCACGAAATCCGCTGGATCAACGAGGTAAACGAGCACACGGACGGAACCTTTGCCGTGATCAAATGGAGCGCCGAAGAAATGAGCGGCGACAGGCTTAAAACGCTGATTGACGCATAAGGAGTGGGTATGGAAAAAGTTGCCTTTATCTGTGTGCACAACTCCTGCCGCTCCCAGATTGCCGAAGCATTGGGAAAACACTTGGCTTCCGATGTGTTTGAAAGCTATTCGGCGGGTACGGTGGTGAAGGACAAGATCAATCAGGACGCGGTGCGCCTCATGAAACAGCTTTATGGAATCGATATGGAGCAAACGCAGCATTCAAAGCTGCTCGCGGACATCCCCGCCGTTGACATTTTGATCACGATGGGCTGCAATGTGGAGTGCCCCAATCTCCCCTGTTCGCACAGGGAAGACTGGGGGCTCGATGATCCAACGGGGGAAAATGACGAGGTGTTCATCGAAACGATTCATACGATCGAAGAAAAGATTTTGGACCTCAAAGTAAGGTTGCGCAGCGCCTCTGTGTGATTTTGATCAGGAGCTTCGCTCCCCTTCCAGCATATAGCACATGATGCGCGACGCATCCTTCGGGCCGCACGGCCTGATCTCCATTTTGCTGCAATTTCTGACGTCCATCGTCTGCAAAAGCGACTTTAACAACAGCCTGTTCTTCTTCCAGTCATAAGATTTTCCATCCGGCGTAATCAGCGTAAGGTCGTCGTCGCACTGGTCCAGCGACTCAAAAAAGTTTTTGAAATTTGAGATGTTATAGATCATCATGGCGAATCCCTCCTTTTCTTGTTTATAATTATATGGTTAAAATATTGTTGATACAATTATCATATCGCCATATAATATAATTATATAGACATCACGTGGAGGTTTCAGAATGCAGCTGCAAGAAATCGTCATCGACCATGCTTTGCGTGAGCTGACCCCGCGCGGCACGCCGTCGTTTCCCCTTGAGATGTATTGCAACGACATCACCGCGTTTATTACACGCTATGTTCCCTGGCACTGGCATAAGGAAATGGAGTTTGGTTATGTGGTGGAAGGGATGTTGGTTATCGAATGTGAGAATCACAAAACAGACCTCGCGCCGGGCGACGGATTTTTGATCAACAGCAATCAGCTTCACGCAATGAGGCCCGCAGCGCCCGGCCCCTGTGTGACGGTGAACATCGTATTCGACCCGGAGATCGTTGGCGGCGCGCCACACAGCATCTATGAAAATAAATACGTGCTGCCGCTGACGACCGATCCGAAAATCAGTATTGTGCCGTTGTTTCCTTCCGAACGTTGGCAGGCTTCTGTTCTATCGCTGCTGAAAAGCGCATTCGAAACATACACAGCCGCGGAATATGGATATGAAATGAAGCTTCGCAGCTTCCTATCGCAGATTTGGATCGAGCTGATTGAAAAAATGGGCGAACCGACCGACGTCACGCATCAACCGCAAAATCCGCACATTAAAAGGATGCTCACATACATCCATAAAAACTATATGCAGCCGCTTTCGCTCAGTGATATCGCGCAGAGCGCAAATATCGGCGTTCGAACATGCTGCCGTTGCTTCAAACAGCAGCTTGGCATGACTCCTTTTCGCTATCTGATGGAGTATCGCGTGAAAATAGCGGCCGAGCTGCTCGCCAATACCGACCGGCCTGTCACGGAAATTTGCTTTGACAGCGGGTTTCGGGACACGAGTTATTTTACCAAGGTATTCAGGGAATTGACGGGGTATACACCCTCTCAATTCAGAAAAATACAATGAAAAACAAGACGCACGTCTTCGTATCCGGTATACGCGATTGCGCGATCTTAAATTTTTGCAAACATAAACGGCAGGCTATGCCTGCCGTTTATGGGTTTTGGGGTATTCAACAAAGTAAAGATAATTGGCAATGATTGATGGCCCTCGGCAGGGCCTTTGGGGCTGTAACGCCGCTACGCATCCTGAAGCTGTTGGATTTGTTCTTTGTTCAACAGCCTGTCGACATCCAGCAGCAGTATCATCCCTTTGGACACATTTCCGATTCCGAAGATATATTCGTTTTCACAAGTTCCCGCAAGCGGAGGAGGGTCTGATATTTCATTTTTTCCAATACGGATCACCTCATCCACACCATCTACGGCAAAACCGATGCTGCTTCCTTGTATGTCGGTGATGATGATGCAGGCATGCTCACTGCATTCCGCTTCCGGAGCACCGATGCGCAACCTCATATCAGCGACCGGTATCACGCTTCCGCGCAATTCGACGACTCCTTTTGAATAATAGGGTGCGTCTGGTATTTTTGTGATGGGGCGCACCCCGATGATCTGAATCACGGAATAAACAGAGATTCCATAGGTTTGTCCATCACAGAAAAACGTTAGATATTTATCTCTTCCTTCCGCGCTTTCACTGCCCGGAAATCGATTGTCTGCTTTCGCAGGCCGCCCGTTCATAGCACTTCTCCCTTTTCCTCCGCCTTCCTCTTGCGCCGATGGGCGCGCTTCGAATAGAGTGAAGTCGCATGCGCTCAGTATTTGTCTTCCTTCTCACTTGACTCCGCAAAGAACTCGGTATCTGGTGCTTCAAACATCTGCGAGGTTTTGTAATCGGCCTTCCTCAGCTTGAAATTCGAAATCAATTCTTTCATGAGGCCTGCCTGGCTGGACAACTCCTCGCTGGACGCGGCACTCTCCTGACTTGTTGCAGAATTCATCTGCACCACTTCCGAAATATTATCCAGTTTACGCATTGCTTCGGCAATCGCTTCCGCTTCTTTATCTGTCGCGTCGGAAATTTCCGCAATCGCCTCCGTTGCTGTCTGTGAGCCGCGCACGACCTGCGCGAGATCGTTCGCCGTAAGCTTCGTGAGGTCAACGCTCTTTTCGATTGCCGTCACAGACGCTTCGATGAGCTTTGTCGTCTCCTTCGCCGCCTCGGCCGATCTTGTGGCAAGATTTCTCACCTCGTCAGCCACCACCGCGAATCCTTTTCCGGCTTCTCCCGCACGTGCTGCTTCCACTGCGGCATTCAAAGACAAGATGTTTGTCTGCCGCGTGATATCTTCAATCGTCTGTATGATTTTATTGATCTCGCTCGCTTTGACGTGGATGTCATCCATCGCCCCGATCAGCTGCTGCATGTTGTCGTTGCTTCTCGCCGTCGCTTCTTTTGCCTCGAGCGAAACTTCGTTTGCTTTTCTCGCATTTTCCGCGTTGAGCTTGACGTTTTCAGAGATGTTTTCGATCTCCCGCAAAAGTTCCTCTACCGCCGTAGCCTGCTCTGTCGACCCAGCTGCAAGGCTTTGCGCGCCATTTGCTACTTGTCCGGCCGCATCTGAGACCTGATCGGCCGTTGTATTGATCTGCTCCAACGTTCGTGAAATGGAAGCGATAAAACGTCCAAGCGCGTTTTCGATATCTTTGAAATCTCCCACAAATGGCTGTGACAGCGAAATATCGAAGTCGCCGCCGGCCATCTCCTTCATCACCCGCTCAATCTCGCGGATGTAACCGGACAACGCCGTCATGGATTGCCGCATGCTCTGCGCCAGACTTCCGATCTCATCATTTCCGCTATGCGCGATTTGGGTTTGAAGATGCCCAACCGCCATTTTTTCCGCCGCTGTTTCGATCTCTCTAAGCGGTTTCAGTGCTTTGTTGAGAACCATAAAGCACATCAGCGTAAGCACAACGACTGCAACGACGCACACAAGGATCACCACGACGAGCTGCGCGTACACCGGCGCCATGAAATCTTCCTGCGAGACGCTGGTGATGCTCAGCCATACCGTAGGGGACGTTCCCACATAAAAGGGTGTGCATGCCTTA
This sequence comes from uncultured Christensenella sp., assembly GCA_964438705.1. Taxonomy (GTDB): domain Bacteria; phylum Bacillota; class Clostridia; order Christensenellales; family Christensenellaceae; genus Christensenella. Next base: position 35,248 of record CAYTKQ010000023.1, on the reverse strand, counting down.
TATTGACTGGTGCCGTCTTTGAAATGATCGAGAAACAGCGTTTGCTTCTTTTCCTTCGCTACATTGAGTGTAAGCTGCGGATCTTCGCTTCTCGTTGCTTCGAGGAACGGCTTCCCAACTGAATCATGATCCAACGTATTGACGATCACCGTCTCGTGTCCGCAAACGATAAGATTTGCAAAGCTCGGGTAACCGCCCGTGTTGTACTCTACATTATTGATCGTATCTGTCGCGACATCACTGCCGACCGCACCCACAACATTGCCCTGTGCATCCAGAACGGGTGTGAGGATCGTTACGACAAAATAATCTTTCCCGTCGATCGATTTGGTGTGCGGATCCAGCACCATCATATTTTTTGACTGCGCCAGCGCGTCGTAAGCGCTTTGGCTCAGCATCGCTGTCTGGTCGAACGCGGACTGCGCCGTACCCTCTGTGGAATAAACGGTGAGCCCTTTGGGTATCTGCTCATTCTTTCCAATCACATAAAATACATCAAGCGCGTCTTCCACATCTTTTTTCGTCTCAGCGATGATCTTCGACAGATAAGGAATTCTTGACTCCTGCGGTATGACATCCACGCTGTTGACCGCGTCGATCAACACCTGCTGCCTGTCCACAACGTCCTGCATCAACCCTCTAGTCGTCTTTGCGTTGGTCTCTGATAGCAAGGTCAATTCAGCTTCCTGCTTTGCCAAAAGGCTGTCCGTCGTCGTTTTTGCGATCACCACGGTGAGCGCAATAAACGCAACCAAAAGCCCGCTGATGATAAACAAAGTGATCCTTGTCGCCAACTTCTTCTGTTTTTTCGCAACTTCCGCCATTCCGATGTTCTCCTTCACTCTGCTTGCAACGCGCAAAACATTTCTCCAGTTTGAAAAAATCATATAAAATCAGCTGTCTAAAGTCAATGGAACCGCCCGTTTTGGCACATGCATGTGTGGCGCATTTTGGTGGCGTTTCTTAATCCTCATCGCCTTCGATATTCTCCCATTCGCCAAGCAGCAGCGACTTATATTCTTCATCAGGCATCGGCTTTGCAAAATAATATCCCTGCACCATATCACAACCCAGCTCATTGAGCATCTCCACATATTCGTGGCTTTCGATCCCTTCCGCAACGGTTTTGATCCCCAGCTCTTTTGCCATACGGATCACATTCATCAGAACGATCCTTGCGCGTTTGAAATCCGGCGTGTTCATGAAAAAGCTTCTGTCGATCTTGATCGTATCCACCGGAATGTTTTTCAGCAAGCCAAGCGAGCTGTATCCGATCCCAAAATCGTCCATGGAGAGCAAAAAACCCGCATGATGCAGACGATCCAGAATACCCGGGAGCGCTTCCTCGTGATCAAAGATCGTCGTTTCCGTCAGCTCGATTTCAAGAAGGCCCTTGGGAACGTCATGCCGGTTCGCGATCTCGCACAGCCTTTCCACAAAGCCCGGATCGTTTAGGTGCAGTCTTGAAAAATTGACAGACACGGGGGCGCACGGAACGCCTTCATCGAGCCACTCCCTCAGCATGGCGCATACCTTTTCAAACATGTAGATGTCAAGCTTGAGGATGAATCCGTTTTCTTCAAAGATGGGGATGAACTTATTGGGATAGAGAAAAGTCCTCCCCCCCATTTTCCATCTGACCAATGCCTCCGCGCCTTCAAATTTTTTGGTGTGAAGGTCGTATTTCGGCTGCAAAAACAGCTTGTAATCCTCTTTTTTGAGCGCTGCTTCCATCTGATTTTCAATCTGCTTGCGCTCGACCGCAGCGCGCAGCATGCTTTCATCAAACACGCAAACATCCAGCTCTGTCTGTTTGGCCCTTCTGTGCGCAATATTGGCACGTTCCATCGCATCCGTGATGTTACGCTCCCCGCCTTCTTTATTTAGGTAATAAAAGCCCGTGGGGAAACGGATATCATATTCAAAACGCGCTTCGATGAGCATACGAAAATGATCGTTCATCATTTTCCATTCCTTTTTCATCCGCTTATCCGATTGAAATTCGTGCAGGATCAAAAACACATCCGCTCCGCTCCTCGCATAAACTTCGTGTTTGGGATTCAAATTACGCCCGATCGTATCCGCAATCGTTTTGAGTACATAGTTTCCGGTTTTAAAACCAAATATCTGGTTGATCATTTTGAAGCCGTCGATATCGCTTTGGATCAATACATAATCGGTATCCGGATTTTCCTCCAACAGTCTGGCGGCTTCGATTTTGAACTTTACAAGCGTCGGTGCGCCCGTCACCTCGTCTACAAACGCGATATCTGAAAGCTGCCTGATATGCCTTTTCCGTACAAAGAACGAACGGATCAGCAACCCCGCAAAAAGAATGAGGATCAGCACCGTCGTCGTAAACACCATTGAAAGGACCGTTTCTGCAGACCTTGCGATGACCTGTTCGGGCACAATAGAATAGATGTACCAGTCGTTGATGCCGATCGGCGCATAATACATGAGCCGTTTTTCTTCATTTAACCCATAGTTGACATAGCCCGTATTTCCCTTTTCGATATTTTCGACGATCCCCTCGAGGCTCCCTTCGTAAAAAGTCGCTTGCTCCCATGTTGTATACAGATTGTCTTTTCTCGATGTGGTAATATTATAGTGATTTCTCGTTTCGGCAATGATATTGCCATCCCGATCTGCGATATAAGCGTATCCGTCGCCGCCAAAGGAGGACAGAAAAAGCTCGTTCAGCTTTTCGGATGCAAAGACGCCGAATACATATCCCGCTGCTTCTCCATTTTCAAGGATCGGCTGCATCGCGACCACAACATCCTTGTCATCCGATGATTGTGCTACTCCGACACTGATCTCATCTCCGCTTTGCGCGGCCTTGCTGAGCTCCAGCAGGTCATTTTCTCTGATGCGCAGCGCCCGGCCTGTCACTTCACGTCCGTCGGCTTTTGTCACATAAATATATTCAAAAACGCCATCCTCAATAAACCGCTCCGTCATTTCTGTGGTGGCTGCGTCCGGCCCGCCTGCAAATGCCACCGCATCCGCCACAGAGCTCAAAAATGCACTCGCACCCCTTAATTCTGAATTGAAGTTAAACGCCTGCTGTTCCATGATCTCTTTTAGGGTGTGCAAAACGGATTGAGACATCGCCCGCCCAATCCCGATATTCAAAAAGGTCAGCCCTGCCGCAACCGCAACAAACGTAAAAATCATCACTGCGGCGGCCGTGATTTTTTGCTGTGTTTTTTTCTTCATTCCGTTCTTCTCCTAAAAATCCTGACCTCATTTTCCCATAAAAGACGTATGCCGGATGTACGATACGCATTTTTTATGCTAATCATCTCCCATAGCCTTGTCAACAATCAGTGGCAAAATGCCACTTGCTGCGTGGCGCAATCGTGTGACGAGTTGACATTTTCATGTTAAAATTTTCATTTTGCAATTTACCGCAATCTGCTTTTGTGATACGATTATCTTTGGATACTGATTTATTACTATGAGTATGAAATTATTACTATTCATATTTGATGTGAAAAACGCTTGCTCACTTATGGCAAAAAGGAGAATTATTAAAATGGCAAAATCGTTATCCTCATTCGGGCTTTTGATGGAATTGCTTCATATACCGATTCAGCAGTTGGCCCAACACTTATACATCGACAGAACAACGATCAGCAAGTGGCGCTCCGGCGCACGCAAACTGAACGACCGCTCTCCTTATTTTGAAAAGATGACGCGGCTTTTTGCGGAAAAAAACGAAAGCCTTGGGCACCCGCTCCGGCGTCTGTTTTCCGATGTGTATCCTGACGCGCGCTATGAAAGCACCAACGACATTGTTACCCTGATCGGCCGTTACCTAAATGACGACAAGTCTTCGATCCTGATTGGGCAATATGTCGAAGAAATGCATAAAGCGCTTTATCAGACGGACGTTTCCATTTTTCGCGGCCCCATTGGAAGAAAAAACGCGATCAACATGCTTTTCAGCGTTGCTGAAGCTTCTGTAACGCCCTGCCAGATCAAGATTTTTGAATTGGATCAGTTTGAGTGGCTCAACCGCGATATGGCTTTTGTTCAGGTGTTTTTGACGAAAATCAAGGCACTTGTAAATGCTGGTCACACCTTTGAGCTATCCTATTCCACAACGAAAACCGCAGCGAACGGAAACGCTGCGTTCCGAACCTTTATCCGTTCTTTTTCCAGCCTATATTTTCACAAGAGCATCAAAATAAACCTTCTGGAAAACGACGGACACATATCCGTCATTCCAAGCCTCTATGGTATCGTGGGGAAATGCATGGCAGTCGGAATCAGCCACGAGGACAACATCAACCGCATCTACACGTCCTTTTTTACCGACGAATTTACCGTGGAAAAATATATGCTCATTCACGACAAAATGGTTGCACTGCACACCCATCCGTTCCTCGTGACCGATGAAGATGCTGAAAAAGACCGTATTCTGGAGTTGATGCGCTACACCCGCACCAAGCACGAGCCCGCATATTATTACGGCATTGCGCCGAGCATCGCAACGATGAGCGAATCCCTTCTGGATGAAATCCTCACACAAAACCGCTTGTCCGCCTCCGACAGGGCACGCTGCCTAACGCTTTATGAGACGCTGAAATTTGTTTTGACCGATTCTCCCGCCGACAGCTTTGGCGGACTGTATCTGGATATGAGCAAAATCATCGACTCTGTCACCTACGATTCGCTGATCCAATATGAATTATCCGCTTTTTCTCAAAAAACAGTGCTGATGACACGAGAACAGCAGCTTCGGCATCTTGCGGACACCGCTGATTTTATCGGGCGGCACAATCACATCAAAATGTATGCCGTACAGGGCAGCTATTATGACGCGACCGTCGGCTGCAACTGGATCAAACGCAATCTGTGGTGCTGCGCGATGAACGCGCTATCCATATCCGATGAGAACAGAATCTTTTTTATCGACGACGCGCCTCTCGTCAATTTATCCGCCGATCTTTGCGAGGAAATGCTCAATCAGTATCCTCTGCAATACAAAAACGCGGACTACATTTCTGAAATATTTGGTCGCTTGAGCCGCGGCGAACAGGTCTGAGGTAACAGCGGCGACTTTGCAGGCAAACAAAAAACGGAGGAAATCCTCCGTTTTTTGTTTGCGCCGTTTATTTTCCGTATACTTCTTCTCTTGTGAAATAGCCGCTGTCGATCAATATTTTATCAATATTTTCCTTTGTGACGATCTGCCCTGTAATGAGGTTTGCAGATACACCGCCCTCATTTCCATTGTTAAAATTAGCGTTTGCACCGGCCTCTTTTCCCATCGCCATCTGATACGCCTCACCTACTGCCGTATCTGCAAGCACTTGCAGATCCATATAGACCGTCATGGACTGTTGTCCCCCGACGATTCTCTGCACCGCCTCGAGCTCTGCGTCCATACCTGTAATGGCGACCGACTGAGGATCGATCCCGAGCTCTTTGAGTGCTTCTACGCACGCTCCCGCAAGCTTATCATTCGGCGCAAGAATCGCGTCCACTTTGTTTCCATTTTTCTTCACTGCATCAAGCACCATCTTCTTCGCTTCCTCAGGCGACCAACCGGGAACCGATTCGTCAAGCAGGATGTTGATGTCTGCTTTGACCGGTTCGATGCCGCGCATCGCACCGTCATAAAGAAGCGTCGCGTTGTTGTCGGAAGGATCGCCCCGCAGGATGATGTAATCCCCCTCATAGACAAGCTCCGCCAGATATTGCCCCATCGTCTGCCCGATCCTGCCGCTGTCGTAACCCACAAACAGATCGTAATCCTGATTGAGCACAACACGGGCATAGCTGATCACCTTGACCTTCTTGCTCTTTGCATAATCGATGATCTCTCCCGCGTTGCCCGCGTCACGCGGAATGAGGATCAACACGTCGATCCCGCTGTCGATCAAGGCCTTGCAATCCTCAAGCTGCGTCGGCTCGTCCGTCGTGTTGAATTTCGTCTCCATGTGGATGCCGAGTTCTTTCGCGCGCTGCTCCATATACGCCTGCTCCTGCGGCCATCGCGCCGCCGGTCCAACGCCGAACGATACACCCACCTTCACATCCTCCGCTGATTTTCCGCAGCCCGCAAGCCCCAGCATCAGCATTCCTGCCAGCAAACAAGACAAAATACGTTTCATGATATACGCCCCTCCTCATATATGATTTCAAAGTTCTTTTCTTCCATTGGCTTCGCAAAATAGAATCCCTGTGCCACAAAACAACGGAATTCCTTCATCAGACGGATGCCCTTTTCGTTCTCCACGCCTTCCACGACCACGTCGATATGCAAACGCTCCGCCATTTCTGCGATGGTTCCGAAAATAATCCTCTGTTTTTCACTGTTTGTCGAGTCCATTAGGAACCCGCGGTCTATTTTGATGATGTCCACCGGAATATCCTTTAACATGTTGAGCGACGAATAGCCCGAACCAAAATCGTCGATCGAAGTCAAAAATCCGTGCTCATGGAGCTGATTGATCCATTCCGTGATCTGGCGATAATTGTCGAGGAATATGCTCTCCGTAAGCTCGAGCTCCACCAGCTGCGTGGGCACGCCATATTCCACGATCTTGGCAAGAAGCTTCTCCACGAAGCCTGTATCTGCAAGATGCAGCCGTGAAAAATTCACCGAAATGGGCACGCAATATACGCCCGCGTCAAGATTTCTCTTCAAAAACTGAAGCACTTGCTCGAAGATCGCCATATCGATATCCGTGATTAGCCCCGTTTTTTCCGCGATAGGGATAAACTCGCCTGGAGAAACCAGCAGCCCCTCCTTGGTCTTCCAGCGCGCAAGTGCCTCCGCGCCCACCAGTTTCTGCGTATTGACATCCACTTTGGGCTGATAGAATGGTACGATATCGCCGTTTGCTATGGCTTGATCCAGCGAACGCTTCAACTGCTCGTTGTGTATCATGCGCGTGTCAAAATCGGCTGAATAAACCTCTAAGCGCCTATGCGACGTACCCTTGACGGTTTCCGCCGCCATACGGGCTTTGTCCATCATCAGGTTCACGCTTTCCTCATCGTCCGTAATCTGATAAAGCCCCGCTGAAACGCGCACCTCGATCTCCCCGCTTTTTTGCGCAGCATCAAGAATCTTGTTCACACGCTGTTCTGATGCGTCCTCAAGCAAGGCAATGAAATGATCGCCCGAAACGCGCGCAATCGTCTCGCCGGGCAGAAGTTTTTCTCTGAGCGTGAGAACGATCTGCCGCAGGACCATGTCTCCGCGGTCAAAGCCGTAGAAGCTGTTGACATATTTGAAGTTGTCGATATCAAACACAAGCACATAGTATTGTTTTTGCGGATGTTCCGCGAGCGCCTCCTGAACGTCCACCACAAACTTGTTGTAGGTGTTCCCGCCAGTGACCGTATCCAGAAAGGCAATGTTGCGCAAATTGGTCTGCTGCCTGTTTTTATAGTGGAGGAAATAAAAGATGAACGCGGTGAATATCACCACGACGAGAAGCAATATAATGTAGAACATCGCAACCACCACGTTCGCGTTTGGCGAGACCGCGCTTGTGGCGATGCTGGAAATGAGATACCAGTCATACACCCCTTCAAGGGGCGTATAGGCTGAAAAAGTTTTCTCGCCGCCCATTCCCGTCTCCATAAATCCGGCTTTTTCGCTTTTGATATCGCGCTCTAAATATTCAGACTGCTGCTGATCTCCCTGTGCATACAACATTCGATAGAAGTTGTCCGATTCACTGTTGTATTCATTCCGGTCCGTACGGATGAGGATATAGCCGTCACTGTTGATGATGCACATGTAGCCCTGATCTGAAAAAAGGGATACCGCGCAAATACGATACATTTCCTCCGGCGAATAGGATTTTTGAAGCGTTCCGATCACTTTTCCCCCATTTTTTACGGGGACACTGATGATGAATACCTCTTCTCCCGTTTTTCGGGAAACGACCTGATCCGAGATGTTATCATTTCCTTTGATCGCGATCCTGTAGTAATTGCGTCCTGAAACATCCAGAACCTCACCATCCGGGAACAGCGCCATCCCATCTTCTCCAACGATAAACAGCTCGCCTTCCTTTTTTTCTTCGGCATATTTTAGAAAGACATGCTCGATGTCCTGCTCCGCCGATGTTCCCACGTTGGTCGTACGCTCGACGATCTGATCGGCCGCCAGCTTCAGGCTGTTGACTTCCAGGCTCAATCTGCTTTCAATCACATCTTTGTTTTGCGTGACGACTTCCGTCAGATTAATTGCAACATCGGAAGCCAGAAGATTCTGTACATATCGCATCAAAAAAAGCACAGCAAGAACAGATAGGGCGATCAGTATCACTGTCAATATCCGCGGCAAATTTTTCAATCTCTTGATTTTACTCATAGCCAATCCAAACTGTGTCCCCTGTGTGTTGTGGTTTTTGCCATAATCATTTGTAAATTACTTTATTCTACCATATATGTGGCGCTAATTTAAACCTTTTTTATTGCAAAAGTCGCATTTTGGGTCGCATTTTCTGTTTTTACATGCACTTTTTTTGGTTTTTAGTTACTTTTTCCCATTCAGCTCTATGTTTAAGTGGCAATATGTGATAGAATGTAATCATCGATTTTGGCCTTATATAAGGAAGGAGAGCATCTATGATCTGGAATATCACAGCGGAATGTGTTTCGGCAATCATACTGTGCATTATTTGGATTTATTCCAGCAAAGGGAATCCGCTTCCTTCTCTTCAAAATCAATTTTTCAGGATTTGCTTTGTCGTCACCTTTCTTGCGATCGTCTCTAACATTGCTGCGACGGTGATGATCTATAATCTAAACGCCATTCCCCTGCCCCTCACCTGGGCCGTCAATGTTTTTTATTTTATCATGACCCCGCTGATGGGTGTGTTTTATTTCAACTATGTTGTAGCGTATGTGATCGACAACCCCAGAAACGTATATCGCACTCTGATCTGGACTTCTATTCCCGCAGCGGCATATCTGGTGTTTGTGCTGACGACCCCCGCAAATGGGCTTGTATTCAGCATCGATCCCGTCACAGGATATTCGCGCGGGCCGCTCATCGTGGTAACCTATGTCATTTTTTACATTTATTGCTTTGCGTGCCCGCTTGTCGTTCTTTTTAAGGGCCGCTTCCTCGATTCGTCGATCCGGAAAATATTGTCCTCCTTCCCGATCATTGCGGCGATCGTCATCATCATCCAGCAATTTGCATCCGAATATATCCTCACCGGATCGGCAGCGACCTGTGCTTTGCTCATCATTTATCTTTATTTGCAGAACAAGCAGATTTCTCTCGACCATTTGACGAATCTGCCCAACCGACAGGAATTTCTAAAGATGCTCGACCTTAAGGTGCGGCACCACTCTCATGCGCCTTTCACGGTAATGGTGTTGTCTTTGAAGCATTTTAAAAACGTCAATGAAAAATTTGGGCAGCATGCCGGGAATCTTCTGTTGCAGGCGATCGCTTCCTACCTGCGTCTTTCTATCGGCACAAATTTTCTCTATCGCTATGGCGGCGATGAATTTGCGTGGATCATCGACAAAATCGATCGCGACACACTCGAGCCGCTGTATCAAAGCCTTGTCAGCCGCATGGCAATTCCCTGGGAATCTCAAAGCGGAAGCTGCCTGTTGTCCTACGCGATCGGCGTCGTTCAGTATCCAACAAGCGCCGAAACGGCGGAAGAGCTTGTGGACGGTATCGAATCCGCCGTTGCGCACGCAAAGCGCGATTCCCGTACACACGCGTGTTTTTGTACGCCCGAAATGCTCGAGCAATCGCGGCGGCGGGATACGATCATCGAGATCTTAAAGGATCGTCTAAAAAATGACAGCTTCGAGGTCCTTTATCAGCCGATCCTTTCCCTGGATACCCGTAAATTTGATAAAGCAGAAGCGCTGCTGCGCGTTGGCGATACGCCCATCGGGCCTGTATATCCCTCAGAATTTATTCCCATCGCAGAGGAGACCGGCCTTATTATCGACATCACCTATCAGGTCTTAAGAAAGGTGTGTAAATTTGTCAAAGAGCTTACGGATGCGGGAACGGACATCCAAACGATCAGCATCAACTTTTCAGCGCCGCAATTTTCACAGGAGAATGTTTTGGAGCGCGTTTTTGATATCATCGAACGAAGCGGCGCTTCGTATTGCAACATCAAAATCGAAATCACTGAATCCGTGCTGATCGACAATTATGAAACCGTTAAGGATTTTCTCAATGCCATTCATGCCAAGGGCGTGCGCTTTGCGCTCGACGACTTCGGCATCGGATATTCCAATCTTTCCACCGTTCTTGGCTTCCCCATCAACACGGTCAAAATCGACAAAAGCCTCGTATGGTCTTCGATGGATAACCCGAAATCGCGCGCCATTGTGCGTCATATGGTTGCCGCCTTTCAAGAGCTTGGGATCGATACGCTGGCGGAAGGCGTGGAAAACGACGAACAGCGCCAGTTCATCGTAGATTGCGGATGTGATATGATACAGGGCTTTTTGTATTCCCGCCCGATTTCTGAGGGAGCCGCAAAGCAATTTCTTGGCAAGCCCCTCACAAATTTCCCGTCCTGAGTTGAAACGTATGTGATTTTATCCAGTGAAAGCCTAGTTGCAAGTACCGACCTCCCGGGGACGCGGCGTTGGTTTCGCAAAAGCAAGGCCAAAGCATCAGAGCCGCCGCTCCGTGTTCCGGGCGCGTCAGCAAGAAGTACAAGGACTAGCGCCCTGCACAAGGCCCCGTCCGTCGGCATCTTGCAACAGGCTACGCACCCCGGCACATCAGGGTCGGTGGCGGTTATGCGCCGTCTGTTCGCCGCGCGTCGGTTGGGTGTTTGCGTCCCGCGCGCTTTAACACCGCGCAGCGGGGTTGGGTTAGCGGGATGCAAATTCCCGGCTGGCGTGCGGATGTACAACGCCCCGCCGACCCGCTGGGCAAAATCGCATGAAAAAAGCAGCGAAGGTGCTGCTTTTTTGTTTGCTTAATTTTGCGAGCCCTGCACGAACGGAATGTCGTGCGGCACATCTTCGATGCGCCAGTTGTCCGTGCTCGGAATCGAGCCCGGCTCGATATCCGGCCGCGTTTCGGGTGCCGCCGGCAGCACGAGCTGCTTGCGGATCGCCGCCGTTTCCTCGTCGTCCGGGTCACCGTCGCGCACCACGCACGTCGTGCCCGGCGGGATGTTGAACCACATCCACTTCGCGTCAGGCACGGTCATGCGGATACAGCCGTGCGAATCCGCTTTTCCAAACCGTTCCCACACCTCCTCAATATAGGTGGACGTGTCGAAGTTTTCATAGAGGATGGTGTGGAAATAGATCGCCCCGCGTATCTGCGTCCAGTATTGCCCGTATGTTTTGTCCCGCACAAACTGGCTGAACCGTACGCGGTAGTTGTCCATCTTGAACGTACCCTTGGGCGTGCAGTCGTCCTTGCCCGTCGAGCAGAGCATGTAGCGCACGGGTACCGTGTATTCCCCGTCCTCGTCTTTTGCATACACCATCGTCACCTGATGCTCGATATCTACGATGACCTTATAGGTGCCGACCGCCGGATATCCCTCGGGGTATTTGTCCCGCGTACCGTCGTCGCTCATCACCAGTTCCTCAAAGCTCATGTTGACGCTGGGCGCGAGCTTGGAAAACGGATCGCATGCCTTTGCAGTCCCCGAATACAGCAGCTCCTGCGTCTTGATTCCCGCAATGCCGTCGCTTTGCAGTTCATTTTGATTCTGAAATGCCCGGACAGCCGAGCGTGTCGCCGAGCCATAATAATCCGTCGCCTGATCCTGCACCAGATAATTGAGTTCCATCAATGCCTCTTGCAGCTTTGTGACCTCCGGCCCCTGCGCGCCCTCCGCAAGCTCCTTAAGCGGCTCGGGCGTTGGTTCGGGCGTGGGTGTGGGTTTTGGCGTCGGCGTAGCGACCGGCGTGCTGGATGGCGCCACAGATGGCTCGGGCTCGGGCTGCGTCGCACAGCCTACAAAAAGAGCCGCACAAAGCACCCCCGCAAGCAAAATCACTCCCACCCTTTTTAAGCTCATATTCTTTTTCCTCTTTTCATAGTTCTCCCAGCAGCATCTTCGCCTGCCGGATGTGTTCTCTGACCATTTCGGGCGCGGGCCCGCCGGGCACACTGCGCGTATTGACGCATGTCTCCAAACGCACCGCGTCAAAAATATCTTCCTGCGCGTCGGGTGCATATTGCCTAATCTCCTCGAGCGTCAGTTCGTCGATCGCTTTTTTGTGCTGTTCACAATAGAGCACGAGATGCCCCACCACCGAATGCGCATCGCGAAACGGCATACCGCGCTTCACAAAATAATCTGCCGCGTCCGTCGCGTTGGTAAAACCAAGGCCAGCGCTCGCGCGCAGCGCGTCTTTGCGCCACTCCGCCGTTTTCAGCATGCCGTCCATCACACGCAAACACGCCAAAAGCGTATCCGCCGCGTCAAAAGCGCACTCCTTATCCTCCTGCATGTCCTTGTTATATGCAAGGGGCAGCCCCTTCATGACCGTTAGCAGCGTCGTCAGATCGCCGTACACCCGGCCCGTCTTCCCGCGGATCAGCTCTGCCATGTCAGGGTTTTTCTTTTGCGGCATGATACTCGAGCCTGTGGAATATGCGTCCGAAAGCTTGAGCGTACCGTATTCGTTCGTGGAAAACAAAATGATTTCCTCGCACAGGCGCGAAAGGTGCATCATGCACATCGAGGCTGCCGCAAGGTATTCGATCGCAAAATCACGATCCGATACGGAATCGAGGCTGTTGCGCGTGATGCCCGCCATGCCCAGCTCTGCCGCGACCGCCTCCCTGTCGATGGGGTAAGTGGTCGCGCACAGCGCCCCCGCGCCTAAGGGCAGAATGTCCGTGCGCTTTTTGCAATCCAAAAACCGCGTGATGTCACGGTAAAACATTTCAAAATATGCCATCAGGTAGTGCCCGAGCGTCGTGGGCTGCGCTTTTTGCAGGTGCGTATACGCCGTCATGATCGTTTCCGTATTTTCCTCGGCGATATCCACAAGCGTACCGCACAGCGCCGTTAAGCGTGCTACCGTCTCGTCCGCCATGCGCTTCATATACAGCCGGAAATCCGTCGCCACCTGATCGTTGCGGCTGCGGCCTGTGTGCAGACGCTTTCCCGTATCTCCGATGCGCTCAATGAGCAGGCGTTCCACGTTCATGTGGATGTCCTCGTCGTGCACGGAAAACGCCACGCGTCCCTCGTCGATATCGGCAAGAATAGATTGCAGCCCCTCCACGATTTTATCCGCGTCCTCACGCGGGATGATGCCCTGCTTCCCGAGCATGTGCGCGTGCGCGATGCTGCCGGCGATGTCCTCGCGATACATGCGGCAATCAAAGCCGATGGAGGACTGAAACCCCTCCGCAAACGTGTCTGTACTGCCTTCAAACCTTCCGCCCCACAATTTCGTCATGAATCTCAAACTCCCGTGATGATCTTTTTTTATTATTATAGCATGGATAGACGGGTTTTGCATTTCATTTTGTGCGGGTGTATAATGAACGCGAAGCGAGGGATCAAAATGTTATACCAAATCCGCGGGGGCGTGATGTCCCCCGTCGAAAAAGCAGAAAATGACGGCGACGCGCATATCGCCGTACTGAACATTGCGGAAGCGCCGGACGCACTTTCGTCCTTTGTTCCGCGCGAACTGATGCGCGGCATCTTTGAAAACGCATCTGTTCGGTTCGAGGGCCACGAGGACTTTGATTTGCTGTGCCTGCCCATGTTCCACTCCTTCCGCGAACTGGGAAAGGGTCCATCGTCGTACCTCTTTATCCACGGCATCAATATTTATATCGTGTGCGAGGAATGTGGGAGCATCGCCTCTATGCTCGACCGCTACGCGCACAGCAACAATGGCAACGCGGGTACAGGCCGGCTTCTGTGCGCATTTTTTGAATATCTTTTGAAGGATGATCTTGTCGCGCTCGACGAGATCGAGGAACGCATCGGCGACCTTGAGGACCGCGTCCTTACAGACAAACAGGAAAATTTCACCCGCGAGATCATCCATGAGCGCAAACGCCTCATGGTGGTCATGCGCTATTATGAAGAACTGCTCAATGTGCTTGAGTATGTGGGTACAAACGAAAAGCATGTGTTCAGCAGTCGTTCTGTACGATTTTTGGATATCATCCACGGAAAAACACAGCGGCTATACGACAAGGCAAAGACCCTGCGTGAATACGTTTCTGAAATCCGCGAGGCCTATCAGGCGGAGGTTGATATTCGTATGAACAACATTATGAAGATTCTGACGGTCGTCACGATTATTTTTATGCCGCTGACGCTTCTCGTCGGCTGGTATGGCATGAATCTGAAAATGCCGGAATACGGCATCGCTGCCGCTTACCCCATCGTGATCATTCTGAGCATCCTCGTGGTGGTTTTTGGTATATTGTTTTTCAAAAAACACAAATGGTTCTGATATTTTTCCCATCAAAACAGGCTTCCGATTCAATGAACCGGAAGCCTGTTTTTTGTTTCTTTGCCGCAAGGCGTTGTTTATTTATGCGCCCTGTGCGACTGTGTTCGATTTTTTGTCTTCGTCCTTGTCAGTCTTCTTCTTTTTGGAGAAGAACGCCACCACCACCTGCACTACCGCAATGATCGCCATAAGGACCGTCCACTGGTCTGTGATCACCATAGGCAGGCTCATATTCTCCGTCAGGATGAAGGCTACCACCGCGCCCACAGCTGCAACAATGCTCAGCAGCCGCATGATGCCTCTGCGCTTGAGCGTTCTGGAATCCTCGCGCGCTCTTGCGTTTGCGGGCTGGTCATTTTCTTTCTTTCTGCCGACAAAGTAGGTAATCAGCAGGGCCAGCATGATGACGCCCGTCAAGATGGTGAGCAGCAGGTTGATGAGCGCCCATGCGCCCGTCGATGACGCCAGAGGCGTTTCATTGTTCGTGATCGACTCTGCTTCCGGCGTCTGTTCCGTCGGCGGCGTCGTTGCGGCCGCCTGCGGCGTCTGATTGTCCGGGATCGTGACTGCGGGGGCTGCCGGTGCGGCTGGAGCCGCCGGTGCTGCCGGGGGCGCTGCCACTGCCGCTGCCGGAACGACCGTCGGGTCGTTGATGGTCAGCGTGCCCGGTGTAACCGTGACCGCATAGTTTTTGTTCGTTACATCCGCCGCATTCAGTGTCGCGCTGATCGCGTAGGTTCCTGCCGTGTCGCCCGTCTGCCGGTTGAACGTATAGCTGAGCGCATCCGTGCCTACCAGGCCGCTCGCTGTCGCCGCGAACGCCGGGTCCGCCTCGGTGGTAAGCTTGGTGTAGCTGCCCACAGTCAGCGTCGCCGTCTTTGGCGAAATGGTGTAGTTGCCCGGAATCCAGTTGATCTTGTAGTTCGGATTTTCTTCCACCATCGTTGTGATAAAGCCGATGCCGTATTGCCCCACTGCTTCGCCCCCATCACGTTCGAGCGAGAAGTCTGCGCCCGGCTGCGGCGCATCGCCGTTGAGAAAGTTCTGATACGTCGCTCCCAGTGCCGCCTCTGTGCCGCCATAGGTTTTTCCTGTGGAAACCGCCGTCACGCTTGCAGCGCGCGGAGTCACCGTGAGCGTCCCGTTCTGTACCTTAATCTTTGCGTATTCCCCGATGTTCGCACCTTTGAACATCACCTGCACGTTGGACACTTCATTCGCGGCACCGTTTATCACGCCTATGCTCGCCGGATCCGTCGTTTGCGCTGTCACGACAGGTGTGCTGCCATTCGCTAAGTTCGCCATCAGAGCGGTTGCTACGGGGCCGCCTTCGTCCGCCGTTCCGCCGGTCACCGTGTAACCCGCCGCCCGGTGTTCTGTGCCGTCATAGACCGCGCTTGCGCTGTTTCCCGTCACCGTATAGCTGAGCGCCGGATTATAATCAGTGATGGTGAGACCCCCGTCGTTCCATGTGATGTCGTAGTTTGCATCGGTGTGCGACTTGTCCATAATCGTGACCGGGTAAGGGCCTCCGGGCATTTCATCGTCTCCTGTGCGTTCAAGCTGCACTGCCGGAGCGTCTGTACCGAAGAAGCCTTTGATCTCGGGCACGAACGCGGGATCGTTGGTGCCGACAAACTTATAATACGCCCCCGCGCTCACGCTGGCTTTTGCCACGCCGATGGTCACAGTTTTCGTCGTCTGCACAGGCTTATGGTTGTCCTTCGAAGCGGTTACCGTCACCTGATAAGTACCCGCATTCTTAAGTTTGGGCATCGTCGTCTGCGGCTGCCCGCCATCCACGCTGTAGGTGATATCCGCATTCGCAACCGTGGTGCTCACATCGGTCAGCGCGTCGTGCGCCGCTCCGTCATACGTTCCCGCATAAGGAGTCGCGTTCACACCCAGCGCATCGCTCGCGATGATCTCGAGTTCTCCCGCTTTGTATTCAATATTATAATTGGCCGTCGAAGGCGCTCCGCTGACCAAAGTTTTGTAGCCTTTCCCCACAGGCGATGTGTTCGTGGCATCCGTGCCCAGCGCCACGAACAAGCCGATGCTCTGCGCCGTTTCGTCATTTACGAAGCCTTCTTCCGAATAATTGAACATGTTCTTATCGATCTTTCCGTAATTCATGGTCTTGTTGTTCGCTGTGATGGTCGCGTTTGCCTTTTCGATGGTCAGCGCGCCGTCCGTCTTGTTGACCGTCACATCACTTTCCTTGAGCAGCTGGCCATTGTATTTGATTTCAACATCTTCAATGGCGTTCGGAATGCTTGCTGGCACAGTCGCGTTCGTGCCCCTTGCCCCGCTTGCTTTTACTTTTACGGTGAATCCCTCGGGCAGCGCTGCGCCGTCGTTGACCGTCGCGCCCTCAACCTTCTGCTCTTTGCCCGTGTAAGCATTCTTCAGGCTGTTGCCCACGACATTGAATATCAGTTTCTCATTCCGTTCAATTATAAGCTTCCCGGGCGTGTACGTGATCTCATAGTTTTCGATCTGGGGCTCTGTCTTGAAGGTGATCGGATAATCCCCTGCCGTTTCGCCCCGATTTAGGCGCTCCAACTTCACCGCCGGCGCGTCGCCCGCAAGGAAGCGCTCCGCCTGATAGCCAAAGCTCGGATCGCCTTCGCCCGCCTTCTTTGTGATGTTGTCATTGACCTTGATGGTCGCCTTTCTCGGCGTGACCACGAGGTTGCCCGGATCCTTCGCCGTTACATTGTATTCTTCCGTCACGTCATCCGTACCGTTGCGCATGATCCTAAATTCATTGATTACATTGGGTACCGGACTTGTCCCCGTGACGTTCGTTACGGTGCTCGTTGCCGTCATGCTGAGGACTTTCAGCACGTCTCCAGCCTTCAGTTTGCCTTCTGAGACCACCGAGCCGCCGATGCTTGTCAGCGGTTTCCCGTCATATTCCTTTGTGGCGTCCACCCCCTTGATGCGGATCTCGGTCTGCTGCTTAAAGACCGCCGTATAGGTCGCTGCCTGTGTAACGGGTGTTTCCCCATCGGGGAGCGCGGGAGTATAGCCCGCAAAATACCAGCCTTCTGCCGCTTTTGTTCCCGGCGCCGTACCGACCGCGTCTTTCCACAGCGTGCCGTGTTTTACATTCGGCACAAC
>CAYTKQ010000023.1:0-17595 GCA_964438705.1 uncultured Christensenella sp. | reverse complement strand
CTTGCTGTCGTGCGCGAACATCTCTTTGCCCGGCAGCGTTACCGTACTGTTCTTCGGCACGTTCCACACGATCTGCGTCTTGCCGTCTGCCGATTGCGCGCCTTCCAGATTGGCCATGAAGGTCAGCGTGGTCATGGTATCCTTTGATCCGTACTGCGCCGTCATTTTGATGTTGCCCTTGGTGAAAGAGACGATGCTGTAGGGATAATAGAGCTTCCCGTCGTCGCCCTTCCACGCGTAGAAATACTGATCATCAGGCGGCGTGATGCCGTCGCCCGGCAGTACACGCGTCGCCGTATTCAACTCATAGGTTTTGTCGTCCTTCACCTCTCCCGTGCCCGCGCCTGCGTCATAGGTGATCGTCAGGCCGGAGGTGCGCCACGTTGCGTAGACCTTATAGTCTTCCGCGATGGGCATCTCGAACGAGAAGGGGCGCGCCTTTCCATTGACGTAATAGATCCATCCGTCAAAAACGCCTTTGCCCGTGACGGAGGTTTCGCCCTTGATGTAGTCCGCGGGCTCCTTTGCGTATTGAAGATCCGCGACGCCCTGATCGCCTATTTTTACTTCCTTGCCCGGAAGATCGTCATAGAAGGTCACCGTATGGTCTGTGGATTCCCACTTGGGGAACAGGCCGAGGTTTGAACCGGGCATCGTCGCAGTCGAAAAATCGAACTCACGCCCCGCGCTGCATTCCGCGTCCAAATACCAGCCCTTGAAGGTGAAGCCGGCCCGCGTCGGGTCTGCGGGTTTTTTGTCCTTCAAGCTCTGCCCATACATAAGGTTCGATATATCCGGCACCTTCGAGCCGCCCATCGGGTCGAAGCTCAGCGTCGATCTGTTGCGATCATAGTATAACCGCGTTCCGACCACATTCCACCCCCAAAAGCCTTCCGTTATGCTTTCTGTTCCTTTTTCCGTCATCCCATCGATCTTTTTTGCGGACAACCCCGAGTTCGAATAGTAGATTTGCGAATATTCGTCACTCTTGAGGTAGTACTTCTTGCCATACTTGATACCGCCCGTTTCCTCGGGCAGACGCTCGAAGTAATATTCTGCTGTCATTTTATCCGCAGCGCTCATCCAGTTGGCTGTGAGCGTCAGCATCGTTCCCGTTATGGGGATCATATCCTTCGTAACGGTCAGTCGTTTGGTAACCCACTCGCTGTCTTCTGAAGTCGCACCCCTACTCCGGTTCCAACCAGTGAATTTCTCCGAGGATGTCGCTGTCGCGCCCCACTTTCCCCCGCTCTGCGTTCTTACCATTTGTATCATATTCGAGCTTCCGGGGGAAGGGAAGGTGTTTGCCACATCCTGCCCCAGCTTTGCCTTCAACTGATAGCGCTGATTGAGATTTGCACCCGTTTCCGTATCCACGCCCTGCCTATACGACTGCCCATTGACGTCCATCTGGGCATAAACACGCTTGGTACTGCTGCTGCTGCTCGGTTTCAAATCGAAATTATAGGTATACACTGTCCTCTTGAAATACACGTTCACCACCGAGGTGCCGTTTCCAAGCAATGCCGGCGACACCGTATGGCTGTAGTAAGCCGACGGTATCGTTTGAAGCTTTGACGCTTCTGTGAAATTGACCTTTTCTCCGGACGTTCCCTTTTGCTTCGCAACCGATTGATAGAATGCAAAGTTTGCCGAATCGTCTGTGACCTCGTCTGCGCCCATATTCGGCTTTTCCAGCCAATAGACGAGCGTGTATTCCGTATCCCCGGGCGTCCACACGGCATAGAGCGTCAAGTCCTGCGTCACAGGAGCATCAAAATTGTATGGAGCGCCGCCCGCTTCAAGCGACCAGTGCTTGAATGTATATCCCGTGCGTGTCGGGTTTGCGGGCCGCAGCACCTTGCCCTCATATACCACAACGGCGGGCTGCACCTGCGTTCCCTCTGAAATGAACACGACTGTATAATCATTGCCGAGGACCGGCTTTAAGACCATGTCCTTCTCAGCGGTCCTCACACCGAATGAAAATTGCGCTTCCTCGCCTTCGCTCTTTTCATACCAAAACTTTACATAGGCGCCGGCGGGCGGCGTCCAGCTTTTATCCGGCATCGGATATACGGCTTCACCTTTTTTGTATTCCTTTGAATAGACTACGCGTTCTTCGCCGTCTACCGGAGCCGCAAACTGCACCAGATATGTTGCCGAGAATTTTGCCGTCAGCACCATATCTCCTTCAATGGCCGCACTGAAATCAAAGGGCTCCTCTGCCCCGTCTGCATACCATCCCC
Organism: uncultured Christensenella sp.; assembly: GCA_964438705.1. GTDB lineage: Bacteria > Bacillota > Clostridia > Christensenellales > Christensenellaceae > Christensenella. The sequence continues at coordinate 15,346 of CAYTKQ010000023.1, read as the reverse complement.
GGAAGGATACCATGCCCTTCGGCAATGTGGGCGCGATCGCCTCTGCCTCCGGGATCGTTCCTCCCTTGGTGACCAAAACAGGTCTCGGCGCGCTTTCCTCCGCGACAAAGGTTACCGTCCAGGTTTCCGCCGCCCCGTTGTCTGAGAACGGTTCACCGGAATTCTTGCCATTCGTAGTAGACCTGCCATCGCCTGTCGAGGTTTCATTGGCATTGCCGTTCGTAACAGACCCGCCATCGCCTGTCGAGGTTTCATCGTCAGGCGGTGCAGGCAGCATGACTGCCGTGAGCGTCAGTTTCTCTGTGATCGCCAGAGCGAGCAACGCGTCGGACGAATATGCGTTGCCTTGCCCGTCCTGCCATTTTTCAAGATTTTCGACTGCGGGAATCTGCTCCTGTAAGAGCATTTTCCCCTCCTGCACCGAAATCGTCGATGTTTGCGTGTCCACCACGAAGGTCACTTCATGGCTGGGCAGCTCCGACTGATCATCGGGTGTGGACTTCTTCTCATCCTCGCTGTTTTGACCCGTGAACTGCTCGTTTCCTCCTTTGCCATCAACGTTCGGCACTTCCTGTGCGAATGTCACCATCTGAAAAACAGACAGCACGATCATCAGCGCAAGAACCAAAGCGATCGTTTTTTTGACCGCTCGCTTTGCCGCTCTTCTCTTCTTTCCCAAATTTTTCATTTCTTCCACCTCCATATGTTGATTCCGTCTTGTCAGTCTGCATACACATCATCATTTTTGACCTTCCCATATATTCATGTTATCCTTTTCCAGTCACAGGACCAGTCACAAAATTTGGCATCAATGGAACAAATATTGCATGTGCCTCAACGTTTACATCACCGCATCCAAGGTTCAGACCATGAACAAGTGGCACGTTGATATTTCTTGCCGCAAAGAACCTGTGCGCATTTTGAAAACATGGAACACAAGCGCAAAAATGATTTATATATAGCCATTTTAACACGATAAAATCAATTGTAAATCCGACTTTTTACAGCAAAAAAGTATGAGGGGTATACAGCTTTTTGCCAATTGTCTCAATCCGTTTTATTAATTTTTTGAATTTTTGTCAATCGCGACTGTTTCAGCAAGGATTTTGCCGTTGTTGTGTTTGAGGGGAACTATCTTTGAACGATTTAAGAAAAACAAAAAAGACGTTTTTCAACGCCTTTTTTGTTTGATTGTATTTTAGGTTGCCAACTTACGGCTGCGGATATTCCGCTGTAACGCTCGTATCTTTCGGGTCTGTATACGTGACTTTCGCTACGCCAGTCACCGAGTCGGAATTATTGGGTGCCCAAGTGATCTTATATCCAAGTTTTTCCAACTCTGCGGTTGCGGTTCCGGCGTCCGTAAGCTTCTTGCCCGTAAACAATTCGTACGTTTTGTTTGCAGCGCCAGCGATTGTGACGGTAGCGGCTGTGCTCGTGGTCATCTCGAACGTGACCGCCGCGGCAGACGTGCTGTACATCGTGCGCGCATTCGCGAGGGCAGTGGTCCTTTTGGCCTCATTTAAAAAGCCAAGCATAGACGGCACCAGTATGGCAATTAAAATGCCAATGATTGCGATAACGATAATGAGTTCAATCAGCGTGAACGCTCTTTTATTTTTTTTCCGGTCTTCTTCTCTTTTCAGCATCGCTTTATAAAACATGATCTTTTCCTCCTCATTGTGTGATGCCTATATTTTCCTGCTCATTTTAATATAGTATCATTATACCTCTTAGACATGGGTTTGCCAAGCAATTCGGCGTTTTATAGATACCGTCCCAATTCCTGCGCATTCACGCACCGCGCGGCTGCCTCCTCGGGCGCTACCACGCGCGCACGAACGAGCTCCCCGAGTGCCATATCCATGGTTTGCATGCCCTGCTGCCGCCCCGTTTGGAGCGCATTGTCGATTTGAAATATCTTGCCCTCACGGATCAGGTTGGCGATGGCGTCCGTGCGTGTCATGATCTCGAGCGCCGCGATACGTCCGCGCCCTGCCGCAAGCGGCAAAAGCTGCTGCGTGATCACCCCTTGCAGGCTTTCGGCAAGCTGTGCGCGAATCTGCGCCTGCTGCCCCGCCGGAAACACGTCGATGATCCTGTTGATGGTGTTGGCTGCGCCTTTTGTGTGCAGGGTGGAAAACACCAAATGGCCCGTTTCCGCCGCCGTGATCGCCGCAGAGATCGTGTCCAGATCGCGCATCTCGCCGACCAGCAGGATGTCCGGGTCCTCGCGCAGCGACGCGCGCAGCGCGGACGAAAAGCTCGCGGTATCCTCCGGCACCTCGCGCTGGTTCACCACGCTTTTTTTATGCGTATGCACATATTCGATCGGGTCTTCCACGGTGATGATATGGCAGCTCCTGCTTGCGTTGATGTAATCGATCATCGCCGCAAGCGTGGTCGATTTTCCGCTGCCCGTCGGGCCTGTCACCAGCACAAGCCCCCTCGGGAGTTCCGCCAGCCGCTTCAATATGGGCGGAAGCCGCAGCTCGTCGATGGTGTGGATTCGCCCCGCGAGCAAACGCAGCGCCGCCGCATAGCCGCCACGCTGGCGAAAGATGTTGACGCGCAGCCTTACCCCGTGCACGGCGTATGCAAAATCCGTATCGCCCGTGCCAATCAGGGAGGCGCGCTTTTCTTCGGGCACGATGGGCATAACCAGCGCCTCCGTTGCCCGTGCGTCCAGCGGGCCGTATTCGCCAAGCTCAATGAGCCGCCCGTCGATGCGCAGCACCGGCGCTTTTCCCGTTGTGATGTGGAGGTCGGACGCCCCCGTTTCGATCGCCCGCGCGATCAGTTCGTCGATTGCCGCCATAGCCGTTCCTTTCTAAACTGTGTAAACCGCTTTGATATATTCTTCCACCGTGGATTCCCCCGCGAGCACGTTTTGCAGCATATCGTCCTTGAGCATCACTGTGCCGTGCTCCCGCGCGTATTCCGCGATCCTCTGGCTGTTCGCACCGGAGGCGATGAGTTCCTGCATACCCTCGTCCACCAGCAAAATCTCGTGGATGGCCTTTCTGCCGAGGTACCCCGTGAAGTTGCAGCGCGGGCAGCCCGTGCCTTTATAGAGCGTGGTACTCTGTGAAAGCCCCAGCATCATATCTTCTGCGGGGGTGGATTCATAGGATGCCTTGCACGAGGGACAGATCCTGCGCACCAGCCTCTGCGCGATGACCCCCGATAACGCCGACGCAGTGAGGTAGGGCTCGGTGCCCATATCAATAAGGCGCGTCACGGTTGAGGCCGCGTCGTTCGTATGCAGCGTGGAGAGCACCAGATGCCCTGTGATGGCCGCGCGGATGCCGATCTGCGCCGTTTCGTTGTCGCGAATTTCGCCGACCATGATGACATCTGGGTCCTGCCGCAAAATGGAGCGCAGGCCGCTTGCGAACGTGAGCCCTGCCCTGTTGTTGATCTGCATCTGGTTTGCCCCGTCGATCTTGAATTCCACCGGGTCTTCGATGGTGATGACGTTCACCTGCGGCGTCATGATCTCGCCGATCATCGCGTAAAGCGTCGTTGTTTTACCGCTTCCCGTTGGGCCTGTTACCAGGATCACCCCGTGCGGCACCTTCAGCAGCCGTTCAAACATGCGCAGATTTTGCGGGCTCATGCCCAGCATGCGCGTGGTCGCCTGTGTTTTGATGAAGTTGTTGTTGAGCAGGCGAAGCACCGCCTTCTCGCCATACACCGTGGGAAGCGTGGAAATACGCATATCCATGCTTTCGCCGCCGGCCTCCACCTCACACCGCCCGTCGAGCGGGATGCGGCGCTCGGCAATGTCCATGCCCGACATGATCTTGATGCGCGTCACGATGGAGGCGTGCGCCCCCGCGCTCAAGGTCAGCACCTCCTGCAAATTCCCGTCGATCCTCATGCGGATGCGCGTTTCATCCCGCGCGGGCTCGATGTGGATATCGCTTGCGTTGAGCTTGACCGCCTGATCGATGATGGAATTGACGAGCCGCACCACGGGCGCGCTGTCTACGCGTTCATCCATCACCGCGTCGATGTCCGATATTTCATGCGTCAGCGAGGCGCTGAACTCCTTGTTCACGTCCATCGCCGCCTCATGCGCGGTACGGTTGACATAATATTTGTCGATCGCTCCGCGAATGCTGCTCGGCGTGGCGACCACGGGAACTACCTCCATTCCCGTATCCAGCTTTACATCCTCGATCACGCGGAAATTCATCGGATTGGTCATCGCCATAATGAGCGTGCCGTTCTTCTTATCGATGCCGATCACATCGTTTTTCCGCGCAAATTCCTCCGGGATCATGTGTACCGCGCCAGAATCCACGGGAACCCCCGCGAGATCGACAAACGTGGTTTTCAGACGCTTGGCAAGCGTTTTTGTAAATTCGAGCTCCGTGACGAATCCTTCCTCGATCAGGATGTCTCCCAGAAGCCTGCCCGTGCTCTTTTGGATGGCAAGCGCCGCTTCAAGCTGCCCGGCTGTGATCAGGTTTTCATTCAGCAGCAGCTGACCGATCTGGATATTCTTTCGTTCCATTTCTAAGGCTGTCCTTTCTTGGCTATTGTATTGCGCCGTCCTTTTCCCTATAATAATAGCGTTAAAGGAGTGTGCGTTATGCTTGCGTTTTCATATTTCTGGCCGTTTGCGCTCGTGCTCGGGCTGGTGATCGGCAGTTTTCTCAATGTCTGCATCTGCCGGATGCCCGTCGGCCAGTCTGTCGTCGCTGGACGGTCTTATTGCCCTCAGTGCGGCCACTGCCTGCGGCCCGTTGATCTCGTTCCCGTGCTGAGCTATCTACTTTTGCGCGGAAAATGCCGCGATTGCAAGGAGAAGATCAGCGTTCAGTATCCTCTCGTCGAGCTTCTGAGCGGCGGGCTGTTTGTCTTGAGCTTTGCCCGCTTTTCCCTGCATCCCATGACACTTGTCATGTGGGCGCTCGTTTGCGTGCTTATCGTTGCTTCCGGCATCGACATCCGTACCTTCGAAATTCCCGACGGGGCAAGCATCGCGATCCTCATGATCGGCATTGCCTGCTTTTTTTTACCCGGCCTGCTTTGGTGGGAGCGCCTGCTCGGCGCGCTGTGCGGCGCGGGGCCGCTTTTGCTGATCGTGCTGCTGTCCCACGGCAACGGCATAGGCATGGGCGACGTGAAGCTCATGGCCGCCGCAGGCCTTGTGCTCGGCTGGAGGCTCTCCCTGTTCGCGCTGTTCGCCGGCGTAGTGATCGGCGGCGTGATCGGCGCGGCACTGATGATCGCCCGCCGGAAGGGAAGAAAGGACTCGATTCCGTTTGTACCCGCCTTAAGCGCGGGCATCCTCTGCGCGGCACTGTTCGGCGACGCGCTCATCGGCTGGTATGCTTCGCTGCTCGGTTTTTAGGGCATGGACCATATGTAGGCCGCCATGCTGCCCTGCGTGCCCTCCACGTTGATCGTGTTGAGCGCGCGCAGCTCCGTTTCAAGGCTGTAGGCCACCTGCGGATCATTTTTCGATTCCGTTTTGACGCTGAGCAGCACCACATTATTATTTTTTCCCACGGCGCGCAGCTCCATGCCGATGTTATATCCCCCATAAAAACCCTCGTCAAACAAATTTCTCGCCGGGTCCTTTCCTTCGCGGATATAGATTTTTCCCTCCTCGCTGTATAGGTATCGCTTATTTGCGTCTGTCCCCGCGTCCGCAGGCTCGCCGATCACGAGGTCCTCCGCAAAGCGCAGCTGGGTTTGCAGCGTCTGCATGACGTAGTTGGTCTTTATATTGATGTCTGTCTGCTCTGCAAGCATCACAGTCGTATTATTCGCCGACAGGAAGATGAGCGCAACCGCAAGCCCAATGATGCCCATCAGCGCCATCACCACGACGAGCTCCACCAATGTGAACGCCTTTTTTGATTTCAGGGCCTGCTTCATACGCTCATTCCCCCGCATACGGCACCGGAGCAAACGCATACAGCTCAAGCTGCTCCCCCGGCTTTTGGGTGCGGATCAGCGTGCCGTCACAGGAATACTTGTTCCCGTTGAGCGTATACTTGAGCTCATGCCGCTGCTCCTCCACAAAGGCGGGGTCCGCGATCTCGCCGTCGTTTTGCACATCGAAGATCGCGCGGCTCAGTTCGCCGGAAATCTCATAGGTCTCAACGTTCGTTTTTCTGGAATTTTTCTCCAGCGCGATGGTGGGGAGCAATATCCCGAGCAGCGCCATCGCGATCAGCGCGATGAGGCCGATGCTCACGATCATTTCCACAAGCGTCATTCCTTTTTTCGATTTCAGATCCATATTCAGCCCTCGTCCGGAATATAGTAGGTCCCGATCCTCGTCCATCCGCTGACGCCACCGCCGCCGATCGATCCGTTGGGAACATATTGCACATAATTCTGATTGCTTCCGCCCATCTGAATGCGCGAGGCGACCGCGCTGCCGCACAGCTTCATGCCATAAGGCAACATGGCCGCGCCCGACAGCTTGACCTCGCCATATGGCGCGTAGATGAACGCGTAGATGCTGTTGTATTGCCCCATATCGTGCACACGCACGCCCTTTGCGTTTGAAAAAATGAACAGGTTGGGCGTAAGCGTATCCGGTGCGGGCACAGCCTGATCATAAAGCTCATAGCGCCCCACATAGCAGTTGGTGTTCATTTCAAAGTTCGTATGGTCCAGCGTCCCCGTTCCCTCATCCAAAAACACATAGACGTTGTGCTCCCCCTTCGCAAGCAGGCTCACGCCGTTTGGAAGGGTGAACGCGTCCGTTTTCTCCTGCGGCTTTAACCTAATATACAGGTCCGCGTCTGTCGCGTCGAGCACGATCTTTTTGCCCCACGATTTCCACCCGTCCCCGAGTTGCAGGGTGCAGTTGGTTTTGATCGTATATTCATCCCCGTCCAAAATGGCCGGGTCATCCTTACCCGGATCAAAATGTACCGTCACGCCGTTCTCCTCGATTTGTGAAAGCGCGAAGGCGGGAATACTCACCGTCGGCAGCGTTTCGTATTTCTTTTGAAGCTGCAAATCGACGAGCGGCATTTCGTCATAGCCGGGCACAATCGCCTCCACGGGCTTCACAGTCTTTGGGGACAGCGCATTGATGGAAACGCCGTCAAAGGACGGGGCCGTCGGAAGCGTCGCCGGATCAACGACCGTATAGCTCACGCTGCTGCCCGTAATGCTCGGCGCGGCACCCAGTGTCACCGGGCCGCGCACAGTCGTATTTTGAAAGCTGCCGCCCTGTTTCGCCGTCAGCTCCCGCACGGAAAAATTTCCATTCATAATGTTGACCGTTCCATTGACGTTGATCGTCCCCAGCTCGGCAGAACCTGTGGTATCTGATGTGAAGCCCTGCATGCCGGCATCCGTGCCAAAAATAGATAAAGTTAGCACATGCCCGCCCACGGCTGACGTGCCATGCAGCTCCATCGCCGCACACTGAAGCCGCGTATATCCTTCCGTATAAGCGTTTCCATTCATTACAAAACGCTTTGCCGTTGCGATCGACGAATACATGAGCTGCGTTTTCGGCTCGCCCGCACTATTCAAAACGATGTCGCCGTTGCTTTCCAGCGTTCCCCTCACATACGAGTTATTGATGTTGAGCGCCGTTCCCGCCGCAAGGTAAACCGGCTCATATGTATACGGGTCTGTCATCCGCGAATTGTCGAGCGTCAGCGTTCCCTTGGCGATCGCCCTGATGCCCCGCATTCCATCCCAATCGTTCTTTATGTTGCAGTCGTTGAACACGATATCGCCGTTTGCGTAAAACTCACTCATGATCCCATTGGAATTGCTTATGGTGATCGTTCCTGCCGTCCCGTTCTTTCCCGCCGCGTAAAAATTGCAGTAGGCCAGCGACGCGCCATCCACTTTGATGACAGGTGCATGAAAGTCGGGGTTGATCTGGTTCTGGTTGTCCCGCGCGCTGAGGTCTGTGATATCGATCTCCGTTTCTGAAATCACAGACACCCTTCCGCCCGCGACCTTTGCCCGAAAAATCGTGCCCGCAACGTTTATCTTACCCACAACGGAAACAGTATCCCGCATCGTCGCTTTTTTGAGCGTCGCCATTCCGTTCGCCGTGACCGTTCCGTTCACGGTCGCCTCATCGTTGAAAATTACGTCCTTCCTGCTTTCCACATCTGTGAGCGTTGCTTTGTCTTCCGCCGTGACGTTCTGGTTTGATTTCAACAGCTTGGTGAGCGTGGCCGCGGCCTTCACCGTCGCTTCCCCGTTGGCATAAACGTCGCCGTCAATTTTTGTGTTTTCGCCTTCCGCCGCAAATGCTCCGTTGGTGTGGATATCGCCGATGATCTGCGCGCCGTCCGATATCGTCACATTTCCGTTCGAAAAAACGTTGTTCGCCGGATCTGTACGCGTGCCGTTGGCATAGATCGTGCCCGTCACCTTTGCGCGGCCTGTGATCATCACGTTCCCGCCCGCATGGATGTCACCCATGACGACCGCCCCGCCCGTGACCGTCACATCCCCGTTGGCATAGATATCGCCTTCAACGAGCGTCGCCGCGTCCGGGCCGATGGTCACATTTGCTTCCGAGCGCACATTGGAATACACCTTTGCCGTTGTGATGACGATGTCGCCCGTCGCATGCACATGCGTACGTGCGTCCGGGTCGTCGGTCTTTGTTCCGAATACGCCCGCGTTCAGCTCCAGCGGCCCGATGACGTCGACGTTTTCTGTTACCCCGCCGCCCGTTCCCGCTTTGGTCGGGTCGTCGCCATTGTCAAAAAAAACGCTGCCGATCACATTCGAATAGCCGAGCACCGAAGGTGTGTCCGCAAGCGACGTGTTTTTGTTTGCCGCACCTGCCGTCACATCGAACAGCGCGGGCAGGTTGACCACCGGCCCGCCGCCCGCCTCATATTTGATCAGGCTGTAAACGCCTGAGTTGTATCCATTTTTTTCGGCATTGACGGACACCTTAAAGGTGCTTTCATAGCCCTCAGCCTCATATGGCTCGATCGCGATGCTGTATTGCCCCAGAATCGCATCCTCGCCGTCGCCCTCCATTTTTTGATCGGGAGCCGCTAGCGGGTTTACCGTGCCGTCCGCGATCTGCGCGCAAATGGTATCCAGCACCGACTGCGCCGCATATTCGGCGCGCTGCCTCCCAAACTGCCGCGTGACCTGCTCGTTGGCGGCTGCCGCAAGCACCATGACGCTCACACCCACGATCATAACAAACGCAAAGACGCAGATCGTCATGACGAGCGTGCTGCCGCGTTTATTCCTCCACATATCTATTTTGCGTCTCCTGTGCCGGTCTGCGCCGCATCGCCCACAGCCGGTATCCCATAAAATTCAACGATCACCACGCCGGGCATAATTCCATCCTCGCCCGCCTGCTGCATTTCAAGCGTCGTGATGCGAAGCGCCCTGCCGCTCGCGTACAGATCGTTTGCAAACGCGATGATGCTGTCGAACGAACCCCTGCAATTGATGATCGCGTTGATCTGATACAGCGCACCCGCGTCCGTCGGCTGCGTCGTCGCTTCTGCGGCCGGTTCTGCTTCGCCCGTTTCTTCCGTTGGCGCTGCGGGCACCGCCGTTCCGTTCAAAACGTCCGCCGCCGCCTGTATGGGAAGCGTCTCAAGCGCATTGATCTGCGCGCTCTCAAAATTCGCCGTGGCGATCTGGATATTCGAAATGTCGAGATTCTGGACCTCAAGCCCGTTTTTTGCGAGCAGGTTGTTGATCCAAAGATCGACCTCCTCCTGCTTCAGGCTGTTTTCATACGGCTTTTTCAGCGCCTCCGTGCGCGCATAGGCGTTCTTCAATCCCTGCGCCATTACGCCTGCAAGCTCCACATCCGTGCGCGTGGTGGTCACTTCATCGCTCTTCTCGAGCAGCATGGCCTGCGCCTCCTGCACATCCCGGCTCAGCGGCATGATCAAAAAATTCGCGCCCAACACCAAAATCACCACAACGCCCAAAAGGATGAGCAGCGCCGTTTCCCGTTTGGATAGCCTCATTGCGCCTCACCTCCTCCCGCAAGCGCACAGCTCACGGTGAACGTGATCGCCCCTATGGGAGCCGTGCCTGCTTCCGCATCGGGCACAACAGGCCCCTGCGCGGCGTTGTAGCCGTTGTAGCTCACATCCGCGATGCGCGCCGATTCGCGCAGACTGCGCACAAAATCGGCGGGCGCAGAGGTATTGTTCGCGCGGCATTCCATCTTAAGTACGCTGTTTGAATAGCTTAACCGCTGGATGCTCGTCCCTTCGGGCAGCCGCGAACGGATGTCGTCCATCAGCGCCTGATCCACATGCGGATAGACGGAAAGATTTTTTGTGAACGTCTCGATGATGGCATTGTATGTTTTGAGGGCAGTCAGCTTTTCCTTGTTTTGGTCAAGCGCCATATAGTCGGCGCTCGACGTCTTCATCTGTTCGATTTCCGCATCGATCTGCGCATACGCCGCCTGTGCCGTGTGCTTTTGCATCACCTGCCAGATGGATATCCCGGCTACAAACACAGCGCATACCGCAAGCAAAACTAGCCCGTTGCGCATGGTCTTTCCGAGCAACTGTTTTTCTTCCTGCTTTTTGATGCCTGCAAAAAAATTCAGATCCTTCAAACCATACACCTCACACGCGGATCTGCGCACCCAGCGCATTGATCAGTATTTTTGTATTCAGCACAGCCACTTCCCTGCTGAGATACTCGCTCAGAGCTGCGCTGATGCCATCGAAGCGCGCACCGCCCCCCGCAAGATAGATTTTTACATCCAAGGCCTTATATTCCCCCGTGGCACTGAACTGAAGCATTTGCTGTACCGCGTCGCCGATCAGCGAAACATAGGTGCTGAAATTGACGTCCTCTAAAAGCTCCGCCGCTTTTTTCCCGCACATTTGGGTAAGGTTCGCCTTTGCGTAGATGTCCATTCCCATGTTCATGCAGCGCGTATAGATGAGTTCGCCCCCCACAAAAAAATGGAAATTGATCAGGTCGAACCCGATATCCGCAATGATGCCCACCTCCGTTTCCGAATGCGGGATGAGCCCTGCCGATTTCACAAGCTTGCGCACCGCGTTTGCGTGCACATCCAGCGCGACGGGCGTAAGCCCCGCGACCCTGAGCATTTCGCCATAATAGTCCACCACGCTTCTGTCGATCCCAAAAATCAGCGCCTTTGCCCCCTCTGCGCTCGGGTATGTGAAATAGTCGATGGCATAGCGCTCTTCCGAGAGATAATCCTCAAGCTCGTTCGCCACCACACGCTCCGTGTCCTTCGGGCTCAAGATCGGGAGTGACATTTCCTTGACGATGACCTCCGGCGCACTCAGCGTGACCGCCGCTTTTTTATCGGTGATATGCTCCTCGATGAGTACGTTGCGCAGAATCTTCGCCACGCGCTCATAATCCTTCACGAGCCCATCCGAAACACACCCCTCCGGCATTTCCGCCAGAACCTCTTTGCGGGTCGTGAGTGTCCTGCCTCCGTTGCCCTGTATGATTTTCAGATACCTGCTTCCAATGTCGATCGACAGCAAACCGTTTTCACCATCCTTATGCAATATTTTGATACATACCGTAGATCGGCACGATGAGCGCGATCACAATGAACCCAATGATGACCGCCATCACAACCAGCATGATCGGCTCAATGAGGGACACCAGCTTTTTCGTGGCTCGATCCGCCTCGGTGTCGTAATAGGCCGCCGCTTTTTGCAGCAGAAGGTCGATTTCGCCGGACTCCTCGCCGATCGCGATCATGGATTTGAACATGGGCGGAAACACGTCGAATTTTTTGATGGATTCCGATAACGGCATGCCCATTTTCACATCCTCGATCATTGTTGAGATGTAGTTTGTCATGCACCCGTTGTCCAGCACCTTCGCCACGGTTTCAAGCGCGGAGATGATGGTGAGCCCGCTCGAGATGAGCATGGAAAAGGTGTGCGCAAAACGAGCCGCCAAAATCGTCTGTTTCATTTTTCCAATGCCCGGAAAGTGCAGCATCATCGTATCCCAGCCCGCCTTGGTCGACGCGCCGCTTTTCAAAAGATAGATCACGATCACAATGCCTGCGGCGACGGCAAGCACGGCATACCAGTAATGCGTCAGAAAATCGCTCATGGAGAGCAGCGCCTGCGTCGCCGGCGGGAGCGGCTGGCCCGAAGTCTGATACATGGCGACAAATTTCGGCACGATGAAAGTAAGCATCAGCGCCACCACGACGATGCACAGCACCCCCAGCAGAACGGGATATGTGAGCGCGCTTCTCACCTTTGCATTGTTTTTATACTGCCGCTCGAAATAATCCGCCATCCTGAGCATGACACGATCAAGCGTTCCGCTCTGCTCCCCCGATTCCACAGAGCTGATGAGGTAAAAGGGAAACGCGCCGCCCTGATTCGCAAGCGCTTGATGAAAGGATATCCCCTTCTTCACGTCCTCCATCACAGAAAGGAGCACATTTCGCAGCTTGTTGCTTGCCGACTGCTGGCACAGCACATCGAGGCCCTTCACAACGCCGACCCCCGCATCCAGCATGATGCCCATCTGGCTGCACATCAAATAAAGGTCCTTCGCCGGAATGGAGCCGTGCACAGATGTGCCCAAATGATCCTGTTCCACCGCGTAAGACAAACAGAATAAGCCGGACTCCTTTAGAAAGGCCCGGAACTCCTGAATGGTTTCAGCCTCGTATGTCCCTTTGATGTTGTGACCGCCCGCGTCCACGGCCCGATAAAGATATTTTGCCACTGACTGCTACCCCGATTACATTGTTTTTCGAAGATTTAAAACTGATTGCTCCTTTTTTCTACATATATCTATTATTATACCACTTTTCATTTAAAATATCTCATATTTTGTGTAAAATATCCGCTAAATTACGGGAAGTACATCAAAAGGCGTTTTCTTTGAATCTGTTTTTTTCAGTTGTCATTGTCTCAAGCTATTTTCAAAAGTCCGTTGCGCTTTTTTATTTCTTTGTTATAATAATTTATGAGGCAAGGAACTGTATTTATGGTAAACCAACGAAGATTTTTGATCATTTCCATCGTTATCGTTTTGGCGATTGCCGCGGCTGCGGTATCGTTGATGTTGTTTTACGCGGATACCGTAAAAAAAACGCTCGACGAAGAGGTGACCTCCTATCTTCAAGAGGTCACGGAACAAGAATCCGTCATCATCAAAACGCAGGTGAACGGCGACCTTTCCACACTGGATTCTCTTGCGACAGTCCTCGGCAGCCAATATGCGCAGGACCTCGATTCCGCCATGGTCATGGAGCTTCTCGAGGAGGTTAGCGAACAAAATGGCTTCAAGCGCATGGGACTCATTTCGCGCGATGGAATGGCGCTCACCACAGATGGTTACAAATATGATTTTTCAAGCCGCCCCTATTTTATAAAGGCCCTGGGCGGAACAGACAACGTGTCGGACACATTTCCCGACATCGTCGATGCACAGAATATCAATGTATATGCTGTGCCCGTCTATGTGGACGGCTCCGTTATGGCCGTTCTCTTCGCCTCCAGCAAGACCGAAATCTTTGAAAACAGCATTGCTGTCTCCACCTTCAGCGGTGAGGGGTATTCTTATGTTGTGAAAAAAGACGGGACGAGCATCACCCACTCCCTCCATCCAAATTCCATTGTTTTTGACAACCTTTTCGCATCTCTGCCAAACGGGATTATTGACATCGACGACACGTTTCAAACGATGCGCGAGGATATGCAAAACGGCGCAAGCGGGGTTGCACGCTATATGCGCGACGGCGCACTCCACTACATCAGCTACGCGCCGATCGGCCTCAACGACTGGTATGTGCTGTCTGTGGCTCCAGCCTCTGTCGTTGCCTCGAAAAGCGCTTTTTTGACGACGCTCACCGGATGGATCACCGGCACCATCGTGGCCGCAGTAGTGCTTCTCCTCGCTTATATTGTCGTTTTTCAGAGACGGTCGCACAAAAAGCTTGAGCAGATCGCCTATGTGGACGAATTGACGGGTTCCCCCAGCTGGATGAAATTCCGCGAAGAATGCCACAAGACCCTTGCCGTGAATTCCGGCGGTTCGTTTGCGCTGATCAATTTTGACATCAATAAATTTAAAATATTCAACCAGCTCTACGATTATCAGAACGGCAATCTGCTGATTCAGCATATCGCATCTGTGCTGCATAACGATATGCGCAAAAACGAGTTTTATTCGCACACGGGCGCGGATGATTTTGACGTGCTCATCGAATATGCTTCGGATGAGGACATCGTGGGGCGTATTATGAAGTGGAATCAGTTGATCCGCGACTATGATTTTATTCAAAAACGGAATTATAACCTGCTCCTTTCCTATGGCATTTATAAGGTCCCGCAGGGAGACACCTATATCACCCGCATGAACGACCGCAGCAAGATTGCAAAAAACAGCGTGAAAAACAACACGCATACCTATTATGCCTTCTACGACACCACCATGAATCAAGAGATGCTCCTTGAAAAAGAGCTGGAAAACGACATGGATACCGCGCTCAAAAACGAAGAATTTGTGATCTATTACCAGCCGAAATTTGATCTTGATTCACAGAAGCCGGTCGCTGCCGAAGCGCTTGTACGCTGGAAATCTTCGGCGCGGGGCTTTATGAGTCCAGGTGTTTTTATTCCCATTTTTGAGCGAAACGGTTTTATTGCCCGGCTCGATATGTATGTGTTCGATCATGTGTGTGCGTCCCTGAGCCGCTGGATGAGCAACGGGAGCCCCGCAGTCCCCGTCGCCGTCAACCTGTCGCGCCTCAGCATGTATAACGACGATCTTGTCCCTCAATTGCGGATCATTTCTGAAAAGCACGGCGTCCCGCTCGATTTGATCGAACTCGAGCTTACGGAAAGCGCCCTCATCGAGAGTGATGAGCTGATCATTCACCGTATGAATGAATTGCGCGAAGCTGGCTTTCGCATTGCGATCGACGACTTTGGGACAGGGTATTCGTCCCTCAATTTCCTGCGTACGCTTCCCGTCAACGTCATCAAGCTCGACAAGCTCTTTTTTACCCAAAACATGCATGACGAGCGGGAAAAAATCATCATCAAAAGCATCGTAAACATGGCGCAGCAATTGGGCATCACCGTGGTTGCCGAAGGAGTGGAATCGAAAACGCAGGCGGATTTCCTAAGAAGCGTCGGCAAGGATATCATTGTGCAGGGCTTCCTGTTTGCCCGTCCTATGCCCGAGGCCAATCTGCTGCATTTTTTCACTGAAAATAAATAAGTGCCATTTTTATCTTGCGCGCTTAGGCCCTTCGGGCCCGTAATTTCAGGATATATTTTATCTATTGCACAATTCATGAAAAATTGATAGAATGTGAACATATTGTGGCGTGTATATTTTTTGCTGAATTTTAATGTAC
>CAYTKQ010000022.1:45352-50939 GCA_964438705.1 uncultured Christensenella sp. | reverse complement strand
TCAGCTCCGTCTGGATCGCCCGCGTCTTCGCGCTCGGCTTTTCAAGCTCCTCCTGATACCGTTTGAGCTTCCCGAGCGCCTCCCCCGTCTTTGTTCCAAGTACGCCGTCCTCTTTGAGACTTTTTCCCATTCACTTCCTCGCTGCGCTCGAGCGGTTCCGGGCTTGCTTGCGGGCTCGCTGCGGCTGCCGCCTGGCTCTCCTCGCACTGCGCAGGCTCGTATGTCGCTTTATCCGCCCATCAGGGCGGCGCTCCTCCTCGCCCCAAATCCATTCAAAAGCTTCTGCCCCGCGCTCACCGACGCGCCCGTCTTTTTTCTTTGTTTTAACATCATTTTTTCTCACTTTCTGCGGTCTTTTCCCGCGTCTTTTCTTACCTCCTATTATACTGTGAACCACCCGTCATAACCCGCCATCAATCCGACATAGAACCGACACGCTCCCAAATGCCTCCGCTAAAAATGCGCACAAAAAAACAGCTCGAAATGAGCTGTTTTTTCTCTTTTTTCTACACCAGCGCCGCGTAAATCGCCTTGACGGCCTTTTCAAAATCGTCGTTTTCCACGCCCACAATGATGTTGATCTCGCTCGATCCCTGATCGATCATGCGCACGTTGACGCTGTTCTTTGCAAGCGCGTTGAACAGCTTGGCCGAAACGCCCACCTGACGGATCATGCCCCGCCCGACGGTCGCAATGATTGCCATGTTAGAGGAAACCTCCACGCTGTCCGGCCTGCACACCGCGTGAATCTCGTCGATCAGCTCCTCGACGCACCCACGAATGCGCACATCCGCCACCACAATGGAAATGGTATCGATGGAAGATGGCATGTGCTCAAACGCCAGCTCAAACTTCTCGAGGCAGCCAAGCAGCCTGCGCCCAAAACCGATCTCGGAGTTCATTCCGTCCTTTTCCACGGTGATGACGGTAAAGTTTTTCTTGCCCGCAATTCCCGTGATGCCCTCGGGCGCTCCGTCCCTGCCCTCGATGGCGGGGATGATCATCGTGCCGCTGTTCTGCGGGTCGTTCGTGTTCTTCACATTGATGGGAATCGCCGCCTCGAGCACGGGAAAAATGCTGTCCTCGTGCAGCACGGTCGCGCCCATATACGCAAGCTCTCTAAGCTCGCGGTAGGTCACCACATCGATCTTCTTCGGATTTTCCACAATGCGCGGGTCCGCCATCATAAAGCCGGAAACATCCGTCCAGTTCTCATACAGGTCGGCGTTCGCCGCGCGTGAAACGATGGAGCCCGTGATGTCGCTGCCGCCGCGCGAAAACGTCTTGATCTTCCCGTTTGGCAGCGTACCGTAAAAGCCCGGTATCACCGCGCGTTCATGCACCTTCAGCGCTCCCGGCAGAACGGAAAGCGTCTTTTTGGGGTCATAAGCGCCCCGCTCGTCAAAAAAGATCACATCCGCCGCGTCGATAAAATCGTATCCCAACAGATCGGCAATCAGCAGGCCGTTGAGGTATTCCCCGCGCGATGCCGCATAATCTGCATTCGCGCCCTTTTTGATGTCCTCATACATTTTCTCGATGTGCGCCTCGATGTCAAACGAAAGCCCCAGCTCGTCGCGAATGTCCGTATACCGCTTCACGATCTGCGCGTAAATCTTGTCCGTCTCCTCGAAATGCTCCGCCGCGTCCTGCAAGGCATACAGCAGGTCCGTCACCTTCACATCCTCTGCAAACCGCTTGCCCGGCGCGGAGGGCACGACAAACTTTCTCGCCTCGTCCGCCTCCACGATCTCTTTCATCTTCAGAATCTGTTCCGCAGACGCAAGCGAGCTGCCGCCGAACTTCGTTACTTTAACCGCCATCTTCTCTCTCCCAAACAAATTATTCTTCCGGCCCCGCCGGTTCTTCCGCATATTCATAGGGCGCAAGCATCCGCCCCTCGAGGTAATACCGCTTTTCCTCCGCCTCACCCAGCGAAAACGTCTTTTTGGGAAGCACGCCGCATTTCACGATCAAGTCGAAAAACGCCGCCTTGTCCATCGCCTCGAAGTAAAACCCAAGGTTGTCATATTGCTTTGAAAGCTCCATAAACGCCTCGTCCCCGTGGATATAATCGATGTGCGCGGACGGGTTCTGTGTGATGTATTCCTCAAAAATCTCCTGCACCTCACCCACCGCAAGCGCATGGTCGGGTTTTTCAATGATGATGCGCCCCGCTCCGTCGTGGTATAAAAACGGAATCTGGAATGTTCCGTCATGCTCGATCTCCGTGCGCCACCGCCCAAAAACCAGCTTCGCCTTCTTTCCCTTTTCGCGCAGGCGGTCCACAATATACTGCACGCATCCCGCCGCATTCACGCCAAACAGCACGCGATGGATGGGCATAAATTCCACGGCCTTGTCGCGTAAATTGATGATCTCGCACAGCGCGTAGCGCAGCGGATGATTCTCGCGCTCCTGCTCTGAAAGCGTTTCCTTTGCTTCCTCCCAGATCGCCTTTGCGGTCGCGAGCGAATGGTTTCCGTCGCCCACGCAGAATTTCATGTTGTCGCGTGCCGGAAGGTTTTCGATTGCCGCGCGCAGGCCGTCTATCAGCTTCTCATTGTTGACAAGCCAGCCCTCCACACGTCCGCCGTCCATCATCAGCTCAAAATCATAGAGCTTCGGCAGGCTGTTCCTCTGCATGTGCAGCGGGCCGATCACGCTGTCGCTCTCGTCGTCCATCAGCAGCATGATATGCGGCAGCTCCACGCTCGCGCCCCGCCGTATCTCCGCGCGCGGGGGAATGCGTGAAAGCACCGTCTGCTCCGTCGCCCGCAAAAACGGTTTGTTTTCGATCCTGTAATCGTATTCCTCCAAATCCATCGCAAGCAAAATGCCCTTGCGCACCTTGCCGCCAATATGCCGCTCCGTGAGCACCACGCCCTCGGGAAGCTCCGTCAATATGCCGTCCTCTAAATACGCGTGCATCGTTTCCTTCATGTCGGCGATGTGATCGTGTACGTTCTCTGTTTCCAAATATACTTCCGGCAGTGTGATGTGCAGCGTGGAGGGCGCGTTACCCACATATTTTTCCACGGCTTTCCAATAGTCGGGTTGGGAAGTAAACTGGTCGCACGCCACGCACGCCCATTTCACAAGGTTCACGTTTTCCGCGGGCAAAAGCACGCGCGGTATCTGAAATCCTCTGTTTTTTTCCATACTATCCTCCAAACTTCCTGTCCCCACCAGAGACAGATACTAATATACCAGTAACAGGGCGTTTTTTCAAGTACACACACAACAAAAAACGCACGAATATCAGCATTTCGCGCGCTTTTTAAGAAATGTAAATTTTGTGTTAATCCCCAAGCGGGGTTCCGTTCGCATCCGTGTTGATGCTGCCCGTCAAAATCTGGATGCCCTCCACAAGCCCCCAAATGCCGGAAACGATAGATGTGATGCCAAAGGTCACAAACCCAAGAAGCCCGAGTACAAGCTGTGTAATAGCCTTGGATTGATACCCGAGGTAGAAGTTGTGGATGCCAAGCCCCCCGAGGCAAATGCCGAGCACGCCCGCAGCGATCTTCGATTTGCGGCCCGTGCCCGCGTAAGGCGGCTGCGGCTGTGCATTCTGCGGAACAAGCCCCACGCCGCATGTCACGCACACCACCGCCTGCGGATCGGTCTTGCTGCCGCAGTTCCAGCAATGGTTGTGTCCCTGTCCCACCGGAACGCCGCAGCCCGTGCACACCGTCTGTCCGGGCGAAAGCTGCGTTCCGCAATTCCTGCAATATTTAAATTCTGCCATGTGTAAAACCTCCATTCACATGCGGAACCCCATGTCCGCATGTTTTCCTTTCTGATTCCAGTATAGGGAGGGCAAAACAGCAAGTCAACCGCCCGCGTCTCATCTTCATAAACTCTTAAGGCGCTGTCCTGTTTTTGTTCAGAAAATCACACCGGCAAACACAATTTGCGCCTGCTCCCTTTCGCGTCCGTCACCTCCACCACATCCATGGGCACGGCAAACGCCTCGCTCAGCGTGCGCGCGGTAAGCGCCGTTTCCGGCGGCCCATACGCGACCGTCCTGCCCTTGCGCAGCAAAAGGGCCTCGTCCGCCAGAGAGAACGGATACTCGGGCGCATGCGTGGAAAGCAGGATGGCGTATCCCTCATATTTCAGCTTTTGTATGGTGTGCAGCACAAGCTGCTGGTTGGCATAATCGAGGTCGGAGCTCGGCTCGTCCATCACAATGACCTCCGGCCGCTGGCACAGCGTGCGCGCAATAAGCGCGAGTCGGCGCTCCCCGCCGGATATCTCCGTATAACGTCGATCCTTTAAATGCGTGATTCCAAGCGTCTCGAGCGCATCGCGTACCGCGCGTTCGTCGCTTTGCCCCGGCGTGCCGAATGCCGCGATGTGGCTTGCGCGGCCCATCATGGCCATCTCGCTCACTGTGTAGGAAAATGCGGGCGCGTGCAGTTGGGGCACATACCCCATCACGCGGGAAAATTCGACAGGTGACAAAAGCGAAACATCCTTTCCCCTCCACGTCACATCACCCCCCGCAAGAGGCAAAAAACGCAGCAGCGCTTTAAAAAGCGTGGTTTTTCCGCTCCCGTTCGGGCCGAGCACGGCAAGCACCCTGCCCGCCTCGAGCGCAAAGCCCACCCCGCTCACCGTCTGCTTTTTCTTTGTATATCCGCAGCTTAGCTCCCGCACACACAGCATATCAGTCCCGCGCCCCCCTGTTTCGCATAATCAGCGCGAGGAAAAACGGCGCGCCGATCACAGCGGTCAGCACCCCCAAAGGAATTTCCATTACAGAAACGCTGCGCGCCAGATCATCCATCAGCAGCAGGAAAATCCCGCCAAGCAGTACACAGGCGGGCAGCATTCTCTTGAACTGCGGGCCCACCAGCCCGCGCACGATGTGCGGGATCATCAGCCCCACCCAGCCAATCAGCCCGCCGAGGCACACCGCCGATGCGCACAGCAGCGTCGCGGCGACGATGGCAAACAGACGCGTCCTGCGCGGATCGACCCCCAGGCTTTGCGCCTCCTCGTCCCCCAGCGAAAGCAGGTTCAAGCGCCAGCGCAGCAAAAAGATCATCACAAAGCCGATCGCCATCGGAATCACGGAAAAGGAAAGTGCGGAAAAATCTACCTTCGCGAGGCTTCCCATCAGCCAGAAGGTGATCGCCGGAAGGGTGTCGCTCGAATCAGCAAGATATTTGAGCATCGTCGTGCCCGCAAGGCACAGCGCGCCAAACATCGTGCCCGCGAGAATGAGGCTCACGGTCTGCCCATATTTCACCCTGCGGCTCACCGCATAGGATAAAAACGCAACCACCAACCCCGCGCCAAATGCCAAAAGCTGTGTCGCGGCGGCGGAAAAGTTGTAATAGATCGCAATGGAAGCGCCGAGGCCCGCGCCCGTTGCCACGCCGAGGATGTCCGGAGACACAAGCGGGTTTTTGAACATGTTCTGATACGCCCCGCCCGAAACCGAGAGCGCCGCGCCGATGAGGAACGCCGCCAAAATGCGCGGCAGCCGCACACGCAGCATCACCACATATTCGGGGGTCAGCTCCGCGCCCGGCGCAAGCGCGCGCCACATGCCCTCCCACGAAATGTCGTAATA
>CAYTKQ010000022.1:0-45252 GCA_964438705.1 uncultured Christensenella sp. | reverse complement strand
GCTCCGCGCCCGGCGCAAGCGCGCGCCACATGCCCTCCCACGAAATGTCGTAATAGCCAACGGTAAACGAAAACAAAAAAGAGGCGATGCCCGCCAAAAGAAGCGCGAGCATCAAAATGCGAAAATAATTTTTTCGTTCGCGTAGCGCGGGAAGCTGTTCCAATCAAAATCCTCCTGCCGTTGACAATCCATAGCGCTGAGTGGTATCCTGTTACAAAGCGTTATTCTCATACAAGAATAACACTTTCGCAATATTCGGTCAATCAAAAGGAGCTTCCCATGAAAAAATTATTTGCACTCTTTTTTGCACTCATACTCACACTTTCATTTTTTGGCTGTGCTTCTGCGCCGCAGCCGCCGACTGCCGCCCCATCCGCGAACACAGAGGCAGCGCAGTCGGAATCACCCGCCGCTTCGCCTGAAACAAAAACACGTGAGCTCACAGATATGGCGGGGCGCACGGTGACCCTGCCCGCGTCTGTCAACAAAGCCTACGGTACCGATCCTGTGGGCACCATCACGCTCTACACCCTCGCGCCGGAAAAGCTCATTGGCTGGAACTATGCGCTCAACGATCAGGAAAAAGCGTATCTTATGGATGAATATAAGGAACTGCCCGTTTACGGCATGAAGGACGATTTTAACGCGGAGGCGGTCATTGCCGCCGCACCGGATGTGATCATACAAATGGGCGCGACAAACGAAAAGGCCGTGCAGCAGGCGAACGACCTTTCTGAGCGCCTCAACATTCCCGTTGTTGTAATTTCGGGCAAAATGTCGGATATCCCGGCGGCTTATGAGCTGCTTGGGCAGATCACCGGCGACGAAGCGCGCGCGGCTGAGCTCGCGGCGTATTCCAAAACCGCGCTCGATCGTGCGGCAGCCATCACCATCCCCGAAGGGGAGCAGGTCAGCGTATACTATGGCAACGGCGTGGATTCCATGGAAACGGCACCCAAGGGCAGCGACGCGGCGGAGGTCATCGAAATGGCGGGCGGCCTAAACGTCGCGGATTTGCAGGTCGAAGACCCCAACGAGCGCATGACCGTATCAAAGGAACAGCTTTTGTCGTGGAACCCGGATTACATTTTCGTCAACGGGGAACCCAAAAAGGACGTGAGCGGCGCGGGTGCGGCGGACTCCATCCTCACCGATCCGGATTTTGAAACCCTCACCGCCGTTACAAACACTCACGTGTACGGCATCCCAAAATCTCCCTTCGCGTGGCTCGACCGTCCCAAAGGGCCGAACCGCGTCGTCGGGCTTGTGTGGGCGGGAGCGCTCATGTATCCCGACCTTTATACGGATGTGGATGTCAATGCGGAAATCAAGAGCTTCTACGATCTCTTCTATCATATGCAGCTCACAGACGAGCAGTACGGCAAGCTGCTCCTTTCATGAGGACGCGATGAAAAACGAATTGCGTTACGGGCTCAATGTGCGCCTGTATCAAAACGATAAATTTTTTGGCCCAGGTGTGGCGCGGCTGCTCCTGCTCGTTGAGGAAAAAGGCTCTCTGCGCGCGGCAGCCGCACAAATGGACATGGCATATTCCAAGGCGTGGCGCATGCTCAAAACGGCGGAGAGCGAAACGGGTTTTTCCTTCCTTTCCTCCAAAACAGGCGGGCCGCACGGAGGGGGTGCGATGCTCACGCCGCAGGGCAAAGCTTTTCTCGAACGCTTCCTTGCCTTTGAGGCGGATGTAAAAAAAGAAGCAGAGCAGCTATTTGCGCAATACTTCGGCAAATAAAGAACGCTCTGCTTTTGGTGCAAAACACTGTTTTTATGTGATTTTATCCGATTCAAGCCTATTTGCAAGTACCGACCTCCCGGGGATGCGGCGTCGGTTTCCCAAAAGCAAGGCCAAAGCATCAGAGCCGCCGCTCCGTGTTCCGGGCGCGTCAGCAAGAAGTACAAGGACTAGCGCCCTGCACAAGGCCCCGTCCGTCGGCATCTTGCAACAGGCTACGCACCCCGGCACATCAGGGTCGGTGACGGTTATGCGCCGTCTGTTCGCCGCGCGTCGGTTGGGTGTTTGCGTCCCGCGCGCTTTAACACCGCGCAGCGGGGTTGGGTTAGCGGGATGCAAATTCCCGACTGGCGTGCAGAAGTATAGCACCCTGCCAATCCGCGTGGTCAAAATTACATGCTATTGCTGTGCGGCTGCGCCGTCCAGCATGGATGTGCAGTGCGGGCAGCGCGTTGCGTCGTCCGCGATCTCGCTCTTGCAGTAAGGGCACAGGCGGGACGCTTTTGCCTCCGGCTCCGGCTTTTTCCGCTGAAGTGCATTGAGGCCTTTGATCAGCAAAAAAACGACCAGCGCAATCAGCAAAAAGCTGATGATCGCATTGATGAACGAGCCGATGCCAAGCGTCGCGCCGTCCATGCCTTCCGGGGTGAGCGGGATCGCGACCTCGGAAAAATCGATGCCTCCCGTCACAAGTCCAATGATCGGGTTGATGATGAATTCCACAAGCGCATTTACGATTGCCGTGAACGCGCCGCCGATCACCACGCCGACCGCGAGATCCATTACGCTGCCCCGCGAGATAAAGTCTTTAAATTCCTGTACGAATCCCTTTTTCTTCTTTTCTCCCATGATTTGATACCCCTTTCTGTTTTTGAAAGGGACGCGCTATTTTGCGTCCCAAAGATACTGCTTTAAATCCACATGCCCGCTTTCGTCGACGCATACGCCCTCGCGCTCGAGGAGTGCCTTTTGCGCGTCGGTACCGCCGAACGCAAACGCGGGCGCAAGCCGACCCTCGCGGTTTACCACGCGATGGCAGGGAATGATGCCCGGCTGCGGATTGACGTGCAGCGCATAGCCCACCGCGCGCGACGCGCGGGGATTTCCCGCTAACCGTGCCACCTGTCCATAGGTGGCGACTCTGCCGCTCGGAATGCTGCAAACGATTTCATATACACACTGGTAAAAATTCATAGCAAAATATTCCTTTATATTTGCTTTCATTATACACCAAATTTGCGGTTTTAAAAAGCACTCATGTGGGTATAGATTTTAAAAGAAAGAGGTGACGCCCATGGCAAAACATGTGAAAATGATGATGCTTGATACCTGTCCGCATTGCGCGCACGCCTTCGCGCTGATCGACGAACTCAAAAAGGATCATCCGGAGTATGATCAGGTGGAAATCGAAACGATTGAGGAAAATCGCGAGGCGGGAAAGACGCAGGGGTATGATTACTGGTATGTTCCCACATTTTTTGTGGACGACGTGAAAATACACGAAGGCGTTCCCACCAAAGACAAGATCGAGCGCGTATTCACAGAGGCGTTGAAATAAGATTTGATGGCAAACGGCTTCCGCAAGGGGGCTTTTTTGCATATGCCGCAGAAATTTGTTACACTGTAAAAAAACGGAGGAATGGCGATGCGCTATACGATCGACCGGTTTGAGGATGATTTTGCCGTTGTAGAGCTTGAAAATGGCGGCATGGCAAATGTGCCGCGCATGGTGCTGCCCGCGGAAGCAAAAGAAGGCGATGTTGTGTGTGTCGATGTAGACGCGGACGGCACCGCGCAAAAAAAACGCGAAATTGAAGGCCGGCTCGATCGGCTGTTTCAAAAATAGTTGCCGTGCGGCGGACGTTTTGTCCGTCGCTTTTTTTGTTTGAACCGTTTTTTTGACCTGTCGCGGCCTTTTTTTGACCGGATACCCAAAAACGCTTTTTTTGGGGTGCGCGGGTTGCTATAATGCAGAGGAAAGGACGGCGCGTGTGAAGATACGGATTGAAGTACAAACTGAATTGACAGAGGATGAGATCATCATCCGCTGCGCGGAGGTGGACGACACCATCCGCAATATCCAGAAGCTGATCGCCGCTCAGGCATGCAGCGGCACGGGCATCGTGTTTTATCAAGACGACAGGGAGTTTTATTTCCCGCCGGGCGACGTGCTGTTTTTTGAGACGGAAAGCGAAACGGTGTACGCGCATACGGCAAGCGACTGCTTCCGTGTGAAATTCCGCCTGTATGAGCTTGAAACCATGCTGGGCGGACAGTTTGTCCGCGTCTCGAAATCCGCCATCATCAACGTCGCGCATGTCTTTGCCATCACGCGCAACCTCGCCGCTTCAAGCCGTGTGGAATTTCGCAATTCGCGCAAGCACCTCTATGTTTCGCGCCACTATTACGCCGCTCTGAAGGAGCGTTTGACAGAAAGGAACAGATATGAAAAATAGAAATTGGTTTTGGGGGATATTCTTTATCCTCGCCACGGTGGTGCTGATCGCATCTCAGTTTTCGGTGTTTGGCACAGTCGGCTTCTGGCCGCTTTTGGGTACGATCCTGCTCGTCGCGGTGATGATCAGCTTCATCATGCATCGCGGGGCATGGGGCATATTCGTGCCGCTGGCGCTGATCTACCTCATCTGGCAGCAGCCGCTCGGCCTGTATTACCTCTCCCCGTGGATTTTGATCGTCGCCGGCATTTTGCTGACCATCGGCTTCGGGCTTTTGTTTCACAAAAAGCCGTATCATCATGGGCATTGGGATTCGCACGGCGGCTGCCGCCCGGAAAGCAAAGTCTCCGAGAGCACGGAGGACGAAAACGATCCATCCATCCATGTGCGCTTCGGCACGATCACGCGGTATCTTCACGCAAGCGCCCTGCGCCGCGCGAGCTTTTCCTGCTCGTTTGGAGCATTGGAGGTGTATTTCGACGACGTGACCGTCCATCCGGACGGTGCGGAGCTGTGCCTCGATTGCAGCTTTGGCGCCATCGAGCTTTATGTGCCCAAAAACTGGAACATCACCGACCGTACGAGTGCCGGCATGGGCGGGCTGGATTTCAAGGGTGCGCCGCGCATCACCGAAGATTCCCCCTCTGTCACACTCACCGGCAGAGTCTCTATGGGCGGCATGGAAGTCCGTTATATCTGAAAACCTCGGCAAAAGCCTCCGAATCGCGTGACATCAGCGATCGGAGGTTTTTTTGTAAAAAATATGGTATAATGCTGTATGACAGAATGATTTTGCGGCCCCTTTATATCGAAAGGAGCTTTGCAATGTATTTCGGAGACCTTATTTCTACCGTCTATTCCATGCTGCCTGTCGGCCTGATTGGCCTGCTTGCGGCGGCAGTGATCTATACTGTGTTTGCGCTTGTTACGCGCAAAAAATTCCCCGCAGCGGCAAGGACGCACGTCGTGCGCTTTTTGTTCATCGCCTATCTGGCGGCAGTCGCGTATCTCACCCTTTCGCCTTCGGGCGCGTATATCGAGCAGGGCGGGGTGAACCTCATTCCCTTCTCGAGCGTGGAATTTGCCGTTTTGAGCGGGTCAGAGGTCGCGCGGCAGCTGATCGTGCTCAACATCGTGATGTTTCTGCCCATGGGCGTGTTTTTGCCGTGGGTGTTTCCCCGCCGAATCAACAGGCTGTACAAGGCCGCGATCCTCTGCGCGCTCATCACGCTGCTCATCGAGTGTTTGCAGATGATTTTGCCCGGCGGGCGGGCGTTCGACATCGACGACATTTTGATGAACACATTTGGCGGGTGCGTGGGGTATGCGCTGTTTGCGCTCGTTATGTGGCTGAGGAAGAAACGGATATACCGCGTCGCGGAAAAAATTGCGCTGCTCGCCGTTCTTGCGGCGCTTCCGGCGGTGTGCGCGGGGGTGGCGATCTTTGACGGCGGCCCGAAGGAGTTTGATTACAGTCTTTCCTATACGCTCAAGGTCGCCGACGAAATGGAGTTCACCGGCACGGGAGACTATCCCAAAATAGCGATGACGTATGCGCGCAACATCGTGCCGCCCGAAGAAACGCTTGCGTCGATGATGAACGTTTTTGATGTGAACGGCACGCCCGAAACGGATCGAAATGTTCTCTTTGTCCGGCAGGGCGATGCGTACCTGTCTGTAAACAGCGACGATGACGCGCGCTCCGCCATGCTGCGTCAGCCAAACAATCAGCCGCCGCGCGGGACAGATGCAGAACTCATCGCCGAGGCCGAAGCGTTTTTGCAAGAGCACGGCATGTGGCAGGAGGGCTTGAGGCTTGAAGCGGTGTGGGAATCGTTGATCGAGGAAAACGGCGTAGAGCGTCCGTCCGAAAAGACGGTGTCATTCATCATGGATGCAAACGATCCGCGATTTGCGGGCAGCGTGCAGGCTTCGTTCGACAGCGAAGGAATCTATGATGCGTGGAGGGATATCATGCAATATGCGCCGTACCGCGAGGCGGAGCTGATGCCGCCGCGTGAGGCGTTTGCGGAAGCGATAAAAACGCAAAAGTATCAGGCGGAATATGATTTTTTCACCCAAGAAGGCGAACCGAGGTTCGAACCGAAACTTGCTTCGTTCGACCATGCGGAGCTTATCTATATGCAAGGAGCGACGCGCAGGCAAAACCTGCCCGCGTGGAAATTTTCCGGGATGTATTATGATGGCGAACGGCAGCGTGAAGGAACGCTGATCGCCGCCGCAATCAAATAAAGGAGGGGCGCGTCATGTTTCAGGAGTTGAATTTAAACGCAAAGCTCGAAAAAGAGGAGTATCAAACGCTGATGGAGGAATTAAAGCCGCGGCTCACGCTGCTCCAGCAGCAGATCATTCGGGAGAAGATTCCCGTAGTGATCATTTTTGAGGGGCTTTCCGCGGCGGGCAAGGGCGCTACGGTCAATGCGTTGATCCTGAACTTTGACGCGCGCGGATTTACGGTCTATAACACCCGCCCGCCCGAGCCGGGTGAACAGCGCGTTCCGTGGCTTGCGCGGTTTATGGAAAAAATCCCGTCGTACGGGCGCATGGCGATCTTTGATCAGGCGTGGTACAGCGGTTTGTTTGCGCCGGGAAAAAAGATAAAAAAGGAAGCGAAAAAGCGGCTGGATGAGATCAACGTGTTTGAACGCCAGCTCACAGACGACGGCTATCTGATCCTGAAATATTATCTGTACATCGGCAAAAAGGAGCAGAAAAAGCGCCTTGAAGCCCTGCACGGCGTAAAGAGCACGACGTGGCGGGTGACGAAGGCGGATATGGAAAACCTCAAAAACTACGACGCGCTGACAACGGCTGACGAACAGATGATCGCGCACACAAATACGGCGTACGCGCCGTGGCGCGTCATCCCCGCGACGGACAAGCGGTTTGTGCGGCATACGGTGTTTTCCTCCATTGCGCACGAAATGGAGCGCGCCATCAAACGTAAACAGGCGGGTACGGCGGAAGAACCCTTTGCGCCCAAGGCAAGCGCGCGCTTTAACCTACTTGCGCACGAGACCATCGAGCAGCTTGATCTTCAAAAGAGTGTGGAGGAAGACGAATACCGGCAGCGCCTCGCGGAATATCAGAGCAAGCTGTTCAAGCTGCAAAACAAGCTGTATATGGCGAAGGTCCCGGTGATCGTGGCCTATGAAGGCAACGACGCGGCGGGAAAGGGCGGCAACATCCGGCGGGTGGCTTCCGCGCTGGATGCGCGGGGCTATGCGGTCACGCCCGTCGCGGCGCCCACGCCCGACGAGCTCAACCGGCAATATCTGTGGCGGTTCTGGCGCGCGCTGCCTCGAACGGGCCACTTTGCGATCTTTGACCGCACGTGGTATGGCAGGGTGCTTGTGGAGCGCGTGGAGGGGTTCACACCCACATCCCGCATCAATCAGGCCTACGAGGAGATCAACGAGTTTGAATACATGCTGCACCGCTGGGGCGCGGTCATCTTCAAATTCTGGCTCGCCATCGACAAGGACGAGCAGCTCAAGCGCTTTGAGGACAGGCAGAATACGCCGGAGAAGCAGTGGAAGATCACAGAGGAGGACTGGCGCAACCGTGACAAGTGGGACGTTTACACGCAGGCCGTCAACGACATGTTCCGCCTGACCAATACCGATTTCGCGCCGTGGACGGCGGTGGAATCCAACTCCAAACACTTTGCGCGCCTAAAGACGCTCGAAACCATGATCCAAACGCTCGAAAAGCGGGTATAGGCAAATACAAAAAGACCTTCCGTCATTTGATTTTTGGCGGAAGGTCTTTTTTCATGCTTTTTGGCTATTACTTAGCTTCCTCCGCAGGAGCGGGCTTATCCTTTGGCAGCACGAGGTTTAAAATGATGGCGGCAATGGTACTGACGATCACCGACGAACCGAACACGGTCTGCACCCATCCCGGCGCGGACGCGAGGGAGTCGGGAACCATGGCGATGCCCACACCGAGCGCCACTGAGATTCCCACGATGCTCATCACGCGAGGTGTCAATTTTTCGCTGGAGATGAGCTTGATGCCCGTCATGGTGATGGACGCGAACACGGAAAGCGTCGCGCCGCCCAGCACGCACTGGGGAATGGTTTTGAGCGCGCCGCCAAACGTTGGGAAGAAGCTTGCAGCGAGGATGAGCAGCGCCGTGATCATCAGCACAAATCGGCTGATGACCTTGGTGGTGACCACGATGCCCACGTTTTGGCTGAATGTCGCGGTGGGCAGGCCTCCGAGAAGCGAACCGATGGAGCTGGTGAAGCCGTTGCCGATGATGCCTCCCGAAAGCTCCTTGTCCGTAGGCAGGCGATCCATCGCGCCGCTTGTAGTGGCAGAGATGTCGCCGATGGCCTGCACAGAGTTGACGATGAACATGATGACCATGGTGATGATGGCAGTCGCGTCAAACTTGATGCCAAAGGGCAGTATCTGCGGCGCGGCGAACGCATCGGCGTTTACGACGGGCGAGAAATCGACCATTCCCATGCACAACGCCACGATATAGCCCACGATGATACCAAATAAGATGGACGCGAGCTTCATAAATCCTTTGGTGAAGAAATTGAAGAAGACGACCACGCCAAGCGTGATGAAGGCGATGAGCCAGTTTTGCCACGAGCCGAACATGGGCGAGCCCGCGCCGCCCGCCATATATTTGATGGCTACATCGTAAAGCGAAAGCCCGATGGTGAACACCACCGTGCCCGCGACGACGGCGGGAAAGAATTTGCGCAGCTTGCGGATGAACATGCCAAACACGATTGCCACAAGCCCGCCGATCAATTGCGCGCCAAAGAGCGTCGCCATATCGTATGTGCCCGCAATGGCGATGAGTGTGGGCACATAGGCAAAACTCACCCCCATGATGAGAGGCAGGCCCGCGCCGATGTTTTTGAAGAGCGGGAACAGTTGGATGAGCGTTGCGATGCCCGCGATAAACAGGCCGGACTGGATCAGCAGGATCGTCTGCTGCGCATCGAGCCCCGCGACGCCAGCGATGATGATGGACGGCGCGATGCAGCCTACGATCATGGCCACTAGATGCTGCAAGGCAAGCGGGATGCTCTCTTTAAGACTGGGCTTTCCGTTCAGTTCAAATACGGAACCATATTGCTTCATGTTTTTTTCCTCCTTATGGATATTTATTTCATTGTTGGGCAGCGGCTTGTTTCTTTTTTGGAAGGACGAGATTCAGTACGACGGCAGCAATAGTTGCGACCACCACGGCGGATGAACCGAACAGCGTTTGTGCCCACGAAGGAGCGAATTGCAGGCTGCCGGATGTGTTCGCAATACCTGTGCCAAGTGCGATGGCAATGCCCGCCACCGCCATATTGCGTTTGCTGAGCGGCTCGTGCACCACAAGTTTTACGCCCGTCATGGTGATGGAGGCAAACACGGAAAGCGTCGCCCCACCCAGCACACAATCGGGAATGGTGGTGAGCGCCGCGCCGATCACGGGCATGAAACCCGCAAGCACCATGAAAAGCGCAGTCAGCAAAAAGACAAATTTATTGATGATTTTGGTTGTGGTCACGATACCCACATTTTGCCCGAAGGTGGAGGTGGGTATCGCGCCAAAAAATGCGCCGAACAGGCTGGTGAGACCGTTGCCCATGATGCCGCCCGAAAGCTCTTTATCTGTGGGCAGGCGGTTCATCGCACCGCTCGTGGTGGCGGATACTTCCCCCATCACCTGTACGGAATTGACGATAAACATGATGGCCATAGGCAGGATCGCTGCGGGCGAAAACCGAATGCCAAAGGGCACCGGATTTGGAACGGAAAAAACGGATTGCGTATGCAGCTGTGAAAAATCGACCATGCCCAGGCACAGGGCGAGGATGTAGCCGGCGATGATGCCGAACAGAATAGATGCAAGTTTGAGGAAGCCTTTGGTGAAAAAAGAGAAGAACAGCACCACGCCCAGCGTGACAAACGCTACAAGCCATGATTCGGGAGAACCAAACGCCGCGCTGCCCCTGCCGCCCGCCATATATTCCACGGCGGTGGGATACAGCGACAGGCCGATGGTGACGACAACGGTGCCCGTGACCACGGCGGGAAAAATCTTGCGCAGCTTACCGATGAAAAAGCCGAAGGCAATGGCGATGAGCGCGCCGACGATCTGCGCGCCGAACAGGTATGCCATGCCAAAATCTCCGGCGATGGACGTCAGCACTGGCACATACGCAAAACTCACGCCAAACACGATGGGCAGCCCCGCGCCAAAGCGTTTCAAAAGCGGAAACAGCTGAAGGATCGTTGCAATGCCGGAAACAAACAGCCCGGACTGGATCAGCAGGGCCGTTTGGTCGGCGTTCAGCCCCGCAGCCGCGGCGACGATGATGGACGGCGTAATACAGCCGACGATCATCGCCACAAGATGTTGCAGCGCGAGCGGAATGCTTTCGCCAAGGCGCGGAACGCCATGTAGTTCAAACAGGGAAGCGGGTGTCCTCATGATTTTACCTTCGCACACGCGAACCGGCGTGCCGGAGTTTTGTTTTGTGCCGGTCAGCCGTTCACAATGCGTGTACCGGTCTTTCCTTCGATACCCTCGTGCGCTTTTTCAAGCAATGTGATGAGCGCGGTGCGCCCGGGTGCGGAGGTTGCAAAGCGCATGGCTGCCTGTACCTTTGGCAGCATGGAGCCGGGCGCAAACTGGCCCTGCTGCGCAAAAGCATCCGCTTCGTCCACGCTCATTTGGGACAGCCATTGCTGGTCCGGCTTGCCAAAGTTGATGGCGACCTTTTCCACAGCGGTGAGAATCACGAGAAAATCTGCGCCGACCTGCTCCGCGATGAGCGCCGAAAGGAAATCCTTATCGATGACCGCGCCCGCACCCATAAGGTGGTTGCCCTGCGGTGTGACGGGGATGCCCCCGCCGCCGCCCGCGATCACGCTCTGCCCTGCGTCAAGAAGCGACTTGATTGCGTCGATCTCCACAACACCGACAGGCGCGGGAG
This sequence comes from uncultured Christensenella sp., assembly GCA_964438705.1. Taxonomy (GTDB): domain Bacteria; phylum Bacillota; class Clostridia; order Christensenellales; family Christensenellaceae; genus Christensenella. Next base: position 34,066 of record CAYTKQ010000022.1, on the reverse strand, counting down.
AAGCGACGACTCTGCGCCAGCCGCGTCCCGCGTCCTCCACCACTGTGTGCCCCGCATCGCGCTCGGAGCGCGCCTCCGCTTCCGAAAGGAAACGCCCGATGGGCTTGGAGGGATGCGAAAACGCCGGATCGTCCGGCGACACCACAGCCTGTGTGATGATGGTGGAGACCGTCTTTTTCACACCCCGGTCAAGAAGCTCCTCGCGAAGGGCGTTTTGCAGGTCATAGCCAATATAGCCCTGACTCATTGCCACGCACACCGAAAGGGGGGTGGAGGTGTATTTGTCGCCGTGGTTTTGTGCGAGCTCATCCATTGCAAGCTTGAGCATACCCACCTGCGGCCCGTTTCCATGAGAAATGACGACTTCATAGCCGTTTTCGATCAGGTCGGCGACGGCCTTCATCGCCTCTTTTACCGCTGCCATCTGCTCTGGAAGGTTGTTTCCCAGTGCGTTGCCCCCAAGGGCGATCACAACTCGTTTGCTCATATCAAATTACCTCTGGTTTTAGCGTTACAGAAAAAATGGTTTTGGGAATCTGTATCAAAAAGAATTTTACGGCGGGTTTCCCCGCCGTGGACACTGCAGCAGTGCGATATTCATGTGATTCTATCCACGGAGATCGGTGGGGTGCTCTGAAAACACCTGCACGCCAGTCTGGAATTTGTATCCTGCTAACCCAACCGATGCTACGCGGTGTTAAGTGCGCGGGACGCAAGCATCTAAGTGAAAGCCTATTTGCAAGTGCCGACCTCCCGGGAGCGCGGCGTTGGTTTCGCAAAAGCAAGGCCAAAGCATCAGAGCCGCCGCTCCGTGTTCCGGGCGCGTCAGCAAGAAGTACAAGGACTAGCGCCCTGCACAAGGCCCCGTCCGTCGGCATCTTGCAACAGGCTACGCACCCCGGCATATTAGGGTCGGTGGTGGTTATGTGCACCGCGCGCAGTTTAATTGCGAAGCAATTACCTGTCTGAGCACGGGCACATGACCATCGACGACCCATCCGATCCGTCGCTTGGATGCTTGCGTCTCAGAGCGCGTAGGCCGAACTCAGTTGCGACTGTATTGCGATTCGCTCCCATCTTTGCAGTCGGGCTTGGATCGGATAAAATCACATATCTTTTATACGGTTCTTTGTTTGGCGGAAGCTTCGAGCGCCTTCAGCACGGCCTGCGGGTCTTTCACCTTGGCAAGGAAGATCATTGCCGCGATGATGTAGGGCTTGAAGCCCGCTTCCTTATAAAGCGGCGTGCGGTAACGGTCGAACACGCTTGCGCTCACCTCGCCCTCCTTGCAGCTCACGCCCGTGATATCTGCGGGCAGACAGTGCATGTAGAGCGCCTTGCCGTCCTTTGTGCGCTTCATCAGCTCTTCCGTGCATTCCCAATCCTTGTGGTTCGCGTTTTGGCTGAGCAGCTCTTTTTCCAGCTTGTCGATGCCTGTAAAATCGCCCATGCCGTAAAGCTCGGTGCGCTGCTCCATGGCCGAGAAGGGTGCCCAGCTCTTGGGATATACGATGTCCGCGCCTTCAAACGCCTCCGCCATATCGTTGGTGCGTTTGAAGCTGCCGCCGGATGCCGTCGCGTTTTTCTTGGCGACATCTTCCACGTCGCTCATGATCTCGTAGCCTTCGGGGTGCGCAAGCACAACGTCCATGCCAAAGCGCGTCATCAGCCCCACAATGCCCTGCGGAACGGAAAGCGGCTTGCCATAGGAGGGGGAATACGCCCAGCTCATGGCGATCTTCTTACCCTTCAAATTTTCGATGCCGCCGAACTCGTGCACAAGGTGCAGCGCGTCCGCCATGGCCTGCGTGGGGTGGTCGATATCGCACTGGAGGTTGACGAGCGTAGGCCTCTGGTTGAGCACTTTGTCCTCATAGCCCTGCTGCACGGATTCCGCGACCTCGTGCATGTAGGCGTTGCCCTTGCCGATGTACATATCGTCGCGGATGCCGATCACGTCCGCCATAAAGGAGATCATATTGGCGGTCTCGCGCACCGTTTCCCCGTGGGCGATCTGCGATTTTCCTTCGTCTAAATCCTGCACCGTGAGTCCCAGAAGGTTGCACGCCGACGCAAACGAAAAACGCGTGCGGGTCGAGTTGTCGCGGAACAGCGACACGCCGAGCCCGCTGTCGAAGATGCGGGGCGAGATGCCCGACTCGCGCAGATGCCTGAGCGCGTCCGCCACCGTGAAGGTCGCGTCGAGCTCGTCGCGCGTCTTTTCCCATGTAAGGAAAAAGTCGTTCATGTACATATCGTCGAATTTCAGTCCGTCTAATATCTTTGTAAACTGTTCTACATTGCTCATTTTTGGAGTTTCCTTTCCTTGGTTCATGAATTAAAATCCAGCAGATCGGCGGGGCCGCTAATGGTCATGTGCCCGTGCTCAAACAGGTAATTGCTTCGCAATTAAACTGCGCGCGGTGCACATAACCACCACCGGCCCTGATGCGCCGGAGTGTTTGCAGCTCGGCTTGAACCGACTGGCTAAAATTTTATACGTATAATCCGGGGACCGCCGCGTACACCGCCGCGCATTTCACGAGGTCGGCCTTCCACGTTTTTTCGTTGGGCGCGTGTGCTTCCGCTTCCTTGCCCGGCCCGAAGCCGATGCACGGGATGCCGTAGCGGCCCATGATGGAAACGCCGTTTGTGGAGAACGTCCACTTATCCACACGGGGCGCGCCGTAAGTGCCCTCGTGTGCCGCCACCATTGCCTGCGTCGCCGCGTGATCCTCCGGGATGACCCATGTGGGGAAATAGCAGTCCGTCGGATAGACAAGGTTTTTCCAACTCGGACGGTCGTATTTGTACATGGTGACCTCCGCGTTGTATTTTTTAACCGAGGGCAGCGCGCGAATCTCGTCGAGCGCCATTTCGTAGGTCTCGCCGTCCGTCAGGCGGCGGTCGATGGAGATAGCCGCCATATCCGCAACTGCGCAGCGGGAGGGCGAGTTGTAGAAGATTTGCGAAACGGCAAGCGTGCCCTTGCCCAAAAATTCGTCATAATGCAGCTTGTCGTTCAGGCCGCGCACCTCCTGCAAAATGTCTGCCATTTTATAGATGGCGTTGTCGCCGCGTTCCGGCGCGCTGCCGTGGCAGGATACGCCCTTCACCTCCACGCGGATCTCCATGCGTCCGCGCTGTCCGCGATAGATGCCGCCGTCCGTCGGCTCGGTGATGACCACAAACTCAGGACGCACCTTGTCTTCGTTGATGATGTATTGCCAGCACAGTCCGTCGCAGTCTTCCTCCTGCACCGTGCCCGTTACGAGCACCGTGATGTCGGCAGGAATGAGGTCTAAATCCTTCATGATCTTTGCGCCATAGGTACCCGAAACGATGCCGCCCAATTGGTCGGACGCGCCCCGCCCGCCGATCTCTTCGTCGTTTTCGTAGCCCTTGTAAGGATCGAACGTCCAGTTGGACATCTCGCCGAGACCCACGGTGTCGATGTGCGCGTCATAGCCGATGATGCGGCTGCCCGTGCCCATATAGCCGAGCACGTTGCCCATGCCGTCGATGTCCACCTTGTCAAACCCGAGGGATTCCATCTCCTGCGCGATGCGCTTAATGACCCCTTCTTCCCCGCAGCTTTCGCCGGGAATGGCGATCAGGTCGCGCAAAAATTTGGTCATCTGCGCTTCATAGCCCTGCGCCGCCTTCTTGATTGCTTCAAAATCCATTTTTATCATCCTCCTATTATTCTTCGGTTGAAAATCCGCCGTCCCACACGATCTCCCTGTAGCGGTCCGGGTCGGTATCGCCCTCGGTGGAGAACATCAGCACCACCGAATTTTCATCGAGGCCGATGGCCTCCTTGATCTCTTGATAACTGTCGTTTGTCATCAGCGTGGCGATAAGCCCTGCGCTGACCGCGCCCGATTCGCCCGAGACGACCTGCGGATCGCCCTTTGCGGGCGCGCCCAGAATGCGCATCCCCTTTGCGGACACCCAATCGGGACAGGAGACGAAAAACGCGCTGTGGTTTTTCAAAATCTCCCACGAAATGGTGTTCGGCTCGCCGCACGCAAGCCCCGCCATGATGGTTTGCATGTCGCCGTACACCGCGTGGGGCTTACCGTCGCCCGCCGCCGCCGATTTATACAGGCAGTCCGCCTGATTGGCTTCCACGATGACGGTGGTGGGGCAAGCGTCGGGATAAAGATTCGCAAAATAGCCCTGCACCGCCCCCGCAAGGGAACCGACCCCCGCCTGTACAAAGATATGCGTGGGGCGGGATACGCCCGCATCCTTTAATTGCTCGGCAGCTTCCATTGCCATGGTTCCGTAGCCCTGCATGATCCATGAGGGAATATCTTCATAGCCGTCCCATGCCGTATCCTGCACGATCACACCGTTTTGTGTCTTTGCGGCCTGTGCTGCGGCAAGGCGCACACACTCGTCGTAGTTGAGGTCCTCGATGGTGGCTGTGGCGTTTTCCTTTAAAATGTTGTTGAGCCGCGTTTGCGAAGAGCCGCGCGGCATATATACCACCGCCCGCTGCCCCAGCTTGTTTGCGGCCCACGCGACCCCGCGCCCGTGGTTTCCGTCCGTCGCGGTAAAGAATACCGCCTGCCCGAACGCCTGTTTCAGCTCGTCGGAAACGAGCACGTCATAGCTGATATCGCGGATGTCCCGGCCCGTTTTCTGCGCGATGTAGCGCGCCATGGCGTAAGAGCCGCCCAGCACCTTGAAGGCATTGAGCCCAAAGCGGTAGGATTCGTCTTTGACGAACAGCTCTTTCACGCCCAAAAACTCCGCGAGGCTGGAAAGCTGACGCAGCGGCGTTTTTTCGTACTGCGGGAAGCTCTCATGGAACGCGCGCGCGTTTTCGATCTCATGAAGCGCCATGACTTCAAGCTCTTTGTCGTCCGTCTTTTTCAGGGTGTTTTTGATCCATTTGATGGTTTCCATATCAATCTTCCTTTTTATTCGCGTCGATGTAGCTGTACATCGTGTATTTGGATATCCCGAAATAGTTCGAGACCTGATCGCCCGATTTGGTGATGAGGAACGCGCCCGCGTCCGACAGAAACTGGATCGCCTTGGTTTTTTCCTCTTTTGTCATCATGGCGGGGGGCTTTCCCCCCGCGACCTGCACGGATTCCTCGATGAGCTCTACGAGCAGGTCGTTCACGCTCTGCGGGATGCGCGGCGCGTTTTTGGTTTCCTCGTCGTCCTTGCTTTCCTCGTGGCCGATGAGTGAGCCGATGGCTTTTTCCGCCACCAACAGCTCGGAAATGTCATAGTTGATGGACAGGATGCCGATCACCGCTTCACGCTCGTCCCGCACATAGATGGTGGTGGACTTTAACACCCTGCCGTCCTGTGTGCGTGTGAGATAGGCGATCTTGTCCTCGAGCTGTCCGTGTTTTTTGAGCGCGTCCAGCACCACATGCGAAGGGCCGTCGCCCACATGGCGGTTGGTCACATGACCGTTTTCGATCGCGAGGATCGTATTTTCCGCCGTCACATCGTGCACCACCACCTCGCAGTTCCGTCCGAACTGCGCCGCGATGCCCTTTGCGAGACGCTTCAAAAAATCGAGGCATACTTTGTTTTCCATTTTCGGTTGTCCTTTATGATGTCGGTGAGCGATGCTGCAAAACGTTTCGATTACGCTTGGTTGTGTCTTAAATATATCACAAAAAAAACCCAAGTCAACACTTTTTCTAAAAATTTTTCAGTTTACCTAAAAATTTTTTAGGTTTCGTATTGCTTTTTGATTTGGGGGGTGTTAGAATGAGGGCAACATCAAAGAATGCAACCAAATTTATAATAACATAACGATCCTTGTGATCCATTGGAAATAAGCCAAAAGAGGGAAAATCATGGAAAAATTGTTGATCGGCAACGGAAGATTGGTGACGCGGGACCCGGAGCATCCTTATTTTGAAAATGGGTGCGTGTATGTGGAAGGCAACGTGATCCGCGCGGCGGGCGATTTTGCGGCCATGAAGAGCACGTATCAAGACGCGGAATTTTTGGATGCGCGCGGCGGGGTAATCATGCCCGGTCTTTTGAACGCGCACAACCACATCTACAGTGCGTTTGCGCGGGGACTCAGCATCAACGGACACAGTCCGAAGAATTTTATGGACATCCTTGAGGGGCTGTGGTGGCGGCTGGATCGCGCGCTCGATTTGGAAGACGTGAAGTGGAGCGCAATGGCGACCTATCTTGACTGCATCAAAACGGGCGCGACCACGGTGTTCGACCACCACGCGAGCTATGGGGCGATCTTGGGCAGCCTGTTTACCATTGCGGACGCGGCGCGCGACCTTGGCGTGCGCACCTGCCTGTGCTATGAGATTTCCGACCGTGACGGCGAAGTGAAGATGAAGGAAGCCGTACAGGAAAACGTGGACTTCATCCTGCATGCGCAAAAGGACGAAACGGACATGCAAAAGGGCATGATGGGTATGCACGCGCCCTTTACGCTGACAAATGAGACGCTCGCGTATTGCGCGGAAAGGAAGCCGGACGGCGCGGGCTACCACATCCACGTCGCGGAGGGCATGGACGACGTATACGATTCCCTGAAAAAATACGGCAAGCGCACGGTGGAGCGGTTGTTTGACATGGATATTTTAGGGTCGCATACCATTGCGGGCCACTGCATCCATGTGACCCCGGCGGAGATCGATCTGCTTGCGCATACGGACACGATGGTGGTGCACAACCCGGAGAGCAACATGGGCAACGCCGTGGGCTGCGGGCCGGTGATGGAGTTTTTGAAGCGCGGTGTGCTCGCGGGCCTCGGCACGGACGGCTACACCAACGATATGCTGGAATCCTATAAGGTGGGAAACATGATTCACAAGCACAACCTGTGCGATCCAAATGCCGCGTGGGGCGAGATCCCGCAGATGCTGTTTGAAAACAATGCGCGCATTGCGGGACGTTTTTTCCGCAATCCGCTCGGCATTTTGAAGGAGGGCGCATACGCGGACGTGATCGTCACGGATTATGATCCGTTGACGCCCATGGACGCAAACAACGTCAATTCGCATATTTTGTTCGGCATGAACGGACGCAGCGTCGTAACGACGGTGGCAAACGGAAAAGTGCTGATGCGCGACCGGCAGGTTCTTGTGTGCGACGAGCACGAGGTGATGGCAAAGAGCCGGGAAAGCGCACAGCGGCTGTGGAACAGGATCAACGGGTAATGGGTGTTATCGAACGAGAAGGGATATAATTTTATCCAGTTGATTGGCGTGATGCTGTACAGCTACGCGCCAGTCTGGAATTTGTATCCTGCTAACCCAACCGATGCTACGCGGTGTTAAGTGCGCGGGACGCAAGCATCTAAGTGAAAGCCTATTTGCAAGTGCCGACCTCCCGGGAGCGCGGCGTTGGTTTCGCAAAAGCAAGGCCAAAGCATCAGAGCCGCCGCTCCGTGTTCCGGGCGCGTCAGCAAGAAGTACAAGGACTAGCGCCCTGCACAAGGCCCCGTCCGTCGGCATCTTGCAACAGGCTACGCACCCCGGCATATTAGGGTCGGTGGTGGTTATGTGCACCGCGCGCAGTTTAATTGCGAAGCAATTACCTGTCTGAGCACGGGCACATGACCATCGACGACCCCGCCGATCCTTCACTTGGATACTTGCGTCTCAGAGCGCGTAGGCTGAACTCAGTTGCGACTGTATTGCGATTCGCTCCCATCTTTGCAGTCGGGCTTGAGTTGGATAAAATTATATGATATAAGGAAAGGGAAAGACAATGAGCGATAAAATGACACAGATCGGCCCCGCGGGGCTGCTGAAATGGATATTGGCGGAAATGGAAGCACACGGCACGGTGTTTGGCGTGAAGCAACTGTTTTACGCCAAGGAGGGCAAAACGCTGCCCATGTTTTCCGGCGCGCTGGAAACGCCCTTCGGCCCGGCGGCAGGGCCGCACACGCAGCTTGCGCAGAATATCATCGCGGCCTATGCGGGCGGCGCGCGGTTTTTTGAATTGAAGACCGTGCAGACTTTGGATGGGGAGGATTTGCCCGTTTCCAAGCCGTGCATCCGCGCGGAGGATGAGTGCTACAACGTGGAATGGTCTACAGAGTTATATGTGCCGCAGGCGCTCGAGGAATATGTTAAGGCGTGGTTTTTCTTAAAGCTGCTTGCGCGCGAATACGGCTTTGGCGACCCGAACGGCTTTGTGTTCAACATGAGCGTAGGCTATGACTACGACGGCATCCGCTCCAAGAAGATCGACGATTTCATCGAGGGGCTGCGCGACGCGTCCGGCCTCGCCGTGTGGCAGGAATGCAAGGACGCGGCGAAGGCGTGCCTGTCAAAACTTAAGAATGTAGACGAAGCGTACATCGACGCAATCTCGCCCCGCGTGTGCGAGTCCATCACACTCTCCACCCTGCACGGCTGCCCGCCGCAGGAGATCGAGCGCATCGCATCCTATTTGATCAACGAAAAGGGACTCAACACCTACATCAAATGTAACCCGACGCTGCTCGGTTACCAATATGCGCGTGAAACGCTCGATGCGCTCGGCTTTGATTACATCGCGTTCGACGATCATCATTTCAAGGAGGATCTGCAGTACAAGGACGCGATCCCCATGCTGCGGCGATTGATGGCGCAGTCGGAAGCGAAGGGCGTTTGCTTCGGTGTGAAGCTGACGAACACCTTCCCTGTGGACATCGCGGCGGGCGAGCTGCCCGGCGAGGAAATGTATATGTCCGGCAGGTCTCTTTACCCGCTCACCATTTCGGTCGCGGAAAACCTTGCGCGGGAGTTTGAGGGCAAACTGCGCATTTCGTTTTCGGGCGGCGCGGATGCGTTCAACATGACGGATATCGTCAAGGCGGGCATCTGGCCCGTGACCATCGCGACCACGCTTTTGAAGGTGGGCGGCTACAACCGCGTAAAGCAGATCGCGGACGAGCTGTACGCGCTTCCTTATAAAGATTGGGCGGGCGTTGACGCAAACGCGGTGGGCGCGCTTCGAAAAGCGGCGGTGTCTGGCGATGCGTACCGCAAGAGCATCAAGCCCCTCCCCCCGCGTAAAACGGACGAGCGGGTGCCGCTCACGGATTGCTTTTTTGCGCCGTGCGAGGCGGGCTGCCCCATCCATCAGGATATTCCGGCCTATGTGGCGCTTGCGGGCGACGGGCAATATTTGGAGGCGCTGCGCCTCATCACAGAAAAAAATCCGCTCCCGTTCATCACGGGAACGATATGCAACCATCGCTGCATGGACAAATGCACGCGTGATTTTTATGAGGAATCTGTCAAAATACGCGACACCAAGCTGCTGTGCGCAAACAAGGCGATGGACGCGCTGCTCGATGAAACGCAGCCGCCCGAAAAGACGGGTGGTAAAGTCGCCGTAGTGGGCGGCGGCGCGGCGGGCATGGCCGCGGCGGTGTTCCTCGCGCGCGAGGGCATGGACGTGACGCTTTATGAGGAAAAGGACGCTCTTGGCGGCATCGTGCGGCATGTGGTGCCCGCGTTCCGCGTGCCGGCGGAGGTCGTAGAGAACGACGAGAAATTGCTCCGTAAAGTGGGTGTTCGTATATTGACAGGCACGAAGGCGCCGTCCGTCGAAGAACTGAAAAAGCAGGGCTTTGAACACATCGTGCTTGCCATCGGGGCATATAAACCGGGGCAGCTGCGGCTCGAGAAAGGTCAGGCCGTGAACGTGCTGGATTTCCTCTCGAAGTTCCGCGCGGGCGAGACGCAAAATCTTGGGAAAAATGTGGTGATCGTGGGCGGCGGCAACACCGCCATGGACGCGGCGCGCGCGGCAAAGCGCGCACAGGGCGTGGAAAACGTGTACATCGTTTATCGCCGCACCAAACGCTATATGCCTGCCGACGAGGAGGAACTGCGATACGCCATCGAGGACGGCGTGGAATTTATGGAGCTGTTGTCGCCCAAGGCGCATGAGAACGGCACATTGATCTGTCAGGCAATGAAGCTGGGTGCGCCCGACGAATCGGGCAGGCGCAGCCCTGTGCCGACGGAGGAAAGCGTGCTCGTTCCGGCGGACACGGTGATCGCCGCCGTAGGCGAAAAGGTGAACGATGCGGCACTCAAAGCGTTGGGTGTGGACATCGCCGAAAATGGACGCGCCGCAGTGGATGCGACGCTGATGACAAGCGTGGACAACGTATACATCGCGGGAGACGCGCAGCGCGGCCCGGCGACGGTGGTAGAGGCCATTGCGGACGCGCGCGATGTGGCGAACGCCATCACGGGCAAATACGCGCTCAGCGATGTGTGCGTGATGGACGGAAGCGAACGGACGAAAAAGGGCGTGCTGCTCTATGCAAAGGACGCGCAAAGCGAGGCGCAGCGGTGTCTGCGGTGCAACGTGGTGTGTGAAAACTGCGTGGACGTGTGCCCCAACCGCGCCAACATTTCGATTGATATGAAAGAGGCGATGCCGCAGATCGTGCATGTGGACAAGCTGTGTAACGAGTGCGGCAACTGCGAGACCTTCTGCCCCTATGCAAGCGCGCCATACAAAGATAAATTTACGCTCTTTGCCTCGGAGCAGGATTTTGCGGACAGTGAAAACGAAGGATTTCTGATCCTGCGGGATGAATGGTACCGCGTGCGGCTCGACGGCGAGGAATTTGAGACAGACGGCACGGATGTGGACGCAATGCTCGGCGAGCTGATGCGCACAGTCACCAAAGGGTACGCGTATTTGATATAAAGGGTATTGAAAAACGTCTATTATAAATAAAGGGGAACGGTCATGTCGGAATTTAGCGTGAACGGAAAGCGGGTCATATGTGAGGAAAACAAGAGCCTGATGGATTTTCTGCGGGACGAGCTGCGGCTCATGTCCGTGAAGGACGGATGCGCGGAGGGTGCTTGCGGCGCGTGTACGGTGATCGTGGACGGGCAGGCGAAAAAAGCGTGCGTGCTGAAAACGGACAAGCTCGACAAAAAAACGATATTGACCGTGGAGGGGCTCTCCGAACGAGAGAAAGCGGTCTACGCCCACGCGTTTGGCGTTGCGGGCGCGGTGCAGTGCGGGTTTTGCACACCGGGCATGGTGGTGTGCGCCAAGGCGCTTTTAGACGCAACGCCCGACCCCGACGAAGCGCAGATCAAAGAGGCTTTGAAAAACAACATTTGCCGGTGCACGGGCTACAAAAAGATCGAGGAGGCGGTGATGCTTGCCGCGCGTATCCTCCGTGAAAATCTTCCATTGGAAATGGAAGCGGAAGGCACCGTGGGGGCGAGCCTCACGCGCACAGACGCAGCCGCAAAGACGCTTGGCACAGCGGAATATACGGACGACATGGAGCTGCCCGGTATGCTGTACGGAGGGGCGCTCAGGAGCCGCTACCCACGCGGCATCGTGAAAAGCATCGACTTGTCGCGCGCGCAGGCGCATCCGGATTTTGTGGCGGCGGCAACTGCGGAGGATGTGCCGGGCAACAAAAACATCGGACATCTGAAAAAGGACTGGCCCGTTTTGACGGCAATCGGGCAGACGACGCATTATATGGGCGACGCAATCGTGCTGATCGCCGCAAAAACAAAGCGGGGATTGCAGGAAATCAAGGCGCTTGTGGAAATTGAGCAGGAAGAGCTTCCCCCATTGACCTCGCCAAAAGAGGCGATGGCGGACGGTGCGCCCGCCCTGCATGAGAGCGGTAACATCCTCGCGCACGAGCATTTGAAACGCGGCAACGCGGACGAAAAGATCAAACATGCGGCACATGTGGTAAGCGGACATTACTCTACCCCCTTCAACGAGCACGCCTTTTTAGAGCCGGAATGCGCGGTCGCGCTTTGTGAGGGCGACGGCGTGCGCATTTATTCGGCCGATCAGGGTATTTACCAGACGCGCAAGGAATGTGCGGAGATGCTCGGCCTTGCGCCGGAACAGGTGCGCGTCACCGCCAAAACGGTGGGCGGCGGCTTTGGCGGCAAAGAGGATATGAGCGTGCAGCATCATGCTGCGCTGCTCGCGTGGCTCACAGAAAGCCCTGTGAAATTCAAGCTGTCAAGGGCCGAAAGCCTGATCGTGCACCCCAAGCGTCACCCGATGGAGATGGATTTCACCGTCGCGTGCGATGAGGCGGGAAATTTGCTTGCCATGAAGGCGGTGATCGTCTCGGATACGGGCGCGTATGCGTCCCTCGGCGGACCGGTGCTGCAGCGCGCGTGCACGCACGCCGCAGGGCCGTATCATTACCAGGACATTGACATCGAAGGGTTTGCCGTTTATACGAACAACCCGCCCGCAGGTGCGTTTCGCGGGTTCGGTGTGACGCAAAGCTGCTTCGCGATGGAAAGCAGCATCAACCGGCTGGCACAAAAGGTGGGACTGTCACCCTTTGAGTTCCGTTATCAAAACGCCATCCGTCCGGGCGAGGTGCTGCCGAACGGGCAGATCGCGGACGAGAGGACCGCGCTCACAGAGACGCTTGACGCGGTGCGCGATGTTTATGAAAACGGCAAGTATGCGGGCATCGCGTGCGCGATGAAAAACAGCGGGCTGGGCGTGGGTATCCCGGACACGGGCCGCTGCCGCATTGTGATCGAGGGAGGAAAGGCGCACATCCGCTCATCCGCCGCGTGCATCGGTCAGGGGCTTGGCACGGTGATGATACAGATCGCGTGCCAGACGACGGGGCTTGACGCGGCAATGTTCGTTCACGATGCGCCGGATACAGCGCTTGCACCCGACGCAGGCAACACCACGGCGTCCCGCCAGACCCTGTTTACCGGCGAGGCAACCCGCCGCGCGGCGGGGCTGCTCAAAGAAGCGCTCGACACGGGCAAATCGCTTGAGGCGCTTGATGGAAACGAATATTACGGCGAATATGCGGGCGAAACGGACAAGATGGGTTCAGACAAGAAAAACCCCGTCAGTCACATTGCCTATGGATACGCGACGCACGTGGTACTGCTCGACGACGACGGGCGCGTTGATGAGGTCGTCGCCGCGCACGACGTGGGCGTGGCCATCAACCCCGTGAGCCTCGAGGGGCAAATTGAGGGCGGCGTGGTGATGTCGCTCGGGTATGCGCTCACCGAGCAATATCCGTTGGAAAACAGTGTCCCCAAGGTGAAATTTGGTACGCTGGGCCTGCTGAAATCCACGAACACGCCAAAGGTGCGTTCCATCGTGGTAGGCAAGGGCATCGACGGGCTTGCATGCGGCGCGAAGGGCGTGGGAGAAATATGCTCGATCCCCACGCCGCCGGCGGTAGCGCTGGCGTACGAACGTTTCGACGGTAAAATACGCACGAGCCTGCCCCTCGCGGACACGCCATATTCCAGAAAATAAACAAAAGCGGGAATTTCCCGCTTTTTTTAGTTCACGCTTTGCTCAAGCCGATTGATTTTTTCCTCCTCGCCGATCACCACCAGCACGTCGTCTGCGGCGATCAGGTCACCGGGCAGCGGATTGACATTGATGGAACCGTTTGGATTTTTGATGGCAATGACGTTTACCCCGTGCCGCTTGCGCAGGTCGAGATCCACAAGCGTTTGCCCCACCCACGCGGCGTGCACCTCGATTTCCGCGATGCCGTAATCCTCGGAAAGCTCGATAAAGTCGAGTATATTAGAAGAGATCAGATTGTGCGCCACGCGGATGCCCATATCGCGCTCCGGGAACACCACCTTATCCACCCCCATTTTATAGAGCACCTTTGCGTGTACCTCACTCTGCGCCTTCACAACCACAAGGTCGATGCCCTGTTCCTTGCAGATGAGCGCCGCCATGATACTCGACTGTATCTCGCCGAGGCACACACACGCAACATCGAAGTTGCGGATCCCGAGGGATTTTAAGGATTGCTCGTCCGTCGCATCCGCCTGCACGGCATGCGTGGCAAAGCTGATCGCCTGGTCGATCTTTTCCTCGTTCGCGTCGATGACAAGCACGTCCGCACCCTGATCGACGAGTGTTTTTGCGACACTGGTGCCAAAGCGGCCCAGCCCGATTACCACATACTGCTTTTTCATGTTCTCTCTCCTGTATTTTAACCGATCATAACACGCTCTTCAGGATAGCGGATATTGCTCGTGTCCTGTTTTGCCATGCGCTTGGCAAGCGCCACAGACATGGTGAACACGCCCACCCTGCCCGCAAACATGGTAATAATGATCAAAATTTGTCCAAAACTCGAAAGCGACGTCGTGATACCCGCCGTAAGCCCCACCGTGCCAAAGGCGGATACCGTCTCAAACAACAGATCCGACGAGGTGAGGTGCGGCTGTGCCGCAGACCCCAAAAATGTCACAAAGCCGACGAATACAGCGGCAATCACGGAAAGGGTGATGGCGCGCATCATCACATCCCGGTTCATACGCCTGCGCATGACGACCGTATCCTTCTTGCCCTGCAAGATCGTCATCACCAAAAACAGCAGCATCACGGCCGTGGTGGTCTTGATGCCGCCGCCTGTGCCCGACGGCGATGCGCCCACAAACATGAGGAAGGTGGTCACCAGCTTGGAAGCCGGGGTCATATCCCCCTGCGGCATGGTTGCAAACCCCGCCGTACGCGTGGTGACAGACTGGAAGGACGAGGCAAGAAGTTTATCGCCGATGCTGACGCCCTCCTTTCCAAGCGTGTTTGGGTTGTTGCCCTCCGCAAAGAAAAAGAAAAGCGTACCGCTCAAAACGAGTACAGCGGACGCGATCAATACGATCTTCGTGTGCAGCGTCAGATGATATTTCCGTCTAAGACGCGTCTTGCGGTACAGCTCCACCACTACGAAAAAGCCAAGGCCGCCCACGGTGATAAGGCCCATGACCGTAAGGGAGACGAGCGGGTCGAACGCATAGGGCACGAGGCTGTTTCCAAGGCCGAACACATCAAACCCTGCGTTGCAAAAGGAAGAGATCGAGTGGAACACACTGTAATACATGCCTGTCGCCGGACCAAATTCCGGCACAAAGCGCAGCGCAAGCAAAAAGATGCCCACCGACTCCGTGATGGCTGTCACGATGAGCACATTGCGCGTCATGCGCACCACGCCCTGCAAATTGGTCTCATTGAGAGAATCCTTGATGACGATGCGATCCTTTAGGGTAATGCGCCGCCCAAGGAGCATATAAACCATGGAAGTGGCTGTCATGAAGCCAATCCCGCCGAGCTGGATCAGCAGCAGCATCACGAGCTGCCCAAACGTGGAAAAGGCCGCGCCGATCTCAAGCACGGAAAGCCCTGTCACACAGACTGCGGATGTGGAAGAGAAAAGCGCAGACAAAAAGCCTACCGACTTCCCGGTGGAGGACGCCACAGGCAGGCATAGAAGGATCGTGCCGATCAGGATCATACCGCCAAACCCAAACACCAGTATTTCTCCTGGATTCAATGGTTTTGTACGCTTAAAAATACGCAAAGCCGATACCTCGTTGATGTGATTCTGTGTACATTATACACTCTTTGTAAAAAAAGTACAGGTCTTGCTGAAAAATGTAAAAATTTCAAAAATCCCGCCGCCGGAGCGTTCTTAGAGATTATCCATTAAATTATATAAAAATTTAATGAAAAAACCGGAATATTTTCTCTCCCTCGTGAATATATTTATATAGAAGGGTTTTTCGGGAAAGGCGATTGATTACGAAAAAAGGGGATGAAAAAGATGAAAGAAGCATTGGATGTATTATTGATCGACGACGATATCAAAACGGCGCATCTGGCGAAGGAATTTCTGGCCGAGCAGAAGGACATCCGCAGGGTTGACCGTGCGGAATCCGTGCGTGAAGCGCTGGAATACTGCGATCTGTGCGCATACGACGTCGCCGTGGTGGATCTTGTGATGCCGGGCAGCGACGGGTTTTCGTTTTTGGAGAGGGCATGCTGTGAAAAAAAGGGCCCGGACACCATTGTGGTGTCCGCCATCAGCAGTGAGGATGTCATCAAGCAGTCTTTTCGCATGGGTGCAAAGTATTATATGGTCAAGCCCTATCAGGTGGATATTCTCTACCGCCGAATATGGGATGTGGTGCGCCTGCACGAAGATGAACCAAGGATGGGCGAGGTCGTGGGCGGCGCGACAACGCTCGATCAGCGCATCACGGAGCTGTTTTTGCAGATGGGCGTGCCTCCGCACCTAAAGGGGTACCAGTACCTAAAGGAAGCGGTGAAGTTGACCACGCGCGACCGCATGATCATCTACAGCATCACAAAGGAGCTTTATCCGCGTATCGCAAAAACCTTCGGTGTGACAACCACCAAGGTGGAGCTTGCCATCCGTCACACGGTGGAAGTGATGTACGACAGGGATCAGATGAGCTATCTTCGCGACACGCTGGGTTTCCCGCCGAGCGTAGGGCGGCAAAAGCCCACAAACGGCGAGCTGATCGCGCTCATTGCGGATAAACTGCTGAGCGAAGGTTCGATTGGCGATGAATAATTATGCATCGTTTCGTTTCACGCAAATGTTTCACAAAATGCATAATTGTGGATAACATGGATAACTCTGTGGATAACTCTGGCGGGAAAACCTGTTTTCAGGACGAAATGCAGGTGGATTTGTGGAAAACGTGGAAAACCACAGTGAATAATCCGAATGTCCACTGAATAAAAAATGCAAATTAACGATGTATATTCAATCAAAAGAAAACGGACGGGAATACAAGGCCCGTCCGTTTTGTTTGCGTCATGCGGTGCAGATCGTCCGCTCACAACGCGTTGTTCAAATATTCAAATGGATTCACATACACGCCCGACGGCGCGATGATGGCAAGATGCAGATGATTGGCGGTGCTGTTGCCCGTGTTGCCCGCGAGGCCAATGGGATCGCCGCGCTTCACCACGTCGCCGGGAGAAACGAGCGCAGAAAGCTCTACCATGTGATAGTAATGATATTGCGTACCGTCCGCCCCCTCGAGCACCACATAATTTCCCGTTCCCTCCCCGCTTCCCACGGCGAGGATCGATCCATCCACGACGGCGAGCTCGGGCGTTCCCTCGGGGCACAAAATATCCGTGCCCGTATGCCGCCGCACCCCGCCGTCGCGGTCGTTATACCAGCCGTCACGGTATTCGTAGCGCTCGGCAAACGGAAATGTCAGCGTTTCTGTGAGCGCCGGCTCCTGCCCGCTGTTTTCAATGGGCTGCATCTCCTCATCATAGATGGTCAGCAGATAAGTGCATGTGAAAAACGCCGTGGGGATGGGGTCACCCTTCACGGAGGAAAGCGCAAACGCCTCCTGCGGGCTTTTGACCTCCAGCTCCAAACGATAGGTTTCCGTATCGCTCACGGTGATGTGCAAACCGGGGGTGATCAGTCCCAAAAAAGCGTCGGCAAGCTGCTCGCGCGTTTCACAGTTCACTGCCGCAGCCGCAACCATCTGCCATGCCGGAAGTGCCGCGGCACAGCCCGCCCAGCGATCTCCGTAATAAGCGCGCATCGCATCTGAGACCCACTGCGCTGCCGCGCTTTCCCAAGCCGAAAACGCGTCGTAAAGCGCCATTGTGATCTCGGGATACGCAGCAATAAGCGCCTGCCCGTTCAGCTCTGCGTCACGCGGATAAAGCGATACCTCGGGCAGACTTTGCAGCGCAGCCTCGCGCAGCAGCACGGCAGCGTCCGGCGGGGGCGCGGTCGGCTGTTCGGAGGCTTCCAAAACGGGCGGCTCACCGGACGCGACCGCTTCACGCATCGGCGTCGGTTCGGGTATCGGCGAACACGCGCACAGCAAAAACATCACAACAAAAGCGATGAGCGTCAATCGTTTCATGTCGTCCTCCCCTTGCCGATCGAGTGCAGATACTCCTGTAAAAACAACTCGTCCTCGATCTCCAGATCATTTTCGCCGCACAGCGATTCCACGTGGTGGCGAAACTCGTGGCGCAGCGTCTTGCGCAGTTCGTCGCGCAATTCGTTCGCCGACGCGTCTTCAAACACGCGGCAAAACGATCCATAATAGATGGCGATATAACGCCCCATTTCCCCGCCGGAAAAATAGCAGCCCAGCGTATACAGCCCGCCTTTTTTGTGCGGGTCGCGCTCCGCTTTTGGCAGCAGCACAATGCCGCCGTTCAGCTCGTAAAAAAATTCTTCGGGCAGCTCCTCGGCAAGCGCGTCGAGCATTTCGCCCATTTCGTCGATGGTGATCATAACACAAGCTCCGCTTCAAGCATCACCGGATGATGGTCGGAAAATTCAAAATCCGCGTCAATGGTCGTCACACTTTTGAGCGCCACGTTCGGCGACAGGATAAATCCGTCGATCACATACAACTGCGTATTCGCGCGGTTGCCGGAATACGGCGTGGCGGTCAGCCGGCACGTGGGAACGGAGGCATCCACCGCAAATTGCCAGCCGTCGGGCAGCATGCCCGCGTCGAGCACGCCGGGCGCCCAGTTTTCAATGTCCACGTCCGGGTACTGCTGAATGTCCGGAAAGGTCTGGTTGAAATCCCCGCCCGCGATCACAAAGTTGCCCTTCTCATATTCCGCGTTCAGAAAATCCATCAGCTTCTTCGTTTGTGCGGCCTTGCCCTCCCCGTCGTCATACGCCTCGAGATGCAGGTTCACGAGCACCAGTTCCCTGCCTTCATACGGCACGCGGCACACAAGCAGACAGCGCTTGAGGTTACACGTGCTCAGCGGCCAGCTGAAGGGCACGGGCAGCGCAAGACGCGACGCGTCGGAAATTTCGTAGTCGGTCGACGTCACAAGCCCCGCCTCCACCTTGCCGATCATGGGCAGCGGATAGGGAACGAACGCGGCCTTGTAGTTATACGCGAACGCATTGTTTGCGTTTAAAGAAGGCGCAAGTACATCGAGCTCATTGATATAGAAGGAACGACTCGCATCGAGATCGATCTCCTGCAAAAAAACCGCGTCCGCAGGATGTTCGCGCAGGATCTGCGCAATGCCCGCAAGGTTCGTCTCCACATCGGCCTTGCTGTCCGGCCGCACCATTTTCCCGCCGTCCATAAAGAAATCTTGATTTTTTCCAAGCGCGCCATAGCCGGTGTTGAACGAAAGTATGCGCACGCCGCTTTGCGGCGCCGTGCCGTCCGTGCCGGTAAGCGCAGCGGATTCCACCTCCGCCGGTTTATATTCCGTCACCGAAAGAAAGATCAGAAGAATTGCAAACAGCACGGCGACCACCGCGAGGATGATGCCGACCACGCGCAATACCCGTTTCGTCATTGTCATGGGAAAGCCCCCCTTTGTTTTTATCCGGGATGCTTACAGTATACCATAATATGTCACAAAATAATTGCAACATATGAATTTGACACAATCCCGCACACCGCGCCCAAGACGGAAAGCGCAAACAGGATGCGTGTCCATTTTCGATTCTTGAAGTCCCACTCGTTCAGAAGAAGCACAGTGGCAGCGATAAACGCCACAACCATAAACAGAGCGGTGCGCTGCCCTGACGCCCAAACGGTCGGCGAGAGGCACACGGCAGCCTTGCTCGCAAAGCCCAAAACGAGGATGCCCGCCATGAAAAACGCTTTTCCGCCCTTTCCATACAGCAGCCAAACGGACGCAAAAAGTGCGGCCGCCGTGACGATCATCCCCATCAAAAGCGGCATGGCGGCCCCGGCATCAAACCAGTTGTTGAGGTAAAACAAATCATACAGCGCCGGGCATTCGGGTTCGGCAAACGGGCGCAGCGCAAACATGGCGCACACGCCGATTGGGGGAATGAGCGCGACAAGACGCGCAACCGCCTGCCTGCGCTTTTTCCATACGAGCATGCACAAAACGAGTGCGAACGCAAAGACCGGCAGATATTGCATCAAAAAGAGATCCTTAAACCCCGCGAGAAACCCGAGCCGTATCTTTTCGGGCAGCGTAAGGGAGAGAAATTCCGGATACCACTTTGTCGCCTCTGCTGCCTCACGGTCTCCGTTGCCCGGACACGCAAGGATGTAGACAAGGCTTAGGATACAGAGCATAAGCTGCACGATCATGTACGCGCTGCATTTTTTCTTAGCAACCATCCGAATCACAAACACCGCATAAACCGCAACCAGCACGGCGCACATCTGCTCCTGATTCGCCGCGAAAAGCAGACATGCTGTGTAAATCACGTACTCGTATCCGCGCAGCTTTTCCCCGTCCGCAATCTTGCGCAGCGGATAGAGCGCGACAAGACCCAGCGCGAGCGGCCACAAATAGTTGAGGGTGGTAGCGATCCATCCGGCGGAGTTCATGATGTAGAACGGCAGCATCAGCATCAGCGTCGCAATCACAACGTTGCCCTGCCTGCGGTTTTCGTCACGCAGCAAAAGCTTGGATAAAAACACGGCGATCACAACGATGAGCAGCGTGTCGATCAGCTTCCAGAGAATGGGCGGCATCAAAATCGCCGCCAGCATCGCCCCCTCGATCAGCGTGCGCGAGCTCCACGTGAGGTAGCGCGCGACCGAAAAAGAGACAGGATCAAATCCCGCCGCCGAAAATACGTTCAAGTAATATACGTCGTCGCCCATATCGGGTGAGATGAACAGGTGAAAAATAAAATAGATACAGCCGAGCAGCACAAACGGAAACCACGGCCATGCCGTCATGCGGTTCCAAAGCTTGCTGCCGCTGTTTTGCAGAGAAATCTCCATGCGGGCACTCCTAAAAACTTGATTAAAATATTCTAGCAATCTTGACCCGTTTGTACAAGGAAATGACAGCAATCTTAAAAAGATATTCATAATTATGAGGCAACTTGGATACAATTTTGTCCTATCCTTTTTCTTGCCGCATAAATATGTTAGAACAAACTGAATATGAACGGAGCAGGATATTGTATGCAAACGATTTCCATCATCATTCCATGCTATAACGAGGAGCAGTCCATTGACCGCCTGTTTGAGGCGATCAGCGAGGCCGTTTCAAAAATCACGGACCGTTACAAGGTCACGTGCCTGTTTGTGGACGACGGCTCAAAGGACGGCACGCTCAATAAAATCAAGGCGCTGCGCTCGGATATACTCTGGGTGGAGTATCTTTCCTTTTCGCGCAACTTCGGCAAAGAGGCCGCGATGCTTGCGGGGCTGAAAAAAGCAACGGGCGATTTTGTCGCCATCATGGACAGCGATTTACAGCATCTTCCGTGCTATCTGCTCGACATGCTGGCAGAGATCGAAGACGGGGATTGCGATATGGTGGCGATGCGCCGTGTGTCCCGCAACGGCGATCCGAAGATCAAAAGCTGGTTTGCGCGCCGTTTTTACAAATGCGTCAATAAAATATCTGAAACGGAGATCGCGGACGGCGTGGGCGATTACCGGCTGATGAAGCGCATCGTCGCACAGGCGGTGGCAAGCCTGCCCGAATACCATCGTTTTTCCAAGGGCCTGTTCGCGTGGGTGGGCTTTCGCACAAAATATCTGGAATATGAAAATGTGGAGCGCGTCGCAGGCGAAAGCAAGTGGTCATTTTTTGCGTTGCTGCGCTACGCCATCGACGGCATCGTTTCCTTCTCCACCTTTCCGCTGCGCGTCGCCTCCATCATTGGCGGCGTGGTGTCTTGCGCAGCGCTTGTATACCTGATCTGTGTGCTGGTGGAATATTTCACCGTCGGCATCAGCGTTCCCGGCTATCCTACCCTGCTTTCCGTGGTACTGCTGGCGGGCGGCCCCATCCTTCTGGCGCTCGGCATCATCGGGGAATACCTCGCACGCACCTATGAGCAGGTGAAACACCGCCCCTCCTATCTGATTCGTGAGGAGCACACGGAGGACGAAGAATGCGAGTGATTTTTCACGCGGACGACTTCGGCGTGACCGAGGAGCAATCCGTGCAGATTTTGGATTGCGCGAAGCGCGGTCTGTTGAACAGCCTAAGCATCATGCCCAACAGCGAACGCGCGGCTTCCTGCGCACGGCTTCTTGCGGGACATGACCTTGACGTTTGCGTGCACCTCAATCTGACGGAGGGTAAGCCCGTGCTCCCCGTGGAGCGCGTGCCGCTGCTCGTGGATGCGGACGGATATTTCAATTTGTCGTTCGTGCAGTTGTTTTTAAAGAGCCGTGCGCTGCGCGCACAGGTGCGTGACGAGTTTTCCGCGCAGATCGCGCGGGTACGGGGGCTTTTGCCGGAAGGAACGACGATCAACATCGACAGCCATCAGCATGTGCACATGATCCCGCGTTATTTTCGCATCGCGCTCGATCTTCTGGGGGACGATACGAGTGCGCGCATACGTCTCACAAACGAGCCGATCGGGCCGTTTGTGAGAAAGCCGCAGCTGTGGAAAACCTATCGCCTCGTCAACTGGGTGAAGGTGTTTTTGCTAAAGGTCTTTTCCGGGCCGAACAAGCGGCGGTTAAAGGCGCGCGGCATAAACGCGCCGGTGTTCTTCGGCGTTTTGATGACGGGCCACATGGACGCTGAACGCGTGGGCGTACTGCTCAGCGATTTCAAGCGCATCGCCCAAAAGCGGGGCAGGGACTTGGAGGTGCTCTTCCATCCGGGCAGGGTCGCGGAGGCGGCTTTGTGCCTAAACCCGCACAACGTGGACCTCGTGCGCGCCCAACTTTCCGAAAATCATCAAAAAGAGCACGACGCGCTCATCGTGCTCAAGGATATGTGATCGTATAGATGATTGAAGGACCGGGCCGCTGCGCCCGGCTTTTTTATTTTGCCCCGCGAATGTACTCCCGTCCGATATACGCCTGCAATGCCTGCGGCACCCTGATGCTGCCGTCCGCAAGCTGATAGTTTTCCATGATTGCCGCCACCGTGCGCCCCACCGCAAGGCCGCTGCCGTTTAAGGTGTGCACAAATCTCAGCGAGCCGTCGCCGTCCCGGAAACGAATGTTCGCGCGGCGCGCCTGAAAATCCTCGAAGTTCGAGCAGGAGGAAATTTCCACATACCGCCCATAGCTTGGCATCCACACCTCGATGTCGTATGTCTTCGCGGACGAAAAGCCGAGGTCTCCGCCGCACAAAAGCACCACCCGGTAAGGAATCTGCAATATTTGCAAAATGCTCTCCGCGTTCGCCACCAGCTTCTCGAGCTCCATATACGATTCATCCGGCCGCGTAAATTTTACCAGCTCTACCTTGTTGAACTGGTGCAGGCGGATGAGCCCCTTGGTGTCGCGGCCCGCGCTGCCCGCCTCCGCACGGAAGCACGGCGTATATGCGCAGCGGTAGAGCGGAAGCTCTGCCCCGTCGAGCACGGATTCGCGGTACATATTCGTCACCGGCACTTCCGCCGTGGGAATGAGGTAGAGGTCCGTATCCTCGATGTGATACATATCCTCCGCAAATTTCGGAAGCTGGCCCGTTCCCTCCATGGATTTCTGATTCGCCACAAACGGCGGGATCACCTCGGTATATCCGTTTTGCTCGGTATGCGTGTTCAGCATAAAGTTCATCACCGCTCGTTCCAGCCGCGCGCCGAGGCCCTTATAAAAAACAAACCGGCTGCCCGCCACCTTTGCGCCCAGCTCCGCATCGATGATGTCGAGGTCGTTGCCCAAATCCCAGTGCGCCTTGGGCTCGAAATCGAACTTTGTGGGTTCCATAAATTTACGGATCTCCACGTTGTCGCTGTCGTCCGTGCCCGCCGGAACGCTCGCGTCCGGGCGGTTTGGAATGTTCATCATGGATTTTTCGAGATTCGCGGACATGATCATCAGCTCCGCGTCATAATCCTTGATTTGCGCGGCAAGCTCCTTCATTTCCGACATGATGTCTGTAACGTCCTCCCCGTTTTTCTTCAAAACAGGGATCTCTTTCGAAATTTTATTACGTTTTGCCTTTAATTCCTCCACTTTTGTCATCAATGCGCGGCGTTCTTCGTCAAGTTTCACCACAACGTCCAGCTTGATGTCTTTGCCGCGTTTTCCAAGCGCGTCCGCGATCGTTTTGAAATTATCGCGCAATGTCCTTAAATCCAGCATATCCAAAAATACCCCTTTGGCAATAAATTTATTACTATCATATCATTTCCGCACTGCGGCGCAAATAAAAAAATTGACCGCCGCCGACAAAAAACCCCGGAGGCTCTCCGGGGGCGTTTAAAATCATACCTCGATATCCACCTGATGCGGAGAGGGCCCGACCTCCAGCATGGCGATCAAGCTTTGCGCCGTCTGCTCCATCAGGTCGTTGACATTCTTCATCATGGCAATGTCGTACGCCTGCTGCGTGACCATTGCGCTCATTTGCATACTTACCGCCGCAATATCCATTCCAGTTTTCACCTCTTTTGATGTTATTGTACCCCTTTTGCGCAAAAAACGCAACCGCTGTCAAAAGGTTTACGCAAGGCGAATACGGCTTATGAATACAAAACAAATGTAAAATGATCGAATGGGGGTCAAAATAGCTCAAAAACAGAAAAAATTGTGTATTCAGAACAATTTTAAAAGCATTTTTTTGCAGATTCTGATATAATGATAACATATAATTCAAGACCTTTGTTCTATGGATGAAAAACAGCTGTTTTGGCGGTGTGGATCGCCCGGCTTTTTTTCAGTGAGGATACCAAAATGAAGCGAGTTTCAAACAACGATCATCATGTGAAAAAGAGACTGCCTTATTTGCTGGCGGCAGTGTTTGTCATTGTGTTCGCCGCAGTGACGGCCTTTGCACAGGAAGCACCGGAGGCCACTCTGTCGCCCGACCCCGCGCAAAGCGCCCCGCCCGGCGCAGATGCGACAGCCTCCCCCTCCCCCGAAGCAACGCTGTCGCCGGAAGTAACGCAGTCGCCGGAAGCGCCCGCTTTGCCGACCGCAAGTCCGGAGCCGGAGGTCACACAGGAGGCACCCGCCGCACCGACGGACATGGCGACACCGCCGCCGTCTGCAAGCCAGAGTGCAGACGTTTTCGACGCGGAAGACCATGCCGCGTCGGAAATCGCGCCCGCTTCTCCCGCAGAAACGGTGCAGACCTATAATTCCCCCGCCGTATTTTTGAGTTCGATCACCGCGCGCGGAAACAATGACACTTTGCAACTAAGCGAACAGCAACGCAAAGAGATCGCGCGACAGCTTCCGGCGGAGCTTTCTCCCTACCGCAGAGAAATCGTGATGCAGGCATATTCGCTTGTGGGCAAGGTGCATTATTTCTGGGGCGGCAAGAGCACTGCCGCCGGCTGGGACACACGCTGGGGAAACGAGGCGATCGTGGGCAGCGCAGGCAGCGCACAGACGGGAACCACGCGCAGCTATGGCCTGGATTGCAGCGGCTATGTGCTATGGAGCCTTGTGAACGCGGAGCAAAACGTTTCGGCGCACGGAGCGCTCGCACCGTTAAAAGAGGCCGAGGTCGCGACGCGTGTGGGCTACGGCACGGCGGAGCAATGGTCGCTTTCCGAAGACATTGCGTGGGAAAGCGTACAGCCGGGCGATTTGGCGTTTTACGGACCGCCGGCCTCAACGCCGCGCAACCATGTGGGCATCGTGGTGGGCAAAAACGAAACGGGCGAGCTGTTGGTGGCGCACTGCTCGTCCTCTCAAAACAACGTTATCATTTCGGAAGCGCGGCATGCGGGCTTCCGATACATGCGCGGGCTGCGCCTGGTTGCCGAGCGGGAAGCGGGCTATGCAGCGGCGGCACCGGTGAACACGCTGAAAAACGGCTTGCCTCTCACCTTGACGGATGAACAGGCGTATAAGGGCGCACTCATCAACGGATGGGAGATCGACCTCGACCCTAAGAACTGAACACATCACAAAAAGACCTCCTGCGGGAGGTCTTTTGCATTGCCAAAATATTTTTATATCAGCTTGCCTCGCAGCGCTTCGATCTGCGCGTCGGGAAGCCCGGCGGCTGTGAGATAGCCTCGCGCTCCGCCATAGGTTTGATCCACATGCTCCAGTGCCTTTTTGAGGAACGCGGGCTTGGATTCAAACACGAAGCCCGGCACCTTCACCCCCGCTTTTTCCACCATTTTGCGCTGGCGGTCGAGCACCTCTTTCATATTGGTTTGCGAGACCGCATAGTCTGCAAGGATCACCTCGTCGTCAACGCCCGCGAGGCGCAGCAGCAGCATGGTAATGACGCCCGTGCGGTCCTTGCCCGCTGTGCAGTGGTAAAGCACTGTGCCCTCCTGCGCCGCGAGCGCGGCAAATATCTCACAAAACTCCGCCTTGCTCTCCTCGAGCAGGCCTACATACATCGCGCCCATATCATCCGGCATTTTTCCGCGCATCAGCTCGGACTGGATATGATCGAACAGCGGCACATGCAGGGTCTTCACCCGCTTTTTATCGATGTGATCGGGATGCAGGAATGCCTCCCGCTTTCCGCGCACGTCGATCACGAGCCGCACGCCGTATTCATCAAGATAGCCCCGATCCTCTTTTGTAAGGCCATTGAGGCTGTCGCCCCGCAAAAAAACCTTATGCTTTGTGGTTTTTTTGTTCGCGGCGGGGTAACCTCCCAAATCACGCACGTTGTATGCGCCCTGCAAGGGCAGCGGCTTTGATATCTGCATATTCGATCCCTTTCCGCGCATACCGCAACTGGCACGTGTGATGTTCGGCTCATGCCTTTTTGCGCTTGCCCCGCAAAATCATGCCTACGGTCATGCCCGCAGCACCCAGCCCCGTCAGCAGCAGGAAAATTCCGGTATCGCGCAGATCTCCTGTGCGCGGTGTGCGCGCGCCGTTTGTTTCACCCGGCGGTATGGTCGGCTCTCCTGCAGGCGTGTCAGACGGTTCTCCCGCAGGCTCGTCGGACGGCGTTTGCGGCGGTTCGCTTGGCGCAGGCTCTTTTTTGAGCGCGCTGATTACGGTTTGCTCTATCGTTTTATCGTGATCGTCCCGCGCGACCGAAAACAACACCGGCGATTTGTCGACCACATATTGCTCGGGCGCGGACACCACCTCATAAGTATAACTGCCGTAAAGCAGCCCGTCAAACAGCACCTTTCCATTTTCATCCGTCGTAATGGTTTTATCATACGGAGGCGTCTGCCCCGTGCTCCTCACACGGAAAACGACGCCCGGCACGGGCCGCCCCAGCTCGTCCGTCTTGGTGATCTCCAGTGCGCTTTTGATGCGCGTATTTTCGACCCGCACCTCCACGGGCGCGTTCACGCCCACGGCCACCGTGATATTCTTCAGCGCATCCGGCGTATCTGCGGGCGCGGCGATGCAGTTTTCCGGCGCGGATACCTCCTTGCCCGTATAGGTCCCCGGCATAAGCTGATCAAACAGCGCCTCGCCGTTTGCATCCGTGGTTTTCAAAACATTGTTGAGCTTGAACTGCGCCCCTTTAAGCGGGGCTCCGTTTTCATCCTGCTTGCGTATTTTGATTGCGCCCGAAAACTTATTTGCGACCCCGCCATCGTTAAACACAAATGTGTTCAATTGCGCGGGAGTCCCCTGCTGCTGCACGTCTCCCCCCGAAAGAGAAACAGAGTTGATAAAACTTTTATTGCCCCCACCCGTTTTGTCATAATCGATGTGCGTATCGAACACCAGCAGATACGCGTCGTTGATATCTCCTTCAAAATGGAAGAGAAACAGCCCGGTAGCGGTATCATATTCGATCGCCCCATCCCAGAGCGATACGGGCGTGCGCTGGTTCTCATTTGCCTTTCCGTTGGCGATGCCCAGCCTGTAAAGCGTCACAGAGCCGGGATCGAGCACCAGCCCTTCCATCAGCGGGTCTCGCAGTGTGGGCGATTTCATGGGGATCAGGTTTTCGTTGACGAGCACCTTCCATGTGACCACATTCGTCACCCCGCTTTTCACCTCGCCCGATTTTTTCACAACAGAATTGGCGACCGCCTGATCCGCTTCCGCCCGAACGCCGCCTGCAGGCGTCTCGCCGCTTACAAGCGTCGCTGTGTTGTCGATATTGACTTTTGGGTTTTCATTGAACGCTTCGAGATCGGTGATCTTCGTCCAATACTCGAGCTCGATGGGCGCGGACCCTTTGACAATCGACGACGGGAGCGTGATCTTAAGCCGCGACGGCCCGGTCGCAGGCTTTGTTACCGTATAGGAGTAGTCGGCCGGCAGCGCGGCACAAAACGCTTCAAACGCTTGCCCCTGCGGGATTTCAACTTCCACCGCTCCGTTTGTGATTTCCATCTGGTTTTGATTGACCGTCAACCGCCATTTGGCAAGCTTGTCCGCGTAATTGTAATCGTTCTGCACTGCCTCGCAGCTGATGACCTTGCTGACGATCTCCGGTTGATAGGAGGCCTCGATGGATACGGCCTTTCCGTCTACCGTGGCTTCCAGCTTTGCAACATTGTCAAACGGCTTTTGCGGCCCATAATTGTTGGCCCATATGGCGTTGTCGTCCACCGTAGTCCGGTAGGTCACCTGCTGCTCTGTCCCGTTCAGCTCACCAAGCGTCACATGCAGCGTACGGCTCGCGGTCTCATAGGTTGTGGCCCCTGCCGGCGGGTCCGCCCCGCCGATCTGCACACTGGAGGCATCGAGCGTCAGCCCCTGCGGGATCACATCAGTGAGCTCGGTGCCCAGCATACTTGTCAAATTGCTGTTGAAGCCGATGGTCCACGAGATCGTATGGTCCTGTGTGCTGTACGTGCCGCTCTTCGTGATCAGCGAAGTCGTTACCGTTGCGGTGGCGTTCTTGTGGTAGTCGATCCCTTCGCCGCCCACATTTCCCGTGAACGAGACATTATTCCGAAACGGCTCGACTTTGTTCTGCTGATAGAAGTCGTCATGTATTTTTGTGGTATAGGTCAGCGTGCAATGCTTTTGCAGCAAATCCGCGCCGAATTTCACCGTGATCTTTGAAAGGCTGTCCAAAGTGAACAGGGGGTCGGCAGGTGTATCGACGTCGATGCTTGCAGTGGGGGATACGCTGCCATCCGCATATTCGAGCACGGGCGTGCCGATGATGCGCAAACCTGCGGGCAGCGTGTCCGTGATCTCTGCGTTTGAGACCGTAAGCCCGCTCTTGTTGATGTCCACCGTCCACGTGATCTCCCGACCGCTCAGGCTCTGCTTTTTATCGAGCATCACCATCTCTGCGTTGACGTTTTTTTCCGCGTTCTTTTGATCTGCCTTGGGCGTGGAAAGCACTGCGGTGCGCCCGCTCACGTCATATTGCGGTATCTGATAGGCGACCTGCGCGGCGTTGTGGAAAATTTTGCTGTTTGCGCCCCCAAAGGACGCGACCGTAAACTTCGTCGGGTAGGAAACGATGATCTTGTCCCCGCTTTCCACCGGATCAGCAAACGCACATGTAAGCGTTTTAGACGTAGCATCATAGCTGAATCTCGCGTCCAGCACTTTTCCGCCGCCCTGTATCATAGCGGAACAATCCGTAAGCATCGATATGTCAAAGCTCTGCCCCTCTTCGATCACCGTGGTAAACACGAGCGGGTCAATTTTCCCCTCCGGCTTGTCTTTGTCCGCCGAGGCCACATTCTTCAGCGTGGGAGAAAGCGTCGCTGTCCAGTCGATTTTCATATTTGCCAAATCGACCGCACCTTCTTCTGTTACCGGAACGCTTCCTTCGATCTGGTCAATGAGGAACGGAACTTCCACCGTGCCGATCATGTTGTTGCCGCCGTCCTTGAATACAACAGGCTGCAACCCCGCGTTGTCGATCTTGCCGGGGTCAAACTGCACTGTGACCCAAATTTCTCCTGTACACCCCGCGATGACAGCCGCAGAATCGAAAAAAATCAGCGCGACCGCGTTGTCCGCGCTGCTGATGCGTGCCTCCCCCACCTTTGTGCCGTCCGTTTTCAAATCGATCACAAAATCCTGCGTAAACTTGAACACGTCCGGAACATTAAAGGTGTATTCCGTGTTTATGGTGATACCCGCAGGAATCAGATAACCATATTCCAGCCTAACCGTCGCATTTCTCGGGTATGGCGGATTCTGCGGCTCGATATAGGTCACGTCGATCTTGTCCAAAAATTCGCACGGCTGTGCGGCCTGCGTTGCTGGCGCACCTGCGGCGGGCGCGGCTCCAAACGCCGCTGCTTCCTGTGCAAAAAGCTGCGGCGGTGTGCTTTGCGGTGGAGCGGGGGCCTCCATCATGACGGTGGGGGCGGGCGCTTCTTCATCCGCCGGTTCCGGCGTGACAGTGGGCTTCGGCGCGCTTTCCTGCGAAAGCGGCATTTCCTGCGGCGCGGGAGACGGCTCCGCTTTTGAGGCAGACGCGTCCGGCGAGGCCGTCGGGAGGGCTGGCCCTTCTTCTGAGGCCGGGGCCTCCTGCACCGTTTCCTGTGTGAAGGATGCCATCCGCGTCCCCGCAAACGCGGCGACAGGGAAAATAGCCTGCACCGCAAGCAGCGCGATCAGCATTCCCCAGATCAGCTTGTTCTTTCTTTTTTTTCTTTGACAACGTTTCTCAATCATTTTATCTCTCCAAAACAATACCTGACTTGTAATGTATGAAAATGGCTTGAGCGCTTGATTTTGGTTATTTCAAAAGCCATTTTATATATACATTGGTTACCAATAGTATATAATAATACTACAATACGCTCGATATTTCAACCTGTTTCCATGTCCATTTGGTGTACTCTGCTTCAATTACAAAAAACGGGCCGCCTCCACAAAAGATCAGAGCGTACCCGTTTTTTTGCGCCGCGTGTTACTTCACCGGTGCAGCCATTTTCAATTATTACCATGCGTGGTATAATCCTCGCATGAGCTATGTTTGGATCTATTTACTTGCAATCAACCTTGCCGCCTTTTTTGTGTGCGGCCACGATAAGCGCGCCGCGCGGCGGCACAAACGCCGCGTGAGCGAAGCCGCGCTTTTTGCGCTCTCCGCCCTCGGCGGGGCCTTTGGCATGTTCGCGGGCATGCTTTGCTTCCGTCATAAAACGAAGCACACGAGCTTCTTGATCCTCATCCCGCTGTTTTGTCTCATCTGGATCGCGGGCATCGCCCTGCTGCTGAAATATCTGTACTTCTGACTTACCGCCTGCGCGACAGCAAAAACAGCCGCAGGAAGGACAGGAAGGACGCGAGCATCGCGGCGACGTATGTCATGGCGGCGGCATTCAGCATGCGCTTTGCCTCGCTTTGCTCCTGCGCGCTCAGCACGCCGGACGCGGCAATGTTTTGCATCGCGCGTTTGGACGCGTTGAACTCCACCGGAAGGGTGACCACCTGAAAAATGACCACGGCGAAATAGACCCACACGCCGATCTGCGCGAGGATATCCAGCCCCGGCACTCTCGCCGAAAACAGGATGCTGATCAAAATCAGCGGAAACGCCAGCTTGGAGGCAAAGTTCACCACGGGCACTAAAGCAGTCCTAATGCGCATGGGGCCATAGTTTTTAAACCGCTGCAGCACATGCCCGCATTCGTGCGCCGCAATAGAGACTGCGGCAATGGAATTTTTGTTGTAAACGCCCTCCGACAGGCTGACGGTGTTGTCGCGCGGGTCGAAATGATCGGTCATCTCTCCCGCGATGGGCTGCACACCAACGCCTGTAATGTCGTTTTGCTTCAGCATGGTCTGCGCGAACTCCCGCCCGGTCACCCCGCTTTGCGCCGGTATCTGTGAATACTTTTTGTACGTCGAGCTCACCTTTGCCTGCGCCCAGATCGTGATGATGAACGCCGGGATCAAAAGCAGCCACGTCCAGTCGAAAAAAAACGGATAAAACATAGTCGATTGTTGTCCTTTCGTTGTTTGCATTTATTGTAACATAAATTTATGAATTATAAATAAACTGCGCCATCTTTTTAAAATCCAAAACAATTGTGAATTCGCCGTCATAAAAAAGAACGCATTTGCATGCGCCCTCTTGTCTCCTCTTTTTTACACATTGAAGCGGAACAGCACCACATCGCCGTCGGCAATGACGTATTCCTTGCCCTCCTGCCGCACGAGGCCCTTTTCCTTGGCAAGCTGCATATCGCCGCCGCACTCGTTTTTGAGCGTGTCAAAGGCGATGATTTCAGCCTTGATAAAGCCGCGTTCAAAATCGCTGTGTATCTTGCCCGCCGCCTGCGGCGCTTTGGTGCCCTGCGTGATGGTCCACGCGCGCACCTCTTTTTCCCCTGCGGTCAGATAGCTGATGAGGCCAAGCAGGGAATAGGATTTTTTGATGAGCTTGGAAAGGCCGGATTCCCCGATTCCAAGCTCCTCAATGAACATTTCCTTTTCCTCGTCTTCCATGCCCGCGAGGTCTTCCTCGATCTTGGCGGAAATGGACACCACCTCGCTGCCGTGTTCGGCGGCATATTGCAGCAGCGGCGCCAGCACACTCAGGGAATCGTCCCCCACCTGATCCTCCGCGATGTTGGCGACATAGATGATGGGCTTGTCTGTCAGCAAAAACATGGAGCGCAGGATCTCCTCCTGCTCCTCGTTGAATTCGATGTTGCGCGCAAAGTTGCCCTTTTCAAGCTCATCCAGAACGATCTGGCACACCTCGGCCTCGGTCTTGAACTTCTTATCCCCTGTTTTTTGCATCTTTACGGCTTTATCGAGCCGCTTTTGCACAGCCTCCATGTCCGCAAAAATCAGCTCGTAGTTGATGGTCGTCACATCGCGCAGCGGATCGACGCTGCCGTCCACGTGGGTGATGTTATCGTCCTCAAAGCAGCGCACCACCTCAATGATCGCGTCCACCTCGCGGATGTGCGACAAAAACTTGTTGCCAAGCCCCTCGCCCTTGCTCGCGCCCTTCACAAGGCCCGCAATATCCACAAATTCGATCTGCGCGGGGGTGAATTTTTGCGGATGATAGATCTCCGCGAGATAGTCCATACGCGCGTCCGGAACGGACACGATGCCGTAATTTGGCTCTATGGTGCAAAACGGATAGTTCGCGCTCTGCGCGCCCGCCTGTGTGAGGGCGTTGAACAGCGTGCTTTTGCCGACGTTCGGCAATCCGACAACTCCTAATTTCATTGTGTTCTCCTTAAAATTATTCTCCGCTACCCATTATAAGGCCTCGCAGAATCTTTGACAAGCCGCGGTTGTGGAAACATAGAAAAGTAGCGCTTCCAGAGGTCGTGTGTCGGTTCTATGGCGGATTGATGGCGGGATATGGCGGGCGGTTCGCAGTATAATGGGAGGTAAGAAACGAAGCGGGGAAAGACCGCAGAAGGTGAGGAAAGATGCTGGAGGACTTTGAAAAGAACCATACAATGGGCGCGGAGAAGGCGCGCGTTGATGAAACAGAGCCGGCAAACGGAGCAGGAGAGGAACCGCGAGACGCGGACAGTCCGTTGTGGGGGGCGGCGAGAAGCTTCCGCCGGAAGTAGAAAAGGTATTGAGCCATGAGATGGCGGCAAATGAGATATTTAGAGAAGAAGTGGCGAATCTGATACAGGAAAACAGCGGGAAGGATTCTTTTGATACGGGGGAATACCAAGAAGATTTTAACGCCGCGGGTAACAGCATCGGTTTATCCATCGGCGGAGCCACAGTGCGAATTCGGGGGACGAAGATGCCGGACGGAAGCTGGATGATCGAATTTGGGGGAAAGGACACCTACGACTTTACGCAATGGAAGGAGGGCAGTTCCAAGGCCGATGTGGCGAACAACATTGCCTATATTGGTCAGGGATTGGGTGTCATCAAGCCATACCCCGTGCAGTTCAGCGGCGCATTCGTCTATCCGGCGAAATAAAAATTTTAAAAAAATCGTTCTTCGCTAATGAAGAGTTGCTTGGTATCCGCATCATATACCGCACAGGTAAAACTTCTCGTATCGCCGGAAACCAAAGCGCGGGACATGTATTTTTGGTCTGTGAAATTGTAGAGAATCCAATCGCCGTTTTCAACTGCGAGAAGTTGTGTATAAAAGTCAGCACTATCCTTAGCAAAGGAAAATGTAGAATTTCCACTGTAGAATTCGGCGATGTCTTTCGGCAGGGGGAGCGGCGACCACACATCGGTCGCCGCAATATCTTGCTCGAATTGTGCGGCCTGCTCATCTGTAAACTGAATCCAAAGATTCTGAAAGGGGTCCTTTCCTTTGGATTCGACGCGCTGGAGAACCTCCACCTCTTCGGCGGGAGGCAGGGAAACGCCGAGGGGTTCTTCACCCCAGATTGTCAGAAAAGGGCCGGAAGAACAGCCGCTGAGCGCGACTATCAGACAAAGAAGGATGCAAACGCCAAAAAACAAACGCTGTTTTTTCATGGAAAGAACTCCCCTGTGTGTTTTTGTATAGTATAGTGGCATAGGAAGCAAAAAGCAAATGGGAAATCAGATAAGAGGGG
>CAYTKQ010000021.1:0-55946 GCA_964438705.1 uncultured Christensenella sp. | reverse complement strand
CGTAGCGCGATTTCGATGCTTGCATCTCAGAGCGCGTAGGCTGAACTCCGTTGCGCCTGTACTGCGCTTCATTCCCATCTTGGCAGTCGGCGCTTGTAACTAGGCTTAGGTTGTATAAAATCACATATATTAAATCAGCGAGGACTCTTTTCAATGAACAAAAAAACAATTCCCCATTTGCAGAAATATTCCGCGACGCACAGAAGCGCGATCGCTCCAAACGACGAACTCAAAACCTTCATTCATGTGGAAAACGTCGGACATGTTCTCCAAAAACACGCGGCGGTCCGCTGAATCTCATGGAACATTTGCAAAAAATCGTCGCTCCCCTGCTGGAATGGTATGCCCATCACGCGCGTTTCCTTCCGTGGCGGGACGATCCGGCGCCCTATCGGGTGTGGATATCCGAAATCATGCTCCAGCAAACGCGCGTATCGGCGGTCATGCCGTATTACGAGCGCTTTTTGCGTGCCCTGCCCGATGTGCCCGCGCTCGCGTCCGTGCCCGATGAAGAACTGATGAAGCTGTGGGAAGGGCTTGGATATTACAGCCGCGCGCGCAACCTCAAAAAAGCCGCGCAAATCGTCATGGATGAGCACAGCGGCGTTCTGCCCGCGTCCTTTGAAGCACTGATTTCGCTGCCCGGCATCGGCAGCTATACCGCAGGCGCCGTCGCTTCCATCGCGTTTGGCCTGCCCGTGCCCGCCGTGGACGGGAATGTGCTGCGCGTCGTTTCCCGCGTCAAGGGAAGCCGTGGAAATATCGCGGACGCGCGCGTGAAGCGTTCCATGGAGGCGGAAATCGCAAAAATCCTTCCGCGTGCGTGCGCGGGCGATTTCAACCAGTCGCTGATGGAGCTGGGTGCGACGGTCTGCCTGCCAAACGGCGCGCCCCTGTGCAAGCAATGTCCGCTTGCTTCCCGGTGTGTCGCGGCAAAGGAAAACCTCACGGCGGAGATTCCCGTAAAGGCCGCAAAAAAGAAACGGCGAATCGAGCAAAAAACTGTGTTTGTCATTCTGTCCGACGGATGCGTCGCGCTTCAAAAGCGCGGGGAAACAGGTCTTCTCGCGTCTCTGTGGGAATTCCCAAACGCGGACGACAGCCTGAGCGAAGCACAGGCTGCCGCCTTTTTGAAATCGCGCGGCATTGAGGCCCGCACGCTTTTTCCGCTGCCCCCCGCCAAGCACATCTTCACGCACATCGAATGGCACATGACAGGCTATCTCGTGCATACGCAAACCAAAAACGACGGCTTCACGTGGAGCACAAAAAAAGGGCTGCAATACGATCACGCATTGCCCTCGGCGTTCCGCACCTATCTAAAAGCGGCAAACGAAGCACTCAAAAACCCCGGAAATTGATTTCCGGGGTTTTTTCAAGCCATATCCCACGTTCGTTTCACAAAATCAAGCGACCGTCTCGCTTCCTCGTCAAAATCCGCGCCCGGCATCACATCCCGCCAGATCGAGCATGCGTTCCCAAGCTCTCCTCCCGCCTGCACAAGCGGCTCCAGCGTAAGCTTCCCCGCATATCCAACCGCTTTTAAAGCATGGAAAATCTCCGCCCACGGCAAAAAGCCGCGTCCGGGCGGCCGACGGTTGTTTTCACCCAAATGCACATAACCGATCCGCTCACCCGCTTCCAAAATCGCCTGCGAAAAGCTGTCCTCCTCGATATTCATATGAAACGTGTCGAACTGTATTTTGAGGTTTTTGCTTCCCACCGCGTCAAGATAGGCCGCCGCCTCCCTGCCGGTGTTCAGCATATAGTGTTCGTAACGGTTCACAAGTTCGAGGCAAATGTCGATGCCCGTGTCCTCCGCCGTTTTCACCAACGTTTTCATACATGCTATGGAACGCTCCGTGTGCGCCTGTTTGCTGTCCACGATCTTTGCGTTCCACACACCGTTTACAATGCCGCACACCGTACGCACGCCCATTTCACACGCAAGGCGCAGATATCCGTTTAAATATTCCACCGCCGCGCGCCGCACATCCGCGTCGCGCGAAGTGATGTCATAGCGTTCGGGCGGGTCCGCCGCAAAAACAAACTCGATCCCCGCATCTTCGCCCGCAGCCCTCAATTCCGCGCGTGTTTTTGCGTCCAACTGCCTGACCGATTCAGCCACAAGCTCCGCCACGTCAAACCCGAGCGCCGCGATTTTTTTCGTGTAAGCAATATAATCCGCATCGAAATCCCGCGACCAAAATCCGTAAAAAATCCCTGCCTTATTCTTCATCTTCCCGCTCTCCCTGCGCGCCCCGCGCGCCTTTATAAGAAAGCATCATCAGATTGTCGTCAATGTGAACGTTTTCAATATACGCATTGTTCTCAAACTCAAAATACACCGGATTGAAATTTAAAAACATCGTCACGCCGTAGTCGTTCATGCGCCGCGCGATCTCGCTCGTACCGTCCGTAGGCAAGGCGAGAACGGCAGCCACAATGTTTTCCTGTATGATGTATTCGTGCAGCCGCTCCATGTCATATACCTTGATGCCGTTGATGACGGCGCCCGTCAGCTTGGGGTTTACATCAAAAAACGCTTTGATCTCAAATCCGCAGTTTTCAAGCTCCCCATAGCTGCTCAGCGACTGACCCAAATTGCCCGCGCCGATAATGATCGTGTTTTTTTTCGTTTTCAGATCGAGCAGCTCGGTGATCTGCTCGAGGATCGTCTGAATATTATACCCAACGCCGTGATAGCCATTGTACAAAAGGCGGTTGAAATCCTGCCGGACCTGCGAAGGGGAAATGCCCATCAGCCCCGCCAGCTCGTTTGATGAGATATACTCCTTGCCAAACTGCTTTTGCTCGTTCAAATACCGGTAATATCGCGGCAATTTTCTGATCAGATTTCTGGGATAACACTTATATTGTGCCTGCATGACGCACACCTCCTCTTAATCAGTATTAGTATCCAACAAAAGCAATTGCCTGTCAATACAATAACGTTGTTTTTTGTTGCGGCACGTCCAATTTTTAGCACAAAGCCCAAAACTCGTGTTTGTTCCGCTTTTTTCGTTTGAAATTGCGTTATTTATCTGATGCTTTCCTTTCCGCGCACTTCATTATTTCTTCTCTTTTATCCGTTTTTCGCGCGTCATCAGCGATTGCAGCACCACCGCAATGATGAGCACAACGCCCTGCACCACCATCTGGTAGAACGAATCGACATTGAGCTGTACAAGTCCGTTGTTCAGAATGCCGACAAACACGCAGCCTACAATGACCCCCGGCAGTCTTCCGATGCCGCCCGAAAGTGCAGTTCCGCCCAGCACGCACGCCGTAAACACGTCAAACAGGTAGGTCGAGCCGACCTGTGCCGAGCCCGCGTTCGTGCGCGCCGCCACGATCAGGCCGCCGAGCGATGAAAACAGCCCACCCAATATATACACCGTAACCTGTATCCGGTTGACGCGGATGCCCGATATGCGCGCCGATTCCTTGTTGCCCCCCAGCGCATAGCAATACGTCCCAAATTTAGAATACTTCATAAAAAACGACATAAAGATGTAAAGTCCCGCCAGAATGATGACCGGCCACGGGATCGCACCGAGATGCCCCCGCCCCAGCTCCACAAACTCCGGCGGGAAATTTGAGATCGGCGTGGCCTGCGTGATCACGTACCCAAGCCCCTGGCACACCTGCATCGTTCCAAGGGTCACGATAAACGACGGCAGCTTCAAGTAAGTGGACAGCGTCCCGTTCAAAAGTCCCGCCAAAAGGCCCACACACATGCCCGCCGCGATCGCAAGAGGCATGGGTACCTGCATATGAATGGAGAGTTTTGCCACGACGATACCGGTAAGCGCCGCCACCGTGCCGACTGAAATATCCATGCCCCCCGTCAGTATGACGATAAACCCGCCAATGGCGATGATGCCTACAATGGACACCTGCCGTATGATGTTGATCAAATTATCCGGCTTTAAAAACGCCGGGGATGCAATCGCCAAAAACACCACCAAAACGACGAGCGCAATATAAAGCCCCGCCTCCTGCTTCGACGTCGCATACCAGTTTTTGATTGAATTCAATGCTCCGGACTGACCGTTCCTGCTGCTCATGACTTACTTCCCCCCATCGCGTATTGCATGATCGTTTCCTGCCCGACTTCCTTTCCGTCAAGCTCCGCGACGATCCTTCCCTCGCGCACAACGAGGACCCTGTCGCTCAGTTTCAGCACCTCTAAAAGCTCCGACGAAACGACGATGATGCTCTTCCCATCCTTTGCCATGTCGTCCAGAATCGCGTGAATCTCTTCTTTTGCCCCAACGTCCACGCCGCGCGTCGGCTCGTCGATGATCAATATTTTCGGGTCCGCGCACACGCATTTACTGACCACGATCTTTTGCTGATTCCCTCCGCTGAACAGTTTCGCCTTGCGCGTCACATCCGGCGGGCTGATCTCAAATTGCTCGATCGCTTCATAGGCCAGCTTCTTGACCTTCTTGTAGGAGATCAATCCTGCCCTGTTCGTCGTTTTAGAAAGGCTGGCGCACGCGTTGTTGTATTCCATTGTCATCTCCATCATCAACCCTTCGGATTTACGTTCCTCCGGCACCATGGCAATGCCTGCGCGGTAAGCGTCATATGGAGAATCGATCTCCACCTGTTTTCCTTCGACCCATATTTCGCCCGCGTCCTTTTTATCCGCGCCAAACACGCAGCGAACGATCTCGCTTCTTCCCGCGCCCGCAAGACCGGCAAATCCCAGGATCTCACCTCGCTTCAAATTGAAATTCACATCATGGAGTTTGCCCTCCACGCCCAAGTTTTTGACCTCCAAAACGACCTCATCCCCCGCGACCGACTTTCGGGGTGTGCTGCGCACTTCCCGTCCGACGACCATTTTGATCAAGGTCTCCTCGTTGAGCTCGCCCTTGTCCTTTGTGCCGATGTATTTCCCATCCCGCAGCACGCTCACACGGTCTGCCAGCCGGAACACCTCGTCAAAAATATGCGTGATGTAAATGATCCCCACACCCTGCTTCCGCAAATTTTCCACTACGCCATAAAGGTTTTCACGTTCCTTTTGCGCAAGAGATGCCGTGGGTTCGTCCATGATGATCACCTTTGGCTTTGTGCTGACGATTTTTGCGATTTCCACCATCTGCTGCTCCGCAAAGGAAAGCATCTGCATTTTTTTTGTCACGTCAATGTCAAATCCCAGCGTCCCAAGGCTTTCCTTTGCTTTTCGGACGGAGTATTTTTTATCGACGATATTCAGAAATTTTTTTGTCCGCTCATTGCCCAGCATGAAATTTGTGGCGACGTCCAGCCACGGCACGATGTTCAGCTCCTGATGCACGACGCTGATTCCCGCATGCACCGCGTCCGCGGGGCTTTTCACTTCAAGCCGGTTGCCTTCCATGAATATCTGGCCTTCATCCGCCCGGAACACGCCGGAAACAATTTTGATAAAGGTCGATTTTCCCGCGCCGTTCTCACCCAGCAGCGCGTGAATCTCTCCGCTTTTCACATCGAGCGATACGTCGTCCAACGCCTTCACACCGGGAAATGATTTGCTGATCCCTTCCACGCTCAATACCGTTCCCATATGGTTTCTCCTTTTACCGGCGGAAGGCGCTCATCGCACCTCCCGCCGGATTTGTCCCGCCTATTCGGCCATCAAGCCCTCCGCCGTCGTCTTGTCGCACAGCTCAAACGGCACCTTGATCTCATAGTCAAACGCTTCTCCCTTCACCGCCTTGAGTGCCATATCCACAGCGGCGTCCGCCATGGTGCGCGGGGGCAGATGCATCGTCACTTTGAACATCGACGTATCTTCCTTGATGACCTCCATGATGTCCGGGTTTGTGTAAAACGCGCATGCCACCGCGTCGTTCTGCGTCATGCCGCGCGATTCCATCGCCGCAACGCCGCCCAGCGTGCACTCTACGTTTGCACCCCACAGCATGTTGATGTCGTCATTCGCAGACAAAATGTTTTCCGTCACGGTCATGCCCTTTTCCGTCTCCGCCTGTCCGTTCATGATGACGGCTTTCACATTTGCTTCTCCAAGCTCTGCCTTCAGCGCCTCCAAAAAACCGTTTTCCGCATCGAGGCACGGCTGTTCCACAGGATAGGATAGCACCGCCACATTGGCCTTCCCGCCGAAATGCTCCTTTGCGTAATCGGCGGCCCATTTGCCTTCTATCTTGCCCGTCTCATACGTCTCGAGTCCAACGAGTCCTGATGCCACATGGTTTCCCTCCGCGTCCACAACGTCGAGGTCACTCAGAATAACGCGCACACCCGCGTCCTCCGCATCCTTGACGGCAACGCCCACGCCGCCCGGGTCAACGGGGCAAAGGATGATCGCGTCGCAGCCCTGAGCGATCATGTCCTCCATCAGATTCATCTGCTTTGCCGCGTCAAATTTGCTGTCCGCGGAGATCACCTCAAACCCTTTTTCCTCCGCCAGCTTGTTGATCTCATCGATCCACGACACCCAGTATGTGTGTCCCAGATTGAAAATCGGAACGCCGATCTTCACCTTGCCGTCGCCGTTGGTGTCGCTCACCGCCGCCACCGTCTTTTCCGCATCGCTCGGCGCGCCCGTTTCCGGCGCGGCTGCTGGCGCGCATCCGAACAAAATACCCATCACCATAACGGCAGCAATGACGAACGCCATCCTTTTCATCTTTCTCATCAAAAAATACCTCCTTTGATTTCATTTGAGAATTTGAATTGGTTTCTTATTGAGTTGTATCGAGTCGATTTTAGAATTCTTTGATCGTGAAAGAGCGTCTGAGTACCTCTGCGGCTTCGCTTCGGTCGGAAAGTTCTTTTTGTCTGATGAGCTGTGTAAAAATGTTTCCCGCTGCGCTCGCCTCCACAGGCCCTGCAAACAGCTTTTGTCCGGTCTTCCTGCCGATCGCCCGGCACAGGCAGGCGCTTTGCGCACCGCCCCCCAAAACATATATCCTGTCAAAATTTTTATGCAATATCCGGCTTATGTCTGCCGCCGTACGCGCGACTCGTTCCGCGATACCGTTTAGGATCGCCGCATAGATTTCCGCCCTGCCGCGCGGCGCCTCCTGTCCTGTTTTTTCCAAATAGGCGCTCACCTTTGCGCACATGCCGCCCGGGCTTGCGAATTCCGCGCTGTCCGGGTCGATCTGCCCATCATAGCCCGACAAAAGCGCCTGCGCCTCCAGCTCGCCATAGTCCATGACCCAATGCTCCCGCTCGAGCCACTCGCGGGCGCATTCCTGCACGATGTAAAGCCCGTTTGAATACCGCAGGAAATTGATTTCCCCGTCGAATCCGTTTTCATTGCTCAGTCCTGCGTCATACGCTTCGCGCGTAAGGACAGGCTCCCGCAAAAAGCATCCCGTCATCACCCAGCTCCCCGTGCTCACATAAAGCACATCGTCGCATCGAGGCTCCGGCACCGCCATCAGCGCGGATGCCGTGTCGTGACCGCATATGCGCAGCACGGGAATCCCTTCCTGCGTGTGCCCCAAAACCGTCCGCCTGTCTTGCGTGTCCGGCAGAATATCCGGCAGATCAAGTCGCTTGAGAAAATCTTTGTTCCACCCGTCCGTCCGCAGGTCATACAACCCCGACGGGCTTGCCGTCGTATGATCGAACGTACGCTCACCCGTCAGCAGAAAACAGATCAGGCTGCTCATAAGCTGGAACGTCCCCGCCCGTTCAAGCAGTGCGGGCATGTTTTTTTTCAGATAACAGAGCTGTATCAGCGGGCAGATATCCTCGATAAGAGTACCATTGCTTTGATACAGTTCATATTCCGGGATTGCCGCAAACACCGCATCCGCCGCCTCACGCGCTTTCGGATCGCGGTAGCTCAAGGGCGGAAAGAGCAAGCGCCCGTCCCTGCCGATCAGCCCAAAATCCGCGCCCCACGTATCGACCCCAACGGAGGATACGTCCCCCGCGACAGCAATGCTCTGCTCCGCGAGACGCAACATCGCCTCCGTATCCCAGCAAAGATTTCCGTCCGCCATGATCCGTTTCGTTTTCGCGCGCGCCGCCTCGCAAAACGTGATCCTGCTTCCGTCGAACGCCCCTGTCACGCCGCGCATGCTGCCCGCCCCATAATCGAGCGCCAGCACTTTTTTCGCTGTCATATCAGAATATTACAGCAGCTTGGAGAACAGCCCGACCATCGCGTTCACCTCGGCATTGTCCAAAAGCACAAACGCCTCGTCGAGGTCCTTTGCCGCGATCACGATCCCGTGGTTGGGGATCAGCGCGCCCACCGCGCGTTCGGGGATTTCCGCTCTGCGCTTGTAGAAATAAGAAATGACCTCTTTTGCAAGCTCGGGCGACGTTCCCGGCACTTCCTTGATGCATTCCATGGGGCCGTTCGCGAAATATTCAAAATTCTCCGTGTGCACCTCGAGCGTCTTTTTCGCACCCGCATACACGAGGCAGTATCTCGGATGCGCGTGCAGCACGGCGCCCACCTCCGGGATCGCTTCATAAATGCCCAGATGCATCATGCTTTCGCGCGTCATCATCTCCGGGTCGTTCTCCACGACCTCGAGCGAATTCGCGTCGAGCGCAATCAGATCATCCGGCTGCAGCTGCCACCGCAGCTTTTCACCAGACATCATGGGCGTCACATAAATGAGCCCATTGTGCTTCACACTGATGTTGCCGCCGCCTGCGTCCGTCAGCTGCCGGTCAAACATCAGCCTCCCCGTATTGATGATTTTGCAGCGTATATAGTCGTTCCCGAAATTGCACATAACCTCTCTACCTCCATAGATTGTTTTCATTTCCCAGCAATGCTTTTCTGGTTGCCTCGTGCGGGTTTGTGATGACCTCCTCCGCAATCAGGCTGTTTCTTGCGCGGCAGGTAAACGCGGCCCGCGAGACCGCCGCTTGTGTTTCGCCAACACCACCCGACAGCAGCACGATGCCCTTACCGCCAAGTCCGTTTGCGAGCCGTATGCGCTCGATGCGCACGCCAGCCGTTTTGACGGCCTCATCCGCCGCATAGACGGCGCTCACCGTATCCGCAGTCTCGATCACGCCAATGGCCTCCGCACGCGCTTCACTCTGCGCAGGCGGCTCCGTGATGCCCGCGCTCAAATTGCCGATCACCACCGCTTCACGGATCTGCGTAAAATATCTTTTCTTCAACGCATTCACAGCGCCCGCGACCGGGGCATACCCGCCTCCGAACATCAACAGATACGCACCCGGGCAAATGGTTTCCGCGTGCATCAAACCGATATCGTTGTTCTTCACCGCATGGTCCGTGCCGCACAGCCCCGCTGCGACCGTGCGGAATTCCACCACGCCCACAGCAGCCTTTTTCCTGCTCATTTTGCTCCTCCGAGCACGGCCTCCGGCTCATCCACGATGCCTACGATCGCCGCGTCCACCGGTGCACTCTCGCGTCCCGTGCCAATACGCGCCGCGCTTCCGAAGGCCACAAGCACGATCTCTCCTTCTCCCGCGCCCACGCTGTCAATGGCCACAATGTGCCGGTTCGTCAAAACGTTGTCCTCAATCAGCCGTACCACCAGCAGCTTGCATCCCGTTAGTTTTTCATTTTTTTTCGTCGAAACGACATATTGCACGATTTTACCAAGCTGCATAAAAACACTTCCTCTCCGCTGTTATTTCACGCCGGGCAGTATTTTTTCCACATCCGTGTGCGGGCGGGGGATCACATGCACCGCCACCAGCTCGCCCAGCGTGCCGACTGCTGCCGCGCCCGCTTCCGTCGCGGCCTTCACCGCGCCCACGTCGCCGCGTACCATAACAGATACGTAGCCCGAACCGATCTTGTCGATCCCGACAAGCTCCACATTTGCCGCCTTCACCATTGCGTCAGCCGCCTCCACAAGCGCGGTGAGCCCTCTCGTCTCTACGATTCCCAATGCTTCCTTTGTCATTTTTTTCTCCTCCGTTTTCTGATTATCCGATTTCTTCAACCTTGATCTCCGTACCCGCGAGCTTCGGAAGAATTTTCTCCACATCGCCGTGCGGGCTTGGTATGATGTGCGCCGCCACCAGCTCACCCAGTCCGTTCACCGCCGCCGCGCCCGCGTCCACCGCGGCCTTCACCGCACCCACGTCTCCCGTCACCATCACGGTCACATAGCCCGAACCGATCTTGTCCATTCCGGCGAGCCTGACGTTTGCCGCCTTCACCATTGCGTCGGCGACCTCCACCAGCGCGGTAAGCCCTCTTGTTTCCACCATTCCCAACGCTTCTTTTGCCATTGCTGTTCCCCTTTCGTTACTTGGATATCACTCCGATGATTTGAACGATCTCCGCGCACGGCCTCGCGATCACCGTATGCGCATACACCTCCCCCAACCGCTCCGCCACACCGTTTCCGGCGAAGATCGCCGCGTTCACCGCGTCCACCGTTCCTTCGATTGCGATATAGATGAGCGCGTTCCCGATCTTTTGCGTTCCGATCACGCGCACATCCGCTGCCTTCACCATCGCGTCCGCCGCCTGGATCGAAGCCGTGATGCCGCGCAGTTCAAGTATCCCGATCGCCTTGTCCGATTTTTCCATTTCAATCACTCTTCAAGTTTGTATAGCCG
The DNA here is from genome assembly GCA_964438705.1 of uncultured Christensenella sp. Taxonomy (GTDB): domain Bacteria; phylum Bacillota; class Clostridia; order Christensenellales; family Christensenellaceae; genus Christensenella. The sequence goes on along the minus strand of CAYTKQ010000021.1, from coordinate 45,398 downwards.
ATCATCGCGTCGATTCCAGCATCCGGCAGCGCGTTTGTATGGCTCGAAATCACATCTCCCACCCGCGCTGCAGCCCGAAGCCCCGCCAAAACCGCCTCGCCGACCGCGTCCGGAAGACCCGCCACCTTCACCGCGACGATCAACTCGATGCCCGTGGTGCCCTTGGTCCGTTCGATGCCCACGATCCTGACGTTTGCGGCCTTCACAGCGGCGTCTGCCGCGCTCATCGCGCACACAAAGCCGTAAACCTCCAATATGCCGCATGCCTCACGCCGTACGGGAATTCTTTGCTTCCGATACGAGCCGTCAAGGTACATCACCGTCTGCGGGTCCGGATTGGCCATGATCTGTTTGGCGATCAAAGCGTTCATCCGCGCGGCACACGCGGCGCCCGCCGAAACGGCAGCCTCCACCCCGCCCACCGGGCCGGAAACGACGATCGTAACAAGCCCGCCGCCCATATCTTTTTTGATATCGACAAACGAAACGTCTGCGGTTTTCATCATCGCATCCAGAACCAATATGCTTCCGGAAAGGCTTTTTACTTCAAGCAGGCCAATTGCGCTGTTCATTGCCGGGACACCGCCCTTTGCTGAAATTGTCTTTTGCTGTGTTTTAAATCGATCTTCGGTTTGTGACGAGAAGTTTATTTGACGAGCTCAATCGAGAAAGTGACGTGATTATCCGGGTCCGGGCATCCAAGGCGAATCTTTCCCTTCACCGGCTCCCACCAGAAATCTGCGTTGCAGATCATGGCGTTGATGTAAGGGAGTAAGCCGGAGAATGCCGGGATGCAAATCCCCTGCGGCGTCTTGTCGCCTTCCAGATAGAAGGTTTCCCCTTCCGTGTGCCGCGCGGGACACATCCCCTCCACGCGCTCCACAGTGATCTTGAATTTTTTTCCCGGCGGGGGCGGTACCTTGCCAATCAGGGATTTGACGTTGCCGATCGCGCTGTCGTCTGTGAAGACCGGCGAAGTTTCGGTGCCGCGTGTAAAACCGTCAGAAGCGATTGCACTTTTTACGAGCTGATCGAGTTCCGATTTAATGACCTTCATTTCGATGGACCCCCATTGCTTTATTTTGATACTTGCATTGTAGCATTAAGTTATATTTATGTCAATATATATTTTTATAAAAACATTTATTTTGTATAATAGTCATTACTATATCTATATTATTGGCATTAATCGCAATATTTTGTGTATATTTCATTAAATTAGATTTTATAATAACGTTATTATAATAACTTTTCAGGCAAAAAAAGAAGCCCCTCCACAGGGCTTCCTTTTTATATACTACAGCTTAAACGCCACCTCGATCTCCTTGACCTCTTCCGGGCTGATGGTGTGCAGCTCACCCACCTGCTTGGCCGCCAGCACCGATTTCGCGGAATATTCCAGCACCTCCAGACGGTCAAACACGTTCAAAAGCCCCGTCCCCGCGATCACGGCACAGTCGTTTTCAATGATCGCCACCGGATTTTTCATGGAGATCGCATTCGCGACCGCATTGTGCTCCGAAGAGAGATTCGAGCCGTACGGCAGACGCTGCACCTGCTTGAGCATAATGTAGCTCTCGGGAATCAGTCGCGCGTCAAACTCCGCGCCCGTCACGGCAAACGCCATGATGTTCGGCGGATGCGCGATCGCCACCGCGTTCACATCCGGGTGCTTGTCATAGATCGCCTGATGCAGCCGCACCGCGCGCGACGGATTTTTCCCCTGCTCCTTGCGCCCGTTGCGTACATTCACGATGTCCTCCGGCTCCAGATACATCCTGTCCTTGTTGTACGGCGTGATGATAAACGAGCCGTCGGGCAGCCTGCGCGAAAACGTGCCCTGCGTGGAGGTGAACAGCTGCTGATTATACGCGCGCTGAATGAACTTACACATCGCCGAGCGGTAATAACGCTCCTCCGAGCTGTATTCTCCCGAATAATAGTCCTCCAGCGCCGGGAAGGAGCGCGTGTAATACATGTTCAGCTCCTCCGCCGTCAAGATGCGCGGTTCTCCAAGCGGGGCCGCGTTGATCTCGATGCGCGCGCAGTGGTCGAGCGTTTCAAACTTTTTAAACGCGTCGAACAGATTGTCCGCGCCGATCACCACACCGTGGCTTGCCATCATCACGATGTCCGAGCCCTGCTCGAATTTTTGTGCGATGAGATCGCCGAGCTTCTTGGAACCGGGCAGCGCATATCCCGCGAACTGCACATTGTTGCACACATAATTCACACTGGCGATCATCTCCGTGTGCGGTCTCCTGCCCAACGCGGAATAAGCGACCAGCGCGGGCGGGTGCGCGTGCAGCACCGATTTCAAATCCGGTCTCTTTTCATACACCATCTTATGAAAGGGCAGCTCCACCGACGGCTTGTGCGGCCCGATAACCGTGCCGTCCGGCTTCACCTGCATGATGTCGTCGCGTGTGAGCGTACCCTTGTCGATGGAACCGGGCGTGATCCAGATGTCGCCGTCCGAGTCCATGATCGAAAGGTTGCCGCCCGATGTGGTCGTCATGCCAAACGCATAGATGCGCTCCATCATCATGCAAATCTGGTCCGCCGGATGCAATACATGAAAATTCATATCATTTCCTCCTTAGCCGTTCATTGCCCATCTGTATATGCCGAGGATGCTCTCCGCCGTCATGTCCTTCGGATTGCCGCCTGTGCACACGTCACAAAACGCGGAATCCGCGAGTGCGGCAAGATCCTCCTCCTTCACACCAATCTCCACAAGCGTCTGCGGGATTTCCACCGCCCTCGAAAGGCCGCGCACAGCTTCAACCGCCGCTTTGCGATATTCCTCCTGACTCATGTTGTCCACGCCTACAATACCCATCGCCCGCGCGATCTCGCGGTATTTTTCTCCCGTCGCGTCCGCGTTGTGTTCCATCACATAGGGCAGCAGCACCGCGTTGGCGATGCCGTGAGCGGTGTCGTAAAACGCGCCCAGCGGGTGCGCCATGCCGTGCACCACGCCGAGGCCCACATTCGAAAAGCCCATGCCAGCGATGTACTGCGCGGTCGCCATCTCCTCCTTCGCCTTCATATCCCCGTTCACCGCGTCTTTCAGATTTGCCGCAATCATCCTGATCGCCTGCAAATGAAACATGTCCGTCATCTCCCACGCGCCCTTGGTGGTATATCCCTCGATGGCGTGCGTCAGCGCGTCCATGCCCGTCGCCGCCGCAAGGCCGCGCGGCATCGAAGACATCATGTCCGGGTCCACGATCGCCACCTGCGGGATGTCGTGCACGTCCACACATACAAATTTTCGCTTCTTTTCCTCGTCCGTAATCACATAGTTGATCGTCACCTCTGCCGCTGTCCCCGCCGTTGTGGGGATCGCAATGGTGGGCACCGCCTTGTTCGGGGTATCGACCGCCCCTTCAAGGCTCGTCACATCCGCAAACTGCGGGTTGTTGACAATGATCCCCACCGCCTTCGCGGTGTCGATGGGCGATCCGCCGCCAATGGCGATGAGGTAATCCGCACCGCTGTAACGGAAAGCCTCCACGCCCCGCTTGACGATGTCCACCGTGGGGTTTGCCTTTACCTGTGAAAACACGTTGTACGCCATGCCCTCCCGATCAAGGATGTCCGTCACCTTTGCCGTCACGCCAAACTTCACGAGGTCGCCGTCCGTAACGATGAGTGCTTTTTGAAAACCGCGCTTCTTGATCTCCCCCGGCAGATGCAAAAGCGCCCCCTGCCCGAAATAAGACGTTTCGTTCAAAATGATCCGCTGTGCCATTGTAAACCCCTCCTTTTATCGATTCATAAACCCCCGCGCTCCACATGATGCATTTTTCTTTATTTTAATCCGATTAACCGCATACTACAATACCCGCCGACCGTAAAAAAAATACCGCCGCAAGCGCGGCGATATTTTTACATCACTTTTTATACCGAAGCCCGATCTCCTTGAAGTGCGCGACGCGCTCCTTCATGTCGGGATATTTTTCTTTGGTTTTCACGCTGTAGATGCTGTCGCTCAAATCCGCCGTCGCCGCGTGCTCGTGGCCCACCAGCGCCCACGTGTTGTCCCCCAGATGCAAAAACGCGTCGTCACGCTGCTTGAGGCAGATGAAGCTCTGTCGGGGCTGATTGATGTCCTCGCCGGAAATCTCAAAAAATTCGAACTTCTTGCACGCGTCCATCACGCGCGTCAGCTGCTCCATCGTGTTGCGCGACGGCATGTAGGCAAACGCCTCAAAGCCAAGCTCTTTGACAAGCGGCAAAAGTTCGTCCAAAAATTCGTCCTCAAACTTCTGCGCCTTCTTGTCGCCCGTCGGGGATTCCGCAACGTCGCCGAGGTAGCAGTACGTGGGGATCACGCCCAGCGTGCGCGCATAATCCACCACCTTCTTCACCGGGAAGCTGTCCTCTCCCGCCGCGATGAAGAATTTGGGCACGAGGTTGGATTTCAGGATGTTGAGTACGTCGTACTCATACGCGTGAAATTCCGTATCCTCGAACATCTTACGCACATTGCCCTTCAGCTCGATGCCCATCTCCTGCTCCAAAAACGCGATCAACTTCTCGCCTCTGCCATATGTTTCGATCAGCTTTTGGGTCAGCGCGTAAAGGATGTGCCGCTCCGTGATGCTCCCGCCCTCGTGCGCCATGGAAATGGGCACGACATCCGCGTCAAAATCGAGGCTGACCCCATACGGCGCGATGATCCCATTGAGCGCAATGACCTGCGCGCGGTTGCGCTCGTTGCGCTTCTCACGAATCTGGCAGAGCAGCGCATCAAGCTCGTCGATCTTATTGTGCGGAAGGCCGTGCAGCGCAATATAGGCGACGGTCGGCTCATCCGGGTTGTTGAGCACGCGTCCGTTCATGGGCGTTTGCTCAAAGCTCACGCGCACCTCGCAGCCTATGGTTGTGGTAATGCGCATGATTTCCCCCGCCTCGATAAATTCACGCGCGCCGCTGATGGAATCGTGATCGATGATGCCCACCGTGCACAGCCCGCTCATGTATGCGTAATAAACCGCCGCCGTAGGTGAATAGGGTGAAAAGGAATACGTCGTGTGGACGTGGTTGTTCGTGTCCGTCGTGCGCACAGGCTCCTCGATCTGCCCCGCATCCATCATGGCGCGCAGCCCTCTCAATGCCTCGAGCCGCGCTTCCTTTTGCGGCGCGTTCAACTGCTGCAACAATTCTTCTTTGCTCATTTTTTCCCCTCCGTTTTCGGTATCGCCCCAATATTATGTTATTATTTCACACGATTCTTGTTGAAAAGCGTGAATAAATTACATATAATGAAAGCGTATTGTGTAATTCGATCAAAAATCAGTTTTACTATACCATGTTTGAACCTGTTTTGAAAGAGCAATCTTTCATAAAATTCATAGAAATGAGGTAACAGAGATTGGATATTACTGCGCTTGTAGAACTTTCCAACGACTATGGAAAAAGTGAGGACTATGTGCTCGCGGGTGGCGGCAACACCTCCGTGAAGGACGACAGTGAAATGTACATCAAGGGTTCGGGCACCACGCTCGGCACCATCACGCAGGACGGGTTTGTGGGCATGGACCGCGCAAAATTGAGCGCCATGATGTCCGCTCAATATCCGGCGGACGATAAGGAACGCGAGGCGGCGGCACTCGCCGATATGATGGCCGCGCGTCTGCCCGGCTTTGAGGAAAAACGCCCGAGCGTTGAGACGACGTTGCACAATCTCTTCCCTTTCCGGTTTGTCCTGCACATTCATCCCGCGCTCGTCAACGGCCTCACATGCGGTCAGGATGGTGAAAAGATCGCCGCAGAGCTGTTTCCCGGCGAATTTGTGTGGATTCCTCTTGCACGTCCCGGCTATGTACTCTCCGTGCTGTGCGCGGAAAAGCTCGCCGAATATAAGGAAAAGCACGGCAAGGAAGCCCAAATCCTTCTGCTGCAAAACCACGGCATCTTCGTTGCGGCGGATACGCGCGAGGAGATCGACGTGCTTATGACGAACGTCATGGACAAGCTGAACGCTAAATTGATCCGCAAGCCGGATTTCTCTCCCGCTTCGTGCGATGAAGCGCAGGCTGAAATCCTGAAACGCGAGCTTGCGGCGCTCTATTCCCCCAACGGCAAGGCCGAACTCGTGTGCAATAAGGAGGTTCTTTCCCTTGCGGAATCCGTTCGCGCGTTTTCGCCGCTTTCCGCGGCATTTTCGCCCGATCACATCGTTTACTGCAAAGCGGAGTTTCTCTACACAGAATCCCCCGATCTGCTCGATGTGAAATTCGACGAATTTACGCAGAAGAACGGCTACGCCCCGAAAGTCGTTTGCATCAAAGGCTTTGGCGCGTTCGTGCTGGGCGACAGCCAAAAGGAGATCGACACGTCGAAGATGCTCTTCCTCGACGCGGTGAAGGTCGCGGCGTATTCCGAAAGCTTCGGCGGCCCGCTGCACATGACGCAGGAGCTCATCGACTTCATTACCAACTGGGAAGTGGAAGCGTATCGGCAAAAGGTCAACAAGGGCTAAAAAACGCCCATACAAAAAGCGTTCCGGGGTACCCCGGAACGCTTTTTTATTCAATCAATTGCCCACAGTGCGCCACTGGTCGGAATGCCAGCATTTCGAGCCGACGAAGCACGCCTTCATGGTCGTTGTCTTCCGTTATATTTTTGACCCTTTCTCTCAGTATGGGAGAGGCATTTCCCATCGCAACACCCAATCCCACGCTCAAAAGCAGATCAAGGTCGTTGTCATAATCCCCGAACGCCACTGCGCGCGAAGATGAAATACCCAGATATTCACACAAATATAACGCGGTATGGGCTTTGTTCACCATACAATGTGATATCTCAAGGCAATTGTCGGCAGATTTCACGATGTTCAGCCCCCGAAATGTCTTACACAGAATCATTTCCAGCCTCAGAATCTCTTCAGGCTGCCCAAGACAGCTGATTTTGTGAACTTTGTCCTCTCTGTTCAAAACGCGCTCCATATCGCCCTCTTTTGGCGGATGCTCAATGCCCGCACGTTCATGCGCGACCCACGGATCGTTTGTGTCGTCCACGATCCACAGATCATCGTGATAAACGCTTGCGCACACCTTACAGCCGGACGAGCGGATCGCCCGCTTCACAGCAAGCGCCCGTTCTCTGCTCAGACCCTTGCTGTAAACGGGGCAGTATTTGCTGTCCAGCAAAAGCGCACCGCCATAGCAAATGGCGAACGCGTTGATCCCAATCTGCCGATGCAGGCTTTTGATCCCTTGTGGTTTTCGCGCGGATGCGAGAACAAAGGGTATCCCCATATCGCAAAGCGCCCGTATTTTCACTTTTGTGGGTTCCGATATGTTCTGCCCGGAATCAAGCAGCGTGCCGTCTACATCGCAAAAAATGATACTGTAATCCCTCATGACACATAAATGGGCTCGCTTATATCGATTCGCAGCGCACCACTTCCCCCGTTTGTGCGGATTCCATCACGGCGAGCAGCGCAAGCACCACACGCGCGGAATCCTCAAGTGATACGCGGAAATCTTCTCCGCTTTCCATGTTGTGAAGAAAGCTGCGTATGCTTTCATACGCAAAACCCCTATGGGAGCCAAACACCTTGTTCGCAACGATGCAATCGCCCGTATCCAGCCTCTCTTCCCCTGTCACCTGCAATAAATTGTTGCTGGATGCGTCGATGTCCATCTTTCCGCTCTCGCACACCACATTGAATTTGATGTCGTTGACGCATGGATTCCCGTTCGGGGTGATCCATCCGTTCTCCATCTGAGCGATCACACCATTTTTGTAGCGGATCGACGTCTGGTATACGTCCACCGCATCCACACCGAGGCCGTCAAGCACGCCGCGCGAGCTCAGCGCGTATACCTCTTTTGGCTGACTGTCGAGCAGCCAGTTGAGCGTATCCAGCGAATGACTGCCCAAAAACCACAAGATCGAAGATTTTGCGGCCCAAGAGAGCATATCTGTCGCCACGGATTTCACATCGTTCAGCCGAAAATAGGCGTTGACAGGCTCCCCGTATTTTTTGCTGTCGAGAATCGCTTTTATGTTGTTGAACGGCGGACTCCAGCGGTTGTGCATATCCACCATCACACGCACCTTGTTTTTGCCCGCCGCATCAAGGATGCGGAACACATCGTCGCGCGTTGTGGCGAGCGGTTTTTCGATCAGCATATGCTTTTTTGCGTTTGCGCAATCGCACGCCACCTCTGTATGCAAGAAATCCGGCGTGACGATCGAAACCGCGTCGCAGCCCGATTTTTCAAACATCTCCTTGTGATTCGTATACACCTGCGAATCGCCAATTCCAAACATTGACGCGAACTGCTCCGCACGCTTGCGGTCAAGATCACAGATCGCCACCGGTTCCACGCCCGCCATTTCCGTAAAAATCCTTCCGTGCTCCTGCGCCCACAGGCCTGCACCCACAATCGCCATTTTGATCATAATCGTATTCCTCCTAACGATAGATTACTTCAACACCCGCATCCGGTGTGATTTGCTCTGCAAGGTCGAGATCGAGGAAAATCGTGCAGTCGCGGTGGAACTTCAAAACGCTCCCCTGTACCTGCGGCGTGATATTCCCGGGCTCGAGGATCGCCTTCATGGCACGGAGCTTTTCATTTCCAGTCGCCAAAAACGCGATCTTTTTGGCCCGCATAATGCCGCCGATCCCCATGGTGATCGCCGATACGGGCACTTCCTCTATGCTGTCGAACAGACGCGAATTGCTTTTCTTGGTCTCCTCGGTCAGTTCAACGTAGTGATATTTGTCATAGAACACGTCGCTTGGTTCGTTGAAGCCAATATGCCCGTTCGTTCCCGCGCTCAAAAGCTGTATGTCCATTTCATGTGTATCAAGATAGGCGTTAAGCCGCCCAACTTCTTCTTCCACCGGTTTCATGCCGTTGGGTATCCATACGTTTGCCATCGACATGCCTACAGGGTCAAACAGGTGCAGGCGCATAAAATATAGATAAGAATTGGTATCTGTTCCTCCAAGTCCCACATATTCATCCAGATTGATGGATCGCGCGCGCGCATAATCGACCCGCCCCGCCTTATGATCCCGTACCATCTTTTCATAGACCGGAATGGGCGTTGAGCCAGTCGCGAGGCCCATGAGCGCATCCGGCTTCCTAACAAACACCTCGTTCATCATTTGCGCACACAGCTCCGCACTTTCGTCATAACTGTGCGTGATCACCAGTTTCATCGTCCTTCCTCCTTATAAAAGCTGGTCTAGCAAATTTTTTACGTCATTGCGAAAGCTGTCCGCATATTGCAGCGTAAAATCCCGGATGCTGAGTGTGTCGTCCTCAATGAGCGGCGTAAGGTCCATGCCCAAGCTGCAAGAATCACTGGGATCAATCTGCCGTGGCTCCTGAAACGTCGCATTCCCCATTCGTCGCCCGAGTGCCGCAAGGTCAAATCTCTTTTTGGGCGTACACTGAGAATCAAACGCCTGTATCACGGCTTTTGCAAGGGCGGGATAGGGGGACGTATCAAAAATTAGCCGATCTTTGACACTCAGCCAGTCGAGCGAGCGCCATACCTCCATGCCGTATACGCGCCTGGGCCGCTGATCCTTCGGCAGCTTGCGCAGCGCTCCAAGCGCGCGCAGGCACGCGCCCAAATGCGTTTCGTGCCTATCCGCCGTGTTGTGGATAAACATGGTATGCGGACGCGCCTTTTCAAGCAGCTCAGTCAGCTCCGCTTCAATGATATCCCGCTTTTCTGTACGCACATCCGCGCTGGAATAGGCGAGCTGCACCATTGCGCCGTATTTTCCGATATCGGCGGCTGCACGCTGCTCCTGCGAACGCTTGACATGTATCTCATGATTAGAACAGTGCGCGTATTCACCCGAACGCGGCGATCCGCCCCCGTCTGTGAGTACGACACCCGCATACCACTCAGTATCCGCTTCGTAGCATGTTGCAATCGCGTGATAGGCCATAATTTCGCAGTCGTCCTGATGTGCCGCGATGCTCATGATGGTCGTACGCGCAAGCGCCTGTTCGTCCTCAACGCCATCCGGTACATGGATGTCTGCTTTTTTATTGTAGAATTTCATTCTTTTCTCTCCTTTTACCGCAGGTCTGCGTTGTATTTTGAAAAGTATTGGTCCGTTTCCCCGCGATAAGGCATATTGGCGATGACGCCCGGGCGCATCACCTGCAAGCCCGAAGCCACGCTCGCGTATTTTGCCGCTTCCAATATATCGCGTGTTTCAAGATAGCGCACGGCAAACGCAGCATTGTAAGAATCACCCGCGCCCGTCGTGCTGACGACCTCCACCTTCATGCTTGGGATCATGTGCCGCTTCCCATCCTCGAGCGATACGACGGAACCCCGCGCACCAAGCGTGATGATGACATTTTTTGCGCCCAGCGCGTGCAGCTTTCCAAGCGTTTGCCCGATGTCGATGGACGCCTTGGGATCGGCTCCTGTGAGGATTGCGGCTTCTGTCTCGTTCGGTGTAATACACTTGATTTTTTGAAAAGTTTCCCCCGGCAAAGCCTGTGCGGGAGCTGGATTATAGATGATTTCAACTCCTGCATTATGTCCAATTTCAATGGCTTCAAGAAGCGCTTCCATTCCGATCTCATTTTGCAGGAGCAGCAGCCCGCTCGAGGCGATGACATCCGCATATGCGCGGATATGCGTTCCCGTCACACTACGAATCGCCCCGGAATAGACATAGACCTCGCTGCTCTTATCCGCTGAATTGATGACGAATGCGCAAGCGGTGCGCTGCCCCGGAAACGGAATGATATAACGGCCGCCAACCCGTTCCGAGATCAGATCCTGCTCGCACAAGCCGCCAAATTCATCGTCCCCCACCGCAGTGATGAAATTGATCTTTGCGCCAAGACGGCTGGCAGCGATGGCCTGATTGTATCCTTTGCCGCCAGGCTCGGTTACGAGGTCGAGCCCCACGACCGTTTCACCCACGGCCGGAAACCGTTCTACATCCATCAGCAGCGACATGCCGTAATGGCCGATCACAGTGATTGTTTCGCTGTTCATATTCTGCTCCCCCATCTCACTTACTCTTGATGCCCTGCAAAAGCACCGCCGCAACAATCAGGCAGCCCTGCACCACGTCTTGTGCATACGCGCCCACACCCTTTAAGTTCATGATGTTGCCTATAAACGCAAGGATCAGCGCGCCAAGAAGTGTCTTGAATACGCTTCCACGCCCGCCCATGAGGCTTGCGCCGCCCAGCACGCACGCCGCGATCGCGTCAAGCTCTTGGCCTTCGCCGACTGTCGCACTTCCCGTGGATGTGCGGGCCGAATAAAAGATGCCCGCCACAGCCGCCAGAACACCGCAGATCATGTAGGTTGAAAGCATATAGCGTTTTACGCGGATGCCCGCAAGCTCTACCGCGTTTTTGTTGCTCCCGACCGCAATCACGATGCGCCCATACGTCGTATAATTTTGAATGAGGCAAAACGCCACCACCACAAGCCCCGCGATGAGAATAACCGGATAGAAATTTTCCCGCGCAACCAGCGCCGAAAGCTCCGTGCCCTCCACCTTGATAGGCGACCCGTTGGTGATGATATACGCGATACCGCGCACGGCGGTCATCACGGACAGCGAAGCCACAAACGCCTGCATGTTGCAATAGGCCACCAGCGAGCCCGTGATCATACCGCAAACGAGTCCGATGCACACGGCGGCGAGTAAACCGCCGGCCAGCCCAAAATTCGCATCGCGCATCAGCAGGCAGGCGACTGACGACGAGATCGCCATCACAGAGCCCACCGAAAGATCGATGCCGCCCGTCATGATGACGAATAGCATGCCGACTGCCACGAGTAGCGGCGCAGACTGCTGCAAACCGATATTGATCAAATTGATGGGCAGAAGAAATGTTTCAGAGATAAAGATGCATGCGATGAGCATGACAAAAAATATAATGTACGTGTTATTTTTGACTAGAAATGATTTTAATGTGATTGATTTTTGCATACTACACCTCCATTGCCAAGCCGATCAACTGGTCTTCGCTTAACTCCTCTTTTGCGAGTTCTCCGGAAATAAGGCCGTTGCGCATCACATACACCCTGTCGCACATGCCGATGATCTCCGGCATTTCAGAGGAGATCATGACGACGGCAATCCCGTTTTCAGCAAATTGATTGATGACCTTGTAAATTTCCACCTTTGCACCCACATCCACGCCGCGCGTCGGTTCGTCAAAAATGATGCACTTGCAATCCGCGGCGATCCACTTCGCAAGAGCGATCTTCTGCTGATTTCCACCCGAAAGACTGCTCACGTCATTTTCAATGGACGCGTATTTGGTTTGGATGCTCTTCAGGATATTTTCCACGAACTCTTTTTCCACCTTGCGCTTGATGATAAATCCCGTTTTGTCGGTCACCTTATCGAGCGCCGCAAGCGTAACGTTCATACGGATGCTTTGCTCCAGAAGCACACCTTCGTTTTTGCGGTCCTCAGGAAGCATGCCCAGCTTGTTTTTTACCGCTTCCTTCGGATCTTTGAAGCGGGTGTTTTTTCCATAGTATAAAATTTTTCCGGAGTCCATCTTATCCGCGCCAAAAATGACGCGCATGGTTTCCGTTCTCCCCACGCCCACAAGGCCGCTGAAGCCAACGACCTCGCCTGCCTTTACATAGAAGCTGACACCGTTGACGCGCGGCTGTGCCTTGATGTCTTCCGTGCTGAGCACGATGTCGCCGATCTGCGCAGCGCGCGGCGGGAACATGTCTTTTAACTCTCTTCCGACCATCATGTTCACCAGCCGGTGTCTGTCGATTTCGGCTGTGGCGACCGTATCCACAAACGCGCCGTCCTTGAGTACCGTGATGTTGTCGCTCAGCTCAAAAATTTCTTCCAGGCGATGAGAAATATAGATGATGCTCACGCCCGCGTCCCTCAGTCGATTGAGCACATTGAACAATTTTCGTATTTCCTTGAACGTAAGAACCGAGGTAGGCTCGTCCAGCACCAGAATCTGCGCGTTGCGTGTAAGGCATTTGCAGATTTCAATGACCTGCTGATAGGCGATGCTCAGCTCTCCGCATTTTGCATTGGGATCGATATCCCCAAAACCCAGATGTTCCAGTTGTTCCTTCGTATCCGCGCGCAGCTTTTTCCAATTGATATAGCCGCGCCCGCCCGACAGATGGTCGATAAAAACATTCTCCGCCACCGTGAGATCGGGCGCTAAAACGAGCTCCTGATAGATGACTGCGATCCCTAGCTCCTTTGCATCGCGCGGCGTATGAATTTTGACCCGCTTCCCATCCACATGAATTTCTCCGGAATCCTTTTGATACGCGCCCGAAAGAATTTTCATCAGCGTAGATTTCCCCGCGCCGTTTTCCCCAAGCAGCGCATGTATTTCACCTTTTTTAACATTCAGGTTGACGCCTTTTAAAGCATGTACGCCCGCAAAACTCTTCGCGATGTCTTTCATTTTCAGTTTATAACCGTTGTCCATGCGTGAACCTCTCCTTTCAACCGGACACAACTGCCGCCCGGCTTCGCAATTGCGGCGCCGTCCGCATAACGAACGGCGCCGGTCTTACAGTTTAGCGATGCCCGTAATCAGAAGCAGTTATCATATTCCGCGTCCACATTTTCTTTGGTGATCGCCACCGGGTCCGTCGTGACCGTATCCGGGTAGCCCTTCGAGTCTTTTCCGTCCACGAGAACCTCGCGGGCGATCTGCGCCGCCAGCTTGGAGATCAATACCGGCGAGTTTTGTCCGACCGCCACAACCTTGCCATCCTTGATGTAGTCGCACGTTTTCTTTTCGCCATCCGCAGCCGCCGCATAATGGATACCTTCCTTGAGCCCTGCATCCTCCGCTGCCTGCATTCCACCGAAGAGCATCTGGTCGTTTTCAGCAAAAACAGTGTTCAGCTTGCCGTAGGTCTTGACGATCAGGTCGTTCGCATCCGCCATGATATCCTGTACGTTCCAGTTGCCCCAGCCCTGTCCTGCAATGGTGAATTTCGCGTCCTTGTTCTCTGTGAATCCACCGCCAATGAGTTCGTCGTTCATCTTGTAGGCCATATCCCACGCTTCGTCTTCCAAAATGCCAAGGCGCGCTTCCAAAACACCACACATAATGCCCACACGGCGCTCTTCACCGGCAACATTTCCCTTTACACCCGAAAGCATGATGGAATAGATTTCTTGATCTCCCATCTCTTCTGCGAACGCAAGGCCTACTCTTCGTCCGTTTTGTTTGTTGTCCGAATAGACGACCGTCACTTTGTCTCCGCCGTTTACATACGAATCGATGCAAATGACCGTTGCACCCGCTTCATTGGCCTGATTGATGAGCGGAACGATGTCATCCGGATTGGTGCTGTCTACAAAAATCAAGTCGTAGCTCTGTGCGATAAACGTGTCCATATTCGCGATTTCGTCCGATGTGTTACTATTGGCGTTCAGCACCAAAAGATCCTCCGGTGCGGCGATCAGGCCTTCGTCATAGCAGGCCTGCTGAAGCGCATCCGCCATTGTGGTAAAGAAATCGCCGTTCAGCGTGATGGCGGAGAAGCCAACCTTGAAGGTATCCTTTGCTTTCGCACTTTCGCTTGGCTGCCCGCCACTGCTTTCCTGTGCCTGTGTTTCCGCCGGCGCGCTTGCAGAAGCCTGCGTTCCTCCATCGGACTGACAGCCCGCGAACACGACGCTCACCATCAGCAAAGCGAGAATAAGAGCCATTGCCTTTTTCATCTTTCTTTCCTCCATTTGATATTTTTATATTTGCGTGCCGCCGACACACAAAATGTTCATTCACAAGAAGATTGCAGGTTCGTTTTCATTACAGGATGATATCATTAAGATCGTTCTGGATATGTTTCATATCGTTAATCAAAGCTTTAATTATATTACGAATTGTTTCGATTTATTTTATTTATGTTTTGATTATAGGTAGGCCGTTTTGATTTGTCAATACATTTTTCAAAAAAACGCATTAAAACTTTTCTTGATTTTTTTGCTTATTTTCACGCTTTTTGCATTTTTTTCAAATTGCGCTCTTTTTCCAATAACTGTATTCAGCAATAAACATTTCTATGAATCGAAACAATATGAAACAATATGAAACAATATAGCTTGATTATCCCTCCCCTAAAAGTTTGTTTCATATACTTGATTAAAGCCGAAAATCAGTATATAATAACTTTAAAGTTATCAAATAGATGCGATTCAACCGGAGTCCATAATGTTTGCAAGCGAGCGCAGAAAAAAAATATATCAGATGCTGATGGACTACAAAAGCGTCGACGTTTCGAGATTAAGTAAACTATTCAATATTTCGACCGTAACGATTCGAAAGGATTTAGAATTACTGGAATCAGAAGGAATCCTGACACGTACGCACGGCGGGGCTATTTTAAACGATACCTTTCAGCAGGCGCATTCCACAGAAACAGTAGAGGATATGTGCGATCCCGACGAATTGGAAATCGCCACGACCGCCTCCCATTTTATACAGGATAACGAATTCATTTTTCTTGGAATGGGCTCCTTGTGTACGCAAATCGCCAAAATGCTGAAAATCCAAAAAAACCTCACGATCGTCACCAATAATATTTCCGCCGCCATCTGTCTGAAAAATGAGCCGGAATTCAATGTAATCATTGCCAATGGAACGTTTGGCTTCTACAACGGCTGCTATGGCGTGATGGATGCTTTTTACACAGGCTTTCTCGAAAATATGTCGTTTGACAAAATTGTAATCGCTGTGGATGGTATCTCGCTGAACACCGGTTATACGGTCGATAACAGTAACCTGTGCCTTACCTATAAAAGCGTATGCGCAAATACCGGCGAAACCATTATATGTGCGGAGAGCTCCAAATTTTCCAAAAACTCTTTTGCCCGAATCGGCACGCTTGACATCGCCTCCAAAATCATAACTACGGAAGCAATTCCTGAAGAATATGCGGACTATTTTTACAACCAGAACATACCTGTATACCATTCGTATCGTCTGGACGATATTTAAGCTTTTTGACTGCGAGGGACGCCATGCTCCATCAGATCCGGCTTGAAGTATCCCATCTGTGCAAGGCCTATCAGGGAACTTTGTTGTCTGACGTATCTTTTTGCATGCGTGCGGGCGAAGCATTGTGCATCATGGGGCAAAACAGCTCGTTCAAAACCACGCTGGCAAATATATTGTGCGGCGTTACTCCCTGCGACAGCGGTACCATTTTCGTCGATGGCAAAGAGGCGCGCATCTCGTCACCTTATGACGCGCACAAATACGGCATTGCTTCTCTCGGCGAGATATCCGCGCTTTGCGAGGATCTCTCCGTGGCTGAAAATCTGTTTCTTTTTCACAGCAAGGCGGGAATGCCCGTCAAAAAATGGATGGGCAAAAAAGCGGTGAGCGATTATGCGGAGACTTTTCTCGAAAATTACGGATTTGGATGGATCGATCCCGGCAAGGGCGTGGATGCGCTGGGGTTAGCAGAAAAACAGATTTTGGCTTTTTTGTGCGCCCTTTGTGCGAATGTGGAATTTTTGATCGTCGACGACGCGTTTTCCGCGTTGAATGCAGACGAGCTTAAGCAGATATTTTATATTATGGATGACTTGAAAAAAAGAGGAATTGCACTTCTTTATTTATCGTCCAAGCCGGAGCTTCCCGAGATCGCCGACGCCTTTTTGTTTATCCGCGACGGCAAAGTGAAATTTGAAGCATCGGGCGACGAGCTCAAGGATCTTGATTTTTCCTCCTTTGCCCTCGCTGAACTTCCGGGCGCGTATCCCAAACTGCCGATCAAAATCGGAGACGAGGTGTTCTGTTGTGCACATCTTGCCTATAAAAGTCTGTTCCGCGATATTTCCTTTTCCCTGCGCGAGGGAGAAATACTCGGGATCGTCGGCGGGGCAGGATGCGGAAAAACGACGCTCGCGCGGATGCTTTCCGGACATTTACAGAGAGATCATGGCGAAATTTGCGTGCATGGAAAACCGGTCCGCCTTTCCTCCGTGCATGACGCTTACAAAAACGGGCTGCGGCTTGTCCTCGACGACAGGGAGTATGGGATCATCCGGCATCTTTCCCTGGCTGACAATCTGATATTTCCCTATTATGCTCAAAACCGCGCCCGGCTGTCTCTTGTTCATCCGCGCAAATATGCGGAGACCTCATATTGTCTTGCCGACAAGCTGAACATCAACTATTTTGATATTTTCCAATCTCCGGAATCGCTCAGTGCGGGCAATCAGCAAAAACTGGTGCTGTCGCGGGGCATCGTCGCAAAATCGGATATTTTCATATTGGACGAACCCACGCGCGGAGTGGATAACATAGGGAAGACACAAATATATAACCTATTCAACAATTTGCTTCGCGAAGGTAAAAGCATTGTGATTCTGACCTCCGACCTCAACGAAGCTGCCGGTATGTGCGACAGGACGCTCCTGTTAAAAGATGGCTCCCTGACTCCTTACCGCAAAGGAGCGCATTGTGTCCGGCATCAAGAAGACTGGCCTTTGCGTGAAAACATCTGAATCTTTCACATAAAAAAGCCAGACATGTGTCCGGCTTTTTTATTGCGTGTTCGCTCTTTATTTATACGATGCTTCATAGATTGCCACGCAATCCTCGTTGGAAAGTGGGCTTCTGTCGAAGTTGAACAGTACGCCCATCGTAGCCTTTGCGTTTTCGGCGAGGGTTGGAAGTTCTTCGCGCGCGATGCCGTAATCCGACATTTTGAGGTCCGCGACGCCGCAATCCTCCTGCAACTTGACGAGGGCGGTGATGAAATCCATCGGCTCCTGCGCGTCTTCCATTCCCAGCGCGCGCGCCATACGCACAAAGCGTTCGTCGCACACGTGCTTGTTGATGAAATGCGTAAAATAGGCTTTGCTGAGCATGATGAGCCCCGCGCCATGCGGAAGCGCCTGATGGTAGGCGGACATCGCGTGCTCTAAGGAATGCTCGCTAGTGACCGCACCCACACACATCACAACGCCCGAAAGCGTATTGCCGAACGCCACCTTTTCGCGCGCTTGCAGATCGTTTCCGTTCCGCACCGCTCTTGCAAGGTTGCGACCTACATTTTCGATGGCGGTAAGCGCGTACATGTCGCTCATTTCGTTCGCCATATTGGAAACATAACCCTCCACGCTGTGAAACAGCGCGTCAAAGCCCTGAAATGCTGTAAACAGCGGCGGCACAGTGAGCATGAGCTCCGGGTCGACGATGGACAGCACCGGAAAATATCCTTCGGTCACAAAGCCGATTTTTTCATGCGTTTCGTCGTCTGTGACCACCGCGCCCGCATCAGATTCCGAGCCTGTGCCCGCCGTGGTGGTGATCGTCACCAACGGAAGCGGTTTGTTTTTGATCTCCATCCCCTTCCCGCTGCCGGAGGGAATGTAATCCCAATAGTCCCCATCGTTGACCGCCATAAGAGACATTGCCTTTGAAGCGTCCATCACGCTTCCGCCGCCGAGCGCCACGATGAAATCGCAGCCGTTTTCCCGCGCGAACGCAGCGCCGGCCATCACCGTCTTTTTGAGCGGATTGGCCTCTACCTTATCAAAGACGGCGTATCCCACGCCCGCAAGCTTCAACTGCTCCTCCGTGCGGCTCAGGTACCCGTTTTCACGCGTGGATTTGCCGTTCGAAATCACGACCATCGCCTTTTTCCCCGGCATTTTTTGCTTGTGCAGCTTGTTGAGCACGCCGCTGCCCGACAATATCCTCGTGGGCACATACATCATATAACTCATTGTGTTTCCTCCGTTCCAATCAGCAGCTTTTCACACTGCAGCATATTGCTTTCATATTTTTCGATCTTGTGATCCAGCCGTTCGAGCGTCGCTTGCATCTCCTCGATTTTGGCCGCAAGCTGCCGGCGCTGTTCCACCAAAAGCTCCTTGCGCGCACCGATGGTTGCGTCGCCCTCCATATAAAGCCCAACATACTCGATCAACACCTCGATGGGAAGCCCCGCGGCGCGCATGCACTTGATGAACTCCACCCATCCCATATCCGTATCGTTATAATCCCTGACGCCGCTCTTTAGGCGGTTCACCGCAGGGATCAGCCCGATCCGTTCATAATAACGCAGTGTATCCGGCGAGAGTCCGAACCGTTCGCTTACATCGGCAATCGTCATTGTTGCCACCTCCTTTTGATTCTACCTCAGTCTAACACCTGGAGTTAGCTCCAAGTCAAGCATTTTTTTGATTTTATTGCTTTTGAGGGGTATAATAAATCAAAAAAGAAAAGGACACCGAAATGACTGAACCACTCAAATTACATTCCCTCGTGATTTTTCGCGCACTGCATGACGACCCTGTGATTCGCGCGTTTTGCGTGCTTTTGGATGCGGTCTCCCGCGAGGAAACGGAGGCCTGCGTGAATGCATACGCTGCGTTCTGCGCGGAGCTCTTCGCACACAGCAGCGATTTTTCTTCCTATGTGATGAATGCCGTGCTCGAGGACGAGAATCTTTACCTGACGAAGATGGTGCGCAAGGACGCGCCCGACCCCATGCTGGAGGAAATGCTTGCACACGAGCTTTCTGTTTTGCAGGAGCTTGGCGAAGTGACGAGCGCGGAAATCAAGGCATTGATCCCCTATGAGGGCTTCCTTCCCGACTGGGGCAACACCATGATAAACTTCCATCAAAGCTACAGGGCACGCATGGCGCAGATCGATACGCGCGGTTACGGCATTTTTGCCCGATATCCTGTTTTCACATTGAACGACGGCGTGTTTGTACCTGTGCGCTATCCCGACGAAACGCGCATAGAGCAGCTTTCAGGCTATGAATACGAACGCGGCTGCGTCGTGAAAAATACACGCGCGCTGCTCGAAGGAAGGCCCGCGGCAAACGTCCTGCTGTATGGGGACAGCGGCACGGGAAAATCCTCCACCGTAAAGGCTGTGGCAAACGAGTTTGCGTCGTTGGGCCTGCGGCTCATTGAGCTCAGAAAAAATCAGCTGCGCCAAATCCCGCAGTTGATTGATACGCTGGGCAAAAATCCCCTGAAGTTTATTTTGTTCATCGACGATCTTTCGTTCACAAAGGATGACGACGATTTTTCCGCCTTAAAAGCAATTTTAGAGGGCTCCGTTTCCGCGCGCACCGACAACCTTGCAGTGTACGCGACGAGCAACCGCCGCCACCTCGTACGGGAAACCTTTTCCGACCGCGAGGGCGACGAGGTACACGCAAACGATACGGTGCAGCAGCTGACCTCGCTTTCCGACCGCTTTGGTATGACGATCACCTTTTCACGTCCCAACCGCGATCAATACCTATCGATCATTTCGCACCTCGCGGCGTTTTATGAGGTCGATTTCCCAATGGACGAGCTATTCCGGGGTGCGGAAATCTACGCGCTCGAACGCGGCGGTCGCTCCCCGCGCGCGGCACGTCAATTCTTGGATCAGGTGCGGTCCATTGGGCTGTAAAACCGCTCAGAATGTCCGTGTTATATCGAATAGTACGGTTTTAAAAACCGCTCTACTGAGCGGTTTTTCTATTTTTGCTTGGATTGGACCCCCGTGAGGTCAAACGGTGGGATAAAACTCTCTTCCGCGGTAACGCCCTCCTGTACAAAGCCGTTTTCCACGCCGAGCGCAAGCGCAAAATCGACCAGCTCTTCATATTCCGCATCCGTCACCCCACGGCGAAGCGCGGTAGGCAAACGTTCCTTATGCACGGGGGTGTACTGGTTCATCAAGCTGATAAAAATATCATCTCTATACGTCTGATAAAGGTATCGCACGACCTCTTTTGCGTCTGCAAGGCAGCCCGGCAGAAGAAGATGCCGCACGATCACACCCCGTCGCATCATGCCCGCTCCGTCAAAATCCGGATGCCCCGTCTGCCGCACCATTTCCGCAAGCGCGGCCTGCGCGGTGTGCGGATAGTCTTGCGCACGGGAATACCGCTTTGCCAGAACGCCATCCATATATTTAAAATCCGTGAGCCACACGTCCACACAGCCTTCCAGCAGCTTGAGCGCCTGTACGCTTTCATAGCCGCCGCAATTATACACCACCGGAATATCAAGCCCTTGTTTTTTGGCCGCGTGCACGGCGTACGCGATGTGCGGGACGTAGTGCGTAGGCGTGACGAGGTTGATGTTTGCCGCGCCCTGCTCCCGCAGTTCCATAAAAATCCGGCTTAGGCGCTCCGCTTGGATTTCGACGCCCGCGCGTCCCTCACTGATCTCCGCATTCTGGCAATAGACGCAATGCAGCGGGCAATGGGAAAAGAACACCGTACCCGAGCCGTTTTCGCCCGAGATGCACGGTTCCTCCCAAAAATGCAGCGCCACGCGCGCCACCATAAGCCGCGCATCCGCCCCGCACACGCCTTTTTGTCCCGCCGCTCTGTTTACCCCGCACAAACGCGGGCACAGACGGCAGCTCTCATACTCTTTCATATCATAAACTATACGCTCAATTTGCCACAAACTCAAAACAATTATATGTTTTCGTTCGCATGATTTATGGTATAATACCATTATTATCCGTTTATTTTGAACTTATCGGGAGAGAGAAGATTTATGAAACGTGAAACATGGGGCTCACGCTCCAACTTTATTTTTGCTGCCATCGGCAGCGCGGTGGGGCTTGGTAACGCATGGCGGTTTGCGGGACAGGTATATCAGAACGGCGGCGGCGCGTTTTTGCTGCCGTACATCATCGCCATTTTTGCCATCGGCATTCCCGTACTGATGATGGAGCTTGCCATCGGCAAGAAATTCCGTCTGGGTGCGCCGTCGGCCTTTGGCGCAATGAACAAGAAGCTGGAATGGATCGGCTGGGCGGGCGTGATCATCGCGTTTGTTGTCGCGGCCTATTATTCCGTGCTGGTCGCGTGGGTGGTAAATTACATCTTTGCGTCCTTTACGATGGCGTGGGGCAGCGATCCCGCAGGATTTTTCAACAACACGGTCCTCAACGTCTCGGGAAGCCCGGGCGAATTTGGTGGGTTTTCCATCCCCGTTTTGATCGGCCTCGTGATCACGTGGGTCGTGGTATTTTTGAGCATGCGCAGGGGCGTGGAAAAAATGGCGAAGCTTGTCAAGTGGATCGTCATCATCCCCGTCGCCCTGCTTGTGGTGATGTGCATACAGGCGGTCAGCATGCCCGGCGCAGCGGATGGCATCCGTTACTACATCACGCCGGACTGGTCGGCCCTCGGTAATCCAGATGTGTGGCGCGCCGCCTTCGGGCAGGTCGCTTACAGCATGAGCATCCTGTTTGCCCTGATGATCACCTATGGCAGCTTCCTCGATAAAAAGAGCGATATCCCAAAGGACAGCATCGTGATCGGGCTTTCCGATATGGGTATCAGCCTGCTCGCCGGTTTTGTGGTGTTTTCCACGCTCGGATACCTTTCCCTCCAGAGCGGCACGCCCATCGGCGAAATGAACTATCAGGGTGTGATGCTCGCGTTTGTCACCTATCCACAGGCGCTGTCTGTGTTCCCGGGCGGACAGATCGTAGGCGTCATCTTCTCGCTGATGTTCTTCTTCATGCTGTTCGCGCTCGCCATAGACTCTTTGTTTTCCATTGTACAGGCGGTTTCTACGGCGGTTTCCGACAAATTCACCATCAACCCGCGCAAAACGCTCTATGGAACGTGCATCGCTTGCTTCATCCTCGCGCTGCTGTTTGCCACAAAAGCCGGACTATATTGGCTGGATATCGTCGATCACTTTGTGAACGAAGGAAATCTCCTCTTCATGGGTATCTTCGAGGCCATTGCCATCGGCTGGCTTGTGGGCGCGGAGCCGTTGCGGGAGTTTATCAACTCCACGACTACGGTCAAGATCGGAAGATGGTGGAATGTGATCATCAAGTACATCTGCCCCATCGTATTTTTCTTCCTTGCGGGCAGCTTCCTCTACTCCAACATCGTCTCGCCGTATGGCGGGTATGAACAGCAATACCTGATGGCTGGCGGATGGGGGCTTATTATCGTGACCTTCGTACTCGCACTCATCATCCCGCGCCTCACGCGCAAAAAGAAGGAATCGGGTGAAGCTGCTTCATGAGCTATCTTTGGCAGGGCGCGCTCTTACTTGTGCTTGTCGCGCTCGGCGTTCATTTCACAATTTATGCCAGCAAGCATCCTCTTGTGCGGGTCATTGACCCGCACAAGGATTTCACCGTGCGCTATCCGCGCGTTTTTTTGTGGCTTGCTATTGTGTGTTTTTCCATCGTAGGCTGCCTATTGCTGATGTTTGTCGTGTGGCAAGTTTTGGACGTTGGAAAAATCATCATGCTTTGCGTGATATCCGTGTGCTTGCTGCCCATTCTGCTGTTGGCGCTTGTGTGCCGCATCAAGGTGTTTGACGAATACATCATCGTGTACGGCATGTTTGGCGCGAAAAAACAGATTTATTATAAGGACATCAAGCATGTCGTCGTCACCAAAAGCGCGCTGCTGATGGAGACGACGCTCAAGGTTTTTCGTTTCGCCGCCAACATCGTATACCGAGAGGAATTTCTTTCGCGGCTTGCCAAAAACGGCGTACGCGTTGACCGTTTCGAATAATTTCTTTCGTATGATCGAAAACGCTTTCGCTTTCCCTGCGACGCATCATTTGACCTGTCCCTTCCTTCCGTGATACACTGAACGCAAAAGGGAGGTGGATTGACGTTGAAAAAAATGGTTCTATTGATATTGGTCCTCTCGACCGTTCTTGCGTGTGCGGGCTGCGGGGCGGACATGCGGATCGCGCCCGCGTTGTTCACTCAGGAGGATCAGCAGAATCCTCTGTTGAGCAAAAACGGCAGGATGCCGGACGGCGCATACGCTTATCAGGCGTCCGACAAACTGCGATCCGTACATACGGCGCTCTATCAGCTCGATGCTGACAAAACGTGGAAAAGCCTCGGAAGCTCCGCAACGGCGGCACAATTTGCCGAAGGACGCGTCATGGTGTTCCTGCCGTCGGGCGAACAAGGCTACTGCATCGTTGTTCAGGTTGGCGATGGCACGTCGGACTATGCCGTCGGCTCGAACCAGATGTCCGTGCTTGGTACAAACGGCGCGCTTGCTTCTTCTTGGCAGGAAGATGCCGGCATCGTCTATGAACAGGAAATCCCCCTTGCGATCCTATATGCGCCGGTGGGGAACGACGCCGTCGTCTATGGAATCGACAGCTTCAAAAATCCGCCGCAGCCAAAGGATGGCGAAAAAATATTTGCTGTGACTGTCCGGTTTTCCGAACGTCCGCTCGGCTGAGTCTTATGCCGTCATGTTCGGTGGCCTTTTGGTGTATGCAAGCGCATACAATAGAGATTATGACATGATATGGTTCGTAAAGCCGCGCGTTTTGTCGCACGGTTATTTTCGCAGACAGACTTTGGGGGCAAAGAAAAGCAATGCAAAGAAATCTTCTTCTACGGACAAATATTATCGTCTGCGTGATCATCATTATGGGCTTCATCATCACATTCGGCGTTGGTTATGAATCCAACGCCGAATTGTTTGAAAAGGACATCGAGCATGTCACAATCCTCGCCTCCGAAGGCATTTATTCGGATATCGAACATGTATTTACAGCACCTATCAACGTTTCCAACGCCATGGCAAACGACGCACTTTTAAAGGACCTGATCAAAAAACAGCGTGAGAATCCGGCGGACCCGTCGAGCGAAGCGCTGATCCGCGATTATTTGGGGACCTATCACAACAAATACGGCTATGATTCCGTTTTTCTCGCTGTCGCCGATTCAAACACATATTATCATCACGACGGAACGAACCGCATTCTAGACGAGACATCTCCGGAGGACGCGTGGTATTTTGAATTTATCGACCAAAGCGCGGATTACGCGTTGTTTGTGGACAGCGATACGGACAACCGCGGTGTGGTTACCGCCTTCATCAACTGCAACCTAAGGGACGAGGCTGGAAATTTTATTGGCGTTGTGGGCGTCGGGCTGATTGTTGAAGACCTGCAGAGTATCCTGCAAAGCTACAATGAAAAATATGATGTGCACGCGTTCCTTGTGGACGAAAATGGAAGGATCGAGCTTTCCTCCGGTGAAAACGGCGATCAGGGCGTGTATCTTGCCGACAAGGACTACAAGAACGCAGATATTTTACTTGGCGAAGGCGCGGGACAGTCGTTGTGGTATTCTTCGCGCCAGGGCGGCGGATTTATGGTCACGCAATATGTGCCCAACCTAAAATGGACGCTTGTTGTGGAAAAGGACCGGTCGGGAATGATCGGCCAGATCAGCATACAGTTTTTGCAGCAGATGATCGGCATTGTGGCAATCACCGTGCTGGTGCTGGTCATCATCACGCGGGTGATCTATCGCTGTCACAAACAAATCCTCGAGCTTGCGACGCATGATGCGCTCACCGGGCTTTTCAACCGTATCTCCTATGATGAAGCGATGGAGCGCCATAAGGCGGAGCTCAATGACGCTTCGCGTATTGGCATCGGTATCTTTGATTTGAACAATTTGAAGCATGTCAACGACACATACGGACACCGTGCGGGAGACGCGTACATCAAGGCCTGCTGTAAGGCCATGCGCAAGGCCTTTGCCGGCTGCGATCTGTTCCGCATCGGCGGGGACGAGTTCTCTGTGATCCTCAACGATGTGCGCGAGGAGGACGTTGCGCGGATGACCGGAGCCCTGCAAAAAAATATTGCCGAGGAAAACAAACGTCAGGAACTCAAGATTGGCGTGGCCTTCGGCTATGCGTTCTATGACCCCCAAACAGACAAGGGGCTGGGCGACGTGTTTTTGCGCGCGGATCAGAACATGTATGAAAACAAGCAAGCGGCAAAAGACCGCCCGTAATGGGCTAATCTCTATGCTCGATTTTTCTCCCCAAGGCGAAACAGTGATCCATAAATTGTTTGGCTTGATTGGGACTAACGCTGCACAGATTGGTTTGAACTCCATATTCTTACTGAATCGTCGTTGTTTTTATAAATTCCAAAAATTGATCATAGCCAACCGCATTCGTCATGAAAACAACATCCAGCTTATCATAATGGGCCGTTGCTATTCCGCCTTCGCTGTCAAAATAACCGACGACCGGTGTTCCGTCACTCATTGCGACATCAATCGGGCGGGCATCATCCTCTTCAGAAAACGCGACAAAGTTTCTCTCGCCCATTTGCTTATGATAGGTATTTTCAAGCTTAATCCACCCTCCATCGGCTTCATATTTTATCTTCACATTATATTCGAGTTCATGTTCCGCAACCTTAACCGTATCTATTAATTCGTAATGGTTGTTCTCCGCAAAAATAATGTCCGGGTAATTTTTCCTGACATCGTCCACGTTGTTGAAGCTGTTTGCTTGGATAACATCTGCTTCCGCATTGAAAGCATTGTCACTTTCACCATAATAGACAGAAACAGAACGTTCAGACCAGTGGACAAAAAGGCTGTAAATTCCTTCCGCCAGACTTTTCCCGATGGGCGTAACGATCAACAGCAACGCAACGACTGCGCAGGCGGGAACGGCAACCAACATCCTTTTGTTGAATTTTCTTGTTTTTTTGCGGCGCTCTTCTTCCTTAATATCATAGAACCATTGAGGGATGGGCGGAATATCTTCCATGTCTATCCCCGCGTCGTCTTTTTTGTTGGCGTCAAATAATTCAGGATGTTTTTTCAATTCCTTGTAAAACTCTTTCTTTTTCATTCGTCTATCCCTCCTTTAATAATTTCATTTGGGCAGTTACATTGATAACACGCCGCTATACGATGTGGCGCTGCCATTGTGGATGGATTTTGCCCTATATTGGTATCCACTATCAACAGTGACCACTTTGGAAGCCGTAACGGTTCCTCTTCCAGAACTACTAACTGCACTTCCATAGTTTTTCCAAGAACCGCCCTTTAATACTTGCAACTGCACGCTTACTTTAGAATCGGCAGTGCTGATTGTCGAACCCGAGATGCGCACCGATGTGGCGCTCACTTTAGAAATTTTGCTTGTTCCTCCGGCCGCGCGCGGCGATGCTGCTGAATCAGCAATGGTCATCGGTACACCACCATCAAGCATTGGCGCCGCCATTCCAACCACCGGTATAGACATACAGAATACCAACGCGATCAACATCATTGTTATCTTTTTCATCTTTTTGCCCCCATTTTTTATTGGATATATTACATCCTACATATATAACTACACAGAGCATCAAAATGGGGGCCTATTTATAAAATATTTTTTATGATTTTTTCCAGATGCTTTTTCCAATACCTCATTTTATCTCTGGGGATACCATATTTCCTGCACACCTCCCGCATAGAAATGTCGCCAAAAATATATTCCCGAAAACATGGTAACAATTCCGTTGGAATACTCTTAAGTTGCTCTTCCACCGCCATTTTAATTACGGTATCATTTTCAGCATTATCATATTGATTTTCTTCATGCACATATTGTAGTTCTCTGTTTGCGTCATTTCTTCGTTTGCGAATCAACGTTAAGGCAGTATTTTTACAAATTGTAACAAACCATCTTTTTAGCTCATCATCCTGCATGTTAGACTTATCGGCTTCATATGCCTTCAGAAAAGCATTATGCAAAATATCCTCCGTGTCTTCAATATTTTTGACCACACGAAAAACGATTGAAAAATAGAATTTGTAATTCTTTTCAAATAAAGCCAACAGCACGTCATCATACATTGTCAATCACCCAAGCAAAACAGATCTTTATAATTAACTCGATTATATCATAAAATTTTTAATAAACTACCCCCCATTTGTTTGGTCGGTGTAGTTATATAGGTAAAAGGTCAAACACAAAGGAGGGCAGTCCAATGGAATTAGCCGATAATCAATAGATACATGCGGCACCTAAAAAGTATCCCCTACAGCATTGCCGCGTTGTGATCTATTAGATGGGATAAAAGCAATCCCTTTGAAATTTCCAAATATGATATAAAAAGGAGAAAACAAATGAAAAAGAAAATTATTGCCATGATTTTAACACTGGTTACTACACTCTCTATTTCTAGTGTAGCTTTTGCTGCGCAGGAACCGTTAGAAAACAACCCTATCGTCGCTCAGGGTGAAGTTGTTTTTTCAAATCTGGATAAAAATCCAACTCAATCCTACACAGGTATTGGCGCTGATGGGCAAGAATACACAGTAGGCATTGAACCGATCATAAACAAAGGCAGAGCATCTTCCAACTCTTGGCGAATATACATTTATGGGCCGTGCAGTGCAGAATTTTATATGACCGTAACCGGAAACAAGTGTACGAGAGCATATGATTGGTCCTTAACAGCAATACCAGCTTGGGTTTCTTCATGGTCAAACGCAAGCCTTTCGAGAAACACAACTTCGGCCACTCTTTACTGGGACTGGAAGGATCCAGTTATTCAAAAAAGAATGTGGCTTAGAGGAACGTGTACGGGTTCAAACAATAAAGTCTCTGTTTCCTACAATATGTAGTTGATCTTCAGTGTAGCTCTTAACTTTTCTGTAGGAGGTGCTTTCTATGTTTGTAGGTGCTGAACCCGCCGCCGAAGTGACATCATCTTTAACGGGTACAATTTCGGGGTGGATAACAATAGCTATTTGGGTCGGGCTTATAGTTGCTGGAATAATAGTCTTCCAAAAAATATGGAGGAAATATTTCCGCAAAAAACTATAGTCAACGTTTGTTTTGTAATGATTGCTGCTTGGCGGATTCATTTGCCCCAAGCAGCAATAAACTTCATCTCAAACCAAGGAGTATATCAATGAAAAAGAAATCCCTAATTATTTTCTTAACAATTGTCTTGCTGACATTTTCCACATTTTCAACATCAATGGCGGCCGCACCAGAAATGGAAAAAACGCATAGGCCTTCTAGTGTCCATGCTCAAAAGGAAAATATTGACGAGGAACGAACCATAAACGCAGAAAAAACCATTGTTCTGTCTTCTCCCTTTTTCATGACGGCAAAATCCATTTCACTGCTACAGCCCAACGTAGAATATATCTGGATAGAAAGGGAGCAAGACAGCAGCGGGAACGTAATGGAGACTGAAACGTCAATTATTGTCGGAGAGAGTTTGAACGAAAACACTTCCCGGGCAGCAGTGACGTCTCGAATCTATGATATCGTGGTGCGGCATACATGGAATGATTCTGTATATTGCGGTTTTGTGGGTGCATCCGGTGCGACAAGAAAAATCGGGGCCAGTTGGCGTTTTTCCTCATGCAACCCAAAATATGGCTTGAACGACGCTCAAGGGGTAAAGTGGATGAAAAAGTCAGTTACCAACCGGGGCGAGAACCTCTTGCTCGAAGGGAAATGGTATCGTACGTCCAGTATCATAAACCCAGGTTTTGCAAATGTCGGCTTTATTCGGATGTACATGATAAATTCTCAAGGATATACCTATTATGCAAGTTAATCCGCAAGCGGAAAGGAGGTCATTATGAACCAACATTCAGCAGCGCAAAAGTCCCTTGTTATTTTTGTAGTGCTTGTGATCTTGCTGGCTTTCTCGTCGGCGACTTACGCAATTTCACTGGAGAACATGGGAACATTATCGAAGGACGGACGTGTTGTGACCGTGAATTCAGAAAGCACTCCTGTCGACAGAGACAGCATTGTTCAAAAAATGGAGCGTGGCCAATTGAGTGGTTCGGCAGCTTTTTACACTGTCGATAAAAACGGTATGACAGGTATTGCGATTTATGACTGCGTAACAGATTAAGCCGAAGAAGGGGCGCCATGGAAAATGGCGGCCCTTCTCCTGTCTTGCCGTTTTTTATACGGCATGACATCTCAATATCCTATGCGGTTCACCGCTTGGCATCACCCGCCGGAGTCCCGGTCGGCTGTGCTTTTGTCTGCGTTGTTTCCGCGTCATCTTCCGTCGGCGGCGGCATTTTCATGCCCGGCGGCAGCGGATTTTTCTTCCGCATAATGCGGTAGATGATGAACGGTACGAATATCACGACCGCAAAGCTGATGATAAGGATCGTCAGGTATTGCGTCGCCGCGCCCGGGCTTGTCAGCTGGGACGGCGGAATGAACGAGATACAAAGCGCGAAGATCGAAACGATGAGCCCCGCAAACGCGAGGATCAGCTTCAGCGGCTTCTTCTTGGATATCTCAAATGCCCGCGGCAGATCCTGCGTCGAATGCTTGCGCACAAGTCTGATATACGCGAGGAAGAAGATGATGTAGCCCACGATGTAGATGATGACTGTCAGCGAAATGGCTGTGAAGAACGAAACGTTGTTTCCGCCGCCGCCAAACGTCAGCACCGCCGCCCACACCGTCACGATGACGCCCTGCAAAAGCAGGAATTTGGTCGGAACGCCGTGCTTGTTGGTTTCAGATAATTTTTTGGGAAGCAGCCCATTTTTGCCCGCTTCCAGCATACCCCACGAGGGGCCGACCACCCACGCGGAAACCTCCGCGATTACGCCTACGGATATCAAAATCGCAATCACACTCACGATCCAGTCCATACCGGTGCCAAAGTGATTCACCAGCCCTTCAAAGCCTTGAATGACACCCGTTGAAAGGCCGAGCTGGCTTTCAGGCACCACCGCGCCGATGGATACGCCGCCGATCGTATTCAGCACGATCGCGAGGATAACCAGTATGATGATCGCCAGAGGATAATCCTTTTTGACGTTGGTCATTTCGTTGGCATGTGTCGCAGATGCCTCAATACCCGCATAGGCGAGGATGAACGAGACGAATACGACCATTGTGTTGATCTTCGTGAAATCCGGCACCAGCGCTTTCGCGTCCAGCGGAATGAGACTCTTGCCGCCTGTGGCGAAGAAGCCGATGCACAGCGCGAACAGTACGATCGCAGGAATCATAATGCCGAATACAAAACCAATCTTTGAAATCTTTGCGGTCAGCTTTGTGCCCTTGAACTGCGAGAATGTCAGCGCCCAGAAGATGACCAGCACGCCGATAAATTTGATGACGGGATTGTTGTTGAGCGCATCCCAGTGGAGCACATAGGACAGCGCGCCGAGGATGAAATAGATCATCGTGACAAAGCCGACCGTAATTTGAAACCACTGGAAAAAGATGTTCGCAAATCCCCATTTTTCACCGAGCATATTGCCCGACCATGTGTAAACGCCGCCAGTATCCCAGCCCTTCACCGTCGCCATCTCTGCTGCGCACAGCGCCACAGGCAGGAACCATAGGACCCCGCCAAGGAGAAGGTAAAAGACCAGAGAAAAACCGGAGGACGCGAATGTCGGGTATTCGTATACGGTCATGACCATCGAGGCCGTGATCGCAAAGAATCCAAACAATGACAAATGCTTTTTACTCGATGCAACAGCCGAAGCACTTTTCATTTTTGTTACCTCCTTGATAAATCGTTCTTTTTTTCGAGAGTATCCGGAGCCCGCGATTTGTTTCCGTGGGCTCCGGGGCATCGGTTCGCTTAGTGCGTGAAGCCCTGCGCTCCCTTTTTCGTCTTGCCGGGCGCGTCTACCTGCGTGTTCTTCTCGAGGTATTCGATCGCCATGCGCATGTCCTCGATGAGCGCGTCCGCCATGTTGTATGAAAGGTCCGCACGTACCACATAACGCTGGATCGCCACATCCGTAAGGTTTGCGGGCAGCGTGTAGGCCGGTACCTGCCAACCCTTCATTGCGAGTCTGTCAGCCAATTCATAGAGCGTCCATTTATGCTCATCCGGGCTCTTGAGTTTATAGCACAGAACCGGGAGGTTTTTGCCGTCGTTGTAAATTTCAAAGATGCCAAAATTCTTGATCGCCTCTATGATGTGCAGTCCCACGTCCCGCGTGTGCTTCTGCACCATCTTGAGCCCTTCCATGCCATAGCGCAAAAAGATGTAGTACTGTCCGATGATCTGGCTTCCCGAACGCGAGAAGTTGATGGCCATCGTCGGCTGTTCCCCGCCCAGATAGTTGACGTAGAAAATCAGCCGCTCCGGCAGATATTCCTTGCTCTTCCACAGTACCCAGCCGATACCCGGGTATACGAGGCCGTATTTATGACCGGAGGTGTTGATGGAATGCACATTTTTCAACCGGAAATCCCATTCGAGCTTCGGGTCTACGAAGGGGGCGAACATGCCGCCGGACGCGCCGTCCACGTGAATGCCGATCGGCACTTTTGCCGTCTTGTTATGCTTTTCCACAAGTTCATCGAGCTTTTTGATGTCGTCGAATTTACCCGTGTAGGTGATGCCAAGGATGCCGACGATGCCGATGGTGTAATCATCCACATAGTCCATCACGGTGTCCATATTCATGCTCATGTGCTGTTCGTCGAGCGGCACGAGGCGCATATCAATATCCCAGTATACACAGAATTTTTCCCAGCACACCTGATAGCCCGATGAAATCACCAGATTCGGTTTTTTCGCTTTGGTGTCGATGCCCGCTTTTTCCGCAAGATCGCGCCAGCGGAATTTCATGGCCATGCCGCCGAGCATACACGCCTCCGAAGAACCGACGGTGGATGTTCCCATCGTTTCGCCTTCCTTGCCGTGCCACAGGCTCGCGATGATATTGACGCAGCGGTTTTCCACCTCTGTCATCTGCGGATATTCCGATTTGTCGATGGCGTTTACCGCAAGGGTCTCGCCCATCAGCTTGGTCACTTCGGGCTCCATATACGTCTGACAGAAGGTCGCGAGGTTTTGCCTTGCGTTGCCCTCGTCGATCAGTTCGTCTTTGATGAGCCGATAAGCCACCTCGGCGGGAATAGCCTTTTCATTGAGCGCGTTTTTCGGCATTGCTTCATCTGCTTCGAAAACCGCGAGATTGGGTGAGAAGATTTTGTCCTTTTTCAAAGGTCTGTTGACGTGTAACATTTTACATCACTCCTAAATAAATTTTTGACCGCTTGCGATTATGAACTGTTCATGAACAACTATGCTATATTTAAAGCGCGTGGGAAATAATAAACCCTTTTTTTTTCATTTTTTAATGTTTCTTTCTTTTCCTATTATATAATGCCTCTGAAAAAACTTCATTCCCGGTTCACATTGATGCTATACTATAAGTATATACAGGCACAGATCGAACGGAAACGGAGCGTTTTTATGTTTCATATACTCGTCGTGGAGGATGATAAAAATTTAAGACGGCTGATGGCAACCTATTTGGAACGCGAGGGTTATGAGGTCTACCACGCGGAGGATGGCGAAGAGGCGCTTTTTGTGATGGACAAAGAGCACATCGACCTCATCATCAGCGATATCATGATGCCCAACATGGACGGATATGCGCTCACAGAGGCGCTGAGGCAGGCGGAATATACCCTGCCCATCCTGATGGTGACCGCACGTGAAGCCTTTGAAGACAAAAAACGGGGGTTTCTGGTGGGCACGGACGATTACATGGTCAAGCCCATCGACATGGACGAGATGCTGCTGCGCGTAGCGGCTCTTTTGCGGCGCGCCAACATTGCCAACGAGCACAGGCTCTTGATCGGCGAGGACATCGAGCTCGATTATGACAGCCTTTCGGTGCGGGTGCACGGCAAACTTTACGAACTTCCGAAAAAGGAATTTTATCTTTTGTTCAAGCTGCTCTCCTACCCCAAAAAGATTTTTACGCGGCAGCAGCTGATGGACGAAATCTGGGGGATGGACGCGGAAGCGGACGAACGCACGGTGGACGTGCACATCAAGCGCCTGCGCGAAAAATTTGATGATTTGGACGAATTCAAAATCGTGACCATCCGCGGGCTCGGTTATAAGGCGGAACGATACGTATGAAGCAGTTCCGCTCCATCCAACTGAAATTCATCTTTGTATTTGTGGGTATCCTTTTCATTGCGTGCGTGGCGGCGATGTTTGCCGCGAACGGCTTTGCCCGCAGCTCCATCCTGCGCGATATGAGAGGACAAATCACCAACACCGCGCAAAACATCGTGACGCTCTCTTCCATGACGAGCATGTCTATGGAGGATATCATTGACACGGTGAGCAATCCCTATTACTCCATTCATGCTTATGAGCCGGACAGCGAGGCGCTGCCGGAAAGCGTTGACAATGCGTCGCTTTCTTCCCTTGAGGAAAACAAGCTCTATTTCTCGAGCCAGACCGGGAGCGATTTCCCCTTTGCCATCATGAATGTACACGGCTCCTACGTTGTGATGGCGCCGCACGCAGACAACAACGAGCTTGTGAGCTTTCGCTCGAGCGGCCTCACGGTGCTTGTGTTTTGCGCGATGATCGGCGCGATGCTCATGCTCATTGCGGTCACGCAGATTTTAAAGCCTGTGACGCGGCTGACGCGTGCCACGCAGGAGGTCGCCAAGGGAAACTTCGACGTAACGGTGGATTATGATTCGTGTGACGAGCTTGGGCAGCTGACGCATCACTTCAATCTGATGACACAGGAACTGAAAAATATGGAATATTTGCGCAAGGATTTCGTGAGCAGCGTATCGCATGAATTCAAAACGCCCATCGCGTCCATTCAGGGCTTTGCGCGGCTGTTAAAGACCAAGGACCTGACGCAGGAAGAGTTCGACGAGTATACTGACGTGATCATCTCGGAAAGCGACCGTTTATCCAAGCTGTCTTCCAACCTGCTGCGCCTGTCCCGGCTTGAAAATCAAGCCATTTTGCCGGCGGGCAGCGCGTTTTCCCTGGACGAGCAGATACGCAAGACCATCCTGCTTCTGGAAAGCGAATGGAGCGCCAAAAATCTGGAGCTGGAGATCGACATGGAGGACATGGAATATGCGGGCAACGAGGAGATGATCCAGCAAATTTGGATCAACCTGCTCTCCAATGCCATCAAATTTTCAAACGACGGCGGTACCCTTTGGGTGCGGCTCAAAAAGGAATCCGGCTTTGCTGTGGTGGAGATCGCCGACAACGGCGTGGGCATTTCGGCGGAGGCTCTTCCGCGCATTTTTGAAAAATTTTATCAGGGCGACGTTTCGCGTTCGGCAAAGGGAAACGGCCTCGGGCTCTCCATCGTCAGGCAGATTCTCGACAGCTGCGGCGGCGATATTTTTGTGGAGAGCGAGCTCGGCAACGGCGCGAAATTCACCGTCAAACTGCCAATTCAGGAGGAGAAGAAGAAAAAGCCCGCAAAAACATCCTGATATTTTTTCACGATCCTGTCTTGCCAACAGGGTCGTTTTTTTGTATAATATACGAGCAAACGCACCGAAAGGTGCTCCGGGACGGAGGCTGCGCCCCCTTCCCGACGATCCCCTGCTAGAGGATGTTTTACGGCGCGCACATAAGCGCTTGTAAAACGGATTGATTCCTGACGACATCCCCCGGTTCAAGATCGTTGCGCATATATCTATATCTTTCCGGTGCCGCTTGCAGTTAAAGACATGCGGTTTTTAAGTCAGAAACAGATGTTTCGGGTATACGTACCGCTTAAAAGTACCATATTCGCACGCGCGAAAGCGCATACCAATATCTACTTTTTAGGAGGTCGTTTTTTTATGCAGCAAAACAACAGTCACGTTAAGGAAATTGTCAAAAAGTATGCGAAGCGCTGGTTTATCGACGGAATGGGCGCTATGGCGCTCGGCCTGTTCTCCAGCCTGATCATCGGGCTTATCATCTCCCAGCTCGCGACGATCCCGGGCCTTTCGGTGCTTGCGCAGTTCACGGAGGTGCTGAGCGCGAAATCGCCGGTGGTGGGCGCGGCAATCGGCGTTGCCATAGCATATGGGCTCAAAAACAAACCGCTCGTCATTTTCTCGTCCGCCGCAACGGGTGCGTTTGGCTACGCGATGGGCGGCCCTGTCGGCGCATATGTCGCGGCGCTTGTGGGTGCGGAGATCGGCCGGCTCGTGGCGGGAAAAACACCTGTCGATATCATCGTCTCCCCCATTGTGACGATCCTCGCGGGCGGCTTCATCGGCCTGCTGGTCGGCCCGCCGCTGAACAGCTTCATGACCTGGCTGGGCGAATTCGTAAATTCCGCAACGGTGCTCGCCCCCTTGCCCATGGGCATCATCGTTTCTGTGATCGTGGGTATGGTTTTAACCCTGCCCATCAGCTCCGCTGCCCTGTGCATCATGATGGGCATCAGCGGACTTGCGGCGGGCGCCGCTGTTGCGGGATGCTGCGCAAACATGATCGGCTTTGCGGTCATGAGCTTTAAGGAAAACGGCTGGGGCGGGCTTCTTGCGCAGGGGCTTGGAACCTCCATGCTGCAGGTGCCGAATATTTTACGACGTCCGCAGATATGGCTTCCGCCCATCATTGCCTCCGCCGTTGTGGGGCCGATCTCTACGATGGTGTTTCAGATGACGAACACCTCCACCGGTGCGGGCATGGGTACCTCCGGCCTCGTGGGCCAGTTTGGCGCTTGGGCGGCGATGAGCGATTCCGTCCCGCCTGCCATGCTGATCTTTGAGATCGCCCTCGTGCATTTCATCCTACCCGCAGTCATCACCCTCATTTTTGCGGCCATCATGCGCAAAGCCGGATGGATTCGTCCGCAGGACTTAAAGCTCGAGATGATGAGCTGAACAAAGCACGCGGCGTTTGCGCAGGTAAGCGCCGCTTTTTTTTATTGAAGCCGTCTTCTTTCTATGGTATTCTAAAGAAAATAATCGGATGGGAAGAATTTCTCGTGTTAAAACAAAAACTGAACATACGTCTGGCGCAAAAAGAGGACGCCGGGCTGATCCTTGCGTTTATTAAAAAGATAGCGGCCTATGAAAAGATGAGCGATCAGGTCGTCGCGACGGCAGAGTCACTGGAAACATTTGTGTTTGAGCGCGGCGCCGCTCAGGTGCTGATCGCGGAATATGAAGGACAGGCCGTGGGCTTTGCTTTGTATTTTGAAAATTTTTCGACCTTTCAGGGACGCACAGGCCTTTATTTGGAGGACCTATTTGTAGACGAGGACAAGCGCGGTCTGGGCATTGGAAAACAACTGTTTCAGGCGGTCGCCGCCGAGGCTGTGCGGCACGGATGCCCACGGCTGGAATGGACGTGCCTTGACTGGAATCAGCCCTCGATTGATTTTTATCATTTTATGGGCGCGACGCCGATGAGCGACTGGACGACGTATCGTCTGTCCGGAAAGCAAATTGCACAGGCAATCGAGAAATAACGTTTGAATTTTTGAACAGCGAATCGGCGAGGAACTGTACATCTGCACGCCAGTCTGGAATTTGCATCCCGCTAACCCAACCGATACTGCGCGGTATTAAAACGTGCGGAACGCAAAATCCAAGCGAAAGCCTCGTTGCAAGCGCCGACCTCCCGGGGGCGCGGCGTTGGTTTCGCAAAAGCAAGGCCAAAGCATCAGAGCCGCCGCTCCGTGTTCCGGGCGCGTCAGTGAGAAATAAATCTCTAAGCGCCCTGCACAAGGCCCCGTCCGTCGGCATCTTGCAACAGGCTACGCTCTACGGCGCATCAGGGTCGGTGGTGGTTATGTGCACCGCGCGCAGTTTAATTGCGAAGCAATTACCTGTCTGAGCACGGGCACATGACCATCGCCGATCCGTCGCTTGGATGCTTGCATCTCAGAGCACGTAGGCTGAACTCCGTTGCGACCGTATCATCCCTGCCGATCTGTTCAAAAATTCAAATAAAATATGTCTGGAGGATTAACGCATGCAGGAAACAATATGGGCGCTTGCGCCGCCGCTCCTCGCTATCATTCTGGCACTGCTCACAAAGGAAGTATACATATCGCTTTTCATTGGAATCATTTCGGGCGCGCTGCTTTTCACCGGGTTTGATGTGCTTCCCGCGCTTGAAACGACGTTCACCGTGATGGGCGAACGGGTGGGCAGCAACATGAACATTATCATTTTCCTGATTTTATTGGGCATGATCGTCGCTTTGATGACAAAATCCGGCGCGAGCCGCGCCTATGGGAATTGGGCGTCGAAATCTATAAAATCGCAGCGCGGCGCGCTGTTCGCCACTACCGGGCTGGGCGCCTTGATTTTTGTGGACGACTA
Source organism: uncultured Christensenella sp. (assembly GCA_964438705.1). Classification (GTDB taxonomy): domain Bacteria; phylum Bacillota; class Clostridia; order Christensenellales; family Christensenellaceae; genus Christensenella. The sequence continues at coordinate 7,520 of CAYTKQ010000021.1, read as the reverse complement.
TTTCAACTGCCTGACCGTAGGCACGGTGATGCGGCCCGTGACCGACCGCTACAACGTCACGCGCGCAAAGCTCGCTTACATCATCGATGCGACTGCCGCGCCTGTGTGTATCATTGCCCCGGTTTCCAGCTGGGCTGCCGCCGTCGGCTCTTCCCTGCCGGAAAACAGCTCCATCGACGGATTCGGGCTTTTTTTGCAGACGATCCCCTTCAACTATTATGCGATCCTCACACTCATCATGGTTGTGTTCATCATTGCGCTGAAATTTGATTTCGGTCCCATGAAGCGTGCGTCAGCAAGGGTCCCCGCCGAGGTGCTTCACGAGGAAGAGGAGGAGGACGAGGCGGCGGACGCCGAGCAAAAAAAGAGGCACGGCCGGGTCTTCGACCTATTGATCCCCATCATCTCGCTCATTTTTCTGTGTATCTTTTTCATGCTTTACACAGGCGGGATTTTCGAGGGCAAAACGGTCGCGGACGCGTTTGCGGACTGCAATTCCTCCCTTTCGCTCGTGCTTGGCTCATTCTTTGCGATCCTTGTGATCTTTTTTCTGTATATCCCGCGCAGGATCATTTCCTTCCGCGAGTTTGCAAACGGTTTGGCACGCGGTTTTAAGGCTATGGTGCCCGCCATCCTGATCCTTTCGCTCGCGTGGACGCTGTCCGGGATATGCAGTGAGGATTACCTAAACGCGGGCGGCTTTGTCAGCCGTCTTGTGAGCGACAATCAGCTTGCGCACGCCATTCTTCCCCCCGTCTTTTTCCTTGTTGCTTTGGGGCTGGCGTTTGCGACGGGAACCTCGTGGGGAACCTTCGCGATCTTGATCCCAATTTCTGTGGCGATCTTCGGTGAAATGGGCGGCTCGTTTTTGACCATTACAGTTGCCGCCATCCTTGCCGGCGCAGTGTGCGGGGATCATGTGTCCCCTATCTCCGACACGACGATACTGGCCTCTACGGGCGCGGACTGCAATCACATTGAGCATGTGTCCACACAGCTCCCTTACGCCATGCTGGTGGCCGTTTGCTGCCTCGTCTCCTATGTGATTGCGGGCCTAAGCGCAAACGGCTGGCTGGCGCTTGGCATCGGCGTTGTGATGCTGCTCGTGATTCTGACGTTTTTATATCGTCGATCCAAAAAGGCGGAGCGTGCCGCGCAATAAGCCGCAATTTAAGAAATCCTTCATAAAAAGGTGCTTGGTTTGTAAGAATAGGGCGATATACTGTTTTTATGAACAGGAGGCAGCGCTATGAAAAAAATTATTTTTTTGCTGTTGGCAGCATTGATCTGCATATCGCTCATTGGCTGCAGCTTTTCCGGAAGCGTGATACAAATTTCTTCCAATGGAGTAACCAGCCCATCCCAAAAGGTATTTACGCCGGAGAGCGATTCCATCACGCTGCGCGGACGCTTGTCCGTGATCGGCAGCATCGATCTGAAAATCCTTGCGCCCGATGGAACGGAGTTGTACGCCAAGGCTTTTGTAGATGTGCGAAACGAGGACGTGATGATCGAGCTTTCCGGGCTTACCGCCGGAACGGAATATACGCTTGACCTGAACCGTGAACATGCCGTCTCGTGTGATCTTTCGCTGACGAGCGAGCAAAAGCTGGTGGCGGATGTAACCCGCCCCGCCAAACCCGAGAAATAAAAAAGGAACCGGCGAAAACCGGTTCTTTTTTTGGTTTGTTTAGTATTTCCCGTAGGTCTTTGCGATCTCCACCATGCTTCGCGCGCGGTCGAACGATGCGCCGGAGGGATATTCGCAGCCGGTGGCAAGCATATATCCGCCGCCCTTGGCGAAAATATCGATCTGCTCTCTGCACACCTTTTCCCACTCCTCATCCGTGGAGGTGACCACCATAGGCGGCGGCACGCAGCCGATGAGCGTGATATCCTTTCCGTATTTTTCCTTGCATTCCGCAAAATCGGCGCAATCATCCGGCGGCCACAGGAAGGAGATCGCCTGCGGGCGCATGGTTTCGATCTGCACATCGAAATAGATGCGCTGTCCGCAGTTGTGGATCATCACAAGACATCCGCGCGCGTGGATCATATCTGCCAGTTCTTTGACAAGCGGGCCTTCCATTTCCATCCACATTTCCTTTGACATGATGGTGCCGGAGGCAAACAGCGTATCGAGCATGATCGCGTTCACGCCCGTATCCATCAGCGCGTTCACATAATCCTTAAGCGTTTCATTGATCTCGCGCGCCGCCTGCTTCACCGCCTCCGGGTCGTCGTAGAGATCCATATACATATCCTGCTGATTGCGCAGCATGGAAAGCACGCCCAGCGGCCCGAACACGAACGCCACGATTGGCAGTTCGCTTCCGCGTTCCTCCACCAGCTTTTTGCACACGTCGATATGCATCATCATACGCTTCGAGGTACGGTAATCCACCTTTTTGATGTTCTTATAGTCCTCGATGCCCTTCACCACACATTTGCTGTAATCCGGGTGTGCGGCATCCTGCTCGTGAAAGATGAGCTCCTGCCCCCACGCGTCGCACTCGATCGACAGGTCGATGAGCGTCACGAGGCAGTCGAGATCAAATTCATCCGCCGCCTTGATGAGCGCGCTCGCACATACGTCCGCGTTGGTGGACCACTCCTCATAGGTTGCGTCCACCAGCTTTCTGGTCACGCCGCTCAAGATCGGATAGACCGGCACGCGGTCCGCTTCCTGATGCTGCAAAGTTTTTACGACTCGTTCGATCGGTTTCATTGATTTCTCCCCCTTATTGGCTTTGATTCTTGCCTCCATGATACCTTTTTGCGCCCGCGCAAATATTGCAGGATGGTACAAATTTTTGCATTATTTTGTCCTCAGAAAAAAATTGGAAAATCATTGAAAAAAACAGCAAAAAGTACAAAAAAGACGCTTCCGTTTGGAAACGCCTGCCTTTGTTTTAGCCTACCGTAATGAGTTCCGCGCCCTCTACCGCCGCGTCGACAAGCACCTCGATATCAAGCACGCTTTCCGCCTCCGCGATCTTTTCGAGCTTGGGACGGGTGACGGGGTGCTTGGGCACAAACACCGTGCAGCAGTCCTCAAACGGAAGAATGGACGTTTCATAGGTGCCGATCTTCGTCGCGATATCGATGATGTCGAGCTTATCCATGCCGATCAGCGGACGAAACACCGGCATCGTGGTGACGCTGTTGGTGACAAAGATGCTTTCCATCGTCTGGCTTGCAACCTGTCCGATGCTCTCCCCTGTGACGATGGCCTGCGCACCGTACTTTTCCGCAAGCCGCTGCGCGATGCGCATCATGAAACGCCGCATGATGATGACGAGCATTTCGTGCGGACATTTTTCATAGATTTGCATCTGGATATCCGTAAAGCTGACGACATTTAGGCGAATCCTGCCCGCGTATTCCGAGACGAGCTTCGCCAGATCGACCACCTTTTGCTTCGCGGCCTCGCTCGTATAGGGAAAACTGTGATAGTGCACGGCGTTGATCTCCACGCCGCGCTTGGCGATCATATAACCCGCCACCGGACTGTCGATGCCGCCTGACAATAGAAGCATCGCGCGCCCGTTGGAATGCTGAGGCATGCCGCCCGCGCCGGGGATGATATCCACATAGCCGTAGCACTGTTCGCGCACCTCGATATACACATTGAGATCCGGCTTGTGCACATCCACGCTCAAGCCGGGCACGGCATTCAGAATGCGTCCGCCAAGCTCCGCCGCAAGCTGCATGGACGAGAGCGGAAACCGCTTGTCCGCACGCTTTGCCTGCACCTTGAAGGTCGCCTGTGTCATTCCCTTTTGCGCTATATAGTCCTCCACCAGACGGATCATTGTCCGCGTGATGGAATCCATGTCCTTGTCCATCTCCACTGCCGGAGAAACGGAATGCAGCCCAAACACCTTGGTGACCGCCGCTATGGCGGCGGGCATGTCTTCCTCGCTTAGGCCCGTCACATAAAACCGCCCGTAGCCCTTTTGCGTCACCGCGTCCGGGAAGCCCTTCAGCGCGCGTTTGATCGCCCTGAGCTGGAGCGATTCAAAGTGCGGACGATTCTGTCCCTTTAAATGTATTTCTCCATACCGTACCAATAATAACATACTCTATTTCCTTATCAATTTCCGCAGCGCCGCCGCGTTTTTTCCAATCTCTTGCGCTGCAGCGAGCACGTCCTCTTGTGTATTGAAGGGCGAAAAGCTGACGCGTACCGCGCCCGCCGCTTCCTCATCCGACAAACCAAGCGCCGTCTGCATCCTGCTCTTGCCTTTTTTGGAAGAGCACGCGGAGCCGGTTGAGATGCAGATGCCCGCCGCCTCAAGCATATGAAGCAGGGTTTCGCCGTTCACCCCCAGCACGGAAAGGTTCACGATATGCGCGCACGCGCAATCTTCCTCCACCGGGGAAAGCACTTCGATATCCGGCAGCTTCATGACCGCTTCAAGAAAGACGCGCCGCAGCTCCCACAGCCGCGATTGGTCCACCCGCGTTTCAAAATATTGCACAGCACGCGCAAAGCACAGGATGCCCAGCGTATTCTGCGTGCCTGAGCGCAGGCCGTTTTCCTGCCCGCCGCCCAAAATATATGGCTTTATTGGCGTGCGATCCTTATAAAACACCGCGCCCGTTCCCTTGTGCGCGTGCAGCTTGTGCGCGCTCACCGTATAATAATCGATATGGGAGGTTTTTTTCAGCTTCTCCTTGCAAAATGCCTGCACGCCGTCCGCATGAAACATGGCCTGCGGATTTCTCGCCTTGACCAGCGCCGCGATGCGTTCGATATCGTTTTTTGCGCCCGTTTCGTTGTTGACGTGCATCACGCTCACGAGTGCGGTATTTTCCTTCACAGCCTCCGCGACCGCCTCCGGCGAAATCACGCCGTACTTGTCCGTGCAAACAAAGGTCACTTCATGGCCCACATCGCGCAGGGCCTTGAAGCTCTCCTCCACACACGGGTGCTCTGCGCCGCCGCACACGTAGTGCATATCCTTCTTCTGCTTTGCGCCGCGCAGAATGACCGTATTCGCGCCCTCCGTGCCGCTGCCCGTGAAAAAACACTTATGACCGCTGGCGGAAAACGCGCGCAACAAAATCTCTCTCGCCTCGTTTAACCGCGTTTGCACACGCGTCGCACCCGCATAGAGTGCGGATGGATTCTGCCACCCGTCCTCAGTATAGGCTGCGTATAGTTCATTCAGCTCTTGGAGCGGCTTTGTCGTCGCCGCGTTGTCCAGATAAATTTCCCACATAAACAGTATTATAGCACAAATAGGGCTCCATTTTTCCGCACGTACAAAAAAAGAGCGGCTTTTTTCCGCTCTTTTTTCATTTCATCGTTCTCAACCGAAAGCGTTCATATCCGCAAGCGTCATTTCCACGGAATATTCCTTGCCCTCACGCCACACCGTAGCGGTGATCGTTTCCCCGATCGGCTTTTGGGAAAGCGGCGGCATATCCGCGCCCGTCGTGAGGTCTACGCCGTCGATCTCGGTGATCACGTCGTTTTGCTGGATTCCGGCCTGATCGGCAGGGCCGCCCGCCGTCACTTCCGCGACGATCGCGCCGCGCGGCGTTTCCCAAAGCTTGGCGTCCACATCCGAGACCATCTGATAGGTGATGCCGATGCCCGCGCGCGGGATGCTGCCGTTTTGGATGAGCTGCTGTGCGATGTCGATCGCTTTGTTGATGGGGATCGCATAGCCCACGCCTTCTGAGTTGAGCAAGTTCCCTTCCTGATCGATCCCCGAATAGAACTTCTTTGCGTTCGTCACGCCGATCACCTTGCCGTCCGAACCGATGAGCGGCCCGCCGGAGTTGCCCGGATTGATGGCGGCGTCCGTTTGGATGACGTCCATCTTATTGCCGTCCACGATCACTTCCTTGCTCGTGATGCTGACATGCCCCACCGTTACGGCATTGCTGAAGGTGTCGCCATAAATATTTCCAATGGCCACGGCAAGCTCACCCGCTTTGAGGGCTTCGCTGTCGCCGATGGGCACGGCCTTGATGCCGAGGCCATCCACCTTGAGCACGGCGATATCTGTGGCGGAATCCCCGCCCACCTTTTGCGCGACATGCTCCTGACCGTCGGAGGTGCGCACCTTGATGAGATTTCCGCTCGCCACGACATGATTGTTCGTCAGGATATATCCGTCGTCTGAGATCACGAAGCCCGTCCCCGCGTCGAGCGCCTGCTCAATGGGCTGCTGACCGGAGACCAGTTGTTTTTCATATGCCACGATGCCCACGACGCTGGGGGAAATGCTTTCGGCGATCTGCACCGCCGGCTCCGCCGTGGAGTTGATACCCTCCGAATCGCTTCCAAGCTTGGGTGTTTCCTCTGTTGCCTGATCTTGCTGCTGCTCCTGTTTGGTGGGAAGCTTTGGCCTCATGGCCTGCCCCGCAAACGGAAGGATGACAAACGCCATAATCAAACAGCCTGCAACCACCCCCGCAACTGCGGACACCACAATTTTCCACGTGCTATTTTTCTTTTTGGGCGCGGGCGGCTCCATATTCGGCCCGCCCTGCCCCATTTCGGGCTGTGGGGGCTGTACCGTACTGTATACCGGTTGCTGGGGCTGCTCCATACCATAGGGCGTCGGCCCTTGCTGCGGCCCCGCACCGAATTGCGGTCCGCCCGCCTCAGGGCCTTGCCAGCCGTTCCCCGCGTTGTGATCCATGTTGTTGAAACCATTTTCGTCCATTGATCAATCCTCCTGATGCAATCAATTTTATTCGCTTTTTGTTTATGCTTCTTATCATACACTGATATTGTGAAAAAAACATGAACAAATTTTAAAAATGTTATGCTTATTCCGCTTCTGCGGAGGTGCTGATGACCGAATGGCTATAGATGTAGAATTCTTCCTGACTGGGCTCAAACTTTTTTTCCATTTTCTCCAGCCCTTCGTCGAAGCGTTGCGCTTCACGCTCATCGACGTGCATCACGGGGCTTTCGTAATAGATTCGTTTCCTGCCGTCAAGCGCGCCCGGCTTCAGCTCCTTTGCCATCATCGCCGTCGGGCATATTCCATTCTCAAGGCATATATTATATTTTTGGCAGCTTTTGAAGCCACGGCCTACATAATTGCCCGGGTTTCCAAAGATCACGATCGCGTCGTGGCCAAGCGTAACCGCCCGCTCAAAAGAATGCTCCAGCAGCATTTTTCCATACCCCATCCTCTGCTGCTCCGGCAAAATGCACACGGGCCCAAAGGTCAGGATTGGTTTCTCTTCCCCCGCTTCATCGACCAGCCGCGCTTTTGTGTACATGACGTTTCCGATGATCTGCCCGTCGAGCTCGATCACAAAGTCCAGTTCGGGCAGAAAGTCCTCGTGCGCCCGCATCACGTGGACCAGATAGTGTTCATTGCAGCCCGGAACATATAAATTCCAAAAGCATTTTCTCGTAATTTCCTCTACCTGCCGATAATCCGCTTCCCGTTCATTTCGAATATTGACCATTTTCAATCCCCCTTTTGGTTTGAATCGTATTCTACTACAAAGCCGTACGCAAAGCAACAAAAAAGAGGCCCGGC
>CAYTKQ010000020.1:0-57715 GCA_964438705.1 uncultured Christensenella sp. | reverse complement strand
GTATAAAATTTTGTCCGTACGAAAAAACGCAAAAAAGGGCATAAAAAAAAGCCCAAATGGGCAAAAATAAGTATTAAAACTAGGTGGAAAAAAAGTATACCTTTTTATCCGGTGTCACTTTTTTATTGACGCCATTTTGACGCTTTGTGTCACCACGACTCCAAAGAGAAACGCGATCTGTAGCTCTCCTTTAAATACGTTAAAACAACGTCCATTTATGCTGCAAAATTATTAAAATATCTTTCGTGAAATATTATTGTATTTATTGATATATTACTTTTTAAGAATACCTCCGTGCCACGCATCTGTCAATATCAATCCCGCAGGTTTCACATTCGTGAAATTTTCTTTTCATACCGTCTTTCGTCATAACAGAAATCGCCCCGCTTTGTTTCCACGAGCGAAGCGATCTATGGTTAGCGAAACGACAGCAGCTCTTCGGCCGTTTTCCGCTTGGGCAACGCAGGGCTTTCGTCCGCATAACCAATGGGCACGAGCGCCGCCACTTTCTGCCCATCCGGCACGCCGGCGGCTTGTGCCACCTTTGCCTCGTCAAAGATTCCCATAATCACGGTACCAAATCCCTCGTTGTGCGCCGCCAGGCAAAATGTCTGCGTGGCGATGCCCGCGTCAAATACTTCCCATCGGTCTTCCTTGCCCGTCGAAAAGCTGCCGTCGCGCTCAAACCCGCTGCGCCCCGCTATATACGTCACCACCACAAGCGCAGGCGCATTTTTTATGGTCGCCGCGTTGTAGGCAAAACCCATCACGCACTCGTCCGCAATTTTGTCGATCATCTTGCGATTTTCAATCACGATGTAGCGCACTACCTGTGTGTTCTTCCACGACGGCGCATAGGCCGCCGTTTCTGCAACACGCAGAAGCTTGTCGTGCTCCACCGCCTCATGACGATATTTACGAATGCTTCTTCTTTCCTTTATACATGTCATTGTTTCCATGAAACGCCCTCCTTTAAAAATTCTTAAACGTCGGCTTTCGCTTTTCCACAAAAGCCGCCATTCCCTCTTTTTGATCGTGCGTAGCAAAACACTCTGTCCATTTGTCCGCTTCCAGACACAACCCCGACGCAATATCCATCTGTACGCCTTCATTGATGGCCTGCTTTGCCTTGCGCACCGCAACCATACCCTTACTCATGATCTTCATTGCCAAATCACGCGCAGTGCGCATCAACGCCTCTGGTGCAACCACTTGGTTCGCAAGCCCGATGCGGTATGCCTCCTCCGCGCTGATCTGTTCGGCGGAAAAAATCATTTTTTTGGCAGCTCCCTTTCCAACCAAACGCGACAGCCGCTGCGTCCCGCTGAAACCGGGCAAAATACCCAGATTCACCTCCGGCTGTCCAAACCGCGCGCGGCTTGATGCAATACGGATGTCACACGCCATCGCCAGCTCGTTTCCGCCTCCCAGCGCATAGCCGTTTACGGCGGCAATGACCACCTGCGGCAGGTTCTTGATTTTGGAAAACACGCCCTGCGCCATTTCGGAAATCGCCCGGCCTTCATCCTCGTTCATATCCTTCATTTCCGAGATGTCCGCCCCTGCGACAAACGCACGTGTTCCCGCCCCGCGTACAATGACCACCTGCACGGTTTCGTCCTGCGCGATTTTGTCGGCCAGTGCGCCAAGCTCGCGCAGCGTCTCCATGTTGAGCGCATTCAAGGCGCGCGGCCGATTCACCGTCAGATAGCCGATGCCGTTTTGCACGCTGTAAAGCACGTTTTTCATGCCGACCTGCGCCTCAATATTTGGCGCGATATAAGCGAATCCGGCAGCCTTTGCCGCACGCACCGCCTCCGCAAGTTTTGGAATGATGGCGCATACGTCCCCCACAATGCCTAAGTCGGCCACGTCAAAGATGGGCGCCGTATCGTTTTTGTTGATGGCAATGACCACTTCTGCGTTTTCCATCCCCGCAACATGCTGGATCGCGCCTGAAATACCGCATGCCAGATAAAGCTCCGGCCGCACCGTTTTTCCGGTCTGCCCCACCTGTCGTTCTTTATCGATCCAGCCTCTGTCCACGACGGCGCGCGATGCCGCCACCTCTGCGCCAAGCGCCTCCGCCAGATCGCGCAGCATACCAAAGTTGTCCGCGCAGCAGATACCGCGCCCGCCGCTCACCAGATATTTTGCCTGCGTAATGTCGGCAACGGTTTTGCTCTTTTTAATGACCTCCAGAATTTCCACCGTTTGATCGGTCTGCTCAAAACGCACCTGTGCCATACGCACCGTTCCGGTGCGCGACGCATCCTTTTCGAGCGGCTGCATCACACCCGGACGCACCGTAGCCATTTGCGGCCGATGGTTTTTACACTGTATGACCGCCATCAGATTGCCGCCAAAGGCCGGACGCGTCATGCGCAAAAGCTTGGTTTGCGGGTCAATGCACAGCGCCGTACAATCGGCTGTCAATCCTGTTTTTACGCGTGCGGAAACACGCGGCGCCAGGTCTCTGCCGATGGATGTCGCCCCGAACAAAACGATCTCCGGCTGTTCATCCGCAAGAATATGCGTCACCGCCTTTGTGTATGGTTCTGTCATATATTCCTTCAGCATGGGATCGTCCACAACAATGACCTCGTCCGCGCCATAGGCAAACAACGTTTCGGCTTGCTGCTTGACGTCTTCTCCCAAAAGCATGGCAACCACCTTTTGTCCCAAATCGCGCGCCAGCGTTTCCGCTTCCCCCAAAAGCTCGTAGCCCACATTCTGCAGCACGCCGTCGCGCTGCTCCATAAACACATAAACGTTTGTACTCATCCTTTCGCCCCCTCTCATACGATATGGCTCTCTTTTAGCCGCGCCATAATGGCATCCACCGCTTGATCGGCGGTCAAGTCCTTTAAGAGGGCGCCCTGCGACTTCTGTTCCTTGGTATACGATTTTACGACATTCGTAGGCGACCCTTTGAGACCGATCTGCGCGGGATCAAGAAAATCCTGAAGCGCTTCATAATCCAGCCACTTGATCGGCTTTTCCTTTGTTTCCATCACGCCGCCCACCGTCATATATCTTGGCTGCGCCAATTCCGCCAGCGCAGTCAGCAAGCACGGGCAAGTGACGCGGATGCGGTGATACCGGTCTTCAAACTGCCGCAGCACCAGCAACTCATCGCCCGAAAGCGCCAACTCTTGTGCGTAAGATACCTGCGGAATGCCAAGATGTTCGGCGATTTGCGGGCCAACCTGCGCCGTATCGCCGTCGATTGCTTGGCGGCCTGTAATGATCAGATCGTAGCCGATCTTCTTGAGCGCCGCCGACAAAATGGTAGATGTTGCCAATGTATCCGAACCGCCAAACTTCCGGTCGGAAACAAGATACGCCTCATCACATCCCATTCCAAGCGCTTCCATCAGGGCCATTTCCGCCTGCGGCGGGCCCATCGAAACAACGCTCACCGTACTGTCGCCGCCGGCCATCGCACGAATCGCCAGTGCCGCTTCCACGCCGGACTTGTCGTCCGGATTGATGATGGACGGCAGCCCTGTGCGGATCAGCGTATTGGTATCCGGATCCAGCTCCACTTCGCTGGTGTCGGGAACCTGCTTAATGCACACAATGATTTTCATACTCGTTTCCCCCCTTAACGTATTTTCATGGAACCCGAGATGACCATTTTCATAACCTCCGAAGTTCCCTCATAGATTTCCGTGATCTTGGCGTCGCGCATCATGCGCTCTACCGGGTATTCGCGCGAGAATCCATAGCCCCCCAACAGCTGCACGCACGCGCGCGTTACATCGTTGGCCACCTCCGAAGCAAACAATTTACACATTGCCGCGTGCGTCGCATAGTCCTCGTGCGCGTCCTTGGCAAGTGCCGCGCGCCACACCATCAGCCGCGCCGCATCAATCTTTGTTTGCAGTTCCGCAATGGTAAACTTGGTGTTTTGAAACGCCGCAATGGGCCTACCGAATTGCTTACGTTCCTTGACGTATGCAATCGCTTCGTTTAACGCCCCCTGCGCGATGCCTACGCTTTGCGCCCCGACGCCGATGCGCCCGCCGTCAAGCGCGCTCATGGCAATTTCAAACCCCTGACCTTCTTTGCCCAGACGGTTTGCCGCGGGTACGCACACCTGATTGAGCGCCACCTCGCAGTTTGAAGCGGCGCGAATGCCCATACGCGGGATGTTTGCGCTCACCGTGATACCCGGCGTTTTGGCGTCCACCGCAAAGGCGGAAATGCCGTCCGTGCCAAGCGCTTTATCCGTAAGCGCGAACACAATGAACGTATCGGCAAAACCGGAATTTGTGGTAAAGACCTTTGCCCCGTTCAGCACATAGTAATCGCCATCAAGCGTGGCGGTCGTCTGCTGTCCGCCCGCGTCCGAACCCGCATTTGGCTCGGTAAGCGAAAAACACCCTACCTTGCTTCCGTCGACAAGCGGCCGCAAAAAGGTCTCCCGCTGCTCCTCTGTACCAAAATCGTTGATGCACGAGCAGCAAAGCGACGTATGCACGGAAATCATAATGCCCGAGCTCGCGTCGATTTTGGAAAGCTCTTCGACACACAGCACATACGCCAAAACGTCCGCACCGCTGCCGCCATATTTTTGGGCATAGGGAATGCCGAAAAATCCGCACTTTTGCATCTTTTCTACCAACTCCATCGAGTATTCCTCTTTTTCATCCATCTCACGCGCGAGCGGTTTGATTTCTGTTTCCGCAAATCTTCTGTACAAATCCTGCAATAACACATGCGTCTTGGGTAGCCTGAAATCCATTGATTTTCTCCTTTTCTTGCCTAGCTGTTCTTTTTTCCCAGGGACGTTCCTTGCGTCCGACAAAGCGTTTTGCCCGTGCGGATACGCTCCTTAACGGCCCATCTTCCCGGGGGGCAGATGGATGCACGCGGAAAGCGCATCTGCACACGCTTCCATAAACGCCTCGCTCATCGTGGGGTGCGGAAACGCCATTTCCGCAATTTCAAACGCGGTTGCCTCGCTGGCCATCAGTGCCGCAGGCTGCGCAATGAGCTCTGTCGCACAAGCGCCCACCATATGCGCGCCCAGCAGTTCGCCATACCGTTTTTCGATGATTACCTTTACAAACCCCTCGCCGTGACCGCCCGCAAGCGCCCGCCCGTTTGCCGAAAAAGGGAATCGGCCCACAGCGATGTTCTGACTTCCATACCGCTTTTTCGCCTGCTCTTGACTCATTCCCACCGTGGCGATTTCAGGCAGCGTATAAAGGCAGGAGGCAATGCGGTCGAGTCTGCATACTTCTTGCGCACCCATCGCATTTTTCGCAGCGGTCTCGCCCATCACAAAGGCGGCATGCGCCAGCATACATTTCCCGTTGATATCGCCGGGTGCGTAAATGTTGGGGATGCTCGTCCGCATGTTCTGGTCCGCAACGACGTATCCCTTTTCTGTTTTGATCTCTTCACACAAATTGCCCAGACAGCTTAAATCCGGTTTTCGCCCGACGGAGATCAGCACGCGTTCGCAGGTGATTTCCTCGCTGCCCGCCTGCACCACGAACTTGTTTTTTTCTTTTCGAATGGCGGATACGGCGGTGCTCGTCAAAATATGCATTCCTTTTTTGCGCAGCGATTGCTCCGCTGCCGCACAAAGCTCGCCGTCCATCATTGGAATGAGCGTTGACGCGTATTCCACGATCGTCACCTCGCTGCCAAATGCCGCAAATGCGGTTGCAAGTTCGCAGCCGATGACGCCGCCGCCGATCACGCAAAGAGATGCCGGAACGTTTGTTAATTCCAGTATGGTATCGCTGGAAAGCACGCCCGGCAGATCTGCGCCGGGTATGGACAACGTTCCCGGCACGCTGCCGCCGCAAAGCAATGTCGACGACGCTTGATACCGCTTTTCATCGCACACGATCGTCGTGCGGTCTTCCATGTGCGCCTCGCCCGTCACGACCGTAACGCCATGTGCGCGCAAAAGCGCGGCCACCCCGCCCGTCAGCTTTTTGACGACGCCATTTTTTGTGTCGGCTACCTTTTGCATGTCAACGCCGACGGCAGGTGTCGCAAGAATCCCCCTTGCAGCGGCGGATGTCATGTCTTCAATCATCTCTGCGGTACGGATATACGATTTTGTGGGGATGCAGCCCCGGTTGAGGCATGTGCCGCCCACCGTATCTTTTTCAAACAGCACCACGCTGCCCCCAAGCATTGCCGCCTTGATGGCAGATACATAACCTGCGGGGCCGCCGCCGATCACCGCGACATCATATTTTTCAGCCATTGCTTTTCCTCCTAACAGAGCGCGAGAAGCGGATTTTCCATCAGCTCCTTAATGCGCAGCTGCAGCTTTGCGGCGCCCACGCCATCCATGATCCTGTGGTCATAGGTAAGCGAAATCATCATCACTTTCTTCACGCCGATTTCACCGTTCTGCTTGAAATAAAGTTCATCCTCCACCGCATTTACGCCCAAAATACCACTTTCCGGTTGGTTGATAATGGGGGTGAAGGCATACAGATCGAACATTCCCATATTGGAAATGGTGAACGTACCTCCCGCAAGCTCGTCCGGGCGAACCTCATTTGTGCGCGTACGTGCCGCCAAATCCTTTGCCTGCCGCGAGATTTCTGAAAGCGGCAGTTTGTCCGCCTGCCGGATCACAGGCACCAGCAGCCCTTCGTCCATGCCGACCGCAAACCCAATGTTACTGTGCGGCCGTGTCACCAGCATGTCGTCACGTATCATCGTGCGTGCCAGCGGATGCTCTGCCACTGCCTGGGCGACGATCTTGATCATCCAATCGTTGATTGAAATTTTCTGTTCCCGGCCTTCATTGAGCTCTGCGCGCAACGCCAAAAGCCGTGTCACATCAACCTTCATGTGCTGTGTCACCGTGGGGCACTCCGCGTGGCTTTTCAGCATGCGCTGCGCGATCACCTTGCGTACGCCCCGTATAGGCACGCAAATTTCTTCCTCCTCTCGCGTATCCGCCTGCTGCAGATGCGCAAGCAAATCGTCTTTTAGAATTTTGCCATGATGTCCGCTTCCCTGCACGCCCGGAAGCGCTACGCCCATATCCTTTGCCATGCGCTTTGCAAGCGGCGTGGCAAACGCGGCGTCCTGCACATCCGCACCACGGATCTCTCCCTGTTTTCCCGACGGCACGACGGTCGTCATATCGATTCCCCGCTCTTTTGCGAGCGCCTTTGCGTACGGCGTCGCGAGAACCGCCCCATCGCGAGACGGCACTGCTGCGACGTCAGACTTATTTTGCGGCTGTTGCAGCGGTTGCGGCGCTGTGGGCTTCTGTTCTTTTTTCTCTGCCTGTTCGGGGATTTTCTCGCCCGGCTGCCCAATGTAGCCAATGACCTCCAAAACAGGAACCACCGTATCGTCTTCCACCAGCTTTGCAAGCAGCACGCCCGTTCCCGGGGATTCCGCTTCCATCGAAATTTTATCCGTTTCGATCTCCATGATGGGCTCGTCGCGCTCGACCGGGTCGCCCACTTCCTTCAGCCACTTTATGACGCGGCCTTCTTCCATATCCATACCCGCTTTGGGCATAAAAACTTCTATCATATCCGCCACCTCACAATATTTCTTTTATGGCATCCACAATTTTTTCCTTGGTTGGCCCAACTTCGCGCTCCAACGTCGGGTTAAAGGGAATGGGCACCGAAAGCGCACCCAGCCGTTTGATGGGCGCATCGAGATAATAGAACGCCTCGCTGTCCGCGATTTGCCCTGCCACCTCCGCGCCAAACCCACAAAACTTTACCGCCTCATGCACAATGATCAAACGCTTCGTTTTTTTGACGGATGTAATCACGGTATCGATATCTAGCGGCACCAGACTGCGCAGATCAATGACCTCTGCCGATATGCCCTCCGCCTGCAGTTCTTGCGCCGCATCGAGCGAATAACCCGCCATCTTTCCATAGGTCACGATCGTCACGTCGCCGCCTTCCTTTTTGACGTCCGCCAGACCGAGCGGAATCGCGTAGTCCTCTTCGGGTACTTCGCCCTTTGTGCGGTATAGCTTCTTTTGCTCCAAAAACATGACGGGATTGTTATCGCGAATCGCCGTCTTTAGGAGGCCCTTCGCATCGTAAGGCGTCGACGGGATCACCACCTTTAAACCGGGCATGTGCGCCAGCACCGCCTCCAGGCTTTGCGAATGCTGTGCCGCCGCGCCAGTTCCGCTGCCCGAGGGCGTGCGCATGACCATTGGCACGGAAACCTTTCCGCCGAACATGAAGCGCAGCTTGGGCGCTTCGTTGACCAGCTCGTCATAGCAAACACACAAAAAGTCTGAAAACATCAATTCCACAATAGGGCGCAGGCCTGTCATCGCCGCGCCAACGGCAGCGCCCACAAACCCCTGCTCCGCAATGGGCGTATCCATGATCCGCTCCGGCCCAAATTCCTCAATCATTCCCTTCGAGACGCCAAAAGCGCCGCAATATTCACCAATATCCTCCCCCATCATAAACACGCTGGGGTCTCTTCTCATTTCCTCGCTGATCGCATCGTTGATCGCTTGCGCATATGTAATTTCAGCCATTTTATCTACTCCTTATCCACAGCGCTTTTATTGCGCGTATACATCGTCCATAATATTGTCCATCGTCGGCTCCGGACTGTTTTTTGCATATTCCACCGAAGCCTCTACCGCCTGGTCTACCGCCTGCTCTACGGCATCCAATTCTTGCGCCGCAAAGCCTTCGTTTTGTATCAGATGTTCCCGAAACGCCAAGATCGGACATTTTTTCTTCCATTCGGCAATTTCCTCCTTGCTGCGATAAAGGTTGCCATCGCTTTTCGAGTGCCCGGAAATGCGGTAAGTGTGCTCCACAAGAAGCATCGGCCCATTTTTAAGCACATATTCCCGCGCTTCCTTCACCGTTTCATATACGGCAAGCACATCGTTTCCATCCACATCCTTTCCCGGAATGCCGAACGGGATGGCGCGCTTTTTGATATCCGTATCTTTCATGACCTTGGAAATGTGCGTCGACATTCCGTATGTGTTGTTCACACATACGAACAGCACGGGCAAATTCCACACCGCCGCCAGGTTGATGGCTTCAAAGGTCGCACCTTCGTTGGCGGTGCCGTCGCCAAAAAACACCGTCACAATGCGATCCTTCTCCTGCTTTTTTTTGACCGAAAGAGCCACGCCGCCCGCCATGACCGCGCTTGCGCCCAACACGCCGTCGGCGCCAAAATAAAATTTTTCAGGATCGGCGATGTGCATCGAACCGCCCTTGCCCCGGCAAACGCCTGTTTCCTTTGCAAGAATCTCCGCCATCATGGCGTTCAGGTCAATTCCCTTGCAAAGCGCTTGCGCATGCCCCCTGTGCGTACCGAAAACATAATCCTGCTCCTTGAGCGCCGCAATGGTGCCCGCCGCCGTCGCCTCCTCGCCAATGCCAAGATGCGTCGTGCCGTGCACCAGCCCCTGCGAAAAAAGCCACTGCACGCGTTCTTCGAACTTTCGGCCCAGAACCATTTTCCTCAGCAGCTCTAAAAGAAATTCCTTGCTGTATTTTCTTTCCACTTTTTTTACCTCCCGTATGTTTGCAATTCGATACGACTGCGATGATTTGATAGTTGGATTATGTCACCCAGCCTCACATGTGTCCATATATTATGTTTATTACTCATATTCGTGATCACATTTTTCACTTATGTGAATTTTTTTATAAATAAATCACATAATTTGACATGCTCTTTTCCAATCGCTATAATGGCTGTAATGAGGGGCAAGAGAGGTTGTTCACTTATGATAGGAAATTTTGCGGACCGGCGCGACCTTCTCATCAAGGTCGCCAAGGCATATTATTTGGAAAACAAATCGCAGCAGGAAATCGCGGAGGAGGTATTTACGACACGCTCCAATGTATCGCGGTTATTAAGCGAATGTGTCAAGCAGCACATCGTCGAATTTCACATCAACGACACCTCCAGCGAAGAGCTTGAGCTGCAAAAAAGGCTGAAAAAAAGATTTGGGCTAAAGGGCGCGATTGTCGTGCCCTCTGCCGACAGTCGCGAGGCCACCAAAAACAAGTTGGGGGAGGCTGTCGTTTCACTTTTGCGTCACGAATTGAAAAGCGGCATGACGCTCGGCGTTTCGTGGGGAACCACCATTTTTTGCATCGCGACGGCATTCCGCCCCATTCGCGAGTTGAGCGTAGACGTCGTCCAACTGGTTGGCGGAATGGAATCCAAGAGCATTGATACCGACGGCGGAGAGGTCACGCGGCGGTTTGCGCGCGCGCTTGGCGGCGACGCATATGTCGCATGCTTCCCTTACATTGTGCGTACGCGTGAGCTGCACGATATGCTTTGGATGGAACCCGAAATCAGCTCGCATATGAAACGGGCGGGCGCTGTCGATATCGCGCTTGTGGGTCTTGGCGTTTCGCAGGGTTCGTTTAGCTCCGTGATCCGCGCCGGATATTTTTCAGATGAGGACATTTTCGCGCTGGAGTCCTCTCCTTCCACCGCCGACATCTGCGGAATCCAGCTTGATAAAAACGGACGTCCGTGTACGGACACCGTTTCGGGCAGAATCATGGGCATTTCGTTCGAAGCGCTTTCAAAGGTGCCGTCCGTGATCGGCGTTTCCACCGGCAAAGAGAAAAAAAATGCCATCCTTGCTTCCCTCGCAAGTGGGTTGATCGATGTCATTGCCTTGGATTCGTCCGCAGCTTACGCTGTTTTAGGAGAACACGACTGAATATTTTGCTCAAAAGCCGAAACTGACACCGTTTGAAAAACGATGCCAGCTTGCGTCATCTCTTAATTTTATGCGTTCGCGCCCTGTTGTTCATCATCCCTTAGGTTACAATATATTTCTGGTACGCAACCTCAATTGTATCGTATTCTTGTTTTGTAAGTTCCCAGTTTGCAGCGCTTGCGTTTTCTTTCGCCTTCGCAGGTTTGGTGGCGCCCATCAACGAACACGTCACCCCCTCATGTCCAAGAACCCAATTGATTGAAACCTCGGCAACGCTCACCCCTCTGGACTCCCCGATCTCTTTGAGCACCTTGATGAGCTTCTGGCACTTCTCCCAGCCCTCCTCATCATAAAAGCCATAGAACGAGCTCCTTAATTCTTTCCCACCAAAGTCTGGCTTAGGCAGCTTCCCGCTCAATATGCCGCCGCCCAGAGATCCATATGTCACAATACCGATTCCCTGCTCCGCACAATACGGTATGATCCCATCTTCCATAGAACTGCGGTCCAGGATGTTCATCGGAGGCTGCACGGCGTCAATCTGCACCACGCTTTGCGCAAGCTTTATCTGTTCGACGCTGAAATTGGAAACGCCGAGCGACCGAACCTTTCCTTCCTTCTTGAACTTCGCCATCATTTCCATGGCTCCCTCAATGGGGAAGTTGTAATCCGGCCAATGGATATAGTAAACATCGATATAATCTGTCTCCAGGCGCTTCAATGAATGTTCAAGTTCCCATTGCATCACCTGCGGGTCAAGGCAGTGCACATACGCGCCAGCCACCCTTAATATGCCAAGCTTGGTCGCCAACACCACCTTGTCTCTTCTGCCCTGAATCGCTTTTGCAACTGCAAGCTCTGATTCAAATTGCGGCCCATATCCCGGCGCCGTATCCAACATATTGACTCCAAGGTCTATGGATTGCTGTATGGCTTTAATGCCCTCGTTGCAATCAACGTCTCCAAAAAAATCGTTGCCCAGACCCCATGACCCCTGGCCGATCACCGACACGTCAATACCGCTCTTTCCTAATTTTCTGTACTTCATTTCAACGTTCTCCTATTCTTTTGTTATAGTCCTATACCCACATGACACTTCGGTCGATCCGCCTGCAAAGTGCCTGCGCGTGCCCCCGGTATGTACCGATTTCTTCCCTGCTGTGTGTTTGCAATCCGATATGACTGCGACGATTCGATAGTTGGATTATGTCACCCATCCCCATATGTGTCCACATATTATGTTTATTACTCATATTCGTGATCATATATTTCATATATGTGAATTTTCTTATTCATAGATCACACAATGCGCCGCGCTGCTTCGAAGCACTTGTTATGGCGCGGTATCATGACTGGGGCACAGCAGCAGTTCCACCGCAGAAAAAATTTACGCCCATGTGCATATCGGCATCAGAAAGCACACGAGGCAGTCTTTTGATAAAATAACGGGTTGAAAGCGGATAAGGAACAATTTTCAAAGGTTCGAACGGGTAATGTTCGAATCAAAAGCGACAAAACGCACGCGATTTCGGCAAATAAAGAACCCCTAAAACCGCATGGTTAAGGGGTTTGGCGGACAGAGGGAGATAGCGCGCACAGCGCCTGCGGCTTGTGCTTGCATGAACTCCCGGGAGTTCAAATCTTTCTTTCCAACGAAAAAAGAAGCCTACACCTTCGGTGTAAACTTCTTTTTTGGCGGACAGAGGGAGATTCGAACTCCCGGAACGCTATTAACGTTCACACGATTTCCAATCGTGCGCCTTAAGCCAACTCAGCCATCTGTCCATTCGTTACAGCGTTAATAATTTTATCATAAAATGCATGCTGTAACAAGCCTTTTTTATCACTTTTCTTTGTCGAGCAATGTAAGCGCCGCCTGAAGCTGCACATCGTTTTCCGGTGAGACGGGCGCGGCGCCCTCCTCCTGTGGCTCTACCTCCACCACCACATCAGGCACAAGACCCTCCCCCTGAATGGCCGTTCCGCTTTTGGTAAAATAGGCCGAGGTCGTCAGCTTGAGAGCGCTGCCGTCCCCAAGCTCGATAAAGCTTTGCACGATTCCCTTGCCAAACGTTTTTTCACCCACCAGCTCTGCGCGTTCATAATCGCGCAGGGCGCTCGAGAATATTTCCGCCGCGCTCGCGGTGCTTCCGTTTGTAAGCACCACGGTGGGCAGGGCCACCTCGTGCCCATCCTCTCCGTTGTATTCCTTTTGGACCACACCGTTTTTATCCGCAGTATAGACGATCAGCCCATCGGGCAAAATATAGTCCAACACATCGATGACCGCATTTAAGTTGCCGCCCGTATTGTTGCGCAGGTCATATACCACGCGCTCCGCCCCCTGCGCCACCAGATCGTCTACCGCCGCCTTGAACTGATCCGGCGTAACCCCGTCAAATTCTGTGATTTGCAGATAACCGGTCGCGGCGTCGATCATACGGTGGTTGACCGTCTGTGTGATAATGGGCTCCCTTTGCACCGTAAATTCCAGTTCCTCTCCCGTATCCGGCCTGCTGATGCGGATCACGACAGACGTCCCCTCCTCGCCGATCACATATTCGTTGACGATATCGTTGAGAGGTGTCTGCGTTACATCCAGCCCATCCACGCTGAGGAATACATCGCCCGCCCGCAGACCCGCCTTTTCCGCAGGACCGCCGGGTGTGATTTCAGATATGCTCGTCGCCAGCGTATCCTTGTTTTGATTGACCGTCGCACCGATTCCCACGTAATTCCCGTCGCTTTTGCGCTTCCACGAGCGATAATCGTCCGCCGACATATATTGCGAATATGCGTCGCCCAGCCCGGCGATCATTCCGATATAGATGTAGTCCTCCGCGACCTGCGGGTCTTCTTCAAAATAAAAACGGTTGTCGATGATGGATTGTATCTTTTGCATTTTCGAAAAAATCGGATCGAGGTCGATCCCCGCTCCGCCGCTTTGCAAACGCCCCCCTCCCATGGCAAGGATGATCACCCCTATAAAAAGCAGCGCAAGCACGCCGCTCAAAAATCCCTTCCAAAAACCGTTTTGCTTCATATCATGACCTCTTTTCCCACATGCTTTTATTGTACCACCAGATGAAAAAAATGCCAATGAAATAGCATTCTTCAAAATATCCGCTGATCGTACAAGATTCGTGCTCCGCAACAATTTATTATATAGTATAGATAAATATATCTTTGCGGAGGCAATCATGAAAATTGGCATTGGCATCGACACGGGCGGTACATACACGGACGCGGTGGTCTATGATTTCGATACGGACGCGGTGCTTGCGTGCGCAAAGGCGCTGACCACAAAAGAAGATCTTGCCGTGGGTATTGAAAACGCGCTCGATGCGCTTGATCCCGGCTATTTCGATAAGATCGATTTTGTATCCCTATCCACCACGCTCGCCACGAACGCGTGTATCGAGAACAAGGGCGGGCGCGCAAAGCTGCTGCTGATTGGGGTGGAGCAGCGTGTACTCGACTGGGTGGGCGAGGATTACGGCTTAAAGGACGACGGCTCGATTTATTTATGCGAGCATCGCAGCCGTTTTGACGGCGAAGTGCCGGACGTGCCTGATTGGGACGCTCTTTTGCGCGATACAGAAGGCTGGCTCAAGGACGCGGACGGACTGGGGATCGTGGAGCTTTACGCCATGAAGAACGGTGCGGTGCTCGAACGCGGAGCAAAGGAGCGGTTTGCGGAAAAATATGGCTTCCCCATTGTGAGCGGGCATGAGCTGTTTTCAGAATTAAATTCCTTGCAGCGCGGCGCAAGCACACTTTTAAACGCGAAGCTCGTCCCAGTGATCCAAGAATTTTTAACTGCCATCCGTACGGTGCTCGATCAAAAGGGCATCGACGCGCCCGTGGTCATCGTGCGCAGCGACGGTACGCTGATGTCTGAGAAGTTTTCCCGCCTGCGCCCTGTGGAAACGATTTTGTGCGGCCCCGCGGCGAGTGTGCTGGGCGGCGTGCAGCTTGCGGACAGCACAAACAGCATGATCATCGACATGGGAGGCACCACCACGGATATCTCGCTTGTGAAGGAGGGCACGCCCGTGCATGTGAAGGACGGCGTACGCATCGGCGGCTGGCGCACCTTTGTGAAGGGCGTGTTCATCGACACCTTCGGCTTGGGCGGAGACAGCGCCGTGCGCCTCACCGAAAATGGGCTTTATGTGGATGCGCGGCGGGTAACGCCCATGTGCGTGGCGGCAAAGCGCTGGCCCTCGATCAATGAGGACCTCGCCGCGCTGCTCGATTCCAAGCGCCTGCACGCGACGCTTCCGCTGCACGAATTTTTCTATCTGGTAAAGGAGATCGCGCATCCGGAAAATTATTCACAGAGCGAGCTGCGCCTATGCGACGCTTTGCGCGAACGTCCTCTTTTGATGAGCGAGGCCACCGAGCGCACAGGTCTCGACGTTTACAGCATGAACACGGAACGGCTGGAGCGTGAAGGGCTCATTATGCGGTGCGGCCTCACGCCCACCGACATTATGCACATCAAAGGGGATTTCAGCGGGTTTGACACGCATGCCTCGAGGCTCGCCGCGGAATATGTGCTGAAATGCCTGTATGCCCACGCGGACGAGGGGTGCACACTGGATGAATTTTGCGATATGGTGTACGACCTTGTGAAAAAGAAGCTGTATTGCAACCTCGTGCGCATCCTGCTGCAAGACAAGTTTGCGCAGATGAAGGAGGATGGCATATCGGCGCAGCTGGAGGCGCTGATCGACGAAAGTTGGGAACTGAACCGACACGCACACGCGCGGAGCTATACGGATTTTGGGTTTTCCACGAATGCGGCGCTGGTGGGCATCGGCGCGCCCACGCACATCTTTTTGCCCGATGTGGCACGCGCGCTGCATACGACGTGCATCGTTCCCGAGCACGCGGGCGTGGCGAACGCGATCGGCGCGGCAGTCGGGCGGGTGTCCGTGACCGAAACCATCGAAATACGCCCCAACCATACACCGGGCGGCGTGAAGGATTACACCGTGCTGGGCGCGAAACAAAACACCACCGTAAAAACGCTTGACGAGGCGATTGT
Source organism: uncultured Christensenella sp. (assembly GCA_964438705.1). GTDB lineage: Bacteria > Bacillota > Clostridia > Christensenellales > Christensenellaceae > Christensenella. The sequence continues at coordinate 41,966 of CAYTKQ010000020.1, read as the reverse complement.
GCTGGCAGAAAAGGAAGCAAAGGCAACCGCAAAGAAAGAAGCGAAGCGGCGCGGCATAAAGGAGCTCATGGACGTGCAGGTGGCCTCATCCACCAACACCGGCCGGCTGGCGGGCAATATGACGCTCGACCTCGGCACCGCCGTCACCGCAACGGTGAGCGGGCGGATCGGATAGAAACAAACCATACTTGCCACTTTTATACATTAAATGTATAATGATCCACAAAGGGTGGCATGACATATGAACAGAATCACGACCGATGAATTCACAATTCTGTGTGAAACGCATCGCACATCTTTGTACTACTTCATTTTAAACCGGGCGGTGAACAACAGAATCGAGCCCAATACAGCGTTGGACATCATGCAATCAACGCTGCTGAGGGCATTTCATAAAAAGCACACATTGCGCGACGCTAAAAAATTTGTGCCGTGGCTGTTTACGATTGCCCGCAATCAAGCTATTCGTGTGCTGCAAAAAAGCAGCCGTGAAATATTGAGCGAAGATATCTACCGCGATTACCCAACGCAGGCAATCGCCCACAATGATGTCATCGAATCGGCGGAAAACGCTTTTATACTAAAAAACACCCGAAATGATGTAACAAAATTGCTGGAAAAGCTATCTAATAAAGAGCGGGAATTCATCATTCAATATTATTATCATGATTTATCCTACAAAGAAATTTCCGCCCTAACAGGAACGAAGGAAGGGGCGTTACGAATCATGCACCACAGAACACTGAAAAAGCTGGCAACGCTTGCGGGGGATTTGAAGAATGAATGAAAAATTCCGCAAGGAGCTCAAAAAAACGATCGGCGATCATTTCAACGAAATAGCTGAAATTTCTGATGACGAACAACGGCAAATTGACCATGTTGTTCATGAATTTAAGACGATCGTTAAGGAGCGGGAGCAAAAGAAATATCGGCCAAAGAAAAACATGGCGCAGCATGTTGCTGTCATTGCTGCCGCAGTTGTCGGCATATTGATCGGCACCTTTATCTTTTCAGATTCCTCATCGGTAAAAGCGTTCAAGGCCGACACCTCCACTTTTTTTACGTCTCTATTTGATCCGAATACAAAGGTGGACGAATATGGCAGCTTCGACGAGCTGCAAAACCATGTGGCATTTCAGCTTCCGCAATTCACGTGGATGCCGGAAGGATACCTGCTGACGCAGGCTGAAAAATCACAGGATGCAGGCCAAAATGTTATTGTGGCTCTAACCTATGAAACCCCTTCCGCTTCCCTGCCTGGGTATGTCGACATCAGCATCGTGCAAAATGCAACCGCCGAGGTTGAGGTGCGCTCTGAAGGCTGGCACACGCAGGATTATGAGCCGATTGAGGTGAATGGCATGCAGGGAGCGGTTTCCGCCGATGCTCCATATTCCGCGTCTCTGATTTTCCATCATATGTTCCGCATAGATATTGCAACGAACGAGCCGCGCGATGTGCTATATCAAATTTTGGAAAAGATAGTATGAGCTTCCAGTTGATTGGTATGCTCAAAAGCTCTGTTTTGTTGGACAGAGCTTTTTTATGTAACAAAACAGATGATCTATGTATCTATTAATTATAGAACATACGCAAGGTAAACGATGTGCGGAAATGATCAATGATTCTTTCGCAATTTATGGAGGATTCTTTATGAAAAAAACAATTGTTTATGTGCTGGTTGTTTTGTTGATCCTGTCCTCTCTCTTTTTGTTCTCATGCGCCGGTGAAGAAGCGGCGGAAAACGCTTCTCCTTCCCCTTCGCCCTTGGAAAAAATTGAAATTGAACCAAATAACGATCTGCCCGTTCCCGTACCGCCTGGGGATGGCGAGGATGGTGAGGAACTTCTTCCTATGGTGATTCCCGAAAATGGTTAATGGTGAAAATCTTCCTAATCTATGACTCTCGACGACTGATATAAACTAAATTTTCATTATCGCAATTACGGAATTGGAGGTGATGCGTCTTCAGATTTCTACGTTTCTGATGTTTGGTTGTATGGTTCGAATCTGCAAGCTGCAAATTGCGGCTGGAAAGGGTAGGCTAATTATGAAAAAAATAAAAATGCTGATTCCTTGCGTAGTGGCGCTCCTCATGGTTCTCTCTTTGTCTACAATCTCTTTTGCAGCGGAACAACCGGTTGCCGTATGGCAGCATACCGAGCGGGAGGTTATTGAGATCACGCCGGACGGCGATGTCATTGAGGCGGAGATCACCATCGTCAAATATGAAGACCAAAACACCCGCGCCACACCGCGTGCCCGCTATGGCGTCAACGGTACCGTTTACTCGAACGGCACCAAGGTGGGAACGACTATCGGTTGGGCAACAACGGCCTATTATTCGCAATATGGGCAGTATTTAGCCACAGGTTCGGGGGTAGATACGATCAATTCATTTAGCGGTTGGCAGAGTTATAATAACCGAATCACAATACAACACAGCGGAACACAAGTTACTTTTCAAAATTATTTTCAATCGGCATCAACAGTAGTTGGATGGACACGCTACTATTCGATTGGCAGTGATGGTTCATTGCGGCAAAAATAGACATTGGCTTTCAATCACCGAATCGCATGACACGTTCTGCCTAATCTAAAAAAGAGCAGCAGTCGCAAATAATTGTGAACTGCTGCTTTTTTTGTGGGGCGGCACACACAGCGTTTCACCCAATGCGCATTGCCGTCAGCAGCATGATGATGACAACCGTACTGATGACGATGGAAAATGAGTTGATCATGCCCGAAAGCGCCACGTTTCCCTTGCACTTTTCCGTGAACACGGGAACCATGGCCGCAATGGGGCCGAATACGAGGATCACAAGCACCTGCCGCGCCTCAAGCGGGAAGGGCGCAAGATAATAAATCAGTGACGCAAACACCGCCGCCATGCCGTAGCGAAGGATGAGCGCCGTTGCCGCGTCTTTTAAGTATTGTTGATCGAATTTCAGCTCAAACATCATGCCGATCATCAGCATTGCAACAAACGCATTCGCCGCGCCAATGTTGGCGGCGATCGTCACCCCGAATTCGGGCAGCCGAAGGTTGAGCATGGACAGGAGCAGCATGATGACATATACGTCAAAGGGAACGGACGAAAACAGCGTTTTGCAAAAGTCGCCGATCCCTCTTTTTTTCTCGCCGCCCAGCGCACTTTGTGCGATGGCATATGTTCCGCCCGTGCACATAATGGAGTTGCCCGCATCGAACATGCACGTGACTACAACGCCATATGCGCCCAAAAAACTCTGCACTAAGGGCAGCGTAAAGCATCCGATGTTGTAGCCCGACAAATTGAGCATAAAAAAAGCCCGATCCACTTTTTCACGGTTGCGCGCAACGATAGCGCCGATGCCCGTCATCAACAGATTTCCGCCAAAGCCAAGGAGAACGATCCATATGAGCGCAGGATCGAACGAGAAACTTGAAAAACTCGCGATAACGGTCCCGGGCAGCGTGATGTTGAGCGCGATCTTGGCGACGAGCTTATAATCGTGCGGCTTGAAAAAACCCACACGTTTCAGCGTGTAGCCAAGCACAACGATAAAAATGAGGCCCAGCGCCTTTGGCAGCACTTCGAGCATGTGCTTTCTCCCCTCCGTTGAAAACGTACTTATCTATTATATACCGCCCAAAGGAATGTGTGCAATTTTTCTTGAGAGGAAAACTCATTTCCATGGGCGGCCCTTGCCGAGCCACCCCTGCGCTTCCCAATATTCCCTGTCCTTTGGCAGATAATCGTTCTTCTTCTGCATCATACGCATCAGCGAAAACAACAGCCGGTTTCCTATGGGCACAGATTTTTTTGTGGAAATCCTTTTTTTGACCTTATTTGCAAGGCAACGCACCTGCTTCTGAATTTTTTCTCTTTTCTTTGCTGCAACCTGATCCCATCTGCCCATGGCCATGATGGCTTTCCCATAGCAGTATGTTTTGGAAACGCATATTCCATCAAGGCATGCCTTCATGGCTTTTGTCGTTGTTCGCGCACCCGCTCCGCCGGCGGTCGCGATGACGAGACCTGTTTTTTGATACATCGTCGGATTGGGGCGGTGCACAACGAACTGATACCCCGTATGATCCATCAGACATTTCATTTGCCCGCTCATCCCCATAACATAAACCGGGCTTTGCAGAATGATAAGGTCTGCCTCATCGAACGCAGCCATAATGGGCTGCACACCCGCAGCGTGCGGGCATGTAGCCTCCCCGTTCAAGAAGCACGAAAAGCAGCCCGCGCACGGCTCAGAAAAATCGCGCGGAAGCCAGAACTCCGTGACCTCACCCTGAAGCTCTTCCAAAAATAATTCCGTGATATGCCGGGTGTTGCCTCTTCGCATTGTTCCATTTACCACCGTAATCTTCACGCGCGTCACTCCTTTTTTTGCTTTCTCCAGTATAGAACGGATGTTCACGAAATACAAGTATGCTGATCGTGCGATTTCTTTTGATTTTAGCCAAAAAGCAGCGGCGGCAGGTTGTTGCCTGCCGCCGCTGCCGCACGTGATGATTGCTGTCTTTAGGAGGAATCAATCATATTGTGTGTTCTGCGTATTTATCGAATGATGATCGCCAGAAACTTGAGGGGCTCGTCGCCGTGCTGCGCGATCGCGTGCCATTCTCCGTCATAGGTGATGGTCACGTCGCCCGGCTCCAAAATGTGCTTGGATTTATCGTTTTCCGTGAACTCCGCTTTGCCGCTGAGGATATAGTAGAGCTCGCTATCGCCCACGTGCTGATGATATTCCGCGTAGGAGCCCAGCGGACAGTCAACGATGACCGTTTTGACGATGGTGGAAAGCTCGCCGTCCTTCACAAGATTTGTGAGGGTAAACGTGCCCTCGCCGCCGCACGGATTATATTCCGGTTCTCTGTCGATGTTTGCATCTCTTTTGATCATGGTCAGTTCGCCCCTTTCACGATCGCGATTCCGTTGCTCGTACCGATCCGGTTTGCCCCGGCTTCGATTACCTTCATTGCCGCTTCATAGTCGCGAATACCGCCCGCAGCCTTCACGCCCACATCAGGGCCGACCGTCTTGCGCATGAGCGCCACATCCTCGGGCGTTGCGCCGCCCGTGGAAAACCCTGTGGAGGTCTTCACGAAATCCGCGCCTGCTTCCACGGACATTTCACACGCCTTCACCTTTTCCTCATCCGTTAAGAGGCACGCCTCGATGATGACCTTTACGTGCGCCTTGCCCTTCGCGGCATTGACCACCGCCGCGATATCGTCGCGCACCACGTCCCAGTTGTGCGCCTTGGCCGCGCCGACGTTGATGACCATGTCGATCTCCTGCGCGCCCAGCTCGATCGCGCGCTTTGTTTCAAACGCCTTCACGTCCGGCGTCATTGCGCCGAGCGGGAAGCCGACGACGCAGCACACCATCACGTCCGAACCCTTGAGCATTTCGGCGCACAGCGCGGCGTTCACCTCGTTTACGCACACGCTCGCAAAGTTGTATTCCTTTGCTTCCTCGCACAGCTTTCTGACATCAGCCTCTGTTGCGTCGGCCTTGAGAATCGTATGATCTATGTAAGACGCCATTGGTTTATCCATTTGTTCCACTTCCTTCCTTATAATATAAGATTACAATATTTTGTCGATTTCACTGCGCATCGGCATCGCCGGAGCGGTGCCGAACTTCTGCACCGCAAGCGACGCAAGCGCGTTGCCGAACTCCACCGCGCTGAAAACGTCCTGCTCCTCCGCAAGGGCTGTAACGAAACCGCCATTGAACGCGTCGCCCGCGCCCGTGGTGTCCACCGCTTCCACGACGCGCGCGGGAACCATGCGGTGCTCGTTGCCCGTTGATACGAACACACCCTGTTTGCCCATCGTGATGAGCACAGTGGGAATACCCCATCCGTGGAATACGTCCGCCGCTTTTTTCGCGTCGTCCGCGTCGTTGACCTCCATGCCGGTCAAGATGCCCGCCTCCACCTCGTTGGGAGTTACGATATCCGCCTTGGCGAGAAATTCCTGCGATACCTGCCGCGCGGGTGCGGGGTTCAAGACCACCATCACATCTGCGGCCTTTGCGATGTCGATCACGCGCTCAAGCGCGTCCATATTCACCTCGAACTGTACGAGCAGGATATCCGCGCCTTCAATGGCGGGGCGCATCGTTTCGATATCCTCGTCCGTGAAATTCGTGCACGCGCCGGGCACCACCAGAATCTGGTTTTGTCCCGCCACCTGATCGACACAGATAAGCGCGATGCCCGTACCCTTTTCGTCGTCCGAGAGCACATAATCCATCGCAATCTTTTCCTGCACGTAAAAATCGCGCGCAAGATCGCCAAACACATCGTGCCCAAGCTTTGTCACAAACGTGATATCCGCGCCCGCGCGGTGTGCCGCAACGCCCTGGTTGCTTCCCTTGCCGCCCGGACCGATCTTGAACAGTTCACCGAACACGGTTTCGCCTGCCTTGGGCAGATGCTCCGCCGTACCCGTGAGATCGGCAACATAGCTGCCAAACATTACGATTTTTTTCATTTTCTCAACCTTTTCGTTTATGCTTCCTGCATTGCGGCGATCTCCTCATATACGTCAAGAAGCGCATAATAGGAATGATCGAACACTTTGAGCATTTTTTCGTAAAGCGCGTTGTTCTTTTCGTTTGGAACGAGCCTTCCCACCGGATGGACGAATTTATCCACCTCGTCAAAGCTCTTGAGCGCACCCGTCCCCACACCCGCACACACCGCCGCGCCGATGGAAGTGGCCTCCTCAAGATGATTGAGGGGCAGCATATCCACGCCGAAGATATCCGCAAATATCTGCGTGCACACGTCTGATTTCGCAAGCCCGCCCAGCGCGATGATGCTCTTGATGTCCACCTGCGTGCGCATGATGTCGAGGATCAGTCGCAAATTCATGCCGACGCCCTCCACCACGCTTCTGAGCATATCCGCGTGCGTGTGCTCCATCTTCAAGCCGATGAACGCGCCCTTGGCGTTGGGGTTCCAGCGCGGCGAACGCTCGCCGATCAAATAGGGCAGGTAGTAAAGCCCGTTTGAGCCCGCCGGAACGTCGTCGATCTGTCCGTTGATAAGGTCGTATACGCTTACGCCGTCTTGCTTGGCGCGCAATGCCTCTTCGCCGCACAGCTGCTTTTTCATCCATGCGTAGGAATTGCCCGCCGCCTGCATCGTGCCGCACGGCACGACCATGCCCGGAACTGCATGCGCCCAGTTGAACACACGCATCTGCTCGTCGAGCACCGGCGTTTTCGTCGTTGTCGCGATCCACGAGGAGGAGCCGAGGCAGTTGTATGTCACACCCTCGGAAACCGAGCCCGCGCCCACCGTTGCTGATGTTCCGTCACCCGCGCCGATCACGACGGGGATGCCCGCAACAAGCCCGCATTCCTCCGCCGCTTTTTGATTCAACTCGCCTACCACATGTGTGGAATCCACCGCCTCCGGGAACAATTCGCGGCTCACGCCCACGCTGTCGAGGATTTGATCCGACCATTTGAATGTGTTGAGGTCAAACGCGTTCGTGCCAGTCGCGTCCGAATAATCCGTGATGAACCGTCCCGTCATTTTAAAGGCGATGTAATCCTTCGCGTTCAAGACTTTGTGGATATTTTTGTACACATCCGGTTCGTTGTTTTTGACCCACAAAAGCTTTGCAAGTGTATAGGACGCGCTCGGCCTGTGCCCTGTGATTTTATAAAATTCATGAGGATCGATACGCTCCTTGATAAAGTCTTCCTCTTTTGTGCCGCGCATATCAGCCCAAATGATGTGCGGACGAAGCGGCCTTCCGTTTTGATCGAGGCACAAACACCCCATCATCTGCCCTGAAAACGATACGGCGGACACCTCGTGTGCATCCACACCCTGCATCAATTCCTTTGTGGACAGGCAGACCGCTTCCCACCAGTCGTCCGGATTCTGCTCCGCCCAGTTTGCGTTGAAAAATTTTGTGTCATAGCTGGCGACCTTACTTTTTACATATTCGCCATCCGTCGTAAACAGCGTCGCTTTGTTTCCGGATGTACCCAGGTCGTGCGCGATCAAATACTTTGGCATATTGATACCCCTTTTTCTTACTATTTTTACAATTGACTGACAAGGGGGAAAATCGCTTCTCCCCCTTTCAGACATTATACCTATAGTACTACTTCTTTTTGGCTTTGTCGATCAATACGGCGACGATAATGAGTGCGCCGATACAGATTTCCAATATGAAGGAGTTGACCCCCAATAGGTTGCCGCCGTTTCTCAGTGTCTGCATGATGAGCGCGCCGATGACCGTACCCACGATGCTGCCTTCGCCGCCGGAGAGGCTCGCGCCGCCCACAACCGAAGCTGCGATCGCGTCGAGCTCGTATCCGTTACCGCCGCTCGGCAGGCCGTTGCCCGTACGGGACGCAAGCATGACGCCCGCCACCGCCGAGCACAAAGCGCTCACAAGGTAAATCCCATAGATATTGAGGCGGATATTCACGCCCGAGAGGCGCGTTGCTTCCTCGTTGCTGCCGATGGAGTAAACATTTCTGCCAAACACCGTGAACTTCAGCAGCAAAATCGCAATGATAACTGCCACGATCCACACGATCGCCAAAGCCGGAAGGCCGAGGATCGTCGATGTGGAAAAATCGATAAATTCTTCCGGCATACCCGACACCATGCGTGCGCCGGAAATCAGCATGATCGCGCCCCGTACGATGGTCATGGTTCCGAGCGTCGCGATGAACGGAGGAACCTTGCCGTCGTGCACAAGCACGCCGTTCGCGATGCCTACGCCCGCACTGGCGAGGATCGCCACGCAAATCGACGGAGCGATGCCCCATCCGCTGACCATCAGCAGCGCCGAGATGATGCCGGAGAAACCAACGACTGCGCCCACCGAGAGGTCGATGCCGCTGGAGATGATGACAAACGTCATGCCAATCGCGACGACACCGTTGATGGACGTCTGCTTCATCAGGCCGGTCATATTATCCCACGTCATGAACTTATTGGTCGCCAACGACAAAACGATGAATATTGCGGCCAGGATAATGAGGATCGTCACCTCTCCCGGCAGTGTGAACTTTTTCTTTTCAATAGTCGCTTCTTTATTCATACTCCTGCTCCTTTTCTTATACCATGCCGGACGCAAGGCGCAGGATGCGCTCTTCATCCAATTTTCCGTCGACCATAAATTCGCCGCGGTCGATGGTGGCCATCTGTTTCCCTTCGGAAATGACCATCAGCCGATCCGCGAGGCCCATGACCTCCGGGAGGTAGGACGATATCAGAACGACCGCCTTGCCCTGCGCAAGCAATTCTTCAAACAAACGGTATATTTCCACCTTTGCGCCAACGTCGACGCCTACCGTACATTCGTCAAAAATAAATAGTTCGCTGTCCGCGCACAACCATTTTGCGATGACCACCTTCTGCTGGTTGCCGCCGGAGAGGTTTTGCACCTTCTGTTTGATGGACGGCGTTTTGATCCGTATCTCATCCTTATAGTGTTCGGCCCGTTCTCTCTCTTTGTTTACGTTGATCACGCCGCCCTTTGAAATTTTCGAATAGGAGGCGAGATTGGTGTTGATTTCAATCGAAAGACCCATCGAGAGTCCCTGTGTTTTTCTGTCCTCGGGCAAAAGCGCGATCCCGCTGTCGATGCCCTGCTTCGGTGATTTGTTGTGCACATCTTTTCCGAGTATTCTAACTTCGCCTTTCTCGTAAGGATCTGCTCCGAAAATCCCGCGCATGATTTCGGTTCGTCCCGAGCCGACCAGCCCGAACATACCGAGGATCTCACCGCGCCGCACTTCAAAGCCGATATCTTCATACACGCCCTTGTGCGTTACGCCTTTTACCTCGAGCACCGTTTCGCCCGGCTCAAAATGCTTGATGGAATACATATCGCCGACATCGCGGCCGACCATCATGCGCACAAGATCATCCTTGTTGGTGTCCGCCACGTTGACCGTGCCGACAAGCGTTCCGTCCTTTAAGACCGTCACGCGGTTCCCGAGCTCGAAAATCTCTTCAATGCGATGCGAGATATAGATGATTCCACAGCCGTTGTCCCTCAGCTTATTGATCAGCTTGAAAAGAATTTCCACTTCCTCGTTTGCAAGAAGCGCGGTCGGTTCGTCGAATACGATGACCTTCGCTTTTTCATGCACGATCTTGGCGATCGTCACCATTTCCTGCTGCGCAATGGGAAGGTCCTTGATCTTTTTCTTTGGATCGACGTCAATGTCGAGGCTCTTAAGCGTTTCATCCGCGACCCTGTTGATCGTCTTCCAGTCGACGAGCCCGCCCTTTTTGGGAAGCTCTCCGAGGAAGAAATTCTCTGCTACGGAAAGGTGGGGCGCAAGCGTAATATCCTGATAAACCGCCCCAAGACCATGCTTTTTGGCCTGCTGCGGCGTTTTGATCTGTACTTCCTGTCCATTCACAAAAATTTTGCCTGACGTGGGCTCGTGAACGCCCATCATCGCCTTGATGAGCGTGGATTTCCCTGCGCCGTTTTCTCCCATCAGCGCATGAACTTCCCCTGCCCGCACATCGAAATCGACGTTTTCAAGAGCTTTCACGCCTGGAAAAATCTTTGAGATTTTTTCCAATTTTACCAGTACGTTTTCCATATAGACTATCCCTTTCGTCTGCTTTCCGGCATTCAATTCGGGGGGAGGATTCCTCCTCCCCCCAAATGCCGGGTTATTAAGAGAGTTCAGCCTACTTATTTTTTCTTCGTCATCGGATCGAGCAGACCTTTGATTTCTTCCTGATCCATGTTTTCCTTCGTTACGATGGTAACCCCGGTGTCAACATAGGATTCAAGCTTTTCGCCCGCAATCGCCTTCAGTGCGTCTTCCACGCCATAGTAGCCCATGCCGTAGGGGTCTTGCAGAACCAGAGCGTCAACCGCGCCGGTCGTGAGGCCTTTGATCTCTTCCGGGTCGGAATCGAATGCCACGAGTACGAGGTCATTCTCTTTGCCCTTTTCGGTGATGGCGCGAGCCGTACCCGAACCAACCGTGTTGTTGTCAGCGAAGAAGCCAAGCAGGTCGTCGTTGGCAGCGATCTGGTCGCCAGCCGCATCCATCGCCTTCGTCATGTCTGCGTCAACATATACCGTCTCGAGCAATTTTACATCGGGAGCGATTTCTTTCATTCTGTCGATGAAGCCCTGATCTCTGTCAGCCAGAACCTGTACGCCAGCCATGTTGCTGATCACGCCGACCGTCCCTTTGAGTTCCTTGCCGGAATCTTTGATCATCTGTACGAGCGTATCAGCAGCTTGTGCGCCACCCTTGAGGTTGTCCGTCGCGAGAAGCGTGGAAACCTGATCGCTGTTTACTTTGTTGTCCACCGTGATGACCGGGATGCCCTTGCTTGCAGCGTCCTTGATGGCCGGAACGGTCGCGTCAGAGCTCGTGGAAGCGATCACGATCGCATCGGGAGCGCTGGCAATCACCTGCTCGAGGATCGAAACCTGCTCGTCGATATCGGATTCGTTTGCCGGGCCGTGCGTCGTCACTTTGACTTTGTCCGGGTTCTCTGCCGCGTAGTTTTCAGCGCCTACGAGAACATACTGCCAGAAGTCGGAGTCCGTCGCCTTGATGATGACCGCAACGTTTTTCACGCCGCCCGCATCAGCAGCCGGAGCATTGGAAGCGTCACCTTCGGGCGCTTTGGAAGCTGCCTCGGACGGAGCTGCGGACGTTGCCGCCGGAGCTTCCTGCGCGCAGCCAGCGAAAATGCTCACCGCGAGGACTGCAACTACCAGAATTGCTAACATCTTTTTCATCTTTTTTTCCTCCATTTGATAGATGTTTTTTGGCCATTATGATTGGGGTTTATGGCCTGCTGCGCAAATATTTTGTTTGCGCAAATATTTTGTTTGCGCAAATATTTTGTTTGCGCAAATATTAAAAACTTTAATCATTTACCATAATTCGTGTTAATGTATGCGTATACACTAACATGTATGCGTATACATTATGCTGCAAATAAAGGCAGCTTACTTTTTTTGCGCCTCTTTTTCAATTGCCATACATGAATTTCTGATGCACAACTCTGTGGGCATCACGATGGTCCTTGGCTTGATTGCCTTGCTTTCTTCACCTTTGGCGATCCGCTCAAGCAGCATTTCAGCCGCGACCCGCCCCATACTGATTCCCGGTCGTTTCAAGACCGTGATCGGTGGCTGCAGATAGGACGCAAAGGGGAAATCGTCAAAGCCTACAATAGAGATCTCCTCTGGGATGCGAACGCCGGAATCCACCAGCGCTTCATATACACCCATCGTCGTCAGGTTGTTCGACCCGATAATCGCGGTTGGGCGCTTGTCAAGCTGCAAAAGCCTTTCGGCCGCCTCGTAGCCGCCTTCCTCCGTAAAATAGCCCGGAACGACAAACGCTTGATTCACGGGAATTCCGTTCTGCTGCATTGCTTCATAAAAGCCTTCCAGCCGTTCAATGCCCGGCGTCAGCTCTTTTGTCCCATGAATCAGAGCAATGTCAGTATGCCCGAGGGAAGCCAGGTGGTCCACAATCTGCCGCATCCCCTGAACGTTATCAATCATCAAATAATCGCTCTTCTGTGCCCCCGTGGATTTCCTGTCGATCATAACGACCGGAATCCCCATATTAACAAACGATTCGATATATTCGTTGTTCGTATCCACAAACACTGCCAACAAACCGGCTACGCGGTAACGCAGCAGTGTGTCCAACGCCTTATTCTCTTTTTCAGTATCCTCTGCCGTGTTTTCAAAAATAATGTCATATCCCTGTTTGAAGCACATCTCCTGAAAACCGGAAAGCATTGAGATAAAAAAAGGATTTTTGATGTCAGGTACCAAATACCCAATCGTTTTTGTGTTTGCCATACGCAAATTTCGCGCCATGGCGTTCTGCACATAACCGTTTTCCTTAATGACCTCTAATACTTTTTTTGCTGTCTTTGGAGATACTTTTTTGTCTTTGTTGATGACTCTTGAAACTGTGGCAGAAGATACGCCTGCAATCTTTGCAATATCTCTCTGATTCAATCTTCCACACCCATTGTATGCGTATATATTTTTGTTATGGCTTAATAATATCTTCTTGCATTTGATTTGTCAAGCTTTTTTCTTGGCTAAAATGTTATGTTTTGCATTGTTTTTTCATTTTGCGCGTGTTTTTATGATCGTTCTGCTGCCTTTTTTTGCTTTTTAGAAATTGCCACAAAATAAAAAACCCGCCACATTTTCTGCAATGTGGCGGGTTTTTTAATCATTCAGTTTGTATTATGATCTTTACTTTTAGGGTTCTTATACCCCATTGCCTGCGTACTGTCTGCCAATCCTTTTGTCGTCGGGTCAGTCAGCACGCCGATAAAGGAAAGCACCGCCATCGCGGCGGTACCCAGCAAAAACGGGTTGGAAACGAACTGCGCGATCACGCTGCCTACGCTTTCCCATGTGGTCATATCCGCATAAGATAGGCTGTAGTAGGCCAGCACAGGTGAAGCGATCACACCCAGCAGCCCGCTCCAAAACTGCGGGCTTTTTGCCCGCACTTTCCAGTTGATTTTCATGTTGATCTCCTTTCTGTATGATGTTGAACAAAGATCAGTACCCTGCTCACGATCTCATCGTTTGTTCATTCAAATTCTTTTGGATATACCTTTGTCGGCACAAACGATGTCCCGTCGCTGATTCTGGGAGTCGCGCCCTTCCATGTTTTTCCGTCGCCAATATATGGCTTTGCAAGCTTAACCCCTTCATCCTTTGTTCTGATCGGAATCAGATCATAGCGGGCAGGCGATACCTCCCAGTGGGCATAAACGGTTGTATTCCCGGCGGTTTTGTATATATCCGCCGGCTTGATTTGCGTGCCTCCCGTCGCCGAAGTATACCAGCCAAGATGCCAATATCCTTTGCGCACAGGGGTTGCCAATACGCCGACAGCCGCATTATATGTGACTTTTTTCGATGTAGGTGATACCTGCCCTCCTGTCGCGTTGTACATCAGGGTATAGGAATTGGCTGTCCAGTTTGCGCGCACGCTTCCTGAGGCTGTGACGTTTGAAACCGTGTTCCCACTCAATCCAAATGTACCCGCTGTCTTTGCCCATCCCGCAAATGTATAGCCGGTGCGTGTGGGTGGTACAAGCGTTCCCCCGTTCTGATAGACAGCGCCACCCGCATTCCATGTAATCCTGCCGCCGCTTCCGCCGTTCTGATCAATGCTGATCGATACGGCGTTGCGCTCATAATATAGATTGACTTCACGATCCCCCGTCACGGTGAATGCCGGATAATTGGTGTTCGTTAGGCTGGCGTTGTGGCGAAAACCCGTTATTCCGATCGGATGATCCGCTGGTTTAAATATCGTTCCTACCTGCTGCGAATATCCGTTGCTCGAATGCTTCACCCACTGTGTATACGGAATGTTGATACAATAATGATGCGTCGTGATTGTCGCCGTTCCCACCCCGATTGAAATATTCTGGGTTGCGTTGAGCGCATTCAGTGTATCCGTACTGCTATTCAAATGCCCTTGCCCAATATCCCACGTGTAGGGTGAAGGATTGAAGCGCGGAGATGGGTGATTGATCCTGAATCGAATAGAGATCCATGTTCTGTCTGCCGGGTGATCGACCGTGAACGATCCACTGAAATTTTTAGGGATCGTGTCCCAATTGTGTCCAACTCCTATATATTGTCCTCCCGTCCATTGCCCGGAATCATTGCTGTCCCCATACCACAGATAAATGTACCGTTCCGGTGTAATGTCATCGCCACTGCTTGGTCTGCTTACACTGGCCGATATGCTTCCCGTGTAATCAACGCGCACTTGCGTCCCGCTGATGCGGGTCGCCGATGCGGACAAATTTAGAAACACGCTTGCGTTGCTGTTTGAATGTATGCCTGACCATGAAGCCATCAGTTTTTCCTCCTTTTTTCATATATCGTTTTTTCACAAATAATTTGCGCCATATCCCTTACTCCTCTATTAAAAAGAACAGCTGTCCCTTTTGCAGACTTGCAGGGAGCACGCTTCCATAGTTGGATTCACCCAGCACGATCGGGTTTTCAAACACATTGACGTTCCCGACGCTGTCCGGCTTCTGCCCGTTCACTGTGACAACGCGGCCTGCCGTCTGCATACCGGCACTGTCGATATACGCCTTCCCCGCAAACGCAGCTTGAGTGATCAGCGTGATGTTCCCTGCGCTATCCTTTTGCATATCCGCAACAACCTGTTTCAGTGAGCCGTTACCGACATCTTGAAAAAGTGCCGTCAATACGCACTGCTGACCGCGCCCATGTTTTACGGCAGGGATGTGCAGCTCATATCCGCCGCCTGTTCTCGCTTTCCAGTCCGCTGCCATGATATTCCAGATGCAGGGCGGCGTTGTTACGCCAATCTCGCTATAAGCACGCTTATACTTGATGATATAGTTGCATACGAGGTAAGGCTGGAGGTTGTTGTGGGCAGCGCTGCTGCCGGTATTACCGACCGTACCGTTCGCTGTCAGCGTGTGAGTATGCAATCCTGCGTTTGTTGTACCATACACGATGCCTACAGCCAAATTGTTTCCCGTTTGATTCTGAAGCATATAATTAGTCGCACCGCTTCCAATCTCTGCAAAATTTGTGTATTTCCCATTCGCATTTTTTATCACATGGTTATGATCTCCGGCTCCTGATGTGGTGGTATTTCCGCCTGTAAACACATGATTATGCGCTGCCATCTCCCCCACAGTCAATTTATGGCTTTCTTCTCCTCCTGTCTTTCCAAGCACATTGAATGTGCCCGTATTTTTTCCAACACCCACACGCCCGCGCATATCCGGTACACGAAAGGTTTCTTCCTCATCACCCGACTGGTTATATCGTGTCCCTATCGCCTCATAAAGCTTGCGATAGTCTCCGTTCATGGGATAGCTCGTCCCGTCGCACCACAAATATCCCTCCGGGAGTATTTCCCCCGCATAAAATTTGTATGCGCCAATCGGTTCTACATCGCCCTTGTCAGCGCTGCTCACTCTTGCTTCAATTGCATCCGTCACCGCCTTCTGGCTCATCACATTTTTTGCTGATTCTCCCGTTCGCTGCATCACCTCCGGCAACCCAGTAATCATACTCGCAGGATGCGTCCCTGGATGCATATAATTGTTTGCGCCCGCTTGTATTCCTGCAAGCTTTGCCTTTTCCTCATTTGAGTAATCATTTGAAGAAAGCTGCTTCCCAACGGTCTTATCAACCTTGTTCAACAGTCCTGCCGACGCCGCTTCTGCCGTCATTTTTGCTTCATTTGCCGTTCCCTGCGCGAGTATTGCTTTTTCATTCGCCGTTTCTGCCATGTTTTTGGCATCATTGGCAAGATTTTCGGTTTTCTGTATGTCCTTGACCTCAATTAAATTGCTGCCGTTGAAGAGCTTTTCCGTAAACGACGCGTATTCACATTCGCGTGCCTGCCTTACAACGGCCCGGTTCTCCTCCAGCGTATAATCCGCAATCTTCATATACTCGTCCATGTTCACTTCCACTCCTTCTGTTCCTGTCATTTTTTCCATCTCTTTCATTTTTTTCTCCTCTTTCATTTTATTTTTGTGTGGGTTTCCCCATTACCAAAACAATCTCCATGTCCTCGGCCCGATCACGCCGTCTGCTCCGCTCTTGCCCAGATCATGCCCCTCTGCGATCCGCGCTTTCTGGAAGCGGATCGTTGCTTCCTTCGTCTTTTTTCCAAATATGCCGTCGATCTTGCCCGGCTCTGCCCTGTGAAAGACAAGCTGTTCCTGTGCCATGCGTACGTCGTCCCCGCGCATCATCGGGTTTTTTAGTTGCAGATTGCGCGTAAGCGTTGGAGTGCTCGTCGTTGGCTGCGGCGCGGGCGTCGCAGGCTGTCCTCCCAGCGCATACGCCCGCACCTCATCAAGCGGGAAGAACTTCCCGGGGCAATCTGTATAATCGCGTCCGGCAACCTCGTTGTGCCCCTTGATCTCCGTAATTCCATAATGCTGCACCACGTCCCGCGTGATTCGTTTGATTCCTTCCTTTTGCGCTTCCGGCATCTGGCTGTGTTCAAAATCCCCCAGTGCCGCAATCGCCACCGAATCGTTGTTCATGCCCTTTGTGGACGCGTTCGTATTGTTGACCGATCCGCCGCAAAAGTTAAGCCCGCGTCCCCACGAAACCGTTCCATCCCGTTCCACGCATATATTGTAGTCAATCCCCTTGTGCCCCTTGGAAAGGTGATACGCGTGAATGCTCGGCACCGTCTCCGCGTCGCCCCCCGATGTGTGATGCAATAAAATACGCCGCGTAACCTTACGCGGCGTGAGTGCGCCTGCAAATTGCAGTCGATAGTCCTTTACATACTCAAAACTCATTTGATCTCCTCCTTCATTTCGTCGATGCGTTTCCACATCGTCGCCTGCTCCTTCTCTACGACCTTCATGCGCACATTGAGCTCGTTATACGCTTCCTCCTGCCGTTCCTGCTGCTTTTTGATATCGTCGATCCCCGCCTTGATATAGCCGATCTCCGTCATCAATATACCGCGTGCCTCGCCGTCGTTTCCGCTGCTTCGTTTCAGTCCGTTCTGGTAACCAATGAAACCCGTTACCACGGCGGCGATCACGCCGATCGCGCTCACGATCACTGTCAATATTTCATGTGGGGTCATTTTGTCTCACCGCCCATCCCGTCCATCTCCTCCTGCGTACACACGCCCTTTGCAACAAGGATGGCCGACAGCGCGTTCGTGCTCTTTTTTAGCACGTCGATCTGTTGCTGCTGCATCTGACAAAGACGGATCAGTGCTGGGGTAAACTTGCTGTAATCCACGCCGAACAGCTCGCCGTCCACGTCATAGGTCAACACGTTCTCGATTCCAAGCTCCTTGATATCTTCCGCGATCACACCGTTTTGCACCTTGTTCTCATCGTCGCTCTTATATATGAAATTGCAAACGGCTACGTTCAGCAGCTTGAGGGCCTCCGCGTCCTCGAGCGCGGCAATGTCGCGCTTCGTGTCGCGTGTCGACGGGTTCGTGAACGATTTCCCATAAACGTTGCACCAGTTACTCCCGCCGTCCGCGTAAGTGCAGCGAATATCCGCCCCACGCAGCTGCAGGCTGTTTGAGCTTCCGCCCTGTATGATCAGCGCGTTCCCGTTCGCCGTGCTCGTCACGCTGCATTCCCCGCCAAAATTGATTACCGACGTATGGATTGGCGCTAAGCTCGTTGCAGCGGAGTTTTTAAACGAGATTTCCGATCCTCTTATCTGCACCGAGCTATTTGACCCGCGCGATATGATTAATATGCCGTTTTCCGCTGTGATCACAGCGCCTCCCGGAATCAGATAGTTCGGGCTGCTCATCGACGTGTTTGCCACGATTGCAGGCGCTGTTGCGGTCCCGCTGAATGTAGGGTTTGCTTTTGGTGCCTTTAAATCCACCTCTGTTTTCTTTGCGTAAAAAGCCGGCAACTGCCCTCCCAGCTTCTCTGCATCAATCTCAGCATTTCCAATCTTCCGCGTGATTCCCGTCACATTCCCCGCCTCGATCTTCGCCACAACAAGCTCCTGCTCATACACCTTCCCTGTGTTGTTGATGTCCTCCTGCGTCAGCTCGGGGAACAAGGTTGTCGTGGAAAATTCCACTTCCGTCGCAAACTGTCCGCATTCCTCCTGCGTCGAAGCCGCGTTGAGGTCAATCTTCGCCTTCAGTCGCACATATCCGTTCTGAATCGGATTTTTCACCGGAAATACCGTCTTGCCATCCACCCAAATGATGCGTCCGCATAGCACAAACATTCCCGATGCGATCTCAATTTCCGTGTTTGCCGCTGTGATCCCGCACCCCCATAAAATCCCGTCGTGCGGATAAACATTGCGGTACAATCCTCCGTCCGTTTTCGATCCTACGATCTGCTCTTCAAATGTAATCGGTCTGATCATTTTTTCTTCATCCTCTCTTAAATTAATTTTTTCAGCGGGTATGTCGTGCGCAGTTCCCCGCATTCATACTCTGTTGTCTCGCTTCCCTTTTTCACCCTTACCGCCGCAATATAGCTTTCAAAAACGCGCCCGTTGAGTGCAATCCTCACGTTGTCGCAAAAAGAAAACCGCGCCTTTTCCGGCACGGCTGTAAACGTGATCTTGTGGCTGTAGGTATTGCTGCGAAACTCATCCGTCACTGCGTCCGCCATATCCTGCTCCTCGCGTACGGAAAGAACGCTCCACTTCCCCTCCATCCGTTTTGCGTCTCCCGGCGCATCTGTCACCTCCCCGTCGGCAAGCAGATACCAATCCTTTCTTTTTCCTGTGTCCTCCGCCCGCGCCGTGATTTTTGCAGTCGTCTCGCGCGCAAACGACTGTTCCTTCACCCGCAGCCCCGCATCCGAAAAATCGATCTGTTTCGTGGGAATCACCCTCCGGGCGATGTCCACCCGCAGCTTATCCCGCATAAAACTGAATGTCACAAAAATCTGATGCAGCCGCGTCAGCTTCGCAATATAAGCGCTCATGCTATACACTCCCTTATCGTCGATCTCCGGGCGTGTAGTTCCCGTCGTCGCGCTCAGCACCCGCACCTCTAAAAAAGGCAACCGGTAAACCGTGTCGCTCTGATTGGTGAAACAGGTGTCGATCATGTATTTCAGCCGTTGCTCAAGCGTCGCTCCCTGCGGTTCGGTATAGTAAAACTCCCGTTCAAACAGCGCCGTCAGCGCCCGACATTTCAAAACGACCGCTCCCCTCTCCTCCTCCGCTTCCTGCACGATTCCCTGATACCCGTTTTCCAAATAAACAAAATCCCCCTCCTTGGGCAGCGTTTCCGCGCAAATCACCCGCAGCTCAGAGCCCTCGTCATAAATGGAATTCATGACCAGATCATAATCTACTGCCGTACACGTCGCTCCCCGAATTGCCCGAAACGTCTTTCCATCCTTCACAATGCAATGCATTTCATCACCTCGTTTTCCAATATTCGTGTATCGTCATCTCGAACGCCGTGTCCATCCCGTTTTCCGAAGTCAACTCTGCCACAACCCACGTGTCCACGGGAATGCGCATAAAAAGCGGAATGCCCGCAATCAGCTCCACTGAGTCGATCAAATCGTTTCTGCGCCCGTTCTGTTCTCTCCATATACCCGCGTTGTTCACCAAAGAGGAATACTGCAATATCTCATTCGCGCCAATGCTTGCGGACGAAAGATCGACCTTTCCGTATAGTTCCCCTGTATCCGCATTTTTTACGGTAAACACCGGCGCGCTCAACGGTCCGCTTGCGCGCATCTCAACGCCGCCCTCAAAATGCCCGGCAATCTGAAACCTCGCCATGCCCGAACTTCCGGTCAGGTTGTATCGGTGCGGATAGCGATAACCATACCGCTTTATGCCCGTTCCTGTTTCCGTGGAGGAAACCACCCGCATCTGATTTTTCGACCGCCACGGTGAAAGACCGCATATCCGTATCGGCGCCTCCAGTACCCCCACGCGCATTTCACTCTTGTCCATCAGGTCAATATGCGCGTCCATGTAATACTTCTGTGTGCCATACGGGCAGTAAACGATCTGCAAATGCTCCGCCCGCACAATAAAATCGGCGATCTCGCGATATTTTTCATATGCATTTTTTAGAAAAACCAGCGTTCCCGTAATCTCAACCTGCGCCATTCGCCCATCCCCTGCGGCAAAAAAACCGTTCTCCACGTCATCATATTCGCGCCCCACAGCAAACCCCAGCCCCTCCGGGGCATAAAAAAAGAGCTCCTCGCTCTGCAGGCTGTGCTCCGTTCCTCCGTCCTTTAGCCAAAATTTTCTCATCAAATTCTCCCCACCTTTCTTCCCGTTACCATCTTTGCGAATGCGTGGGATACATAATCCGTCGCCCGCCGAAGCTCCGCGTCCGTCAGCTTCTGCGCATTGATCGTCACCTGCGGGTTGAAATGGATCGTATCTCCGCCGTATGTGCTCCCGCCGCCAATGCTGCCAATGTCATACAGCATCGCGGGATCAATGCGCACGAACGAGTTGTTCACAGCCTTTGAAATAAACGATTCCAAATCCTCCGCCGCGCCCACAAATTCCGGCCTGCGCTCCGCGATGCCGATCAATTGCGGTGTGTTGAATAATCCGCCCTTGTCGTACCAGCCGGATACATATACATTTGGTACGCTCCCTATCTTAACATCAAACTTTCCGTCTAAGGCAAACGTAGGTAGCAACGGCTTATTGACCTTAATTGTGATTGATGGCAAGCTTTCATTGATCTGTCCGATTTTTTGGCTCATCCCGCTTGCAATCTCATTCAACATCGTTTCACCAATTGTCTTGAAGTTTGAAGTCTTCACTTGTTCGTCCATCGCAAATTTCGCATCTGTCACTTGTTTTTTCATTGCCTCCTGAAATGCTGCATTGGCTGAAGTCTGCTGAGCAATCTGATTGACTGTATCCGCACCCACCCCCGTTGTGGTTGGCAGCCCCATTTCGTTTTTCATCGAATCGATCGCAACTTTCGAACCATTTTTCCATAATTCGTTAAATTTGTCCATCCCTTTACCGGAATTGGTATTAAGATCATCCACCATTTTTTGTACAGTGCCTGCCGCTTCCGGCCCTGCATCTCGTAAAGTCTGTAATAATCCGGCGTCAATATTGGCGTCTGCCAATGTGCCTAAATTTTTCGACCATCCGTCTACCAGTTCCTGATTGTGCTCAAGGTTTCCTGCAAGCGTTTCAAGTGATTGTGCTTCGCTCACGTTAATTCGCTCAAACATATTCTGCGTCATCGCAACGCGTTCGTCATATAGCTGTTGTGCCGCTTCTTTTGCCGCTCGTTCCTTTTCCAGCCACGCGTCAAGCTTCGCTTGCTCAACTGATGTAAGTTCTTCTCCCAGAATTTTTTTCCGTTCCAGTTCCTCCATGTCAGCTTCCGCAAGTGCTACTTTTCCATCCTTTATTTGTTGGATATAGTCAGCATCTGCAAGCAATCTATCTTCCAACAACAAAATTTGCTCGTCCGCAAAGCATTTCTGCTCATCGGTAAGTACTGCCCCTGCTTTAGTCATCTCCTTCATGTTCTCGATCTCAGTATTGGTAAGCTCTCCTCCCGCTGCAAGACGTGCTTCATAGCTCGCGATCATTGCAGTTGTTTGCGCGTTGAGTGCCTCCGCATACCGCTGATGCTCTTCTTCGGCTTCCATTAAAATCTTGTTGATCTCTTTTTCCGATTCAGCCAAATCTCGATTGCTTTGTTCAGCAGCGTCCTTCACCTGCCTCTCCTCATCCATTTTTCCAATTAGTACATCATATGTGTCAGTTCTGGCCTTTGCCGCATCATTTCCCGCCAATTCCAAACGTATACTATTCTCATTTAATTTTGTTAAATTTTTTTCGCTATCTTCAATTTTCTTATTGTTTTGTTGTTTTTGTACGCTCATCGCGTACAAGGCCGCTTCCGCATTTGCCATTTCTTTGGTAAGTTCAATGCCTCGTTCCTTCATTGCTTGTGTTTTGGCATATTCGGCTTCCGCATTAATGACGCGATCCACCATGTCACCATTGCCTTCCAAAATTCCGGTATACTGGTTCACCATTGATATCAATTCAGGATACATACCCACCAATTCATGCGTAATTTCCTTCATCTTCTTCTGTGTCTCTGTACCGGTATCTCCCGATGCGCGTAAATTTTCAAGTTGAGAAGATAAATTACGCGCACGGTCTGCTTGCGAATCAATTGCTCCGGTCGTTTGCAGAAACGCTGCGTTGCTTTCTGCTGAAGAAGAGATCATCTCTTCAGCAGTTGACGTGAGCGCCTCCGTTGTTTTGGAAATTTTTTGTGCGGAAACATCACTGCTCTGCGACAATGCCTCAAAAAGTGTCGTTACCAAATTAATTCCTGTCGCTATCAAGCCAATTACGCCGCTTGCCGTATTGAGCGCCGCTCCAAAACCCACCACTCCGGGCACTGCCGCCGTTGCCATAATGCCCGAAGTCGCAAATCCTGTGCCAAGCTGTACTAAGATGTCGCCGATTGTCGTCCCCGTTTGTGCAAACGCCCCCAGCGTATCTGCGGCAGTTTGGGAAGATGCTGTCCATCCTTTCCACGCCTCGTTCACAGTGGATAGCCCTCCCGTTAGTGTACCTATTGCTACGTTAGCGTTCTCCCAGCCTGTCGTCATTGTTCCTTGCGTTTTTTTGCAGAGCGCCTCCGCTTCCTTCAGCCCTTCGCTTAATCCGGATAAATCGATTGAAATAGTCACGTCTGTTCCTTTTTTTCCCATTTCCTTCTCCTCCATTTCGTATTTTGTGTATCAAAAAAACCGCTTCCTTCAGAAAGCGATTTTTTTACTTATATTATATAAATCTTTGTTTAAATCTTACTTTCCTCGCAATTGATTGATATAGGCCGTCGCTGCCCTTCCCATTGCATCAACAATCGCTTGTTGAATTTTAGGGTCCATATCGTTTGCAGACTGAGCTGCTGCATCTCTTTTGGAATACTCATAATAATGTCGCACTGTTTCGTCATCGGTTTCTTCACTATTCTTTTGTCTAATGCATATACTAACTTCCACCATGCTTCCAGAAAAATTTTCGTAATATTTTTCCTTTTCTTTGTAAACATCAAAGAAAGAAAAAGCATAATATGAATTTCCATCTGATGCCTTTCCACTTGTTATTAAATTAAGTTCTGCACTAAGTAAATCATTAGAATCTGAATCCATTTGGCAGGTATAAGATACTTCTATCTCCTCATTTGCCCAATGCAAATCATTCACTGATAATCCCTCTTTTTCTGTTTCATCTACTTTTATGATTATATATGGCATATACTCAATTTTTCCATAATCTTCTATCTCCGTCTGATAAAAATCAACCGAAGTCACATTAATTGAAGTATCTTTGTAATAAGGAATTTTATAAGGGAAACTCTCAATATATGAAATATCGAAGTCTTTGCTACCCTCGCCGCACCCAACAAGCCCGGCCGCCACAGCAAATATCATCACCAACGCCAGCGCCACACACAATCCCTTTTTCATCCTCATCCCCGCACCCGTCCTTTCGCGCCTCCCTCAGCGCCATTTCCTTGCCTCCATTCTATCACGCCGCTTCCCGCGCCGCAAGTAGGGCGAAGTGCGGGCCTAAGCCCGCACGCTCACCTCATCCCACCTCGTCGATGAAATACACCTGCTCTACCTCCTCCGCGTTGCGCACGCGGAAGAACCAGTCGAGCCTCTGCCCCATAAATTCGTTCACGCTCATGCCAAACCGCTCAAACATCACGTTTGCCATGGCATAGATGTCATTGACTATTTGGCGGTTCGTCCTCCCCGTCCCCCGGCGTTTTTTTCCGCACCCACGCCTGTGAAGGCCTCCACCACGTTTGTGTTGAGGTCGCGCCATGCCTGCATCACCTCCGCAAGATCGCTCCCCTCGCGCAGCGCGCTTTCAGATATATCCAAATACCCCGCCAACACACCCAGCGCCGCCAACCCCGCTTCCTTATCTAGCAAAATATTCTTTTCCTTGTATTGCTCCGTAAATTCCACCAGAGCCAGCCAGTCCGCGATGCTCACAGTTTTCTTCGTATATTCTTTTCCGCCGATCTTGATCTTGATTTCCTTCATTTTCTTTTTCTCCTTTTTTATTGTTATTGATCTATGTCATTGCCGTTTTTGGCATTGTTTTCAAATGAAAACGCCCGCGAAGAGCCTCTCCGCAGGCGTTTGTAGCATGTTATTCAGTTTTGGTTTATGCTTCCTGCTCGGGTTTCACGGGCGTGTAATCCGGATCGCTGAACCATCCGTTCACCGCGTCGGAAAGCGCGGAAAGCGTCATGCCCTCCGGCAGCTTCGGGTCGTTGCTGTCAAGCTGTCTGCGCTTCTTGCCGTCAAATGCGCGGTTCAATGCCGTAAAGGTCAGCTCCTTGTCGTTGTAGGTAATGCCCTCGCCGCCCTTCGTCGCATAGGTCTCCGCGCTCTTGGCAAACTTACCCTTCAGCACCCACACAAAGCGATACGTCCCATCGGATTTCTGGGAACGCCAGCCAATCGCCATCTCCGGCGGGTTGTCGTTCACGCCTTCTTCCACAACACCTTTTTCTGTCTGGTTGAGGCCCAGCAGCATCGCGTAATGCTCGGAAAGCAGGTCTGCCACGCGCAGCGTGATCACCGTCGCGCCGTCCGCCGTGTTGCTCGCGTAGGTGCCGTCATCCGCGCTGTAGGTTCCGCTCAGCGTCGCCGGATCATAACCGATGTTGTTAAGCCCGGGCAGTCTCACCGGCGCGCCATATTCTGCACCCACCTCGTCGTCCTTCACAACCTTTGCCACATAAAGCATGTCCACGCCGATCTTCGGCGCGGGTCTCCTTGTTGTTGTCATTTCATTCTTCCTCCTTGGTAATATAATAGTTTTTTGCAATGCGAATCCGTCCGTTTTCATCATCATCCAGCCGCTGCGATCCGCTGAACGCGGGCTGTACATGAAAATACTGCCGACCATTGATTACGACGCCGGACGCTGTTTCGCTGTTCTCCTCGAAACCGATTGGCTTCAATACGTCGTGAATGGCCTTTAATCTCCTGCTTGCGTCGCTGTAATCGTCCTTACACCGGGCGACCACCTGAAGCCCGGGCACCTCTGTTCCCGCGCCCGGGTTTTCTTCCTGCCCTTCAGTCTCCAGCAACACGGCGCAATTGTCGGGCGTATCAGGAAAATAGCCGATGAACAGGTCCACTCCACGTGTTCCAACGCCCTTTTCCTGCAAATACTGCCCAATGTCCTCAAGCATCATGCCCTTTCCTCCTTTCAAAACATAGCGGTCTTGTTGTGGCCCTTTTTCTCTGTTTCATTTTTCCACCTCACCGTATGCTTTTCTATCACTTCAAATCGTCCGCATCAGCGTTCCGCAGATTTCATCATTCACATCTACATTCCGCTTCTCATCAATTGTTACTCGTAACAATCCTCGAAATTCATTTTTTCTCTTCCTCATTTCCATCTTCCAATCGCCATAAACCGCAATGTAACGGCCGCATTGGTGAGTTGCGATTGCGTGCAGATACCGGTTGGGCCGATTTGCGTGGCAGACGGGGTCATGTTGCCGCACCATGCCATCACGCCCGACTTGATTACAAGCGACGGAACAATATTCGCATCCACAAACGGTACCGCCCAATCTCCCAACTCTGCCGCAGTGAAATTTTTGTAAAATATATTTCCGGTCACTGCAGTCGAAATAGTCATTGACATGATTTTCGTGCATATCATCGTCCCGTCCCGGAATTTGATCGCCGTTCCGTTGCTGTTTTCGATCCGCTCCGGCGTTCCTTCTATTTGCGTCGTTGTCTTTATGCTCATATCATTTTCTCCTATCACTATTTTATTCGAATGATCGACCCATTTGTCGCGTCACTATAGAATGTGATTGCCGTGTTCTGGTTGCTTAATCGAAACCGTACCACATCCCCCGCACGCAGCTTCCCAAACCATGTGCAAGTAGCTCCACTCCCCGAAAAAGAAGCGATACTGTTTACAAGCCCGTTTGTTGTGAGTGCCGCAAACGCCCCTGTCGGGGGTGTGGGTCTGAGCCGTACATTGAAACACATTTGGTACACTCCGTCAGAGGCGATCACAAACGAGTGCCCGTTACCCGCAGTATCATATATGATTTGATCCAGCTCTCTGGTGGAAAATCCTATATCCATCGTCGCGGTGGAAGCCGGGATTAAAATATCATCCGTATATACGCCATACATGTAATCCGGCGTATCGACCCGCACATCCCCGTCTACATCCGGCCCCTGTCCGTTCACGCTCAATATCCGTCCCGCCGCAACCATATACACCCGGTCGATGTACGCCTTGCCCGCAAATGCCGTGTCCGAATAAATGGCGATATTGCCCGCCTCATCCTTCTCCATCTCAAACAGCACGGCTTTGAGCTTGCCCGCCTCCGTGGTGTCGTAAAGCGCGGTCAATACGCAATACTCCCCCCTGCGGTGCTCGCTCTCGGGGATGTTCAGCACATAGCCGCCACCCTCAAGCGCCTGCCAGTCTTCCTGCTTGATCTCCCATATACAAGGCGGGGCGGTCACGCCGATCTCACCATAGCTCCGGTCAAACTTGATGATGTAGTTGCACACGAGGTAGGGTTGGAGGTTGTTGTGCGGTTGACCTCCGCCTGTATTTCCGGTGCACTCCTTGCTATCCGTTCCACCCGAATCTAGGGAAAATCCATATCTATTTGTTCCCGCATTAAAAACTCCTCCGTATTTTACACGGTTTCCATCGTAAGTAAAATTGTTGTGCATATGCGCCGCTAGCTCCGCAACTGTCAGTACATGCTTTTCTTCGCCCCCCGTCTTCCCAAGCGCACCAAACGTTCCCGCGTCCTTGCCAACCCCCACGCGTCCGCGCATGTCCGGCACACGAAACATCCCTGCCGCATCGCCGCTTTTGTTGTAGCGTGTCCCCACGATGTCATAGAGCTTTTTGTACACGCCATTCGCGGGATAACTCGCCCCGTCGCACCACAAATACCCGTCGGGGAGTACCTCGCCCGCAAAAAACTTCATGCAGCCGGTGGGCTCCGCGTCCCCCGTGCCGCCTCCGCCTCCGCCGCCCGCGTCGATGGCGTCCGTCACTGCCTTCTGGCTCATGACCTGTGTGGTCGAGCGTCCGCGCAGCTGCACAATATCGCTTTTTAGAATCTTTGCGTCAAGCTGTGCCTGTATGCTCTCACCGCTTTGTGTGCCGATGTTTCCCGCCCCCTCTGTCCCCGCCAGCGCGTCAATGAGCTCGTTGTGCTTTCCAAGCGCGATCATCATTTTGGGCACGTTGTCAAACCGCGCTTTGAGTTCAGCGGTACCGATCCCCTCCTGCGACGGATTGTCCGGCAAGCTCGCCACGTCCTTGCCCACAAACTCCGCTTCGTTAAATCTTAAATTTTTGATATCCATGCTCTCCTCCTTCTAATACTTCTCTTTCTTATTGTTTCCTGTTCTCATTTTTTTATCACTCATCTTTATAAGTTTACCGCCCTTTTTTATAGTGGATTAATATATATATTTCACTCCACTGTATTTTCTATAATGGTTTGGATTTTTCATATAATTGTCATATGACGTATATCCAACATACTTCCCACCTTCGTAAAGTTTTACGCTCTTTGGGGGCTTTTTTTCTTCTGGTTCAGGCTTCGATTTTGGTTTAGTTGATGGTTTGCTTCCCCTGCTCGCCGCCGCTCTCCTCGCGGCTTCCTCTTCCTCTCGCTTTCTTCGCTCCTCTTCCTCCTGCTTCCTTCTCGCTTCTTCCTCCACCGCGATCTGGTACGCGAACCGCGCCTGCTCCAGCGCCTGTGCCTGCCGCTGCGCATCAAGGCTCGCCATCTTTTGTGTCCAGTTCGATTTAAGCTCTGCGCTGCTGCTCATATAGTTGTTCTCAAGATCCGTCTTCGCCTTGCTGTATGCGGTATTGGCCGCGTTTTTGGAATTTAGGAAATCCCGAAAAATATTTGCGTTTGTCGTCTCCGTCATGCCCCCCGTAATGCCCTGTGCCGCAAGTCGCTGCGGCATATTTTTTTCAGTCATCGTTCTCGCAATGTAGGCCTGCTGGCTTGCGCTCTCAAAATCCTTTCCCGCGTTTGCCATCGCCGTATCCTTATTCTTTTGAAGCGCCGCCGCTTCGCTTGCCATCGCATCCTCGTATTGCTTTTTCTGTTCGTCGTACCCCTTTGCGCTTTCGTTAAATTTGTCCTCATAAATCTGTTTCCAATCCGCCATTTTTCCTCCTCCTCATTTCACCTTATTTTTTAAGTCATAATATACCGCCGCTCCATACATCCCGAACGGTTCGTTGAGTATATTATTTTCAAATTTGATCTGCGTCGTCACGACCTTTTTTGATTTCACCTTCGTAAACAATACGTTCACATCCGTGTCTGTGTTAAACGTAAAGCGGCTGAAGTCGATGTCCTCAAAAGTAAACACATCGACGTTCTTTTCATCTGCCACAATGAACGTCCCGCCCTCCTTCAAATATATCTTCACACTGGATCGTGCATATGGGTTCAGCTTTGTATAAATCGCTTTGATGGTCTTGTATTTCGTATAACTGTCAAACGATATCTCCGGCGTTGTCCACCTCGCAAGAATGGGCAGCCCGTCATCGTTGAACGAATAGGACACTTTTTTGTCAAAAAACCGCATTATACGCCCGTCCTCCGTGCCAAACCACAACCGCCCATCCTCCACAAACCAGCAGCGCACAGGCACATTTTCCCAGTAATACCATTCATATTGATATTGCTCCGCGCTCTTTCCCTTATAATTCTTCTGCGCCGCGTCCGCCACATACACATGCCCGTTCACAGCAATGTACAAATATCCGTCAAATTCTGTCGCCACAGCATTTTCAAGTCCGCTCTCTCTGCACAGCTTTTTGTTTATCAGCTCGCTGCGCGCCTGCGCGTACCGCTCCGATGTGATCGAATTGGTGGAGATCGCAAACACACCCTGCCGCGATAAAAACATATGATCGTCCCGCAGATCCTTGATGCAGTAGGGCGAAATCGCCCCCACGCCGGCGATCCCCGTTTTGATCGGAAAATATACGATCTCCTCATTTTTACCGCTGTCCTTGATTGCCGCACTGCGCATAAAAACCGTTGCGTCCTGCCCGTTCTCCTCTTTTAAGATCGCAAGATTCTCTCCGCTGTAAAGGTATCCAATGATCCGTGTGTTATCCTGGCCCACCAGCGCATACATATTTTCCGGGAAATACGTCGGCAGCCCCAGCGTCCCATCTGTAAAATCCGATACAAAATCGCGGTTCGGGTAATCCGGGTTTCCCGTCACAAACAAACGGTTGTATCCGCCCATGCCCCATAGTATGCCTGTCGTGCACTTGTTGATCATGTCCCGCGCATCCCCCTTGCGATAGGTGATCCGCACATTATCTTCACCTGTGATTGGCGACTTCCCAATCGCCTGTAAGAAAGTGACCTTTCCCGTGGTCGTATTGATCCCCGTCGGCTGTACCTGCGTCCATGTTCCGTTCGCGTTTAAAATCTCGCACTTGTCCACACCGGTAATGTTTTGCGCGTCCAACTGGTAGACCGTCGCCGCACCGTCGCTGTAAAAGCTGTTGATCCGCTTCGGGGTCAGAAGGTTGAACTGATCCTTCGTCGTTCCTCCCCCGCTTGGCGGTGCCGCAATGCACGATGTCGGCACATACGCAATGCTCTCCGCGCTCACCACCTTGTCCCCGTCATAGCAAAGCAGCTTCTTCCCCTCCAATATCCACAGCTTGCTTTCCATTTGAAACGCGGTGCTCCGCGCATCGTTCATATCCGCATACAACTGCTGCGTCGTGTTGTCGTCCTTCCATAAATGAAGCTTCTTCCCGCTGTGGACGATCCGTTTCACCGCATCCTTTTTCACCAGGCGGAATATCCCGTTGATCCTTCCATCGAGCTCCAGCATCCGCTCATACCCAAACCGTTTCACCGGCCTGCCGCTCTGGTCAGATATCATGTTCACGCAATCCGGCGACCGCGAGGTCGATACCGCTCCCAGCTCGCTTTCAAAATCCACACCCTTAAACTGATCGAACCCAATCATCTTTGTCTGTTTGCTCGGCGGCAAATTTGCATTCATCGTCAAAACCCGTCACCTCCGTAAACGTCCGCGATCTCCTGCTCCACGGCTTTAGAAAGCCGTAGCTTGTTCCCTTCATAGTTTGCGTTGCAGATGTTTGCCTTGTCGTTCTCGTCATCTTGAAACAACAGCCAATACGCCAGCCCGTAGCGCAGCACACCCGTAATAACCGCATATTCAAACGGGATCACATCATTGAGCGTCGCCATCACAGGCAGGTCTTCAAGCGGCTCCTTTCCCGCAAACATCCGCCGCGTGTTGTTGCATTCAAAACAATCCACGATCAACTGATTCACAAGATCCACCGCAAATTCGGAATATCCCCCCTCGTAACGCGATTCCTCCCCCATCAAAGACATCGCCTGCCGCAGCAACTCCTTCACCGTTATTTTTTGTTCCATATCGGTCTCCTCTCCATTTTTTCGCATAAAAAAAGAGCGGTTTTCCGCTCGTTTCCACATTACCATTATACCATATGCCGCCCGCCAAAACCCGACGCGCACCCGCCATCGATCCACTGTCCTATTCCCATCTAATATCTGTTTATATCAAGCCGCAACAAATCGATCCTTTCAAAACGACGGATTCATAGGATTTCCCAAATCCCCTAGCAAAATCAGCGACCCGATGATCAAGCAAATGATCATAACCGCCTTTTTGCCCTCCCTTTTTCTCGTCCCAACCAAATACCAAATTGCCAAACCGATCGCTAAAACATTGAATGCGCAATTCAATAAAAATATTCCCATCTGCGGGAAAAGAAACCTCGGATAATAAAATGACAATGCAAGAAACGCGATCGACAAAGGCTTCAGTATTTCAGGATATTTAACTTTTCTGACACGTATATATACGATCACCGAAACAATGATTACCACCATTCCGATGAGCGACACTGCGTCTTCTATTGTGTGCATCTATATTTCACCCCTTTTCACAACTTGTGACTGTTCATATTAGGACGTTGCGGTCTGCGATCCCATGCATTCGAATCGTTCATTCCCATCGTCTGGTAATATTTATCGTACAGCTCTCCCGCATCCGTCCCACGCATCCGTTTTTGATCTCCGTCTGCCGCAAAATATACCCTTTCTCACGAATTTCCCCTTTTTTCGCATTTCCTATTTCCTCAATTGCATATCATCCTCATTGCAATTTCAATTGCCGGTAATCCCGCCAAAAAGCCTACAACCCATATCTTTTCAACCTTCATGTTCCTTCTTGTTTTGATCCTCGTAACCCCTAAAGTGTCTCCAAGTTCCATAAAAACCATAGTGCCAGCGCAACGATAGAACAAATCACAGAGGGATATTTTTTCGTTTGTCTCTTTCGCGTGGCAATCAAATAGATAATGGAAAGTGTAACAATCAAAAGCAAAATGATCGATTGACATCCTGTTCCAATCATCCTCATCTGTACTTCGCCAATAGGGAATATCCAAAACAATCTAGGAATGTGCCACCACACCGCAAAAAGCGCGATGCAAATCGGCTTTATCCTTTCGATTCCCACACTTCCTTGAAATCGAATATACGCTTTTGTCGTCATAAACACGATAATCAAAATAGGGATTGGGATCAGGTAAGTTATAACCGATCCCAATTCCAAATAATAGAAACCAAATGATACTGCGCAAGCGATTCCCCACGCTATTATTTGTTTTCTTTGTCCTTGTTTATCTGTCCTATCTTTTGTCGTTGGCGTCACCTCGGCAAATCCCCTCTATGCTCACATCTAATATCCGTTTATCTTGGCTAATTACGACCTGCGATCCCAAACATTTGAATCATTCTTCCATCCATTGTTTTTCTTCGGGGTTCCCCTTTAAAACAAATGCCGTTTCTTCTGAAAATCGCAGCAATTCCTCCTCCGAATCTGTCTTCAGAAATGGCATTCCATTGCGTCTGCAAGCCATCACCAAGCGACCCTCCTTCACAAAAAATATCCACGCTTCCATCTCTCCCAAATGATACGCGGGAAGTGCAGTGCCAATTGTTTCGCCAATATCTTCCATGCTCATGTAATTCCGATTTGTAATCCACATTTCATCCCATTCAAAATCCACCGCCTCCGCAACCGATACCTTCCCCTCCGCGTCAGCCGCACGAGATAGCCTCTTCATGAAAAATGGATCAGTTGGAAAAACCGGATTGGTATAAATCTGAACCGAAATCACAATCCATACCAGCGCCAAAAGGCCGGTCAATATGCTTCCAACCATTTTTACACGCTGCCTCAATAGCAAAATCATGCCAAAAACGATTGCAATCAGAAGCCTCTTCCAGAAAAAATCTGCTGCACCGTTTAAGGCGATCGCTGCCATTATTCCGCTGCCTAAAGGCAGGAGCAAAGCAGTCCAGCCTATCGCAATCCACAGCCACCGTTGTCCCTCCACACTCCTCCCAAAAAATCCGCAAACAATTGCACAGCAACAACATACAACCATAATCCAAAGTCCCACCCAGCCCATGAACCATAATCGTTCCATCACGACGCACATCGCCATGCCCGCAAGCGGTAACGCATACGCAACTTTCAATGCAATTCTTTTTCTTATTTCTCCAATCAGCATCCTCATATTGCAATAATAGAAGAAATCAAATAGATCGGCGTATATACCCCTGTCACACCAATACAAATATATAAACCAACGCTTACCGGAACCACCCGTTTTGGAAAAACCACACAGCAGATACATAACCCAAATGAAATCATACATCCCAGCGTCAAGATCATCAGCCCGCCCACCGCGCCAATCTTCGCGACCCCAAAGCACAATGCGAAGCTCAAAATTGCGGCGAGCACCGCGCCCATTTCAAAAAACATCAGTGCCTTACTGTTTTGATTTTCTCCTTTGCATTTGTATAAATCACCCCCAAAATATGGGAAACTCCGACGCTCCCAAAAACAACATACCATTCCCAGCCCCTCCAAATTTCAGCAGACGAATCAATCATAATAAAATAATTCGCTATTCCTCCAACAATTAACCCAATTCCCAAAAATGTCACCCATGGAAGAGCGATAGCTATATACTTTATAACTTTTAAATACGATTTACGCATATTTTTATTTTCCACAAAATTTCCCTTGACCACAACAATACACTATGTAATATGTGTCCTCACACACAGCTTTCCAAACCATTGCCAAAATCCGGGACGCAGACCGTTTTTCCCATTCCTTCGCTTCTTCATAACATCCTCATTGCAATTTCAATTGCTAGCAACCCCGCAAAAAGAACCAAAACCCATAACTTCTCAACTTTCACTTTCCTTCTGATTTTGATCTCCAGCTCTGGCTCTACCTCTATTTCCCTGTATTTTGAAAACACCTTATACGGAATATACCCGGCAGCAAAGCAACCGATCACCCCCGCAAAAAGTGCGGGGGTGTAAAACAACTCCCTTGGCTCGAAATAAAGAAATCCAATCCCGAAATAAACAGATGCTGCTATCATAGCCCCCACCGTCATAATCAGAACATAAAATTTGTATTGCTCCTCCGCGCCCTGATTCTCAACCGCCCGTCCTCCACGGCACGGATAATAGTTCGCTTTCACTCCCACCGTAATCCAAAACCATTTCCAATAAGTCGGCCTTCGCTTTACTTCATTCATGTTACATTCCTTCATTTCATAATGTTGTCGGCAAAAATTGATTGATCGCCGAATTTTCAAAATCATCTGCGCAAACTCGTAGTTTAACTTCTCTTGCAGGATATATTTTTTTGCCGTTTTGGTCATTCACCTGTCCAATAACTACTGTCGCCTCAATATAATTCCCTGCCTTCGGTTCTTTATAGTCATCAGTCGCAACATCATATCCTTCTTTTGCAAGTGTTGCGCCTCCCAAAATTGCGGGAACCACTTTTTCAATTAAGGCATGTCCGCCTTTTGCCGCCCCTTTCAGCAAGGCCGCTAATGCAACATTAGTCACAGCTTTGCCCCAAAGATTGGTCTGTTCGTCTACCCGTTTAATTTCTCTTGCTTCTTCATCACTTATATATTTTTCCTGATAATCTTTGATTACGACGTTAGAAAAATTCCCTTCTGTATTCCCTCTCGCTATGCTGTCCTTGATTTCTTTTCCAAGCCGCTCATCTTCTAAACATACATCCAAAACCCCGATAATTTTTGTCTTGTTCTCTATATCCTTTCCACTGGAGCCTCTCTCATTCATCGGGAGCTCCGGCACCACAAAATCCCCCGGCTGTGGTCTGTATTTTTCCGCAATAACCTCCGACGATATTTCCGAAACATTTTTAGGAATCTCCTCTTGCTCATTCTCCACTGCCTCAGCAAGCAATCTGCTTGTGCCGCTCAAAGCTTTCTCCCCCCCATTATACACCATCTCCATCGCCTTTTGCGCATTTTTCCCGTTCCCCCGTATGAAGCCATCCGTTCCTCCGTCCGCCTCTCGCCAAATCGCCTCCGCCATCCGTTCCTCATCATCCGTACCGCGCTTTTGGTTGTCCCTCCATGCGTCTGCAAAAAGTGCCTCCAGTTCCGGCACATCCTCGTCAAAACGTTTCGCTCCGTTCCATATTGGCTTCGGTTGTTCCGTCAGCGTTTCTTTTTCGAAGTTTGATTTCTTTTCCACCGCCCAAAAATCAGATGCGGCTGCGTCCCCCGTCTGCATATTTGCGGGTTTTACTTGATTTTGCTCTCTCATCGACTGCCACCACGGCATTTGCACAGCATCCGCCTTTCCCCGTGGCACAACCTCTGTTGGCGCGTCCTCATCCGAACTGCCTTTCAAAAACCCCGGGTCGGTTCGAATCTCTGTTTCCTTCTTGATTCCGCCGTTCTTCGGTTGTGTTCCCCATGGTTGATAAACGTCCGGCCCACGTCTGATAAAGCTTTCTTCAGCCGTTGTTTTCGGGCTGTGCGCCGCACCTTCCCGTGCCCTTTCGATCGCTCTTTTGAATATCGTATCCCACGCTGTGGACTGCGGTGTTGGAAGCTCCCACGCTCCGCTTTTTGTTGTCGGCTGTGGTAGCTCAATTCTCTTGCTCTCGTTTTCCGTCTGCCCGTCGACCCCGCTGCTCTGCGAACGGTTCCCCTCCGGTGCACGGGTCCCCTGCGTCCCCGCTCCTTTTCTTCCCCGCGCAAGACCAGCCCCCACTACCGCGCCCGTCGCCACATTACGCAGCGTCTCTTCCGCCCGCCGGTTCGCCTCCGTTTCCCGTTTGCGCCGTTGCTCCTCCCGTTGCTTTTGAAGCATTTCTTCCCTTTGTCGTCGCGCTTCCTCTTGCTGCCTTCGAAGCATTTCCTCCCTGCGGCGGCGCTCCTCTTCTCTCCTCCGCTGCTCCTCAATCACCTTTTTTCCGGTCATAGCCGCTCCCAATAACACATTTTTAATATCTCCTGCCATCTTTTCCTTCCTTTCCGCGCCCTCTTTCAAGCGCTCTCCTCACTTCCCAAATCCAATGATCTCATCGACCTGCTCGTCAAACTCCGGCGCGTCCTCCTCGCGCGGCGGCCTCGGCGCTTGGGTCGGCAGCGGTCGGCCCGCCACAAAATAACGGATCGCGTCCGGCGCGTGCGTCAGCTCGTGCGGCTCTCGTGCGCAGTCGTTCGGGTTTTTGTCGCCATAGCGCAGCGCGGGCAGCGTGCGGATCAAATTCACGCAGTTCTCAAAAATACGCAAATGCGCGGCCTGCCTGTCCTCGCATTCATAAGGCTTCAACCACTCTTTGAGGTTATACCATCCCTGCACCCTGTCATTTTGCGCCCGCACGAGGAAAATCCCATGCTCCGAAAAAATCTCCGCCGTGCTCTTTCCCGTGTCCGAATGCCGGTTCCACAAATCGGGCGGTGCGTAATACGTGTCGATCGCCGCGTCCGTCATCCGCAAAATCTCTCCCGCCGCGTCCGACACCTTCAACCCGCTCCTATAAAGCTCCCTGTAAACATACGCGTTCCCCTCCTCATCGATGGCGATCCAGTAACACGCCAGCATGTCGAGGCCATAATCTAAGCTCACATACCGCCGCCAGTGCGCGGGGATCACAAACGGCTCCATCACATGCGTCTCCCGCTTGAACTCCCCAAAATACTGCCCCTCAAAAATATCCCAGTCCCCGTAAAGCATCGCCTTCCTCCGGTCCTCCGGCAAATTCTCCAGCGTGCGTACATAGTCGGGCGAATGCTTCATCAAGTAATCGTTTTCATATACCAAAGACTGAATAAACGCGTAATCCTCCTCTCGTTCGCTTGCGCGGTAATCCTTGTCGATAAACAGCCGCTTCACCCACGCGTGCCCCACGCCGCCGGGGTTGCACGTCAAATACATGCGCGGCAAAAAAGCCTGTGCGCACATGCCCGACGAACGATTGCATTCCGTCAGCGTCTGATACTGAAACTCCGTAAACTGTGTCGCCTCCTCCAAAAAAATCACATCGTACGCCTGTCCCTGATATTGCAGCACGTCGCGCTCGCCCGCGCAATATCCAAGCCGCAGCCTGCTGCCGTTCGGAAAAAGGAACTCCCGCGCGCTGTCCTTATACTGCGCGATCCCCTTGAGCATTTTAATCAGCGCCACCACATGATTTTCCTTTAGCTCGGGAAGGGTGCGCCGCAGCAGCAATATCTGTATCCCGTCATAACGCAGCGCAAGCAGCGCCACCTTCATGCGCGCTGCCCAGCTCTTCCCACCGCCCCGCGCGCCGCCGTACGCCACATACTTTGCCCGCGCCGAAAAAAACTTTGCCTGCTTCGGATACGGCTTCTCCATCTTAAAAACATTCATTCCGCCCATTTCTTCACGTCCTTGTCAAGCTCCACGCGAATCACCCCATCGCCCGCTTCCTTTTCTCCCAGCATGTTGTAATATTTTGCGAGAAATTCAGCCGCCTTCGTTCTGTCCGCCACCTTCACCGGCTGCCGGATCACGGTTTCCTCGCCCGTCGCCTTATTGACCTCCACCCGCTGCTCAAACACCTCATCCCGCATCAGCTTTGTGAAATATTCCAATATCTCCGGGGTCGCCGCCACCCGCTTTTTTTCCGTTTCCGCATCAGTCTTTGCCATGTAAGCCCGCACCTCCGGTGCTTCCAATAATTCCCCCGCTGTCCGCACCGCGCGTGCAGAGCTGTATCCTGCACGCATCGCCGCAGCCCGCGCGTCCCGATCCTTCAAATATTCCCTGCAAAATCGTTCCTGTTTTTCTGTCATCCTGTTCCTCCTGCCCGTTCAAAATTGATGTTTTCCCCTCTTTTTTCCGGTTATCAATATACCAACAGGAAGTATGAATGAAAGGGAGGTTTCATCATGACGTACAAAGTAATTGTAAGAGACCGCGAAAGCGGCCGCGAAGAATATGTCGAAAATCTCGATAAGACGAGCGCGGAAAAGGAAGCCTTATCCCGCGCCAGAGACGAGGCCAAACAAGTTTATGTCAGCTGGGTCGATGCCAAAGGCAAAAGCGGCTATCTGAACCGCGAAGGTCCAACGACCGTTTGCCCCGGCGAACCTTGGTAAAATCCATATACTCTCTTCCCTGAAAAAGCGGTCGTTGACCGCTTTTTCTTTTCCCTTTCCGCAGGCCGTTCAAAAGAAGGGGAGGGGATGTTGCCGAAACAAACGGCCTGCGGAAAAGGCAGGGAAGCCCTGCCTTTCGTCTTACGCCTTCGCCGAAGCGACTGCCGAGCGATAGTTGCCTTCCTTCTCCGCAAACGCCTTAAACGTCTGTCCCGCCTCGAGGCTCACCGCCGCGGTGTATGCCTTCGCGTTCTTGGAATAACGCGGGTCCGTGCCGTCCGTCGTATACTGGAACGTCACGCCCGAAACAGCCGTGATGCTCGCCGAACCGCTTGCAATGCTGATCTTCGGTGCCGCCGTCACCTTCGCAGCGTCCACCGCCGCGTAAACGCCGCCCGCTTTCGCGCCCAGCACAAACGCGTCAAAGTAGTTCCGGCCCTCCAGCACGCTGCCATCGATGCCCGCAACGTCGTTTAACACACGCATGGTCTTGATTTTGTTCGGGTTGATGACCGAGCCCTTGTACGTGATGAGGAAATACGCGTCCGCCGGGAAATACACGTCCGGTACCTTGATGACCTGCATA
Organism: uncultured Christensenella sp.; assembly: GCA_964438705.1. Lineage (GTDB taxonomy): Bacteria > Bacillota > Clostridia > Christensenellales > Christensenellaceae > Christensenella. The sequence continues at coordinate 3,265 of CAYTKQ010000020.1, read as the reverse complement.
TCCGCGATCATGCCCACATATCCCTTGGAAAGCGCCTTCTCCGCAAGCGTATCCACCGCGAGAAATTCCTTTGAAAGCCGCAGCATGTTGTAGCTCGTCGTCGGGATGTAAAGCACCCGCTCGTCGTCGGGGGCAAGCTCGTTGTCCAGCGTTTTCGCGCCTTCAAAAATTGCCTCAACGATCGTTTCCTTCGTGGGCGCCGCCGCAAGCGCAGCGATCGTGCCCGCCTGTTCCACCCATCTCTTGAGCGTATATTTGTCCATATACGGCACCACCTGCTCCTTGATCTGCGCATTCAGCATCTTTGCCGCGCCCTTTGTGTTCATCTGATCCATGTTGTTGCCCTTGTCAATCGTGATGGAAAAGCCCTTGTCCTGTGAAAGCTCCACCTCCTGTACGGTGTCCTGCATCTCCACCGGCGTGCCGAAACGGTTCTCGCCCGTGCGCTTGTAATCGTTGAGATCCACCGTCTGCGGCGTGTAGATCGAGATGGATTTCACGCCCGCAAAATCATACTCGTTCGAAGCGTTCCCTGCTACATAGCTTTCCTTCGTAAACTTTTCCGCGATCTTGTCGCTATACTTTCCTGCCAAATTAACTGCCATACCTTGTAAAACTCCTTTCAGTCGTTTCAAATTTCTGTCACGCCTCGTCCGTCGCCTATGGCTCGGTCTCTGCGGACATTTCATGTGTTCTTAGTTTTTGTTGCTTTGTGTCTCGCGTAGGTGGCCCTATTTCATCAGCTCCACGATAAACGGGTCCTCTGCCTCCACGCCCATCCCCCGGATGCTCCCCGGCGATGTTTCCCTATTCTTTTTTTCCTGCCGCAGTATTTGCAGCTCATGGTCGCGCTCTTTTATCAGGTATCTCTGGTACGCCGCCACAGGCGTTGCCCCCGCCCGAATCTCGCGCACCACAGAATGCGGAAGGTCCCCGACATCCGGGAACATCGCTTCAAATTCCGCGATCCCGTCAAATATCTTCGCCTCCGCACGCCCGATCTGCTGTCCGCCCTTATATTTGGCGTTCTCCAACTCGATCTGCGCAATGTGCCGGGCCATTCCGGGGTCATAACCCTGCTCCATAAGCTGCTCCGCGCGCAGACCGCTCTTTGCTTCTTCCAAAGAGCCCTCCATCTGCCGCATCAGCTCGTCAAAGCCGATCCCCGCCTGTGCCGCGACCTGCTCCAGCATACGTCTTTCCTCACTCGGTGCAGGTGTATGCTTCTCAAGTTCCTCTTGCGAAAACGTGTACGCCTGACCGTCGAGCATTACGGTCACGCCGCTTTTGTGCGTGTCCGTTTTTTCGTCGGAAGCGATTGCCGCCCCCTCGATATCCTCTGCGCTGATATCCGCGTCGTCTTTTTGGGCCATTGTTTCTTTTCCGGCGTTCGCCGCCGTTGCGTTCCCACCGAGCTCCGCTTCAAAATCAGCCTCCTGCTCCGCCGTCATTTCTTCTGACGGCTCGGCGCATGTTTCAAACATCATTTCATCTTCCATGGTCTTCCCTTCCCGCCGGCTGCGTCGTTTCTTCCGTCCGCATTCCGGCCTGTCCCTCAGCCAATGGGCTGTTCATTGCGTATTTCCTTCTTCACGCCGCAGGCCGCGCATCGCTCATTCACGCATTCCAGCGTCAACACACAAAAAAGCCGCGTCTGTGTCTCCTTCGATTCATCCCCCTCGATCACGTTCTTGCTCCCCGTCACCCGCAGCGAGCACCCGCATTCCGGACAAATATCGCTATTCATGCCCTTCACCTCCATTTCAAATTTGGCGTACAAAAAAAGAGCGGTCGCTCCGCTCTTTTCCTGCACCTCTCCATATTGGCATTATATCATACCCTGCCTGCCAAAACCCGCCATCCACCCGACATGGATAGCTTGGTCAAACTTTAAGAAAATCCTTAATTCAAAACTTTTAGAAATACCCATAGCAACTTGCTTTACAAATTTTTAGACTCTATTGCGTTAATTACTCTATACTCATTTCCTACCCTTTCACGAAGTATCCTTTCTATTTCATTTACTTTTTTTAAGAATAGAGCTTTTCCATTAGTATTTAAAAAGCCCTTATATTTGAATTCCTTCCTATTGTTCTGAAACAAGCTATCAAATTCCTCTTGAAGCTCAACGCATAAAGAATCTATTTCTGCGTCCCCTTGTAGTTCATCTGGCAAATCATTTCTTAACAGTTGTTCATCCTCATCATACAACCATATGGGAAAACATTTATATTCCAACATTACTTTTAACTTTTTCATCACCTATTCTCCTTCATTGATACAGGATTTGCTCCTACTATGAACCCATTATCACCGATAGTGATTGCTACAAATTGAATAGTTCCATTATATTCAAATTCATAGATCGGTCTGCCTGTCCCTCTTCCTTGATAACCTATAACTTTACCTTTATTTATTGCTTCAATAAGATAATGTGATATTTCATATTGTGAAATTCCCTTATTTATAAAATCGATACCATGTTCCTTTACAATATGTACTAATCCAGCAAGTTCATTCCCATTTTCAAGCCAAATCAACTTTCCGGAATTAGTTTTAGTTATTGCAATCACATCATCTACGTTATGCTTCAAATTACTATTTGACAACTCGTTTAGTAGCTTGAAGTTCTCTTTTGTCATTTCCTGTTCCCTCATTATAGCATCTGCGCTATTGCTGTCAAATTTGTTTCCACCCCCCATCTCTTCCATAATTTCCCGCGCCGCCGCGTCCGTTTCCTCCGCGCTCATCCCCTCCTCGCTTCGCGCTGCCTCTTCCATCATCTCATCAAGGCTCATCTCCCGTCCTTGCTCTGCCTTCGTTCCCTCGAAATAGTCCATGATCTCTGCCGCATCGTCCCGCTCTTTTCCCATTGAAAAAGCAGCGGGTTCTTCCGCTGCTTTTCTCACGCTGTATCGGCTTCCTTCAATTCCTCTTTGGAACTCCTCTCCCGCTCCTTTTCCGTATATCTCGTCATAGAAGCGTCCCACCGCCTCGCGCACCTCCGGAATTTCTGATAACGGGTTCATTTTTCCCGCAATATCTGCCAAAATTTCTTCTCGCGCAAACTCGATTATTTTAGCAGATGAGTAAACATCACTATATTCCTTCCTATATTGCTCGAACATAACTTCCACAATATCTCCCGGTAGAATTGTGGTTACTTCTTCCCATAACTGAATTGCTTCTCTCGGGTACCGCCCCGCGTCTATGCGCCTATTCCCGATTTGATGGACACAAAATCATTCGGTATACTAGAAAGAAA